>NZ_BAAAPK010000001.1:1229526-1844290 GCF_039531105.1 Microbacterium lacus
CCCACAGCGCCCGACGTGAATCAAGGGTTCCCGTGATCGGGCCGGGTGCGCAGATGCTGAGTGCCGCCCATCGGAACAGGAGCACGAACCCATGCCCACCCATCCGTCGGCACGCATCGCCGCCGTGCTGCTCGCCCTGGAAGCAGCCGCGATCATCGCGCTCGTCCTCTGGCAGGTGGCGGCGCTCGCGGCGGGCGACACCGAGTCGCTCGAGAGCGCGATCGCCCTGGTGGTGCTCACCGCCGTCGGGGCGGTGGCCGTGCTGGCGTTCGCCGTCGCGACGTGGCGCGGGCAGTCCTGGGGACGCTCCGGCGGCATCGTCGTGCAGCTGCTCATCCTCGCCGTGGCGCTCGGGGCGGTGACGGGGGCGTACGCGGATGCCGCCGCCGGGCTCGGCCTCGCGGTGCCGGCGATCGTGACTCTCGTCGTGCTCGTGATCGCCGTGCGCGCGGCGGGACGCGGCGGCGCGGCATCCGAATGAGGGCTACACCCCGATGAGGGACCGCACTCGCGCGACGTGCCCCGTCGCCTTCACGTTGTAGAGCGCCTGCTGGATCACGCCGTCGGCGTCGATGACGAACGTCGAGCGGATCACGCCCTGGTACGTCTTGCCGTAGTTCTTCTTCTCACCCCACGCGCCGTACGCCTCGAGCGCGGTGCGGTCGGGGTCGCTCAGGAGGTCGTACGTGAGTCCGTCGCGCTCACGGAAGCGACGGAGCTTCTCGGGCTGATCGGGTGAGATGCCGAGCACCGTGTACCCGGCGGCCTGCAGAGGCGCGAGGCTGTCGCGGAAGTCGCACGCCTCGGTCGTGCATCCGGGCGTCATCGCTTCGGGATAGAAGAACAGGACGACACCGTGACCGCGCAGCCCGCTCAGGCTGACGGGCTTCTCATCCTGATCGAGGAGGGTGAAATCGGGGGCGGGGGTACCGGGTTCCAGGACGTGGGCGCTCATTCCCCCAGGATACGAAATCCGGATGCCGCTCAGGACGATCCGGCGAAGGTGAGCAGCAGTCGCTGAAGCGAGTCCAGGCGCGCTGCACCGTTCGGGCCGAGACGCCCGTCGGCGGCGGCCTCCATGATCGCGCAGTCGGGCGCGTCCGGCAGATGCGTGCACCCGCGGGGGCAGTCCTCGGCGATCAGCGCCAGTTCGGTGAAGGCGCCGAGGATGTGGGCCGGATCCACGTGGCCGAGTCCGAACGAGCGCACGCCGGGGGTGTCGATCACCCAGCCGCTGCCGGCGGCGCCGCGGTAGCGCAGCGAGACCGTCGAGGAAGAGGTGTGGCGCCCGCGACCGGTCACCTCGTTGACGTGCCCGGTGGCCCGCATGGCGCTCGGGACGAGTGCATTCACGAGCGTCGACTTGCCCACGCCGGAGTGGCCGACGAAGACCGTGGCGTGCCCGCTGAGTCGAGCGCCGATGCGCTCGAGCGGCATCTCGTCCTGCCTGCTCGTGAACACCTCGAGATCCAGCCCGTCGAAGTGCTCGAGGAACACCGCCGGATCTGCGAGGTCGGTCTTGGTCACCACGAGCAGGGGTCGGATGCCCGCGTCGAGCGCGGCCACGAGATAGCGATCGACGAGACGTGCACGCGGTTCAGGGTCGGCCGCGGCGACCACGATGAGCATCTGATCCGCGTTCGCGACGATCACCCGCTCCACCTGATCGGTGTCATCCGCCGATCGCCGGAGCAGCGACGTGCGTTCCTCGATACCGACGATGCGGGCGAGCGTCCCCTCGTCGCCGCTGCGGTCGCCGACGATGCGGGCCCGGTCGCCCGTCACGATCGGCATCCGTCGCAGCTCGCGCGCCCGCGTCGCCAGCACGCGCCGCTCGTGCGGGCCGTCCTCGTCCGCGAGCACGGTGTACCGGCCGCGGTCCACCCCCAGCACCCGTGCGACCTCGGCGTCCGCGTGAGCAGGACGACGCTTCGTGCGCGGGCGGTTCGCCTTCGGGTTGGGCCGGGACCGCAGGGTGGTCTCGTCGAACTCCTCGTCGTCGTCGTCGTCGTCGAGCCAGCTCACCGTGCGCCGATCGCCTCAGGACGCAAGGTCGTGTTCGGGTTCGGCGTGGGCTGCGTCGTCGGATCCGGCGAGCATCTCCGCCCACAGCTCAGGGAATTCGGGCATCGTCTTCGCGGTGGTGCCGATGTCGTCGACCTCGACGCCGTCCACGACGAGGCCGATCAACGCGCCGGTCGTCGCCAGACGGTGATCGTGGTGCGCCGGCCAGATCCCGCCGTGCAGGGGACGGGGGACGATGCGGATGCCGTCTTCCAGCTCGTGCGCCTCACCGCCGAGCGCGCGGAGGTTGCCCACGAGCGCCGCGATGCGGTCGGTCTCATGCCCGCGGATGTGTCCGATGCCGTAGAACGTGCTCTCGGAGTCAGCGAACGCGGCGAGGGCGACGAGGGTGGGGGTGAGCTCGCCGACGGCGGAGAGGTCGAGATCGACTCCGGCGATCGCCGGTCCGCCGGTCACCGTGAGGGCACCGCCGCGACGCACCGCTCGCGCGCCCATCAGGGTGAGGATCTCGCTGAGCTGGTGACCCGGCTGCGTCGAATGCGCGGGCCAGCCCGTGACGCCGACGCTTCCCCCGGCGATCATGGCCGCGGCCAGGAACGGGGCCGCGTTGGAGAGATCGGGCTCGATCGCGACGTCCTTCGCGCGCACCGGCCCGGCGGGCACGACCCACTCCCCGGCAGCGGGGCGCTCGACGTGGACACCCCGGTGGGCGAGCGACTCGATCGTCATGTCGATGTGCGGAACGCTCGGCAGGCGCTCCCCGCGATGGATGAGGTGCAGTCCGACGTCGAATCGAGGTGCGGCGAGGAGCAGTCCCGACACGAACTGGCTGGACGCACTCGCATCCACCACCACTTCGCCACCGCGCACGTGCCCGTGACCTCGGACGACGAACGGCAGCGACCAGTGCCCGCCGTCGTCGATGTCGACGCCGACGTCGCGGAGAGCCTTGATCATCGTGCCCATCGGACGGTGCAGCGCGCTCTCGTGGGCGGTGAGGGTGACCTCGCCCTGCGCGAAGCCGGCCAGACCGGCGATGAAGCGCATCACGGTGCCGGCCTGCCCGCAGTCGACGACGCTCGACCCCCGCAGCGGCCAGATCGGCGAGACGACCAGGTCGTCGCCGAAGCGGCCGATGCCGGGTTCGGGGTCGACGCCCACGCCCAGGGCGCGCAGCGCCTCGATCATGCGGACGGAGTCGTCGGAGTGCAGGGGCGCGGTCAGGCGACTGGGTCCGTCGGCCAGGGCGGCCAGGATCAGCTCGCGATTGGTCAGCGATTTCGAGCCGGGCACCGTGATGCTCGCCCGCAGGGGACCGGTCGCCCTCGGCGCGCGCCAGTGATCGGGCGCGGCCGGTGCACGGTCATGGGAATACCGGTCGCCTGTCATCGGGTTCTACCCTACTGAACCGCTGCTGACCGCCGTCAGAAGCGCCGCCGGAGAAACGGGAGTGTGATGATCGCGACCCTCGATCGACCCGACCTCAGCAGCGTCGATCTGCTCGATGTCGGGTGGGATGCCGCCGCCGTAGACTGGCACGCGATGAACGACGAGGCAGAAGCCAAGGGCGCGGCCCGCACCGAGTTCGAGGTGCAGGCGCTTCCTTTCATGGATCAGCTGTACGCGGCGGCGATGCGCATGACGCGAAATCCCGCGGACGCCGCCGATCTGGTGCAGGAGACGTTCGTGAAGGCGTTCGCGTCCTGGGCGACGTTCACACAGGGGACGAACCTCAAGGCGTGGCTGTACCGGATCCTGACCAACACCTACATCAACATCTATCGCAAGAAGCAGCGCGAGCCCTATCAGGGCACGATCGACGAGCTCGAGGACTGGCAGCTCGGCGGGGCCGAGTCGACGACGGCCTCCAGCAGCCGGTCCGCGGAGGCGGAGGCGATCGACCACATGCCGGCGTCCGTGGTCAAGGACGCCCTCCAGGCGATCCCGGAGGATTTCCGGCTGGCGGTGTACCTCGCGGACGTCGAGGGGTTCGCCTACCAGGAGATCGCCGACATCATGAAGACACCGATCGGCACGGTCATGAGCCGCCTGCATCGTGGCAGGCGCATGCTTCGTGAGCTGCTGGCGGATTATGCGGCCGAGCGCGGGATCAGCGCGGCCGCCACAGGGAGTGGGAAATGACCGATTGCGGATGTGAGAAGGCGCAGCGCGAGCTCGAGGAGTACCTGCGGCACGAGGTCTGCAAGACCTCGGCGAAGGACATCGCCGAGCACTTGGAGAACTGCCCCGGCTGTCAGGACGAGGCGCTGGTCGCGCGAACGCTTACCGAGGTCGTGGCGCGTGCGTGCAAGGAGTCCGCGCCGGAAGAGCTGCGCGATCAGGTCCTCGCGCGGCTGCGGGCCGTTCAGGCCACGCACTGATCCGGCATCACTCGCCCGGCACGAAGACCCTCAGCGCACCCGGGACGGCCGCCACGGTCACCGGCAGTGCTCCGATCGGGTCGCCGTCCGCGTACGCGGTGATTCCGGGGGCGTCCAGCCGGATGCGACGCCCTCGGTAGGTCTCGACCTCGGGACGCTGCACGTGGGTTCCGCGGTAGACGGTCGGGAGCAGTCGGAGGAGCCGCAGGCGTCCCGCCGGGCGGACGACCGTCACATCGAGCAGTCCGTCGCCGGCGTCCGCGTCGGGACAGATCGGGATGCGGCCCCCGTACGAGCGGGTGTTCCCGACGCTCGCCATCACGAACGGGCCCTCGATCCTCCGGCCGTCCACCTCGATCGCATAGGGCGTGGGGGCGAGGAAGAGGAACTCGATCAGGATGGCGATGTTGTAGCGCATGTCGCCGCGCGGCCAGCGCATGCGGTTGGCGCGGTCGTTCACGCGCGAATCGAATCCGCTCGCGAGGACGGTCGCGTAGAACCGATCCTCGCCGCCGGCCCGTTCGACGCGCGCGACGTCCATCCGCGTCGTCCGCCCGGCGGAGATCACGTCGGCGGCCCTCACGGGGTCGAGCTCGGGGATGCCGAGGTGCGCCGCGAAGTCGTTCCCGGTCCCCGCCGGAATGATTCCGAGGGGGATGTCCGTCCCGATCAGATGGGGCAGGGCGAGGGCGACGGTCCCGTCCCCGCCCGCGACGACGAGCGCATCCGTGCCGAGCCGGACGGCGGTCCGGATCAGGGCGGATGATTCCGCGGCGCTTCCGCCGCTGATCTCCGTGACGGTGTGGCCGAGCTCGCGCAATCGCGAGATCGCCCGCGCCGCCGCGTGCGTGTGCGCTCCGGAGCGGGCGGCCGGGTTCACGACGAGGGCGATCCTCACGGGACGAGCGCCCCCGGATTCATGATGCCGCGCGGATCCAGCGTCGCCTTGACCGACCGGAGGACCGCGACGCCGAGATCGCCGATCTCCGCCGGCAGATGGGCGCGGTGATCGCGTCCCACGGCGTGATGGTGGGTGATCGTGCCGCCCGCAGTCCCGATCGCCCGGGACGCGGCATCCTTCGCCCGTATCCACTGCCCGACCGGGTCGGCGGTGAGCGCCGCGACCACGGTGAAGTACAGCGACGCGCCCGCGGGATACACGTGCGAGATGTGGCACATCACGATCGGCTTGGTGCCGTCGCCGGCGAGGGTCTCCGTGAGCGCCGCCGTGACGGCCGCCTTGAGAACGGGGAGATTCGCCCATGTCGTCGCCGTCTCGAGCGTCTCGGCCAGGACACCGACGTCCAGCAGGGTGTCGCGCAGTGCGGGTGAGGCGAAGCGGCCGCGCTCCCACGACCGGGCGGGATCTTCGCCCCGGGCGATCGCACCGTGGCGACGCAACAGCTCATCGGTGCTTCGGCGGGTCTGCTCGGCTTCGTCGGCATCGCGGCCCTCGAACGTCGCGACGGCCAGCGCCCCGCGGGCGCGCAGCAGATGACCGCCCATGAGCGCGTTCACGCGCGTCTCGGACTCGTCGCTCAGCCGGAGGACGGTGGGGCGGATGCCAGATTGGGTGAGCTCGCGCAGCGCCGAGGCTCCGGTCGCGAAGTCGGGAAAGGTCCACGCTCCGTAGGTCGTGGCGGCCGGCACCGGGCGGATGCGCACGGTGACTTCGGTCAGGACGCCGAAAGCACCTTCGGAGCCGAGGAAGAGCTCGCGCAGATCAGGACCCGCGGCGCTGGAGGGCGCGCGGCCCAGTGCGAGCTCGCCGACCGGTGTCGCGACGCGCAGTGCGTGGACGAGCTCGTCGAACCGACCGTATCCACGGGAGGCCTGCCCGCTCGAGCGGGTCGCGGCGTACCCGCCGATCGAGGCGTACTCGAAGCTCTGCGGGAAGTGCCCGAGGGTGAAGCCGCGGGCGTTCAGCAGCTCTTCCGCCTGCGGTCCGGTCGTTCCCGCTCCGAGTGTCGCCAGGAACGAGGTCCGATCGAGCGACAGCAGCCCCGCGGTGCGGATGAGGTCGAGCGCGATGACGACGTCGTGCGCGCCGGAATCGGGTTGGACGCCGCCCACGACGCTCGTCCCGCCGCCGAACGGCACCACGGCGATGCCGTGCGCGTCGCATGCGGCGAGCACGGAGAGCACCTCGGCGTGGGAAGCGGGCGAGAGCACGGCGTCCGGGGCGTTCTGGGGGTCGTCGAGGCGACGGGCGAGGAGATCCGGTGTGCTCTTGCCGCCGAGGTGGAGGGCGCGGGCGGCGTCGTCGCGCGTCGCGTACTCCTCGCCGACGATCGCGATCAGCGCGCGCAGGCGATCCTCGTCGATGCGGGAGGGGGTCAGCCGGGGCGCCGGGCGCCGGGGGATCGGGTGCGGCTTGCCGCGGAGGACCGTCGCGAGCAATGTCTTCGCGCCCGGCGGCAGGGCCGCCGTCGTGCCCCCCCACGCGTCCCACGCGGAGCGCGGACGCGGAGTGGGAACGGCGATCGGTTCGGCCGCGGGTGAGGTCGGAGCGCGGGGCGTCTTCGCATCCATCGCGACAGTATGACACATTATGTATGGTTGTCACATGGCGCAATCGGCGACGGACACCCGAACGGTGCTGCTGGATGCCGCCCTTGCGGAACTCCTCGCGCACGGGGTCCGGCGCACGACGGCATCCGACATCGCGCGTCGCGCCGCGGTGTCGCGGCAGACCCTGTACCGGTACTGGCCGGACGTGCAGAGTCTCCTGGCCGAGCTCGTCACCCGCGAGCTGTTCGCGGTGGTACCGCGCGAGGAAACCGCCGCGTCGCTGCCCGACCTGGTGGACGACATGGTGCGCACCGCGGAGCGGATCCGCGATCTTCCGCTCGTGCAGCGCCTGCGCGCGACCGATCCCGAGCTGTTCGCCCGGTACGTGTTCGAGCGTCTCGGCACGAGTCAGCGCGGGATCCAGCGCGAGCTCGCGCGGCGCATCGGCACGGGCCAGGCGGACGGGTTCGTGCGTGCGGGCGACCCCGATCGACTCGCGGCGTTCGTGCTCCTGATCGCCCAGTCCGCCGTCCAGTCGGCTTCGCTGATCGCGGAATGGGTCTCCCCGGCGCAGTGGCGCGAAGAGCTGGCCGCTGCGCTCACGGGTTACCTGGTTCCGCGTGGGGACGAGCCGTGACGCGTATCGTGGGTCGCTTCGCCCACCCGACCGCCCTGAACGCCGCCCGCCGTGCCCGTGACCTCGCGTGGCTCGCGGACGATCCGGAGATCGACGTGCTGGTCGTCGGCGGGGGGATCACCGGCGCCGGCATCGCGCTGGACGCGGCCAGCCGGGGACTGCGGACGGTGCTCGTCGAGCGCGCCGACCTCGCGCACGGCACGAGCCGGTGGAGCTCGAAGCTCGTCCACGGCGGGCTGCGCTACCTCGCTTCGGGGCAGCTCGCGATCGCGCACGAGAGCGCCGCGGAACGTCACTTGCTCATGACGCGCATCGCCCCGCATCTCACCCGGCCCCTCGCCCAGGTGCTGCCGCTGTATGCTCCGGGGCACGTCGCGCGCGGCGCCTACATCGGTGTCGGATATGCGCTCGGAGACGGGTTGCGCCGCGTGGTCGGAACGCCCGACGCCGTGCTCTCGCACCCGGCCGCGATCGACCGCGACACGGTGCTGCGCCTGACGCCGGCGGTACGGTCCGAACTCCTGCGCGGCGGGGTTCGCGGCTGGGACGGGCAGCTGTTCGACGACGCGCGGCTCGTGATCGCCGTCGCCCGCACGGCCGCGGGGTTCGGCGCGCGCGTTCTGACGCGCGTCGAGGCTGTCCGCGTGCACGGTGACGGCGCGGTGCTGCGCGACGCCCTGACCGGCACGGAGGTGACGGTCCGCGCGCGTGCGGTGCTGAACGCCGGCGGCGTGTGGGCGGGGGAGCTGCAGTCGGACGTGCACCTGCGACCGAGCCGCGGCACGCACCTCGTCGTGGAGACGTCGCGGCTGGGGGGTGCGGATGCCGCGCTGACCGTACCCGTCGCCGGTTCGCGGAGCCGTTTCGTGTTCACCGTGCCCGCCCCGCATGGCCGCACGTACATCGGGCTGACCGATGTCCCCGCCGATGGGCCTCTTCCGGACGTGCCGCAGGCGACGGATGCCGAGATCGACATGCTCCTGGACACCGTCAACGCGGTCCTCGCCGATCCGCTGCGTCGGTCCGACGTCGTCGGCACGTTCGCCGGGCTCCGGCCGCTGCTGACGGCCGGACACGAGCAGCACACCGAGACGAGCGACCTGTCCCGGCGGCACGCGATCCTCGAGTCGGCGGACGGCGTGCTCACGGTCGTCGGGGGCAAGCTCACCACCTACCGCCGGATGGCTCAGGACGGCGTCGATGCGGCGATCGCCCGTCGCTTCGCACGCGGTGAGGCGCCGGCATCCCGCACCGCGTCTCTGCCCCTCGTGGGCGCGTGGCCGCGCGCCCGGTCGGCCGAGATCTCGGCCGCGCCGCGCCTGGTGCGACGGTACGGCGCCGAGGCGCCCTTCGTCGCCGCGCTCGCCGACGGGCCTGCCGCCGCTCGCGGGGTCACGGCGCAGGAGCTGCGCTGGGGGGTCCTCGTCGAGGGTGCCCTCACGGCCGACGACCTGCTCGATCGGCGCACGCGGCTGGGTCTGGTGGCCGAAGACCGGGCCGCGTCGATGGATGCCGCAGAGGCCGCGCTCGACTCCTGACGGGTGTCTGAGGATCGGGCTAGGGTGAGCGGATGTCCCTGTGGAAGAACGCCCCCATCGACTCCCGAGCCCACGCCGCGGTCGCGGCGAACGGGCTTGACTACCGCGTGATCGACACCGCCGACCGAGCCGAGTTCGATCCCTATCTGCAGGCCGAGATGCGCGGGTTCCTCGCCGGCGAGCAGACGGACGAGCAGATCGGCGGCGCGCGAGACGGGCTCTCCTTCCGACGGTTCATCGGGGTGTACGACCCCGCGTCGGCGCACCCCGAGCAGCCGGTTGGCACGGTCAACTCCTGGGTGACCGATGTGACGCTGCCGGGCGGGCGGACGCTGCCGATGTGGGCCGTGAGCGGTGTGACGGTCGCCCCCACGCATCGGCGGAAGGGCATCGCCCGGGCGATGCTCGAGGGCGAGCTGCGCACGGCAGCCGACGCCGGGCTCGCGATCGCCGGGCTCACCGTATCCGAGGCGACGATCTACGGCCGCTTCGGATTCTCCCCGGCCACGTACGCGACCGACTGGAGGATCGACACGCGCCGGGCCGCCTGGGTCGGCCCGCGGCCGGACGGTCGGCTGGATTTCGTCAGCCGCGAGCGGCTCCGCGACGAACTCGCCGATCTGCACGGACGCATCCGCACCGCGCGCCCCGGTGAGATCGAGGCGTGGCCGGGGCTGTGGCGGCGCATGTCGGGTCTCGTGCCCGGACAGCAGGATGCCCAGAAGCTCCGCGCCGTCCGTTACGCCGACCCGGCGGGCGCCACCCGCGGGCTCGTGGTCTACCGCCTCGCGGACGAGGGCGAGGACTTCACCAAGCACGAGCTGCAGGTGCACTACCTGCTCAGCGAGACGGCCGATGCGTACGCGGCGCTGTGGCGATTCGTGCTCGAGCACGATCTGGTGAGCGTCGTGCAGGCCTCGCTGCGCAGCGTGGACGAGCCGGTGCGCTGGATGATCGCCGATCAGCGCGGGGCTCATGTCACCACGAGCGAGCACGGCTGGCTTCGGATCCTCGACGTGCCGACCGTGCTGGGCGCGCGCACGTACGCGTGCGCGGCGTCGCTCACGCTGCGGGTGACGGACCCGCTGGGCTTCGCCGACGGCACCTGGACGCTCGAGATCGACGGTGAGGGTGCGCCCACGGTGCGTCCGACGGATGCCGAGCCCGACGTGACCCTGAGCGTGAACGCCCTGTCGTCGCTGGTCCTCGGGGGCGTGCGCGCGTCCGTGCTGAGCGCGGCAGGCCTCCTCGCTGCGGAGCCGCACTCGGCGGTGGCGATGGATCGGGCCTTCGCGTCGGTGGACACCCCGTTCCTCAGCCTCTGGTACTGACACGACGAGCGGGGCACCGGAATCCGGCGCCCCGCTCGTCGTCGGACGTCAGAGGGTGAGGGCCTTGTTCAGGATCGCCGCCTGCTCGACCGCGTGCACCTTCGGCGAACCCGTCGCCGTCGAGGCCGCCGATGCGCGCGAGATCCGACGGATCGTCCGGCCGTGCAGGTGCTTGACGACCTCGAGCGCGATGAACGGCCAGGCGCCCTGGTTCTCGGGCTCGTCCTGCACCCAGTACAGCTCCGCGTCCGGATACGTGTCCAGGACCGCGTTGAGCTCCTCGATCGGTGCCGGGTAGTACTGCTCCAGGCGCACGAGGGCGATCTCCGGGTTCGGGTTCTTCTCCAATTCCGCCTTCAGATCCCAGTGGATCTTGCCGGCGTGCAGAAGGACGCGCTTGACGGACGCGCGGTCCAGGTTCCGGTCGTCGTCCAGCACCGGTTCGAAACGTCCGCCGAGGAAGTCCTCGACCGGGCTCGTGGCTCCCCGCAGGCGCAGCATCGCCTTGGGCGTGAAGACGATGAGCGGCCGGCGCGGGCGGGCGTACGCCTGACGGCGCAGCAGGTGGAAGTACGACGCGGGCGTGGACGGCCGGGCGACCGTCATGTTGTCCTGCGCGCACATCTGCAGGTAGCGCTCGATGCGCGCCGACGAGTGGTCGGGTCCCTGGCCCTCGTAGCCGTGGGGGAGCAGGAGCACGACGCTGGACTGCTGGCCCCATTTCTGCTCGGCCGAGGAGATGAACTCGTCCAGCACCGACTGCGCGCCGTTGACGAAGTCGCCGAACTGCGCCTCCCAGAGCACGAGTGCGTCTGCGCGCTCGACCGAGTAGCCGTACTCGAACGCGAGGGCGGCGTACTCGCTCAGCAGCGAGTCATAGACCCAGAACCGGCCTTGGTTCTCGCCGAGGTTCGTCAGCGGGATCCATTCCTGCCCGTTCGCGCGGTCGTGCAGGACCGAGTGGCGCTGCACGAACGTGCCGCGGCGGGAGTCCTGCCCGGCGAGGCGGACGGCCGTGCCCTCCACGAGCAGTGAGCCGAACGCGAGGAGTTCGGAGAAGCCCCAGTCGATTCCGCCGTTGCGGCTCATGTCCAGCCGCTTCTCGAGGAGCTGCTGGAGCTTGGCGTGCACCGTGAAGCCTTCCGGCTTGTTCACGAACGCGTCGCCGATCATGTGCACGATCTCGCGAGAGACCCCCGTCGTCTCCGGAGCCCCGACCGCCTGCTCGACCGCCGTGTCCTCGACGACCTGATTCGTTCCGGTCTCTGCCGCGTGCGTCTCGGCGAAGGCGATCTCCAGGCCGTTCTGGAAGTCGCGCTTGGCTTGCTCGTACTCCTCTTCGGTGATGTCGCCGCGACCGACGAGCGCCTCGACGTACAGGCGCCGGACCGAGCGCTTCGCCTCGATGAGGTTCGTCATGAGGGGCTGCGTCATCGAGGGGTCGTCCCCCTCGTTGTGGCCGCGTCGGCGGTAGCAGACCAGGTCGATCACGACGTCGCGGTGGAAGCGCTGGCGGTACGCGAACGCGATCTGCGACACGCGGACCACGGCCTCCGGGTCGTCGCCGTTCACATGGAAGATCGGCGCCTGGATCGTCTTGGCGACATCCGTCGCGTACACCGAGGTGCGCGCGTCCTGCGGCACGGTGGTGAAGCCCACCTGGTTGTTCACGACCACGTGGATCGTGCCGCCCGTGCGGTACCCGCGCAGCTGCGACATCTGCAGCGTCTCGACGACCACGCCCTGCCCTGCGAACGCCGCGTCGCCGTGGACGAGGATCGGGAGCCAGGCGAACGTGCCGATGGGCTTGCGGTCCTGCTTGGCGCGGACGATGCCCTCGAGCACGCCGTCGACGGTCTCGAGGTGCGAGGGGTTCGCGGCGAGGTAGACCGGCAGCTCTTCGCCGCGGTCGTCCACGAACGTGCCCTCGGTGCCGAGGTGGTACTTCACGTCTCCGGAACCGCTCTTGCTGCCGACGGCGACCGAGCCCTCGAATTCGCGGAAGACCTGTCCGTAGGTCTTGCCGGCGATGTTGGTCAGCACGTTCAGACGACCGCGGTGGGCCATTCCGATCGCGGCACCGTCCAGCCCGGCCTCGGCCGCGCCCTGCAGGATCTCGTCCAGGAGCGGGATGAGGGATTCGCCGCCCTCGAGGCTGAACCGCTTCTGGCCGACGTACTTCGTCTGCAGGAACGTCTCGAACGCCTCGGCCTCGTTGAGCTTGCTGAGGATGCGGAGCTGCTCGTCGTGGCCGGGCTTCTGGTACTTCAGCTCGACGTTCTCCTGGAACCACTGACGCTGCGTCGGGTCCTGGATGTGCATGTACTCGATGCCGATCGTGCGGCAGTAGGAGTCGCGCAGCACCCCGAGGATGTCACGGAGCTTCATCTGGCGCTTGCCGCCGAATCCGCCGGTGACGAATTCGCGGTCGAGGTCCCAGAACGTCAGTCCGTGGTTCTCGATCTCGAGGTCGGGGTGCGTGCGCTGCACGTACTCGAGCGGATCGATGTCGGCCATCAGGTGACCGCGGACCCGGAACGAATTGATGAGCTCCTGCACGCGAGCGGTCTTGTCCACGCGCTCGGCGAGGTCGACGTTGATGTCGCTGCCCCAGTGGATCGGGGCGTACGGGATGCGGAGCGCGGCGAAGATGTCCTCGTAGAAGTTGCGCTGGCCGATGAGGAGCTCGTGCACCTTCTTCAGGAACTCGCCGGAGCCCGCACCCTGGATGACGCGGTGGTCGTACGTGCTCGTCAGCGTGATCGTCTTGCCGATCGCGAGCTCGTTGAGGGTCTTCTCGCTCGCCCCCTGGAACTCGGCCGGGTACTCCAGGGCACCGGCACCGACGATGCAGCCCTGCCCCTTCATCAGACGCGGGACGGAATGGACCGTGCCGATGCCACCGGGGTTGGTCAGCGAGATCGTCGTCCCCTGGAAGTCCGCGGCGGTGAGCTTGTTGTTCCGGGCGCGCGTGACGAGGTCCTCGTACGAGGCCAGGTACTCGTTGAACGTGAGCGTGTCGGCGCGCTTCAGGCTCGGCACGAGGAGCGCGCGCGTCCCGTCCGGCTTGGGCAGGTCGATCGCGATGCCGAGGTTGATGTGCGCGGGTGCGACGACCGACGGCTTGCCGTCGATCTCGGCGTAGAAGACATTCTGACTCGGGAACTCCTTGAGAGCGCGGATGAGCGCCCACCCGATCAGGTGCGTGAAACTCACCTTGCCGCCGCGGGTGCGCGACATGTGGTTGTTGATCACGATGCGGTTGTCGATCATCAGCTTGGCCGGGATCGTCCGCACGCTCGTGGCGGTCGGGACGGTCAGCGACTCGTCCATGTTGACCGCGAGCGTCTTGGTCATGCCCTTGAGGACGGTGACCTTGTCTTCTTCCGAGTTCGCCGCTCCCGCGGACGGCGCCGCGGTCGGCGCCTGGGCCGGGATCGGCTGGCGGGCCGCGGGACGTGCCGTCGTCCGGGCGACCGGCTGACTTCCGACGACAGGGATCGGGGCCGTCACCGGGTGGGCGTCGCTCGGGGCGGCGCCCTCCGAGCGGGTCTGGGTGGGCGGGGCCGACGGGGCGGCCGCTGCCGGCTGCGTCGTGGATGCCGCCGGCGCGGGGGGAGCGGCATCCGGTGCCGGCGTCCCGTCCGCGGGCCGGTAGGCCTCGAGGATCGGCCACCAGGCCTTGTCTACTGAGTTCTTGTCGGCCGTGTACTGCTCGTAGAGTTCTTCGACGAGCCACTCATTGGCTCCGAACTCGCCTTCGCTCGACACCCCGACGCCCGTGACCTGGCTCGACACGCTCGATCGCCCGCTTTCGTGAAGTTCGTGGGAGCGCGCGGCACCCGATTCAGCGGCATCCGCGCACGACTGTCAAGCCTAACCCCATCGTGGCCGGCGCCGCCGGGACGAAGCCGGTTGTGATACGCAGGATCGGGCATCGTTATGCCCGCGGAAAGAATCACTAATCTGGCCAGCATGGAGTTCTACGGCGAGAAGCCCGATGTCGATCTGACCTACTCCGATGTCTTCCTGGTGCCGCGGCACTCCGACGTCACCAGTCGCCTGGACGTCGACCTGGCGCCGAACGACGGCACGCCGGCGACGATCCCGCTCGTCTCCGCGAACATGAACTCCGTCACGGGCGCGCGCCTGGCAGCGACCCTCGCTCGTCGCGGCGGGCTCGGGGTGCTGCCGCAGGACATGCCGCTGCAGGAGCTCGACGCGGCGATCCGCTGGGTGAAGGACCAGCCGGTGCGCTGGGACACGCCGCTGGTGCTGCCGGGGGATGCGACCGTGGCGGATGCCGCGCGCCTGTTGCCCGCCACCGAGGGCCACGGCATCGTCGTCGCCGACACCACAGGCAAGCGCCTGCACATCGACGACGTGCAGGGGATCGTCCCGGCCATCCGGCTCGGATCGGCGCTGCCGGACGCGCGCTTGGGAGATCTCGTCCGCGGACGGACGGCATCCCTCGACGCCGACGACGTGGAGAGCGCCCGGCACGCGTTCGACCTGCTCGTCGCCGCGGATGCCGAGACCGTCTGCGTCCTGCACCACGGCTTCGTCGTGGGGACGCTGTCGCGCCGCAGCGCGCTGCGCTCGACGCTGTACCGACCGGCCGTCGACGGGTCGGGGCGCCTGGGTGTCGCCGCGGCGGTCGGCATCAACGGCGATGTGGCGGCGAAGGCGCAGGCGCTGGCCGCCGCCGGTGTCGACGTGCTCGTCGTCGACACGGCCCACGGGCACCAGGACGGCATGCTCCGGGCGCTGCGCACCGTCGCCGACCTCGATCTCGGCATCCCGATCGCCGCGGGCAACATCGTGACCGCCGACGGCGTGCAGGACCTCGTCCGCGCCGGCGCGACGATCCTCAAGGTCGGCGTGGGTCCGGGCGCGATGTGCACGACCCGCATGATGACCGCCGTCGGCCGCCCGCAGTTCTCCGCCGTGCTCGAGACGGCGGAGGCCGCGCGCGTGCTCGGCGCGCACGTCTGGGCCGACGGGGGCGTCCGCTACCCCCGGGACGTCGCCCTCGCGCTCGCGGCGGGAGCGGCATCCGTCATGATCGGCTCGTGGTTCGCCGGGACGATCGAGGCTCCGGGCGAGCTCCTGGTCGATGAGGCGGGGCGCGCCTACAAGGAGTCCTGGGGCATGGCATCGACCAAGGCCGTGCACGGCCGGTTCGGCCGGCTGGATCCATACGAGCTCGCCCGCAAGGAGCTGTTCGCCGAGGGCATCTCGTCGTCCAAGATCTATCTGGATCCGCTGCGGCCGGGGCTGGAGGATCTGCTCGACATGATCACCTCGGGCGTGCGGTCCTCGTTCACGTACGCCGGCGCTTCCTCGGTCGCCGAGTTCCGCGAGCGTGCCCGCGTCGGTCTGCAGTCCGCCGCCGGGTACGAGGAGGGCAAGGCGCTCCCGGTCTCCTGGTAGTGCTCTCCCTCCCGCCCGCCCGCCATCCTCCCGCAGATTGGCGACACCTTCCTGCGATGGCGATTCAGTTTTCGTAGGGCCACCGCAGGCATCTGGCGCCATCGATCGCGGACGAACGCTCAACGCCCCGGGCGGGGCATGACGCTCGGCAGGCCGGCGCGCGTCAGGATGTCCCACAGCTGTGCCGGCCGTTGCAGCTGGGGAGTGCGCCACCGGGAAACTCGGCGCACGATGCGCCGCAGCGCGTCCTCGCGATCCTTCTCCTCGATCAGGGCCTGCGCGGGGGTTCGTCCGCGCAGGATCGCCGCGTCGATGTACTTCCCGACTCCGTCGAACTCGCCCACGTGGTCCCACTCCTGCCAGAAGAAGTCGGTGCGCACGATCCGCCCATCGGGCAGGACGAATGGATGCTGCAGCTCCGGTGACGGGAAACCCAGCGCATCGATCACGATCCGGCTCTGCGACTCGCGCACACTGTCCGAGTCCGCGGAGGCGAATTCCGCCATGCGGCGCGCACGCACCTCGCCGCGTCCGCGGTACTCATCCGCTCCCGCACGCAGTTCGCCCAGGCTGAGCAGTGGGCCGCCTGTCCGCCGGGACCAGAGGGCTCGGTCAGCGACGACGACGCCCATGGTGAACGAATGTGCCGCCGCCATGTCGAGGATCGTCTGGCCGGGCGTGGTTATCCAATGGTCGCCCCAGGCTGTGACCTGCACACGCGCCATGTCCCGGGTGTGCCGCCGCAGGTTGCCGGTCGTGCGTCCGCCGCTCGTCCGCTCCACGCTGACATCGACGCGGTCGCCGGCGTCGCCGAGCATGTCGATGCCCCAGAGCGCGCACGCCGCCGCGTGCGAGAAGACCGTGCCGCGCGATGTCCGACTCGCGGCTTCCCAGACGCGCTGCGCGTGCTGATCGATCGGCTTCAGAACCGACCACGTCGAGCTCGTGACGAAAGACCCGGGTGCGACGCGGATGAGTTCGCCTCGCTCGATCCGGCGGGCGAGCCGCCGTTCGTTGACTCCGTCGATCGACTCGCGCCGTCGGTAGACGCGGTCCAGCGGGGGCTCGAGAAGGTTCGTCATCCGTGAATCCTCGGCGACGGTGATCTGCGCGGTGCCATGATCCACGCATGTGTGGATGGCGCCGGTTCGCCCGACACCTGGGGAGGAGCTGGGGATGCCGCGCCGAGCCGCCATGGTCGGATCCCCGTTCGGCGCCACATCTCTGCGATGGCGGCTGAGGTTTCATAGGGCCATCGCAGTTCGGTGTAGCCAACGTGCGAATCGGAATCGCGGGCGTCGACGGGGAGTGCCTGCCGTAGACTGGGCGGCACGATGGACGACCCCCCCAGTAGACGCTCGCCCCACTGCCGCGCCTCCCGAGAAGGGGGTGATGCGTGATGGATTACGTCATGCTCGGCGTGGGGCTCCTGCTCACGGTCGGCACCGGTCTCTTCGTCGCCAGCGAGTTCGCGCTGGTCAACCTCGATCGCGCCGATCTGGAAGCGCGACGGGATGCCGGTGAATCGCGTCTCTCGCTGACGATCAGCGCTCTGCGCATCACCTCGACGCACCTCTCCAGCGCGCAGCTCGGCATCACTCTGACCACGCTCCTGACCGGTTATGCGATGGAGCCGGCGATCTCGAACCTGCTCCGACCCGTGTTCACCGCATGGGGCATGCCCCCGAGCCTCGTCTCGCCGCTCGCGGTGATCATCGCGATCACGATCGCGACCGTGCTGTCGATGATCCTCGGCGAGCTCGTGCCGAAGAACTTCGCACTCGCGATCCCGCGGCAGACCGCCAAGCTCGTCATGCCCTTCCAGGTCGCGTTCACGACGGTGTTCCGTCCCGCGATCGTCGTCCTCAACGGCAGCGCGAACGGCGTGCTGCGGATGATCGGGATCGAGCCGAAGGAGGAGCTCTCGGGCGCACGCACCGCCGAGGAGCTGTCGAGCCTCGTCCGCCGGTCGGCTTCGGCCGGCGTGCTCGAGGAGGACACGGCCACTCTGCTGAACCGCAGCCTCACGTTCGCCCGGCTGAGCGCCGCCGACGTGATGACGCCGCGGCCCAGCATCCACGCGCTCTCCGTCGAGGATTCCGCCGACGACGTGATCCAGCTCGCCCGCCGCACCGGCCACAGCCGGTTCCCCGTGTATGACGAGTCGATGGACGACATCACCGGCATCGTGCACCTGAAGGCCGCCGTCGGCGTCCCGCGCGGGCGCCGGGCCGACGTCCCCGCCGCGGCGCTCGCGACGGAACCGCTGCGCGTGCCCGAAGCCGTGCACCTGGACACCCTCGTCGCCGAGCTCCGTGCCCGCGGTTACCAGATGGCGATCGTCGTGGACGAGTACGGCGGCACCGCCGGCGTCGTCACCCTCGAGGACCTCGTGGAGGAGATCGTGGGCGAAGTGCTCGACGAGCACGACCGCCGCCGCGCGGGCATCGTGCGCACCGACACGTCGGTCACCTTCCCCGGCGATCTCCGACCCGATGAGGTGCTCGATCGCACCGGCATCCGCATTCCCGAAGGCGACGTGTACGACACCGTGGGCGGCTACATCATGAGCGTGCTCGAGCGCATCCCGGTCGTCGGCGACCGGGTCGAGGTGGAGGACGGGACGCTGGACGTGCAGCGCATGGACGGCCGGCGCATCGACCGCGTCCGCTTCACGCACACCCCGACCGCGGACCAGCGCGAGGCGGCCGAGGCGGGTGAGCGCTCATGAGCGACTGGGCAGGCATCGCGTGGCTGTTCGTGCTGCTGGCGTTCAACGCGTTCTTCGTCGGCGCGGAGTTCGCCGTCATCTCGGCGCGCCGTTCGCAGATCGAACCGCTTGCCGAGAAGGGTTCGCGCGCCGCGAAGACCGCGCTGTACGCGATGGAGCACGCCACGCTCATGCTCGCGACGAGCCAGCTGGGCATCACGATCTGCTCGCTGCTGATCCTGAACGTCTCGGAGCCGGCGATCCACCACCTGCTCGCGGAGCCGCTCGGACTCACCGGGCTCGCCGAGGGCACCGTCGACGTCATCGCGTTCGTCGTCGCTCTCCTGCTCGTGTCGTACCTGCACGTCGTCTTCGGTGAGATGGTGCCGAAGAACCTCGCGTTCTCCGTGCCGGACCGTGCCGTGCTGATGCTCGCGACCCCGCTCGTCTGGGTCTCCCGGCTGTTCCACCCGGTGATCGTGTCGCTCAACTGGATCGCCAACCACATCGTTCGGCTGTTCCGCGTCGAGCCGAAGGACGAGGCCGCGTCGACCTTCACGCTCGAGGAGGTCACCACGATCGTGAACCAGTCGCGCATCGAGGGCATCCTCGACGACTCGGCCGGAACGGTGTCGGCGGCGCTGGAGTTCACCGACAAGAAGGCGAGCGACATCGCGGTGCCGCTCAGCCAGCTCGTGACCCTGCCCGAGACGGTCACCCCGGCGACGATCGAGAAGGCGGTCGCGCGGTACGGCTTCTCGCGGTACGTGATCGTGGATGCCGAGCAGTCGCCGGTCGGGTACGTCCACTTGAAGGACATCCTGCGTGCGGCGGAGGGGCCGGACGCGCCGGAGGACGTGGCGCGGTCGATTCCGAGCAAGCGCATCCACCAGATGGTTCCCGTGCTCGAGACGACCGACCTCGAGGACGCGCTCGCGCTCATGCGACGCGCGGGGCGCCACCTCGCGCGCGTGCGGGACACGGAGGGGCGGACCACCGGCGTGCTGTTCCTCGAGGACATCATCGAGGAGCTCATCGGCGAAGTGCAGGACGCGACGCGCCGCCGCGCATGAGCGCAGAGCCATCGACGCGCCGCCGCGCGTGAGCGCGGAGATTCAGGGGCGGGCGCGGAGGTACTGGGCGGGCCAGTAGTCGATCTGTTCGCCCAGTTCGGTCGACGCGCGCAGGGCGAAGTGCGGGTCGCGCAGCCACTCGCGCGCGGCCAGGACCGCGTCGGCGTCCCCGGCCTGCAGGATCTCTTCGGCCTGCGTGCCCGAGGTGATCAGGCCCACGGCGCCGACCGGCACGCCGGCACCGGCCCGCACGGCGGACGCGAAGGGCACCTGATAACCGGGTCCGATCACGACCTCCTGGTGCGCGGCGAGTCCGCCGCTGGAGATGTCGGAGAAATGCGCGCCGTGCTCGGCCGCCCAGCCCGCGACCTCGGTCGTCTCGGGAACGTCCCAGCCGCCCTGCGCCCAGTCGGATGCCGAGAACCTCACCAGCAGCGCGACGCCGGGCGCGGCATCCCGAACCGCGTCGACCACGCGCAGCAGCAGGCGTGCCCGGTTCTGCAGCGACCCGCCGTACTCGTCGTCGCGCACGTTCGACAGCGGGGAGAGGAACTGGTGCAGCAGGTATCCGTGAGCGGCGTGGACCTCGATCACCTCGAAGCCGGCCTCGACGGCACGTGCGGCGGCGGCGGCGAAGTCGGAGACGACCCGATCGATCTGCTCGGCATCCATCGCCGCCGGCTCGGCATACCGGCCGAACGCGATCGCCGACGGCGCGAGGGTCGGCCACCCGCCCTCGGTCTCGGGCACCGAACCGCGGTGCCCCGAGAACGGCGACCAGGTCGAGGCCTTGCGGCCGGCGTGACTCAGCTGGATGCCGGCGAGGGCGCCACGCGCGCGGATCGCCGTCGCGATCGGGGCCCATGCGTCGCGCTGGGCGTCGTTCCACAATCCGACGTCCTCGGGCGAGATCCGGCCCTCGGGGGATACGGCCGTCGCCTCGGCGATCACGATTCCGGCGCCGCCGGACGCGAACTGCGCGAGGTGCGTGTGGTGCCACTCCTGCGGCACGCCGTCGATCGCGCTGTACTGGCACATCGGCGCGACCCAGAGTCGGTTGCGCGCCGTGACGGGCCCGATGGTCAGGGGTGAGAACAGGATGCTCATCGATCGACTCCCGAGGGTAGGGTGACGCCATGCTCGGACAGGACAGGCCCGCACCGTGGACGAGGGCGGACGCCGCGCGCGTCCTGCGAAGGCCAACCGACGAGGACGACAAGTATTCCCGCGGGGTCCTCGGCGTCCGCACCGGCTCCGAGCGCTATCCGGGAGCCGCGGTCCTCGGCGTGGAGGCAGCGTGGCGCACCGGGATCGGCATGGTCCGATATCTCGGCCCCGACCGGCCGACCGCGCTCGTGCTGCAGCGTCGCCCCGAGACGGTGGCCGCGGCCGGTCGCGTGCAGGCGTGGCTCATCGGCTCGGGAACCGACGCGGGTGACAGATCGGATGCCGAGACGGAGGCGCTCGCGGAGATCCTGGCGGGTGCGGAGCCGGTCGTCGTCGATGCGGGTGCCTTGGACCTCGTCGGACCGTCTCGTGCCCCGCGGGTGATCACCCCGCACGACCGGGAGCACGCGCGCCTGCGGGCGCGGCTCGGATTCGGGCCGGAGAAGGGCCGGACGGATGCCGAGCGAGCGGCATCCGCTCTGCAGACGGCGGCGGCGCTCGGCGCGGCGGTCGTGCTCAAGGGCGCGGTCACGATCGTGGCCGCGCCGGATGGCTGGGTGCGCTCCGTCCAGGTGGGCACGCCGTGGCTCGCGACGGCCGGCACGGGCGATGTGCTCGCCGGCGCGATCGGCGCCGTGATCGCCGGGGCGGAACCGGGCACGACACCGGCCGCGGCCGCGGCGACGGGGGTCTGGCTGCACGGTCGCGCAGCGAGCCTCGCCGCCGGCCGTCTCGGGCCTGCGGGCGGTCCGATCACGGCGCTCGATGTCGCCGAGGCGCTTCCGTACGCGGTGGCCGAGACGTCGTCCTGACGCGGCGACCGTAGAATCGTCGCGTGTCCAGACGCGCGATGCTGTGGATCGCGTTCCTCGCGGTCCACGTCCTGGTCGCCGTTCTCGGCTTCACGCAGCCGAACCAGCCGATGGGCGACGTCTACAACGTCTACGAGCCGTGGTCGACGGTGGCCCTTCAGGGGCGGGGGATCGTCGGGATCACCGAGGCGTGGGTCTATCCGCAGCTCGCCCTCATCCCGATGCTGCTCGCTCATGCCCTCGCGTGGATCGCCGGCTACGAGGTCGCCTGGGCGATCCTCGTCACGGTGTGCGACGCGCTCGCCTTCGCGCTGCTGGTGGGGTCGGCGCGCTCCCGCGGCAGGGTCTTGGCCGCCTGGTTCTGGCTGGCCTTCATCGCGCTCCTCGGCCCGGTGGGGATGTACCGGCTCGACGGCATCACGGTGCCGCTCGCGATCACCGGATGTCTGTGGCTCGTCGGCCGCCCGCTGCTCGGCTCGATCCTGCTCGCGGTGGGCACCTGGATCAAGGTGTGGCCCGCCGCGCTCCTGGCCGCCGCGCTCATCGCCGTCCGCCGGCGGCTCGCGATCATCGGCGGGGCGGTCCTGGTCTCGGCGCTCACGCTCGGTGCGGTGGTCGCCGCGGGCGGTCTGCCGTACGCGTTCGGCTTCGTCACCGATCAGACGGGGCGCGGTCTGCAGCTGGAGGCGCCGGTGAGCGCGTGGTACCTCTGGCGCGCCGTGCTCGGCATCCCCGGCTCGTACATCTACTACGCCCGCGACATCCTGACGTTCCAGGTGATGGGCCCGGCCGAGCAGGCCGTTTCGGCGGCGATGACGCCGCTCCTGGTGATCGCCGTTCTCGCGATCGCCGGGCTCGGGCTGTACAAAGCGCAGCGGGGAGCCGGCTTCGTGCGGCTGTTCTCGCCCCTCGCGCTCGCGCTCGTGCTCGCGTTCATCGTGTTCAACAAGGTCGGTTCGCCCCAGTACATGACCTGGTTCATCGCGCCGCTCGTGGTGGGCCTCGTGATCGATCGTGATCGGTGGCGGCGACCGGCGCTGGTGGGCCTCGTGATCGCTGCGGTCACTCAGGTCGTCTACCCGCTGCTGTACAACGAGCTCTTGAACGCCCAGGTCCTTCCGGCCGTCCTGCTGACCCTGCGCAACCTGCTGCTGGTGGTGCTGCTCGTCTGGGCGGTCGTGATCCTCGCACGCGTGCGCGTTCCCGCTGTCCGCTCCGCCCGCCTGTCCGTCCGCGCACTGGACGCCTGAACAACCCGGAGGTCCATGTGATCGTCGCCTTCTCCGTCGCTCCGAGCGGCGCCCCGGCGGATGCCGCCACCGACGCGCCGGACGGGTCGGTGCACGATGCCGTCGCGGCGGCCGTGCGGGTCGTGCGCGCCTCCGGCCTGCCGAATCGCACGAGCTCGATGTTCACCGAGATCGAGGGGGAGTGGGACGAGGTCTTCGCCGTGGTCAAGGCCGCCACCGAGGCCGTGCTGCCGTTCGGCTCGCGGGTCTCTCTCGTGCTCAAGGCGGACATCCGGCCCGGATGGACCGGCGAGATCGACGGCAAGGTCGCGCGTCTGGAGCGCGCGCTCGACGACGGGATCTGAGTCGCACATCTCGCCCTCTCGAATCGATTCGACTCCCTGCGTCCGCCCGGCTACCATGACCGGGTGACTCCCTCGAACTCTCCGAGGGGTGCGGCGAAGTGGGCGCTCCTCTCCCTCGCCGTCGGCAGCTTCGGCATCGGCATGACCGAATTCGTCGTGATGGGCCTTCTGCCGGACATCGCGGCCGACGTCCTCACGCCCGCGTGGACCGCCGACCAGGCCGACGCGATCGCACAGGCCGGCTGGCTGATCACCCTCTACGCCCTCGGAGTCGTCGTGGGCGCTCCACTGATCGCCGGTTCGGTGGCCCGCTTCCCGCGGCACCGGGTGATGGTGGCGCTCGCCCTTGCGCTCACGGTGTTCAACGCGCTCACGATCGTGCTCCCGACCTTCGAACTCATCGCCGCCTCGCGCTTCCTGGCGGGCCTCCCGCACGGCGCATATTTCGGAATCGGCGCGCTCGTCGCCGCCGACGTGCTCGGCCCCGGCAACCGGGCGAAGGGCGTCGCTTTCGTCCTCACCGGGCTCACCCTCGCGAACGTCATCGGCGTGCCGCTCGGCACGTTCCTGGGCCAGCTCGCAGGCTGGCGCGTCGCCTTCATGCTCGTCGCGGGGATCTTCGCCGCCGCGACGGTGCTCATCGCCCTGTTCGTCCCCCCGCACCCGGGCGAACCCGGCCGCACGCTCCGTTCCGAACTCGGCGTCTTCCGCACGGTGCAGGTGTGGCTCGCCCTCGGCATCGGAGCGATCGGGTTCGGCGGCTTCTTCGCGATCTACAGCTACGTCGCCCCGCTCGTGACGCAGATCGCCGGGTCGCCGGCCTGGGTCGTCCCGATCGTCCTCGTGCTGATGGGTCTCGGCATGACCCTCGGCAACCTCGTCGGCGGGCATCTCGCCGACATCGACCTCAAGCGCACCCTCGTGGGCGGGCTGATCGGGCTGGCTCTGGTCCTGGTCCTCCTCGCACTGACCGCGCAGTGGATCCTCGCCCTCGGGTTCTTCGTCTTCGCGACGGGATTCGTCTCGTCCGTGCTGAGCCCCACGATCCAGACCCGTCTGATGGACGTCGCGGGCGACAACCAGTCGATCGCCGCCGCTCTGAACCATTCGGCGCTCAACATCGGCAACGCACTGGGCGCGTTCCTCGGCGGCGCGGTGATCGCGGCCGGCTTCGGCTACATCGCGCCGGCCTGGGTCGGCGTCGCGCTCGCTCTCGCCGGCCTGGTGATCGCGCTCGTCAGCCTGCGCCTGGAACGCGTGCGTCGAACCGTCGCGGTCTGAGCTCGTCCGGCGCCGGTTAGCATTCCGGAGTGACCTCGATCCTGCCGCGCAGCACGCCGTCCGCCCACGGGATCGATGCGGTCGGCATCCTTGATCTGCTCGACGCGCTCGAGCGCGCGCCCGGAGTCGAGACGCACAGCCTCATGCTGCTCCGTCATGGTCACGTCGTCGCGGAGGGCTGGTGGGCGCCCTACTCGCCGGACCGGCCGCACCTGCTCTACTCGCTGAGCAAGAGCTTCACCTCGACCGCGCTGGGTCTGGCCGTCGCGGAGGGCCTCGTCAGCCTCGACGACACCGTCCTCTCGCACTTCCCGGATCTCGACGCCGAGGTCACCGATCCCCGCGCCCGGCGGATCCGGGTGCGGCACGTCGCCGCGATGGCCAGCGGGCACCTCTCCGATACGATCGACGCCGCCCGCGCGATCGACCCCGACGACCTGGTCCGAGGGTTTCTGATGATCCCGCCCGACCGAGAGCCGGGCTCGGTGTTCGCCTACAACCAGCCGTGCACGTTCTCGGTCGCCGCCATCATCCAGAAGGCCGCCGGCATGCCGCTCACCGAGTACCTGCGTCCGCGGCTTCTCGATCCGCTCGGCATCGGGGAGGTCGGCTGGCTCACCGACCCGCGCGGCCTCGAGCTGGGCTTCAGCGGTCTGCACGCCACGACCGACGCCGTCGCGGGGCTCGGGCAGTTGTACCTCCAACGTGGGCGCTGGGAGGGGGAGCAGCTGCTGCCGCAGGCGTGGGTGGACGAGGCCACGCGCGCGCACATCGAGAATCCCGACGAGCCCAACCCGGACTGGCGTCAGGGCTACGGCTTCCAGTTCTGGATGGCCCGGCACGGCTATCGTGGCGACGGCGCGTACGGGCAGTTCTGCGTCGTGCTCCCGGAGGCCGATGTGGTGCTCGCGATGACGGGACAGAGCGAGGACATGCAAGCGGTCCTCGACGCGGTGTGGGAGCACTTGCTTCCGGCGATCGACCGAGCGACGACGACGCCGGATGCCGAGTGCCGGCTGCGGGATCGGTTGGCCGCCGCCGCCCTGCCGTCCCCTCCCGGCGGTCCGGTGACGTCTCCGCAGCGCACCTTCGCGCCGGGGCCGCAGAACGCGGTGCCGAGCATCACCGAAGTGCGAGTGACGCCGGGACCGGGCTCGACGGCGCTCTCGATCCATCAAGCGGGCGAGGAGATCACGGTGCACGCGGGGGTCGGTGCGTGGCACGACGCGGATGTCGTCGCGGCTGCAGGCGGGGAGCAGAAGTCGGGCGAACTCGCGTTCGATCTCGTCTTCGTCCAGACCCCTCACCGGCTCCGCATCGTGTGCGCGGCATCCGAGGATCTCTTCGCCGCGCGGTGGGTCACCGAGCCGCTGCACCCGCTCGCGCTGTCGGACATGCGGATGCCGCGTGGCTGACGACGACGCGGCGCTGCGCGCGCTCCGGGTCATCGCCGATGCCGCCGGGCGATCGCGACCGCGCACGGCCGCCGATTTCTCCGATCCGGACGTGCCGGTCGCGGCGACGGTCGTCCTGCTGCGCGAGGGCGATGCCGGGCCGGAGGTGCTCATGATCCGACGGCCCGACCGCGGCTCGTTCGGCGGTGCATGGGTCTTCCCGGGTGGCAGGCTCGACGCCGCAGACGGCGACCCGGCCATCGAGGAGGCGGCCGCGCGCGCGGCAGCGCTGCGTGAGACGCGTGAGGAGACCGGGCTCGAACTCGACGCCGGTGGGCTGGTTCCCCTGTCGTGCTGGGACCCGCCGCCGGGGATCGCGCTGCGGATCCGCACGTGGTTCTTCCTCGGGTCGGACCCCGGCGGTGAGCTGGCGCCGGAGCCGCAGGAGGTCGACGCCGTGGAATGGACGCGGCCGGCGGACGTCCTCGCTCGCCACGCCCGCGGCGAGCTGACGCTGTACCCGCCCACGTTCGTGACGCTGGACGATCTGGCCGGACACGCGGATGTCCAGGCGATCCTCGAGACGGCGCGGATCAGCGGCCTGAAGCGGTACGCGACGGTCGCTCGAGAGGGCGCCGGTGGCCCGATGCTGCTGTGGCAAGGCGATGCGGACTACGAGGATGACCGGTCATCGGCCGTGGGCGCGGCATCCCGTCACCGCCTCGACCTTTCGCGACTGCCGTGGGTCTACACGCGGACCCCGTGAACTCAGGCGGCCGGCGCGTCCAGGAGCCGGCGCAGGTGTCGGCCGACGGCAGGTGTCTCGATCAGGAAGCCGTCGTGGCCGAAATCGCTCGAGAGCACGACGGCGCCGTCGTCGATCGTGCTGCGGATTCCGCGAGCGATGCGGTGCTGACCCTCCACCGGGAACAGCCGATCGCTGTCGATGCCCAACACGAGCGTGGTCGCGGTCACGCGGGCGAGGGCGTCCTCCACCCCGCCGCGATCGCGTCCGATGTCGTGGGAGTTCATCGCCTCGACGAGCGTGATGTAGCTGTTCGCGTCGAAGCGCCGGGTGAAGCGGTTGCCGTGGAAGTCGAGGTACGACGCGACCGCGAATCGCCCGCCGTGGCCGAGCGGGCTCACTCCCGACTGCCATGACCTCTGGAAGCGCTGGTTCAGCTCGGTCGGCGAGCGGTAGTTCAGCAGCGCCATACGCCGCGCGAGCGCGAGCCCGCGGTGGGGTCCGTCGCCGTCGCCGGAGTCGTAGTACTCGCCCCCCTGGAAGCGCGGGTCGATGTGAATCGCCTCCAGTTGCACCGAGTTCAGGGCGATCTGGTCGGCCGTGTTCACCGGCGGTGCGGACAGGATGCCGACCCGCGCGACCCGGTCGGGCTGGCCGACCGCCCACTCCAGTGCGTGCATTCCGCCCATGGACCCGCCGATCACGCCGGCCCACCGTTCGATGCCGAGGGCGTCGGCGAGCCGGACCTGCGCGTGCACTTGGTCGCGCACCGTCAGGTACGGGAAGCGCGACGCCCACTCGTATCCGTTCGGTGCGATGCTCGAGGGCCCCGTCGATCCCTGGCACCCGCCGAGCATGTTCGGGGCGATCACGAACCAGCGATCGGTGTCGATCGGGGCGCCGGGTCCCACGATGTCCTCCCACCAGCCGTCGGTGGGGTGCCCCGGTCCGGCCGTGCCGCGCACATGGCTGTCGCCGGTGAGTGCGTGCAGCACGAGCACCGCGTTGTCGCGCGCGGGGGAGAGCTCGCCCCAGCTCTCGTACGCGAGCCGATAGCCGGGGAGCTCCTGGCCGCCCTCGGTGCGGAAGGCGCCGAAGCTCGCGAAGCGGCGATCGCCGATCGGATCGCCGTCGCGCCACGCGCCGGTCGCGGGCGGGCGGCCCAGAAGCAGGCGGGCGTCGGCCTCGGTCACGGGCGCGCTCGGCACCGTGTCCTCCGAGGTCTGCCAGTCCATGCGTCTCATTCTCTCGTCCGCCGGGACCGGGTGCCGTCGTGTTACGCCCGTCGGCGCCGCGAGGAGGAGAAGCCCGGGAACAGACGAAGCGACTCGGAGACCCCAATCTCCGAGTCGCTCGGGATCATCTTGAGCGTGTCAGGCGATCACTCGCCGCACGCTGCCCGGGCAACCTCGTTCTTGCCCGGACCGCCGAGCAGCTTGACCGCCTGGCCGACGTTGTCGAGTCCGAGGAGGCTCTCGGTGTTGATGGCCTTGTGGATGCCGCCGAAGCAGGCGTTGGCGTTCGGTGCGGCGTTCGCGGCACCGGCGAAGCCGAAGACCGAGAGGGCGGAGATGGCTCCGATGGCGAGAATGCGCTTCATTGGACTTTCCCTTCTGACAGCGGGTGCGTTTCACCCGACACGCTAGGTTCTTCCCCGCGGGGGCCGAGGCCGGATGCAGGAGCGGGCGACTTTTTCCGAACGGGATCCGGCCCTCGGGGTGGCCCTGGCGCACCAGAATGGCGGCATGGCGAGATTCCTGATCATCGCGGCGACGAGCGGCATCGGCTCGGCGGCCTGCGACCTGCTGCGGCAGAGCGGACACGACGTCCTCGCGACGGCGCGAGGGGCGGCATCCGGAGTCGACATCGTGCTCGACGCGACCGATTTCGACGCGGTCGACCGCGCGGTCGCCGAGGTGGGGCCGCTCGACGGCGTCGCGTGCTTCGCGGGTTCGATGCTGCTCAAGCCCGCGCACCTGACTTCGCGCGACCAGTACGACGACGTGATCGCCGCGTCGCTGACCACGGCGTTCGCGACGGTGCGCGCGGCGGGCAGACACTTGCGCTCGGGCGGATCCGTCGTGCTGGTGTCGTCCGCGGCGGCGATGGCGGGTCTGTCCAACCACGACGCGATCGCCGCCGCGAAGGCGGGGGTGATCGGTCTGATGCTGTCGGCCGCTGCCAGCTACGCGAGCCAGGGCCTGCGGATCAACGCGGTCGCCCCCGGCCTGACCCGGACACCGCTCACGGCGGGGCTCACGGCGAGCGAGGGCTCCCGCAAGGTGTCGGAGGCGATGCACGCGCTCGGTCGTCTGGGTGAGCCCGCCGATGTCGCGCGCGGGGTCGCGTTCCTGCTGGATCCTGCGAACGACTGGATCACCGGCCAGGTCCTCGGCATCGACGGCGGCCTCGGACACGTGCGTCCCAAGGTGCGCGCATAGGTCGCAACGCATTCGGGGCACGCGCCCGCTCCCGCGGTCCGTGTGGCAACACGGGCCGCGACGCGGAGCACGTGCCCCGAGCGTGGTTGTCGCGCTAGGCGCGCGCAGCCTCGCTGACCCGGCGGGCGGCCGCGAGCGCCTGCTCGAGGTCGGCCTTGAGGTCGTCGATGTTCTCCAGGCCCACCGAGAGGCGGACGAGCCCGGGCGTCACACCCGTCGTCAGCTGCTGCTCGGGCGTGAGCTGCGAGTGCGTGGTGGATGCCGGGTGGATCACGAGCGAGCGTACGTCGCCGATGTTGGCGAGGTGGCTGAACAGCGTGAGGGTGTTCACGAACTCGCGGCCGGCCTCCACGCCGCCCTTCAGCTCGAACGACAGCACCGCGCCCACGCCCTTCGGAGCGTATTCGTTCGCCTTGGCGTACCACGGCGAGGACGGGAGACCCGAGTAGTTCACCGACGCGACGTCGGACTGCTCCTCGAGCCACTCCGCGATCTCCTGCGCGTTCTGCACATGACGCTCGATGCGCAGCGACAAGGTCTCGATCCCCTGGATGAGCAGCCAGGCGCTCTGCGGCGAAATCGCTGCGCCGAGGTCGCGCAGCAGCTGCACGCGCGCCTTGATGATGTACGCGAGTCCGTCGCCGACGGCGGCGGTGTACGACGCGCCGTGGTAGCTCGGGTCGGGAACGGTGAGCCCGGGGAAGCGGTCGACGTTCTCCGACCACGCGAAGGTTCCGCCGTCGACGATGACGCCACCGATGACCGTGCCGTGACCCCCGAGGAACTTCGTCGCCGAGTGCACGACGATGTCGGCGCCGAACTCGAACGGCTTGATCAGGTACGGGGTCGCGATCGTGTTGTCGACGATGAGCGGGACGCCGGCTTCGTGTGCGACGTCGGCGACGAGGCGGATGTCGAGGATGTTGATCTTGGGGTTGCCGATCGTCTCGGCGAAGAAGAGCTTGGTGTTGGGGCGGACCGCTGCCGCCCACTCCGCCGCGTCGTCCTGGTTCTCGACGAACGTGACATCGATGCCGAGCTTCTTCAGCGTGTACTTGAAGAGGTTGTACGTGCCGCCGTAGATCGAGCTCGACGAGACGATGTGGTCGCCGGCCTCGGCGATGTTGAGCACCGCGAACGTCTCGGCCGCCTGGCCGCTCGCGACCAGCAGTGCACCGGTGCCGCCCTCGAGCGCCGCGATGCGCTGCTCGACGACATCCTGCGTCGGGTTCTGGATGCGGGTGTAGATGTTGCCGAACTCGGCGAGGGCGAACAGGTTCGCCGCGTGGGTCGTGTTGTCGAAGACGTACGAGGTCGTCTGGTAGATCGGCGTGGCGCGGGCCTTGGTGACCGGGTCCGGCTGGGCGCCGGAGTGGATCTGCTTGGTCTCGAAGCGCCAGTTCTCGGGTGCGGACATGTGCGTACTCCATCGGGTGTCGTCCAGGCGGCGGCGGACGCTGCGGCCTGTGTCGAGAGTAGGGATGCCGTCCTCTGTCAACAACGGACGGGAAATGTGACGTAACACCGGGTGTCGGTAGCGTGGAGGTATGGTGACACGGCGCGCAGTGGTGACAGGGGCGAGTTCGGGGATCGGTGAGGCCGCGGTCCGCGCGCTGCGCGCGAGCGGCTGGGATGTCGTCGGTGTCGCACGGCGTGCCGACCGTTTGCACGCTCTCGAAGAGGAGACCGGAGCCGTCGCGTTCGCGGCGGACCTCACCCGCCAGGAAGACGTGGATGCGCTGTCCGCCTGGCTCGCTGAGACCGGGCCGGTACATGCCCTCGTGCAGGTCGCCGGTGGCGCGCGCGGCACCGACCGGGTCGAGGATGCGCGCCCCGCGGACTGGCAGTGGATGTTCGATGCGAACGTCCTGTCCAGCCAGCGCCTGGTCGCCGCGCTCCTGCCGCACCTGCGCGGCACCGCCGCGGTGGACGGGCACGCGGACACGCTCTTCGTGACCTCGACGGCGGCGTTCACGCCGTACCCAGGCGGTTCCGGGTACAACGCGGCGAAGGCCGCCGAGGCCATGCTCGCCCACGTCCTGCGCCAAGAACTCAACGGGGAGCCGATTCGCGTCACCGAGGTCGCCCCGGGAATGGTGTTCACAGAGGAATTCACGCTCAATCGGTTGGGTGGCGACCGGGATGCCGCGGAGCGCGTCTACGAGGGCGTCGAGAACCCGCTCACCGCCGACGATGTCGCCGACGTGATCGCGTACGCCCTGAACGCGCCGGGGCACGTCAACCTCGATCTCGTGACGATGCGACCGGTCGCGCAGTCCGCGCAACACCTGCTCGCCCGCGGGCCGCTGCGCGTCCGCGGCGGCGTCGACTGATGGCACGCACGCTCGCCGAGCTCGCCGCCGACGGACTGATCGATCCGGCGTGGGCGGACGCCCTCCAGCCGGTGGCCCCTCGGATCGCCGCGCTGGGCGACCGGCTCCGCGAAGAGGTCGCGGCCGGCCGCGGCTATCTCCCCGCCGGCGAGAACGTGCTGCGCGCGTTCCGGCGCCCGTTGGCGGAAGTGAAGGTGCTGATCGTCGGGCAGGACCCGTACCCCACGCCCGGGCACCCGATCGGGCTGTCTTTCGCGGTCGACTCCCACGTGCGCCCACTGCCGCGCAGCCTCGGCAACATCTACCGCGAGTTGAACGACGACCTCGGCATCCCGCCGGCGGCCCACGGTGATCTGTCGGCGTGGAGCGACCAGGGCGTCCTGCTCCTGAACCGCGTGCTCACCGTCGCACCCGGCGCCCCCGCGTCACACCGGGGGTGGGGATGGGAGAAGGTCACCGAGCACGCGATCCGCACGCTCGTCGCGCGCGATGCGGCTCTCGTGGCGATCCTCTGGGGCAAGGATGCCGCAAGCCTGCGTCCCCTCCTCGGATCGACGCCGATCATCGAGTCGCCGCACCCGTCGCCGCTCTCCGCGAGCCGTGGCTTCTTCGGTTCGCGTCCGTTCTCGCGCGCGAACGCGCTCCTGGAAGAGCAGGGCGTGCCGGGCGTCGACTGGGCGATTCCTGCGCGCGTAGGCTGACGGCATGCTCGAGGAGGAATACGACCGGGATCGCCGCCGCCTTCCCCGGCACCTGCGCAAGCCCGCGCCGCCCGAGCCCGGCTTCTCCTTCACGATCAGGCCGTTCCAGGAGCGCGACCTGCCGGATGTCCGTGAGATCTACAACTACTACGTGACGAACTCCGTCGTGACCTTCGACGAGAAGAAGTGGACGCTGACGCAGTGGCGCGAGAAGGCGGCGCTCCTGCACAAGCTCGGTCTGCCGTTCCTGGTGGCGGAGTCCCCGTCCGGTCAGATCCTCGGGTACGCCCTCGTCCAGCCGATGTCGAGCAAGTCGGCCTATCGGTATTCCGTCGAGAACTCGATCTACCTCGGTCACGCCGCCGCGGGCAAGGGCCTGGGCAGGGCCCTCCTCGAAGCGCTGATCACAGCGTGCGAGGAGGCCGGCATCCGCGAGATGGTGGCGGTGATCAGCGACAAGGGGGCCGAGGCCTCGATCGCCCTCCACGAGAAGCTCGGCTTCGTCGAGGTCGGACGGATGGGCCGGGTGGGCTTCAAGTTCGGTCGGTGGCTCGGCACGATCTACCTGCAGAAGCACCTGAAGCCGGTCAAGAAGAGGAAGGGCCTGTTCGGCCGCTGAGATCGGCGCGCACGGCGCGCACCGCGTCGATCAGTTCGCGCCACGGTCCCTGCACCTCGGCGTCGGGAAGCGCCGCTTCCCGCGCGGTCGGTCCGCAGACCGCGCCGACATGCCACATGAAGCGGTCCGCCCCGGTCGGGACGATCGGCCGCGCCGGGTCCGCCGCGTCCCACGGGCAGCGGTCGATCAGCTCGGCCCAATGACCGGCATCCGCAGTCTCGGGCTGCGCCTGCCACGTGCGCTTCGCGCCGGCGATGCCGCCCGTGCGGGTGACGGTCACCGACAGCCGATTCGCGCGCGCAGGCTCCGCATCAGGTCGTTGCTGCTCCGTCATCCATCACGCCGACGCCGATCCAGCCCCTCCGGACCGCGTCGAGGACCTCCGAGTCTTCACCGTACTCCGCCGCGGCCGTGGAGACGGTGGCCCGGGCGAAGGCGGCGAAGCCAGCGGTCGGCGAGAGCGCGCCTGAGGTGAGTGTCAGATACCAGACGCGCCCCGCGCGTTCCCAGGCCTTCCCGCCGAGCCGCTGCGCGGTCAGATAGAACGCATGGTTCGGGATGCCGGAGTTGATGTGCACGCCCCCGTTGTCGTCCGTGGTCTGCACGTAATCGTCCATGTGCGCCGGCTGCGGGTCGCGTCCGAGCACGTCATCGTCGTAGGCCGTGCCGGGCGCCCGCATCGATCGCAGCGCCACGCCCTGGACGGCGGCGGTGAAGATGCCCTCGCCGATCAGCCAGGACGCGGCATCCGCATCCTGCCCCGCCCGGTGCTGTTCGGTCAGCGCGCCGAACACGTCGGACATCGACTCGTTCAGCGCCCCGGACTGCCCCTGGTACTCCAGCCCGCCCGCGAACTCGGTCACGCCGTGGGTGAGCTCGTGCGCGATCACGCTGAGCGAGCCGGTGAACCCGACGAACACCTCGCCGTCCCCGTCGCCGAACACCATGCGCTCGCCGTTCCAGAACGCGTTGTCGTAGTCCCGCCCGTAGTGCACGGTCGCCAGCAGCGACCCGCCGAGTCCGTCGATGCCGTTGCGCTGATATGCGTCCCAGTAGAAATCGAACGTCGCCCCGAGCCCGTCGTACGCGTCGTCGACGGCGGCGTCGGAGGTGGGCGGGTCGTCCTCGCCGCGGACGCGCGTTCCGGGCAGCTGCTCGCGCTGCTGCGCGTCGAAGATCGTGCGATCCGGCGCCGGTGCGCCCTCGAAGACGAGGGTCCCGCCGTCCTCGACCGACATGCGGATGCGCGATCGCGTCGGCCGGTACGGGCGCGGGGTCAGCAGCGTCGCCTGTGCGGCCTGCGCCGCGTGCGCCCACGCCGGCTCCTGGACGGCGGCGATCCGCGCGAGCAGATACGGGGGGATGATCGCGTGGGTCATGCTCAGAGGCTAACCGCCCCCGCCGACGCCCGGATCGATGACGGGTATCGAGGCGAGCAGTCGCCGCGTGTAGGCGACTTGGGGGTCGAGGAGCACCTTCTCGGTGGGCCCGTCCTCGACGATGCGCCCGTCCTTCATCACGATGACCTCGTCGCACAGGTTCTGCACGACGCCGATGTCGTGGGAGACGAGCACCAGCGTGAGGGCGTCTCGGGAGCGCAACTCCGCCAGTAGCTCGAGGATCTGCGCCCGCACGGTGACATCGAGCGCCGACAGCGGCTCGTCCCCGACGAGCAGGGCCGGGCGGTGCACGATCGCGCGGGCGATCGCGATGCGCTGTCGCTGCCCCCCGGAGAACTCGTGCGGGAAACGGTCGGCCATCTCGGCCTCGAGCCCCACCTCGGTCAGCACCTCGCGGACGCGGGCGCGCCGGTCGCCCTCGATCCCCAGTGCCCACAGCGGTTCCCCGACGATCCGGCCGACGCTCATCCGCGGGTCCAGGGACGCATACGGATCCTGGAACACGATGCCGGTCTGCCGGCGGAGCCAATGCAGACGCCGCGCCGCGGCCGCGGCATCCACCGGCTCGCCGTCGAACTCGACCGTGCCGGCCGTCGGCGCGTCCAGCCCCAGGAGGAGGCGCACGAGGGTCGACTTGCCCGATCCGGACTCGCCGATGATCCCGACCGCCGAGCCGCGGCGGACGACGACGTCCGCGTCCTCGAGTGCGGTGGTGAACGTACGAGGCTCGAACAGGGTCGTGCGGGGGACCGGATGCCGCCGGGTCAGGCCTCGGGCGCGGACCAGGATCTCGCTCATCGGTCACCCCGATCCGGAGACCACAGCGTCGCCGTGGCATCGCGCAGAAGACCACGGGTGACCTCGGATGCGGGCGAGGTCAGGAGCGTGGAGATCGGACCGGTCTCCACGACCCGGCCGTCCTCCAGGACGACCGCGTGCGTGGCGATCTGCGAGAGCACCGCGAGGTCGTGCGTGATGAACACCAGGGACATCCCGTCGTCCGTCACGAGCGAGAGCAGGAGCTCCAGGATCTCGGCCTGGATCGTGACGTCCAGAGCGGTCGTCGGTTCATCGGCGATCAGCAGGCGCGGGCGGCAGGCGAGGGCCATCGCGATCGCGGCGCGCTGTCGCTGGCCGCCGGAGAGCTGGTGGGGATAGCGCGAGACGATGCGCGCCGGATCGGGCAGGGCGACGCGCGCCGCTTCGGCGACGGCGCGTGCGCGCACCTCGGAGCGCGACAGGCCCTCGTGGATGCGAACCGACTCGCCGATCTGCCGCCCGATCGTGCGGATCGGGTTCAGCGCGGTCTGCGGCTCCTGGAAGACGATGCCGATCTCGTCGCCGCGCAGGTCGGCGAGCTCCCGGTCGGGCAGGCCGATCAGTTCGCGGCCGTTCCAGCGGACACTCCCTCCCGCGACCGCCGCGTCCGGCAGTAGCCCGAGGATCGCGAGAGCCGTCAGGGACTTGCCGGATCCCGACTCGCCGATGAGCCCCACCCGCGCGCCGTCCGGCACATCGAACGAAACGCCGTCCACGACGCGGCGGTCGCCGATGTCGATCGTGAGGTCGGTCACCTCAAGGCTCACGCGACCACCTCCGGCACGTGGCGGATCGCTCCGCGCGGCGGATGCAGCCGGTCCCGCCCGCGGGACAGCGTCGGGTCGGTGGCCTCCCGGAGTGCGTCGCCGAGCAGGTTCAGTCCGAGGACGGTGAGGGTGATCGCCAGGCCCGGCCACAGCACGGACAGCGGGTAGACGCTGATGTACTGCTGCAGCTGTGCCAGGAGAACGCCCCACGACGGCTCGGTTATCGGGGCGCCGAACCCGAGGTAGGACAATCCCGCCTCGGCGAGCACCGCCACCGCCATGCCCCACGAAAGCTGCACGATGAACACGGGTGCGACGTTCGGCATGAGGTGCCGCCACAGGTTCTGCAGCGGGGTGAGACCGGACGCGCGGCCCGCGAGGACGAAGTCGCTGTGCAGGACCCGGCGCAGCTCCGGTCGGGTGACTCGAGCGATGTTGACGCCGAATCCGATGCCCACCGACCAGATGACGACGCCGAGCGATCCTCCCCACACCGCGCTGATCATCATCGCGATGATCAGCACCGGGAACGCGATGAGGATGTCCACGAGCACCGCGACCGACTCGCGCAGCCAGCGGGCGGTCAGTGCGCCGAGCGCGGCGAGCGCCACGCCGATCACGGTGGCGATCGCCCCGGCACCCACCGCCACGAGCACCGTCGTGCGCGAGCCCGCCATGAGGAGACTGAGGATGTCCCGGCCGGTGCCGTCGGTGCCGAGCGCATGCGGCCAGCCGGGAGCCGCCCAGCGCTCGGCGATCGAGACCTGCTGCGGGTCGAAGGGCGTCCAGAACAGGGAGACGAGAGCGGTCAGGGCGACCACGGCGACGACGATCAGGCCGAACCGGCCGGTGGACAGCGCCCACAGCCTGCGCAGCCACGGTGTGCGCGGCGTGCGCGCGGTGTGTCGGGCCATCAAGGCGCCTCCCTCTGGCGCGGGTCGATCACGCGGTGCAGCAGGTCGACGGCGAACCCGACCACGAGGACGAAGCCGGTGAGCACGAGCAGTTCACCCTGCACCTTCGGCAGATCCCGTGCGCTCACATCCGCCACCAGCATCCGTCCGATCCCGGGGAGCGAGAAGAGCTGCTCGATCACGACGGCTCCGACGATGATGCCGGCGACCTGGAGTCCGAGGACGGTGATGACGGAGAGGGCCACGTTGGGAAGCCCGTGACGGATGAGCGCCGTGGTGCGGGTGAGGCCCTTCGCGGCGGCCGTCCGCACGTAGTCCTGACCGATCGCCTGCATCGTGGCGCTGCGGACGAACCGCATGAGCATCGCCCCCTCGACGATGCCGATCGTCAGCGCGGGGAGCAGCAGGGAGCGGATCGCGGCCGCCGGGTCGTTCCATCCGCTCCGCGGAAATCCCTGGGCGGGCAGCCAGCCGAGCCAGACCGCGAAGACGACGACGAGCATCATTCCGGCCCAGACGACGGGAACCGCGGCGAGGGTCTGCGCGCCGATGCTCAGGAACGTGCCGTCCCCGTGGCCGCGGCGCATCGCCGACAGCACGCCCAGCGGCACGGCGAACAAGACCGCGATCGTGAGCGCCATCAAGCCCAACGGCACCGTGACCTGCGCCTTCTGCGCGAGTTCGGCCGCGACACCGGACCCGTTCAGGAGCGACGTACCGAGATCCCCGCGGAAGATTCCGCCTATCCACTCCAGATACTGGAGAGGGAGCGGCTGGTCCAGGCCCAGCCGCTCCCGGATCGCGGCCACCTGCTCGGGCGTGCCGTTCGTGCCGGCGATCAGCTGGGCGATGTCACCGGGAAGTACTCGCAGGGACAGGAAGATCAGCACGCTGGCGACGAGGAGCCCGAGCAGAAGCAGGGCCGCCCGCGTCAGCGTGTACTTGATCACCCGTTGCTCTTGGTGAGCTCTGCGAGGTTGAGGCGTTCGTTGACGTTGATCGAGGGAAGGCCGGTGAGGTTCGTGCCGACGGCGACGACGGACGCGCCGTTGTAGAGCCAGTCGCCGGCGGCGTCTTCGGAGACGATCTTCGCTGCCTGCGCGAGGAGGTCGGCGGCTTCGGCTTCATCCGTCGCGGCGAGGGACTGCGCGAACAGGTCCTGCACCTGCGGGTTGTCGTAGGTGAAGTAGTAGTCCGGGTTCGCCCAGTTCTCGAAGTCGTGGGCCTCGGTGTGCAGGACGAAGCTGAGGTCGTAGTCCTTGTTCACGTAGACGTCGTTGATCCAGGTGGGGAAGTCCACCGAGTTGACCTCGAGGGTGATGCCGACCTCGTTCAGGTCCGACACGAGGATCTGGGGGATCGTCGTGGAGTAGAACGAGGGGATCGTGAGCTGCAGGGTGAGGTCTTCCGCTCCGGCCTCGGCGAGCAGCGCCTTGGCCGCGTCCGGGTCGTACGGTGCGACATCCGACAGGTCTTCGTACCCGGGATCCAGCTCCGGGATCGGCCCATAGAGGGTCTGACCCGAGCCGAGGGCCTCCACCAGGGCGTCGTGATCGATGGCCTGCCGGATCGCCTGCCGGATGCGCTTGTCGGCGAGCGGGCTGCCCGGTGCCTGGTTGAACGCGAGCGTGCCCTTGTCGGTGGACGCGCCGAGGACGAGCTCGAAGTCACCGGTCGCCTCGACCTGCTCCTTCAGGTTCGCGTCGAAACCGGTGACCGCGTCGACCTCGCCGGCGAGGGCGGCATTCAGCGCCGCCTGGTTGTCGGGGATGTAGTCGAACACGACCTCGGCGATCTTCGCGGGCTCACCCCAGTAGTCCTCGTAGCGGTCGAACGTGATGCTGTCGCCCTGCTTCCACGACGAGAGGGTGAAGGGCCCGGTGCCGTTGGCCTTCGTCTGATAGTCGACCGTGTCACCCTCCTTGAGGATCAGTCCGGCACGGCCGGTCAGGTTCCACAGCAGCGACGAGTCCGGCTCGGTCAGGGTCAGGGTGATCTCCTGCCCGTCCGCCGTGATCGAGGACACGTTCGCGAGACGCGCCGAGTCCGACCATTCCGGGGTGTCCTTGCGGGTCTGCAGCGACCAGACCACATCCTGCGCAGTCAGCTCCTGACCGTCGTGGAACGTCACGCCCTCGCGGAGCGTGAAGGTGTACGTCAGACCGTCGTCCGAGACCTCCCAGTCCGACGCCAGCGCGGGAACGATGTCCTGCTCGGGCGTGCGCGAGACCAGCCCCTGGTAGATGTTGTCGACGAGGATCTGATCCAGCGCCGCACCGGCCGTCTCCCGGATGTCCAGATTGCCCGGCTCCAGCACCAGCCGGATCACCGCCGACGCATCCGGGTCGGGAGCGGTCGTCGCCGTGGGATCGGGTGCCGCGCCACCTCCCGTGCATGCGGACAGCAGCAGGGCGCCGGCAGCCAGCACGGCGGCAGCGGCAAGGGAGGTACGGCGGAACATGGGGGTCCTTTCGAAAGATCACCCGCGATACGGATGTCTCAGACGGCGACTCGGACGAGATCGGGTCGATCCGGTAGTCCAGCCTAGAGAACGCCCGCACCGAGGCATGCGCCCGCTACACGGAACGCAACACAAGCGTTAACCCTTCCCGGCGATCTCCCGCAGTCGAGCGCCGAGTTCGCGGGGCCTCTCCTCCTGCACGTTGTGGCCGGTCGGCGCGATCTCGACGCTCGCTCCGGGCAGGCGGCGGGAGAACTCCGCGGCGTCGGCCTCGGTCACGTAGCCGCGGTCTCCCCGGATCAGCGTGATCGGGGCGGCGACCGCGGCCAGGTCGTCCCAGCCCGTCGCCGACAGGACGTTCGCGACCGCGTCCTGCCGCGCGGGCGCGTCCGCAGCCCGGTCGGGCGCGGCGGCGAGATGCGCGAAGTGGTGCTTCCACTCGACCCGGCCGTCCGGGCGGATGCGCGAGTTGAGGAACACCCCGCGCTCGGCGGCCGCCCGCGTCCCCCCGAGGCCGAAGGCGAGTGCGCGGTCGACGAGCTCCTCGCGGGTCGCCCAGTCGGTGGGGCCGGCGAAGAACTCCCGGATCTGCGTCGGACCCGCGTTCGGGTCGACCCCCGGTGTGATGTCGATCACGACGAGCTGCGCGACGGCGGCGGGGGCGGATGCCGCCACCGCGGCCGCCGTGAGGCCGCCGAGCGAGTGACCCACGAGCAGCTGCGGCCCGTTCGTCCACTCCCGCAGCCCGGACACGACGTCGGGAGCGAGCACGCGCGCCGTGTAGGCGGCATCCTCGCGCCAGGATGAATCGCCGTGGCCGGGGAGGTCGATCGCCAGCGCGGGCAGGCCCAGCGCGAGGATCGTCGTATCCCACGTGTGGGCGTTGAGTCCGGCACCGTGCAGGAACGTGACGACGGGCGCACCGTCGCCGTAGCGCAGCGCACTGAGCGTGCGTCCGTCCTCGAGCGTCACGTCCACGCGTTCGCCGCGGGGGAGAGGCGGCGCGACCCCGATGTCGGCGGCCTGGGCCGGAAGGAAGGAGAACTCGTCGGTGGGTGCGCTCACCCTGACATCATGCCCGCTCCCGACTCCTCCGACGCGGTGCTGGGTAGGCTGACGTCATGAGCCAGCCAGCGCGCGTGCACCTGTCGAAGTCGGCGCCGGATGCCTACAAGGCACTCGCCGCGTTCTCCAGGACGGTGGGCGCGATCGCCGACGATGCAGGCATCGACGAGCGACTGAAGGAGCTCGTCCAGATCCACGTGTCGCAACTGAACGGATGCGCATTCTGCGTGCGCGTCCACGTCGAGCGGGCGGCCAAAGCGGGGATCTCCGCCGACACCATCGCCCAGGTCGCGGTGTGGCGGGAGTCCGGGGTCTTCTCCGAACGGGAGCGGGCCGGACTCGAGCTGGCAGAGTCGTTCACGTTCATCTCGGATGACGGCGTCCCCGACGATGTCTACGACCGTGTGGGCGGCATCCTGAGCGAGCCCGAGTATGTGGGTCTCAGCTGGATCCTCGTGGCGATCAACGCGTTCAACCGGGTCGCGATCGCAGGGCGCTACAGCACGCCGCCGCGCGATGACCTGGTCCGAGAGGATCACGACGCCGCATCCGGCGCGGCCTGGTGAGCGCGGGCGCCGATCCGTCCCGCCCGCTCGTCGCGGGTGCCGTCAACTTCCGCGATACCGGCGGTCTCCCCGTGCGCGATGGTGGTGCGACCCGTGCCGGTGTGCTGTTCCGCTCCGGCAACCTCGCTCAGCTCGAGCAGCCGGGTGTGAACGCGCTCCGCGAGCTCGGCATCCGTCGGATCATCGATCTGCGCGCCGATGACGAAGTCGATCACGCCCCGAGCCGCGTGGCCGGGCTGGACGTGCGCACGCAGCGTGTTCCGCTCTTCCTCGGCTCGGTGGCGTCCTTCTTCGCCGACGACATCCCGCTGACGGAGATGTACCGGCGCCTGGTCGACGATTCGGCGGCGGGGGTCGTCGACGTGGTCCGGGGTGTCCTCGCCGAGCAGCCGGTGCTCGTGCACTGCACCGTCGGGAAGGACCGCACGGGTGTCACGGTCGCGCTCACGCTCGCCGCCGCCGGAGTCGACACCGACGCCGTGGTCGCCGATTACGCGCGTACCGAGTCGCTTCTGCCGCAGTGGCGCAACGAGCGGGTCGTCGGGATGCTGCGCCGCATGCATCCGGAGGCGGTCCACCTCGAGGATCTCGCGACGCGGTCTCCGGCCCCGGTCATGCGGGATCTGCTCGCCGACTTGGTGCGGCGCTTCGGGTCCGTCGCCGACTATCTGCGTGCCCAGGGGATGACCGACGAGGAGCTCGCCGAGCTGCGGCGCGTGCTGGTCGCCCGGTCGTAGACGACGGTTTTTCACGGCCCGACCAAGGTTAGGCAAACCTTCCCTGCGGTATAGTCGACGTGTCATGTCCTCCACCACGCAGCCTTTCGCGATCGAGCACAGTGCCTCCGCCTGCCGCTCGTCGCGTCACACGCGCGTGCAGCATCTGATCGCCGCCGACGAGTCCTCGCTCGCCGAGCTCGAGGTGCTCCTGGCCACCCTGCCGCTGTGCTCGACCGGCCGCGTGTTCATCGAGATCCCGGATGCCGGCCACCAGGTCGCCTTGACCGCTCCGACCCGCATGGTGATCACCTGGCTCGACCGCGCCTCGCGCAGCGGCGCGCCGGGGACGTCGCGCTCGTGTGCTCCCGGGGAGGCTCTCTCCCGAGCGGTCACGGCGTGGGCGGACGAGATGCTGTGCGACGACATCGACCACACCCGGGTCTTCCTGCTCGGCGGCTACCTCGGCACGGCCGACATCGTCGATCACCTCATGGATCGCACGGGCGTCGACGCCGGAGCGATCCACACGCCTGCGCGCTTCGGTCTGCCGACCGCGCGCTGAGGATTTTCCCCTCTCCACCAGGGTCTTGTGGCTGATGCCGCCCGGTGCTAGAAAGGCGCCAATCGACTTCTGGGGCCGATCTGCGGACGTGTAAACGGGGTGCGTCCGCGCATTGTGAGGAGATTCGATGAAGAAGACACTGGCCGGCGCGGCGATCTGCGCCGTGCTGATCCTCGGTTCGGGCGGCGCCGCCTTCGCGGGGGAGGTCAACGGAAACGGCGACGGGACGCCCGCTCCCGACAAGGCGCGTTCGCTCTGCGCGTTCTCGGGGCTCGAAGACGGCTCGGAGGGCGGGCCCGCGGGGCCGGGCTACGTTCAGAACTGGGGCCACATCCCGAAGGAGCTGCGCAAGGAGTTCAGCTCGCGAGGGGCCGCGGTGGTGAGCACGCCCTTCGGTGAAGAGGGCTGCAACGCCCATCTGTACCCGAACGGCGGCTGAGCGCTCGACGACGAGCCCGCGCGTCCACGTCGGACCCGCTCGCTCTCGTTCTCGAGAGCGGGTGGGTCCGACGGCAGCGTTCCGGGTCAGGAGCGGCGGCCCGTTGCGCGCGGCACGTAGTTGCCGTCCTCCAGACCGGCCTCGATCTCGAAGCGGTTGCGCAGCGGGTCCCGCCCTGCCAGCGCGTACAGGACCGGCATCAGGAACCCGTACCGACGCCATTGGTCCGCGTGCACCGACTCGTGCGCCAGCACGCGATCTGTCACCGGTTCGTCTCCGGTGAGGTAGCAGCCGCCCACGCACACGCCGCCGCGGCGATACGCCCAGCGCGGCATCCCGCGGAAGATCCACATGCCCGCGCGACGCTCGACGCGACCGGTGCTCCAGATCGAGCCCCAGATCCATCCGACCACGGTGCCGTAGACGTAGCCCGCGCGACTGAGCGGCGAGTCGAGGAAGGGCAGGAAGCGGTCCAGACGTCGTCCACGGGCCACGGCGAGATCTGCGCGCTCCCGCCAGCCGACCGGGGGAGTGGGAATCGGGCTCACGCGAGCGCCCCGACGATCCGCAGGATCGCGCCGAGGTCGTCCACCGCCGCCGCGGGCGATGGCGGAGCGAACCCGGTGATGCTCGAGCCGGCGAGTGGCCACCGCTCGCGGACGCGACCGATCGACGCGATCAGGTCCGGAAGGCTCACTCCGAAGGGAACGGATGCCGTCACCCCGCCCATCGCGGCAGGATCGAGCACGTCGAGGTCGACGTGGATGAAGACCGCATCGGCACCGGTTCCGGCCACCGCCGCCGCGAGCGCGTCGGCATCGGTGAGAGCCGCGGCGTCGACCGTGTGCACACCGAGGGCGGTGACAGCCTCCTCTTCGGGCGGGTCGTACGCGCGGGCGCCGGCGAGCACGACGCGGCTCGCGGGGATCCCGGTGCGCAGCGCGAGTCCCTCCGCGCCGTCGCCGAGCACGGCGCGCAGGGCCATGCCGCTGAAGGCGCCGGAGGGCGAGGAGTCCGGCGTGTGCAGATCGGGGTGGGCGTCCAGCCAGATCACGGCGAGCTGCGGATGCCGCGCCGCGGCGTGCCCGACGGCGCCGACCGCCGCGCCGCAGTCACCGCCGATGAGCATGACCGGCTCGGCGATCGGAGCGAGCTCCAGCTCGAGGAGTTCGCGACTGCGTCGCAGCGCACTGAACCGGTGCACGCCGGTCTCGACAGCCTCGCCGGCCTCGAGGGGGATCTCGACGGTCGTGCACGACGAGCGCGGCAGATCGCCGGCGATCGCCTGCGCCCCGTCGATGAGCTGCATCGCGCGCGAGGACGGTGAACCCTGCCACTGCGGGACGATCACGAATCGGGCCATGCCCTCATCATCCCTCAGCCCCGGCTCCCGCGCGGCCCCGCCGCGGCACTCCCGACAGCACGGAACCCTCCGGGCCGGCGGCGCCGGCCCGGAGGGTTCCGTCGTGCGATCAGGGCGTGTACGGCGCCGTGGGGGCGTCGATCGCGGCCTGGGACGGCGTGCCGCCGGCCTTGAGCTCGGCCAGGCGCGCCTCCACCTCGGTCAGCTCGCCCATGTCTTCGAGGCTCTCGAACTGCGCGTCGAGGGTCGACGCGGCCAGTTCCTGCTTTCCGGCGGCGAGCGCCTCCTGGCGGCGCACCTTGTCCTCGAAGCGACCGAGCTCGCTCGTGGGGTCGAGGACGTCGATCGACTTGACCGCGTCGTGCACCTTGTTCTGCGCCTCGGCGGTCTTGGCCCGCGCCAGCAGCTCGCTGCGCTTGCTCTTGAGCTGCTCGAGCTTCTGCTTCATGCCGTTCAGGCCGTCTTTGAGCTTGTCGACGACCTCGGTCTGCGATTCGATCGTCGGCTCGACGGCCTTGGCCTCGCGCTCCGAGCCGATCTGGCGCTGCAGGGCGATCTTGGCGAGGTTGTCGAACTTGTCCGCATCGGCGGTGTTGCCGGCCGCGCGGAGCTGGTCGGCCTTCTTGCTGGCGGCCAGAGCCTTGTTGCCCCATTCAGCCGCCTGCTGGACGTCCTCTTCGTGGTCGCGCTCGAGGAGGCGCAGGTTGCCGATCGTCTCGGCGATCGCGGACTCGGCGTCGGCGATGCTGTTGGAGAAGTCGCGGACGAGCTGGTCGAGCATCTTCTGCGGGTCCTCGGCGGAGTCGAGCATCGAGTTGATGTTCGCCTTCAAGAGGGTAGAGATGCGACCGAAGATGGACTGCTTTGCCATCGGGATTTCCTTCCTATCGATGAGTGGGGACGCTTGCGTGCTGAATCGAAGTGCGCTGCGGGCCGGTCAGAATCGTCCTCCTCCGCGGCGGCCGCGCGTGCCGCCGCCGCCGAAGCTGCCGGGGCTCATGCGACCGCTGCTGCGTCCGCCCCCGCCGAACATGCCGCCCATGCCTCCGGACGAGCCTCCGCGGCCGCCACCGCCGCCGAGGAGCGAACTGATCACGATGCCGCCGAGGACGGCGCCCATCATGTTCCCGCCTCCTCCGCCGCCGCTTCCGCCGAACATCCCGCCGCCCTGGAACGCGTTCACGTCGTTCTGCGCGTATTGGATCGCTTGACCGGCGAGCTGGTTGGCCCGCTGCGCGTATTGCAGGGCCTGCTCGGGGTCGGCCGTCTGCAGCTGCTGCGCCTGCACGAGCGCAGCGCCGGCCTCAGCGAGCCGGGTGCGGGCTTCCGCGCCGATCGCGCCGCGCCGCGCGACGACGTAGTCCTCGGCCGCGGAGACCTGCGCCTGCGCCTGCATGATCTGCTGGCCGATCAGCTGCTGAGCGCGCTGCGCCTTCGCGGCGGCGTCGCGCACGCCCGCGACCACGCTGTCGATCTGAGCGTTGGCCGCCTCCAGGCTCTGGAGGGTGACCAGAGGCCGGCGAGCCGTGCTCGACAGATTCGTGCGCGCGGCATCCACTTGGGCGGACGTCGCGGCGATCGCGGTGGCGACGCGCCCATCCGGGTCGGGAAGAGCGGATGCCGCGGCGATGTCCGCGGTCAGTTCGGTGATCAGCGCCGCAGCGCTGCGCTCGCCCTCGGCGAGGTCGCGCCCGAGTTTGTCGATCGCCTCCTCGAGCAGGACGGCCTGCCCGACGGCCTCCTCGGCCGCGCGGATGCTGACCGCGGCCTCGCCGCCCTTGCCGGCGCCGATCGCGGTCTGCGCGGCGGCGAGCTGCTCATCGGCGAACGCGATGCGCTGCCGGGCCTGGTCGGGATTGTCGGCGACGGTCGCGAGAGCCTCCGGCGCGTAGGTCGTCGCGAGCGTGGACAGGTGCGCGTCGGCGGATTCGATCGCGGCCGCGGCGGCGGCACGCTGCTCCTGCACCCGCGCCAGGGACTCGGGCGCGTTCTGCTCGAGGCGTCGCAGTTCGTCGAACGCCGCGGCCTTCTCATCCAGACCGGCGTTCGCCTCGTCGCACAGCCGGATGATCTCGCTGTTCCACGCCCGGGTCTGCTCCTCGGAGTCCGGCGTCGAGTCGTCCAGCTGCTGCTTGATCGTGAAGGCGCTGTTGAGGTTCTGCCGCGCCGTGGCCAGCGCCTGCTCGAACTCGCCCGTAGCGGCGTCCCCGAACTGCGCCCGGGCGAACCCGAGCTCCTGCTCGCTCGTCTTCACGGCGTCATCGGTCGCGACGAGAGCCGAGGAGGCGCGGCGTGACAGCTCGTCCGTACTGATCTGCGGCGCGCCCGGACCCGGTTGTGCGCCCACCTTCTTGCGGCGGCTGCGGACGATCACCACGACGATCACGATCGCGATCGCGGCGAGGGCGAGGAACACCAGGAGTCCCACCGGGAATCCCGAGCCCGAAGACGCCGGCGGTGAGACCGATCCGCCGCCGGCCGCATCCTGCAGACCATCGGCGGCGGCATCCACCGCGCCGACCCAGTCCTCCGCCGCGAGCCGCGGCTGGATGAGCCGCTGTTCGATCTCGCTCAGCTGGTCGCCCGAGACGGGGCCCGCGGAGTCGCCGGACAGGTAGAACTGGCGCGACTGGGTCGCCACGGCCAGGAGGTACTGCGTGGGCCCCAGGCCGTTGATCTCTGCGGTCGTGTTCGCCCACTCCTCCGACGCGGCTGGGTCGGTGAACTCGTCGACGTAGACCACCCAGAGATCCAGCCCGGAGTCGGTCTTGAGCTTCTCGAGCCGGCTCTGCGCCTCGGCCTCCTGGCCGGCGGACAGCACTCCCGCATCGTCGAGCACATAGCCGGATCCGAGCGTCACGGGGTCGGTGGCCGACGCCGCTGCGGCGGACGTGAGCACGAGGACGGTGGCGAGCGCGGCGCTCAGCGCCGTCGTGAGCGTCGATGCCCATCGCGAACGCATGTTGCCCTCCTCCGCCGCGTGCAGCGCACACCCCGGACCATCGAGTCTATTCATCTGCGGGCATGCGACGGTAGGCGCGGTACGGCCCGCCGGGCGGGTCGTGCCGTCACCCGTCGCGTCCGACGGGTAGCGTGTCGATTTCGACGCACACGCCGGGATCCCGCCCGCGATCGGTGCGCGCACCTTCGGAGAACCATGGACGATCGCTATCCCGCCGATGTGCTGGCCGGCGACTGGCGGGCGAGCCGTCGGCGCGTCGTCCCGAGGATCGCGGCCACGCACGACCTGGTCGTCGAGGTCGCGGCGGACGGCTTCTGCGGCGCGGTCGTCGGGGTCGCCTCGGGCCTGGTCGAACTCGAGGATCGCGGCGGTCGCCGCCGGCTCTTCCCGCTCGGCCCGGGCTTCCTCATCGACGGAGCCGATGTCGTGCTCGACCCGCCGGTGCGTGCGACCCAGCAGGCGCCCCGCCGGACGGCATCCGGATCGTACGCCGCCCCCGAGTCCCGCGCCCGCGTCGCGCGGGCGAGCCGCATCCTGGTGGAGGGCAAGCACGACGCGGAGCTCGTGGAGAAGGTGTGGGGCGATGACCTGCGCGCCGAGGGCGTCGTGGTCGAGTTCCTTCAGGGAGTCGACCTCCTCGAGTCCGCACTGCGCGCCGAGCCGCCCAGCGCGGAGCGCCGGTACGGCGTGCTCGTGGACCACTTGGTGCCGGGGTCCAAGGAATCCCGCATCGCGGACGCGATCGCACGCGGGCCGCACGGCGCTCACGTCCTGATCGTGGGTCATCCGCACGTCGACGTGTGGCAGTGCGTCACCCCGCGCGCGATGGGCATCGACGCGTGGCCGGCGGTGCCGCGCGGCGTCGACATCAAAGTCGGCACCTGCCGCGCGCTCGGCTGGCCGAGTGAGACACCGGCGGATCTCGCCCGCGCGTGGCAGCGCATCCTCGGGCGGGTCTCGAGCTACCGTGACCTGGACCCTGCGCTCCTCGGCCGTGTCGAGGAACTCATCGACTTCGTGACGGCCTGACCCGTACGAGCGCACCGCCGCGCTGGCTAGCCTGGAGGGGTGTCCGAACCCGTCTCCTTCCGCGACCGCCCGCTCTCCTTCGTCCGCCGCAGCGGCCGCATGACCGACGGTCAGGAGCGGGCCTGGGCCGACCTCGCGCCGCGCTACGTCCTGGAGGCGCCGCGCGACGAAGCGGCCACGAGCGTGCGGCCCGGCGCCGTGATCTCGCCGCGCGACGTGTGGGGGCGGGATGCCGCGCTCATCGTCGAGGTCGGCTCGGGGCAGGGACATGCGATCATCCATGCGGCGTCTTCGCGGCCGGAGGACGACTTCCTCGCGGTCGAGGTCTTCACCGCCGGGCTCGCGCGCACGATGCTGAACGCCGAGCAGGCGGGCATCGAGAACCTCCGGCTCGTGGAGGCCAACGCGCCCGAAGTGCTCGCCCACCTGCTGCCCGCGGCGTCGGTGACCGAGCTGTGGGTGTTCTTCCCCGACCCGTGGCACAAGAACAAGCACAACAAGCGCCGCCTGGTCACGGCCGAGTTCGCGTCGGTCGCCGCCGCCACCGCGCTCCGCGACGGGGGAGTTCTGCGCCTCGCGACCGACTGGGAGCAGTACGCGCGACAGATGCGGGACGTCCTGGATGCCGCGCCGGAGTTCACGCGCGGGTTCGAGGGCGGCTGGGCCGATCGGTTCGACGGTCGCATCCTCACGGCGTTCGAGCGGAAGGGCGCCCGCGCCGGTCGTGAGATCCGCGACCTCGTCTACGTGCGGCGGCCACGGACGTGACCGAGCCCGAAGCCTCGGCATCCGCCCCGGCGCCCGAAGCCTCGGCGGCCCTCCCGGCCGACGGGCCGGCCGTCGCGAAAGACCGGTGGCGCATCGTGCGTCCGCTCGGCCACCGCGACTTCCGGGCGCTGTTCAGCGCCGTGGTGCTGTCGATCTTCGCCGCCGGAATGTGGGCGGTCGTGATGGTCTACGCGGTGATCGCGGCCGGAGGCGGACCGCTGCAGCTCTCGCTCGTCGCCGCGGCGAACGCGACCGGTCTGCTCGCGTGTGCGATCCCGGGCGGGATCGTCGCCGATCGGGTGTCCCGTCGCCTGATCGTGCGCATGGTCTCGCTCGCGGACTTCCTCGCGATCAGCTCGGTCGTGGTCGTCGGCGCGTTCGGCGAGGTCGGCATCCCGCAACTCACGATCGTCGCGTTCGTCCTCGGCGCCGGTGCCGGTTTCTTCTTTCCGGCCTACAGCGCGATCCTGCCGCGCATCCTGCCGCCCGGACAGCTGCTCGCCGCGAACGGGCTCGAGGGAGCGATCCGGCCCGCGCTGCAACAGGCCGCAGGACCCGCAGCCGCGGGACTCATCCTCGCGGCGCTCATCCCCGCGCAGGCGGCGATCGTGATCGCGCTCGCGCACGGGGCGGCGTTCGTGATCCTGCTGTTCCTCCGACCCGAGCCGGTCGCCGCCGAGCACGAAGAGCCCTCGACCCGCAGCGTGATGCACGACCTCCGCGAAGCCGTCGTCTTCACGGTGCGCACGCCGTGGCTGCTGTGGACGCTGCTGTTCGCCACGATGTGGGTCCTGGTCGTGGTCGGGCCCGAGGAGGTGCTGCTGCCGTTCCTGACGCGCGAGCGGATCGGCGAGGATCCCCGCCTGTTCGGTTTCCTGCTGGCGGTGTACGGCGCGGGCGGAGTCGCCGGCTCGATCGTGGTCTCCTCGCTCCCGCTGCCGCGCCGGTACCTCACGACGATGAATCTGGTGTGGGGCATCAGCACGCTGCCGTTCATCATCGTCGGGATCACCGACCAGTACTGGCTGCTCCTCGCCTCGCTCTTCGTGGTCGGGTTCGGGTTCAGCTACGGCAACGTGATCTGGGGCACCCTGCTGCAGCGCCGCGTCCCGCGGCACATGCTGGGACGCATCTCGAGCCTGGACTTCTTCGTCTCGCTCGCCCTCATGCCGCTGTCGATGGCGGTGGCGGGACCCCTCGCCGAGGTCGTCCCGATCCAGACGATCTTCATCGCGGCCGGCATCCTTCCGCTCGTCTTCGGCCTGATCGCCATCGCCGCAGCACGGATGCCGAAGGACGAGATCGCCCATCCGCTGACAGACTGAACACATGCCCGCACACGCATCGACGGTCCTCGGCATCCGCCCGACGCTCTCGGTGGGGTTGATCCCGGCACTGCTGATCTGCCTCGCGGCGCCGGCCTTCTTCGTGGTCCGGCTGCCCTGGCTGGGGTGGGCGCTGCTCGCGGCGGGCATGCTGATCGCCTGGCTCGTACGTGCACGGACGGATGCTGAGGCCGATGCGGCACGGTCGCCCCAGACAACGGCCGGGGTGCGCACGCCGAGCCTCGTCCGCGACCTCTCGCTCATCACGGTCGGAATGCTGATCGTGAGCGTGATCGACCTGAAGGCCGAGCTCGACAACCTCGCCTTCCTCCGCTTCACCCTCGCGCTCGGCGGGGCGGTGGTCGTGCCGTACGTGATCTCGCGATTCGTCTACCGGGACTACGCGATCCGGTTCCCGTGGCGCGGCGGAGGCCGGTGGACGGCGTTCCAGTGGAGCTGGCTCATCGGCGTGCTCGTGCTGGGCTGGCTGATCCTGCCGTTCTACTTCATCACGTCGGGCGTCTACATGAACTGGCCGGTCGTGGACACGCCCGACCTGATCGCACGGCTCTTCGTCGGCGTCGGCGCGGTCGGCATCTGGGACGAGCTCTTCTTCATCTGCACGGTCTTCGCTCTGCTGCGCCGGCACTTCCCGGACTGGCAGGCCAACATCCTGCAGGCGATCGTGTTCGTCTCGTTCCTGTGGGAGCTGGGTTACCAGGCGTGGGGTCCGCTGCTGACGATCCCGTTCGCACTCGTCCAGGCCTACATCTTCAAGCGCACCCGCTCGCTCGGATACGTGGTGACCGTCCACCTGCTGTTCGACGCGGTTGTGTTCCTGGTCCTCGTGCACGCGCACAACCCGGGCTTGCTCGATGGGATCTTCCTGGTCTGAGCGCTCGTCCGCGGCGCTGCGCGCGCGCGGGCGTGGACTGAGAACAGGTGATTCGGCCAACGCAGGACGATCCGGCGCGGAAAGGGCCTGCCCTGCGCGAAGCTCCTGTTCCGGGCGGCATGGATGTCCGGCGCGCGTGCCAAACTGCGGGAATGCGCTCGAGGGACTTCCGACAGCCTCCGGTCGTCAAGGTCGTTCCCCGCGAGGACGCGCCTCGAGGGACGCCGGGGCGGTGGCCCGACTCGATCCCCGCCGTCCGAGAACTGCTCGACGCGGGCCTCGACCTCCAGCCGGGCGTGACGTTCCTCGTCGGCGAGAACGGCTCGGGCAAGTCGACCCTCCTGGAGGGCATCGCGATGGCGTACGGCTTCTCGGCCGAGGGGGGATCCGCTTCCGCACAGCACCGCACTCGTCCGAGCGAGTCGGACCTGTCCGAGCGGATCCGATTGCAGCGCGGCATCGGCGCACCCCGGTGGGGCTACTTCCTCCGCGCCGAAACGATGCACGGGTTCTACTCCTATCTGGAGGAGAACCCGACGAACAGTCCCGAACCGGTCTTCCACGAGATGAGCCACGGGGAGTCGTTCCTGGCCGTCCTCGACACCAGGTTCGACTCGCCCGGCTTCTACTGCCTCGACGAGCCCGAGGCGGCGCTGTCGTTCTCGTCGACCCTCACGCTGATTGCGACGCTCCGTCGGATCGCGGATGCCGGTGGGCAGGTGCTCTGCGCGACGCACTCGCCCGTGCTCGCCTCGCTGCCCGGCGCGCACATCGTCGAGGTGGGGGAATGGGGACTGCGCGCGTCGGCGTGGGAGGACCTCGAGCTCGTCACCCACTGGCGTTCCTACCTCGCGGCTCCGGAGCGCTACCTGCGCCATCTGCTCGACTGACCGGCGGCGATTCTCGACCGTCGCGTAATGGAATGCCGTCCGGGGCGTCCTGGAAGTAGCGGAGGGGTCGAACCCTCGCTTGCCACTCCGTGTGGCTGCTCGTTCCAGCTCATGGGTCGGCGTCGTTTCTGGGGGAACGGCGCCGACCCACCCCGACCGTGCGCGCAACAGTCGGGAACAAGGAAAGCCGGCCCTCAGGGGACGGCTTTCCTTGCTGGTGCCCGCGACGGGGATCGAACGATCAGTCGCGCGGTGGCCGGGACTCCGTATCGCCGTCGCCCAGCGTCGCTCGTCCGGAGAACTGTCCAACCCCCGCCGATCGAATCCCGAGCGGCGAGTCGCCCAGAGGCAAAGCCCGATTCACTCCGGCGCGCTGCATCGGGACGAGATGCCCATGCGGATGAGGCCGTCGATCGTCGTGGAGTCCCGGATGCTCATCTTCTCGACGGGCAGGGTTCCGCTGTAGCGGATGTCTTCCTGCATGGCGCGGTCGGGAGAGTAGCCGGCCGCATCCCAGACCTGGAGGATTCGTGCGAGCGAGGCGGCGTTGTCGTCCGTTGTGAACTCGATTCCGACCCCGACGCGGGTCCCGTCCTCGCCGCACGCGGTCGTCACGAGTTCGAGCTCTTGTGCGTCGATGATGGCTCCCGTGGCGTTGCGGGCTGACCCCGCAGTTGCGGCAAGCGAGGCAGCCGCCATCTCCGCGACTCCTGCGCGAGCCTCGTCGGCGGTGTAGACGGGCCGGGGCGGCGGTGTCGGCGAGGGCTCCCGCGTGCCCGCGCTGAGACCGCAGGAGAAGGCTCGGTCGGTTCGTGTGGGGAGGGTGAAGGCGGGCTCGCCGTCGGTCGCTGTCGGGGCGGCCAGGTAGTCGAAGCTGGAGGAGTACCAGACCCGAAGCGCATCACCGTCGCCCGCCACGGCATAGGCGCCGTCGGCGAATGGGTGATATCCGTCGTCGCCACCGGTCCGCTCGACGGCGGTTGCGAAGATGCCATCCGTTCGGTACACGGTGCCCCAGCCGGCGAGGAGGAAGGAGTCCTCCTCGATCACGTATCCGGTTTCGCACCCGGCGCTGATCAGCGGTACGACCGTCGCGGAAGAGGTGAGCACCCAGACGAATCCGGCCAGACACGCGGCAGCGATCGCGGCGAGACGCGCCGGAACCATCACGAGCAGCCAGATCCGCGACACCGGGATCAGACACAGTCCCACCGCAAGAGACGTCAGAGCCGCGACGACGGCCACCGTCCCGATCCGCGAGGACCCCATCGTTCCGATCAAGACGGACACCTGGCCGTTCGATCCGGTGGAGATCGCCAGCAAGAACACCAGTACTGCGACGGCTGCAGCGAAAGTCGCTCCTGCTGCCAGAACCACCCGACGTCGCAATCGAGACGGGGATGCGGGACCCTCCGCGTCCTCTTCCGTCGAAACCGGCGCGCTGGACACTCCTCGAGCCTAAGAGGCCGGCACCGCCCGAGAGATGCCCGCCGACTCACCATCGCCCGCTGATGAGGATGCCGACATCATCCGCCGCCCGGATCCGTTCAGGAATCGGGTTCGGAGACTGCGTGAATCACGCCGGGTCTTTGCGCTCGCGCATCAGGTTGCCTTCGGGGCGGTTGTCAGGGGTGCGTCGGTGGTCGCGGCCCACGTGGCGAGAAGTGTGAGGGCGTCTTCGGATGGTGAGCCGGGTTCGGCGGTGAAGGTCGAGAGTTGCAGTCCTGGGTCGGCGGGCAGCTCGAACGCTTCATAGGTGAGTTCGAGGTCGCCGACGAGGGGGTGGTGGATGCGCTTGACGCCGGTGCGGTGGTAGCGGACGTCGTGTGCGGCCCAGAGGGTCCGGAACGTTTCGGAGCGGGTGGCGAGTTCGCCGACGAGGTCGGTGAGGCGTTTGTCGAACGGGTTGCGGCCGGCGTCGCCGCGCATGGCGGCGACGAATTCCTGCACGACTTTGTCCCAGTCGGGGTAGAAGTCGTGCGCGGCAGGGTTGAAGAAGGCGAACCGGGCGCTGTTGGGAGCGGGTTCGGCGAACACGGGTGAATAGAGGGCGCGGCCGAGGCGGTTCGCTGCGACGTAGTCGTAGTAGTTGTTGCGGATGATCGCGGGTGCTTCGGTGATGGCGTCGAGAAGACGCTGGATGCTGGGTCGAAGCGTCGTGGTGCTCTTGCGGGGCTTGCGCGCGACCGGGGAGGTGTTCGCGGCGTGAGCGAGGTCGTGAAGATGAGCGGCTTCAGCGTCGTCGAGGTGCAGGGCGCGGGCGAGGGAGTCGAGGACGCCGGGGGAGACGCCGGAAAGGTCGCCGCGTTCGAGGCGGGTGTAGTAGTCCACACTCATCCCGGACAGCAGGGCGACTTCTTCGCGGCGCAATCCGGGGACGCGCCGGTTGCCGCCGAACGCGGGGAGTCCTGCGGCGTCGGGCGTGATGCGTGCGCGGCGGGTGGTGAGGAACTCCTTTACCTCGCTGCGATTGTCCATGCCACGACCGTACGCCGGTCATCGCGGGCGAGGGAGGGACTGGCAGTACCGGTGACGGCCGCCACTCCCACGTGACGTGGGGACGCGGTTGTCTGGAACCACATCGAGGAAAGGCGGACCAGGCATGCACACGAGGACGTTGGGTCAGGGGCTCGAGGTCTCGGCGATCGGTTTGGGGGCGATGGGCATGTCGATGTCATACGGCCCCAATCCGGGCGACCGGGACGACATGATCGGCGTGCTCCGGTACGCGGTCGCGCAGGGCGTGACCTTCATCGACACCGCCGAGGTGTACGGCCCTTTCGTGAACGAAGAGCTGGTGGGCGCTGCGATCGCCCCGATCCGCGATGATGTCGTGGTCGCGACGAAGTTCGGGTGGCGCATCGTCGACGGGACCATGCAGGGTACGGACTCGCGGCCGGACCAGATCCGCCGCGTCGCCGACGCGTCGCTGCAGCGGCTCGGGGTGGAGGCGATCGATCTGTTCTACCAACACCGGGTCGACCCCGCGGTTCCGATCGAGGACGTCGCCGGCGCCGTCGGGGAGCTGGTCGCGGCAGGCAAGGTGAAGCATTTCGGGCTGTCCGAGGCCGGCGCGGGGACGATTCGCCGCGCGCACGCGGTGTTTCCGGTGACGGCGGTCCAGAGCGAGTACTCGCTGTGGACGCGGGACCCCGAGGCGGCGGTGCTGCCGGTGTGCGACGAGCTGGGCATCGGGTTCGTGCCGTTCAGCCCGCTCGGCAAGGGCTTCTTCACCGGGGCAGTCACCCCTGACGCGACATTCGCGCCCGGCGAGATCCGGGCACGGGTGCCCCGGTTCGAGGCGGAGAACCTCGCCGCGAACCAGGCCCTCATCGACCACATCACGGCCCTCGCCGCCACGCGCTCCGCATCTCCCGCGCAGGTCGCGCTGGCATGGCTTCTCGCCCAGCGCCCGTACATCGTCCCGATCCCGGGGACCCGTCGGCGGGAGCGGATCGACGAGAACGCCGCAGCCACCACTGTCGGGCTGTCGGCGGACGACCTCGCAGACCTGAACAGCCTGGTCGACCGGCTCGGGGTCGCGGGGAACCGGTACGACGACGCCGGCATGGGAATGGTCGGCCGGTAGCCGGCGACCGCACACATCACCGACTGCCTGGAGGCATGCGGAGTGGAACTCACGCTCGACAACGACATCCGGATGCCGGCTCTCGGGTTCGGGGTGTTCCAGACCACACCCGACGAGACCGTGGCGGCGGTGCACGCCGCCCTTGAGACCGGATACCGGCTCATCGACACCGCCGCCGCGTACGGCGGGGCGCAGACGGTGTTTCCGACGGACTCGTTCGCGACGGGCGTGGAGTTCATCCGGCGCATTGCGCTCGTCACGGACGCGGTCGGTCGCGAGCCGGACATCGACCTGCGACCCGAGGCGGCGGTCGTTCGTACTGCCGCAACACCGCGCGGCCGACTGGACACCGCCGATGTAGAACTCGTGCGTTCGATCGCCGGGATCGCCGCAGAGCTGGGGCTTGCCCCCGACCCGTCTCGTCTCCATACGATTCAGATCGCCATCGCGGAGGCGGAGGACCGGAGCACCCAGGAGTTCTGGGTCGCGGCTCTGGGCTATGAGTCGCTCGACGGAATCATCGTCGACCCGCTGCGCCGCGGACCGCGAATGTGGTTCGACGAGATCGCAGCACCGGGCCGCGGTCGCACCCACATAGATGTGGCCGTACCGAACGATCGAGCCGCCGAGCGTGTAACCGCAATCCTCGACGCGGGTGGGCGGCTCGCAGATGACTCGCACGCACCGCAGTGGTGGACGTTCGCGTCGCCCGACAACCACGGTGTCGACATCGCAGCGTGGGGCGATATCGATGACGGCGCGGCATCGACCGTCGACGCACACGACCAATAGCCCCCTCGGCTGCCGAAACCCTGAGGATCCCCAATCGCTCATTGCCCGGTTGGGGATCCGTATGCCGGTTGAGCGTGCCGCTTTGCCCATCGGCCCGCGGGCGGACATTGAGTGTTGACGCCGCGAGCAGCTCCTATCGGTGGGTTGCGCCGCGACACTCTCGTGTCGAAGTTGGCGGTATGTGTGACCAATCACGCCGCTGCGGACACCATGAAGTGTGAGAGACGAATCTGACCAGTCCGTGTGGCAGCAACTGCTGGCCGGCAACGAGCGGGCGTACGGCCTGATCTGGGATCGGCACCGCGACCGGGTGTTCCGTCATCTGGTGATGGGCGGCAACTCCGCAACGGATGCCGAAGACCTCACCGCCGCCGTCTTCCTCGAGCTCTGGCGTCGACGATCCAGCATCCGGTTCGTCGACGAGTCGGCGCTTCCCTGGCTGATCGTGACCGCACAGAACGTGACCAGGAACGCGACCCGGGCCCGCATCCGCTATCGACGGTTCCTGTCCCGACTGCCTCCACCGGGCGATCAACCGGACCACGCAGAATCGCACGCGGATCAGAATGACGAAATGGTCATCCGGCTGCGCGCGCTGATCTCGAAAGCGCGGCCCGTCGATGCGCAGCTGCTCGCGATGACCGCCCTGGACGGCTTCACCGTCATCGAGGCAGCCGGCGCCCTGGGCATTTCCGAGCCCGCCGCCAAGATGCGACTGTCGCGGGTGCGGTCCCGATTGCGCGCTGATCTTCAACCCGACCTATCTGCAGAAGGAGGTGCCTGATGCCTGACTTCACCCCGTCCCGCTCGGACGCGATCCGCGAAGAACTGATCCGACACGCAGCCGCATCGCTACACGGCCGCGCCACCGTCGGATCGACATCCGCGTCGGCGCCGACAGCGATCCACGCCGACCCTTCCACCCCTCGACCTGCCCGCCGGCCGCATGGGATGCAATGGGCGGCCGCAACGCTTGCGCTGATCCTGGTGGGCGGGGTCGTCGGACTCACCGCCACTGCGGCACTCAACGCCGGAACACCGACGGCGAGCACGCCCACACCGAGCGAAACCTCCACGACGCAACCGACGACCACCCCCACCCCCAGTCCGTCCACATCTGCGTCACCGACACCCGCTCCGTCGGAGCCGTCGACGATCGACCCTCTGCTGATCAGCGCGAAGGGTATCGGACCGTACCTGCTGGGCGGCTCGTACGGGAACGCTCGCGAAATGCTGGGTCTGCCTGGTCCTGAGGAACGAGATCCCTCATTCGAGGACAGGTGCCCGTGGTTCGCTTCGGCCGGTGATCTGAATCCGCTGATGACCTACGTCATCGCCCAGACCGTGAGCCAGGGCGGCGTGACCACCGGCACGGACGTCATCGGCAGCGTCAAGGTGCAGGACGGCGGCACGGGCGAGGGACCCCTGCCGCACACGGCAGAAGGCGTCGGTCTCCGATCGACCGAAGCAGACGTGCGCACCGCCTACCCGGATGCGACGGTAGAGGAGACCCTGTTCTCGGACTCGGCGCTCCGGGTCACTATGGGGGACACCTCGATCATCTTCGAGTTCAGGGACGGCCTTGCGTATATGGTCACCGTGCTGCCCGCGACCGAAGAGATCCCCCCGGAGTACTGCGCCTAGTGTTCAGTGGGCATCCGCTATTGAGAGTGCACCCAGCCGGACGACGATCAGTCCACACGGGGACGGATCAGCAGTTGCGCCCCCACACCTGCTTCGATGGGGGATCGTCATTCGACGGGGCGCTCACCGAGACGATCAACGGAGATCGGCTTGCGACTGCCGGGTAGGGGTGGTCTATCGCGGATCGCTTACATCTCAGTCGGCTGGCTGCAGACCGCCGGTGACCGTTGCTGCTGAGCCGTCGATGTCGTCGATGTAGAGGTAGTTGCCGAGGATGAGGCCTGACCTGCCCTTGCTGAGCCAGGTGTCGGTTCCTTCACATTCGTTCGCCGTCTCAGATGCAAAAGATCGCGAGTCCTGAAGACCCGCGATCCCTTGTGTTCACTGGTGCCCCCGACAGGAATCGAACCTGCGACCTTTGGTACCGGAAACCTAATCCACGTCTTTTCGGGCTCAGCGTGATGGCCGGAATCCTTGGAAAATCAACACTTTTGGCTCCCGCTCAATCAGATCGATCAGGCCCAATTCGGCACGAATGTTGTCAAAATGTTGTCACGGATCGGAGGTTGGAGCGGGCTGCATCGGGCGATGTTGAACTCGGCCCCCGAACCGTCAGGGGCACCGGCGTGTCGACTGAGAGCGGGCAGCCGTACGTCTCCGAGTAAGCCATGTTCGTCGAACGCATGGCGAGCGGGTGGACTTTAGAACTTCCAGATCAGGGGCACGTACCACACGGCGATCACGATGAAGAGAATCGCGAGCGGCAACCCGAGCTTCCAGTACTCGCCGAAGCGGTAGCCGCCCGGTTCGAGGACCATCAGGTTGGCGGGCGTGGCGATCGGGGTGAGGAAGGATGCCGCACCGGCGACGGTCAGCGCCATCATGAAGGGCTGGATCGACAGCTCCAGGGTTGCGGCGATGGAGACGGCGATTGGGGCGACGATGAGTACTGTCGCGGTGTTGCTGATGAGTTGGCCGAGCACGACTGTCAGGATCACGAGCGCCAGCAGGGCGACGTGCTCTCCCGAGTTCCCGATGAGGGTGAGCAGCCAGCTGGCGACGAGGTCGGCCGTACCGGTCTGGATGAATGCGGTCGAAAGCGGGATCATTCCGGCCACGAGCACCACGGTTGTCCAGGAGATGGAGTGGTAGGCCTGCGTGACGCTGACGGTGCGTGTCAGGACCAGTGCACTTGCCGCCAGCAGGGCAGCAACGGCCGGCGGGACGAGACCGGTCGCCAATAGCAGCACCATCACGGCCAGGATCCCGATCGCGCGCTTGGCGCCTTTGCCGAGCGGGACTGAGCGGCGCAGCTCCATGGGTGCGTCCACGACGAGCACGTTGCTGCCCTCGGTTTGCTTCTCAAGGTCGTCCCATGCGCCCTGCAGCAACAGGATGTCCCCGGCCTGGACGATGAACTCTCGGCCGCGGAGGTGCTCTTCTCCGCGGCGGGCTGCCAACAGCACGAGATCACCGCTGGGCGTGACCATGCCGACGCTCAGACTCACACCGATCAGCGGCGACCGGGGTGGCACGACGACTTCGGTGACGCCGTTGACGGGCCCGAGAATCATCGAGGTGTCCAGGCTCAGCGAGTACTGCTGACGCAGGAGACGCGCGTGGCGCACGAGGTCCATCGGCATGAGCGCTCCGTTGCGCTCGGGAAGAACATGTCTGCCGAGCAGAACGATGATCAGGATCGTCCCGATGAGGAGGGGCACCCCCACGAGGGCGAATTCGAAGTAGCCGAAAGTGTGGCCGCCGTTCTCTCCTGCGATCTCGGACACGATGATGTTCACCGGCGTTCCGGTGAGGAGCAGCATCGAGCCTGCGTGCGCGGCGAATGCGAGCGGCATGAGCAGCTGTGAGGTCGGGATGCTCGCGCGAGCGGCGACGACCACGACCAGAGGAAGGAGCGCGGCGACGGCACCGTTCACGCTGATGAGGGCCGTGACACCGGCGACGAGAAGGCTGATCACGACCAGCAGCGCTATCCGTCTGGTTCCGGCCCGGGCGATCAACTTCTGGCCGGCCCAGGCTGTCACTCCGGTCGCGTCGAGCGACTCGCTCACGACGAAGAGTGCGGCGATGAACAGCACGGTGGGATCCCCGAACCCGGCGAGCGCGTCAGGCAGCGACAGTACCCCAGTGAAGAACAGCGCGAGCGAGACCCCGATGGCGACTATGCCGAGGGGTAGACGGTTGCTGACGAAAGCGGCGATAGACAGCGCCAAGATCAGCAGCGTTGCGGCGACGGGGTCCATGGGCTCACTGGCTGCTCAGCGCCGCGCACGGGGCGAGAGGGGTCATGCCGAAGATGGGGCCGTGCCGAGCCGGCCGGGCGCCTCGCACGCGTTCGCGGTCGAGCCGGGAGAGCAGGATCCCGACTGCCCTCACCTGGCGGCTGTGCGGGGCCATCAGTTCGCAGCCTGCGCCGCGCTAATTGTCACGGCGCGTCAGCGGGAGTCGCGCTTGGCTTGGCGGCGCGCACCTTGAGACTGCGACGAGGCATCGCGCTTGATTCCGCCGGTGGTTTGGATGTGTCCGGGTGCTCTCCCAGGGCCGTCGACCGGGCTGCTGCCGGTGCCGGTCGCGGCTGGTCCGGTTCCGCGACCCGCGCGCGCACGCGCCAACCGCTCGGTCCTGAGCCGTTCCGCCTCCTCGTGAGCGACGACCGCGAGACGTTCCGACACGATGGCGAGTGCTTCTTCGAACGCCTCGGCGCGGTGGCGGGCCTTTGCGCTCTTCGGGGCAGCCGAGCCGCGAGAGGCCTGATCGATCACGCTGCGCGCCGCGCCGCGCCGGTAGTTCTTGACGTGCTTGTTGCGCGCCCGTCGCACGCGCTTGTGCAAGTTGAGGAGATCGTCCTCGTCAAGCGACGCCAGGCGTTTCGGCTCGAGCTCGCGCATGAGGTCCCGCTCGGAGTCTTTCAACACCCACATGTAATCGTCCATGACGTCATGCTGGCACGGTGGACCGGTCGCGTGGGCCCCTTTTTGTCTTCGAATCGGCGGACCTCGTCGCCGTGTCTACCAATATGCTTGCGCCAGACCGCAACGGTGCGATCCTTCACCCGCAGGGAGCGTGATGGCCGCAGTCAACTCGCTGGGCACGGACGTGAAAGCAGCCTCGTGGCTACCGCTGATCGTCGTGGTCCTCACGCAGATACAGGCGTCCTTCGCGGTGAACGCACTGACAGTCTCCATGGCGGGGATCACGACGGATCTCGATACCCCGGCGACCTCGGTCGGCACGGCCATCACGGCGGGAACGTTCGCGATGGCGGCGTTCATCCTGTTGGGCGCGAAGATCGGTGCCCGGTTCGGCACCCGCGGCGTCTTCCAGATCGCTGTTGGGATTCATGCCGCGGCGATGGCCGGTGTGGCGCTGAGTCTCAGCCCCGCGATGCTGTTCATCGCCCAGGCCTCCTCCGGTGCGGTCATCGCTCTCATCGCACCCGCCCTGACCGTCTTCATCGCGACGAACTACCACGGCGACCGTCAGGCGAAGGCGATCGGCCTGCTCGCCGCGGCGATTCCGCTCGCAGGCGTTCTGGCCCTGCTGCTCGCGGGATGGTTCGCCGAGACGATCGGCTGGCGCTGGTCGTTCGCCCTCATGGTCGCGCTCGGTGCCGTCAACCTGTTGCTCAGCTTCCGAATCAAGAAGGTACCCGCCCAGAACGACCTGGTGATCGACTGGACAGGGGCGCTCCTCGCCGCCGTCTCGATCATCCTGCTGAGTTTCGGATTCTCGGGTCTGAATGCCTGGGGAGTGTGGTTCGCCACAAGCCAGGCGCCGTTCAGCATCCTGGGAATTTCGCCTGCCCCGTTGCTGATCATCCTGGGGGTGATCGGCGGTCAGATCTTCTTCGTCTGGATCTCGAAACGACAGCGTGAGCATCGATCACGGATCTTCGACCTGCGGGTCCTCGCAACACGCAGCGAACTGGCAGTCACCGCCTGCATGGCCACGATGCTTTTCGTCGGCACGGCGGCGAACTTCCTGATCCCGCTGTACATGCAGGTCGTGCAAGGGCTCTCGGGCATTCAGACGTCCTTTTCGATCATCCCCTACACGATCTCGATCTTCCTCGCCTCCACGTTCGTCGCCTACCTGTACAAGCTCGCCCCGCCACGCGTCCTCGGCCCGGTCGGCTTCGTCGTCGTCGCGGCGGCGCTCACCCTGATCGCATTCACGGTGCGCGGCGAATGGGGTCAATTCTTCATCGTCGCCGGGCTGATCCTCCTCGGCCTGGGACAGGGCTCGATCGTGGCGCTCGTGTTCAACACACTTCTGTCCTCGGCGCCCAAGCAGCTCGCCGGGGACGTGGGCGCGTGGCGAGGGCTCGTGCACAACTTGAGCGGCTCGATCGGCATCGCGGTGGCGAGCGCGTTCGCCGTCGGCATCCTGGCGGCGACGCTGCAGACCTCGGCTGACGAGCACCCGGAGATATCCGATCAGTTGATCAGCGAGGTCAACATCAATCAGGCCGACTTCCTCACCAACGCGCAACTCGAGGCGGTCCTGGCCGAAACGAGCGCAACGGATGCCGAAGCCGCTGCGGCGATCGCGATCAACGAGGAAGCGCGGCTTCTCTCGCTCAAGATCTCTCTGCTCGGCCTCGCCGGACTCGCGTTGCTGGCGATCGTGCCGGCCACGCGCATGCCCGGGCGTATCGCCGGGGAGTTGCCCGAGCAGGTCGAACCAGACGATCCTGACCGCATCGATGAGGATGTGCCGCTGAATCAGGTAGCGCATGACGAGGAGAACGTGTCATGACACGCAGTGCAAACAAGCTCATCCCCGCCGAGTTCGCCACTCTGCCCGGATACGACGCGCTCCGGGCGCTGACCATCCTCGCGTCGGACCCGCCCCCGGACTCGGAGGCGATCGGCTACACGGTCTACGCTGAAGGCCCCGTGCCGGCGGAGCTCGGCCTTGACCGCGACGCCCTCACACGCGCGGGCTTCGAACCGAAGGTCGGACACACCCTCGTGATACCGACCCCCTCCGGCCCGGACCTGATCGCCGTGGGAGCCGACAGCCCGACCAAACTCGACACCACCCGCCTGCGGGATCTCGCCGCCGCATTCACCCGCGCCGCCGCCCGCCGTTCCCGCCTTGCCCTGGTCATCGGGGCGGTCGATGCCGGACCCGAAGACGCGGCGCGCGCGCTGACCGAGGGGGCCGCGCTGGCGCGCTACCGCTATACCCCGCTCAAATCCGCCTCGAAGCACACCCTGTTGCGTCAGCTCGCGCTGCACGTGGCCGGAGTGGATCCGGGCGCAGTGATCCGCGGATCATCAGCCGGTCTGATAGAAGCCCGAGCGACCGTCATCGCCCGCGACTTGGCGAACACACCCCCAGGGCATCTCACCGCGACCGACATGGGCGAAGTCGCCGTCGAACTCGGAGCCCGGTTCGGATTCCAGGTAGAACTGTTCGACAAGCAAGCCCTCATCGGCCTTGGGTGTGGAGGCCTCCTCGGCGTGAACCAGGGGTCGGTCGAAGAGCCCCGGATGATCAAGCTGTCCTACACACCCGAGGGTGCGGCAACGGGTCATCTGGGTTTGGTCGGCAAGGGCATCATGTACGACTCCGGCGGCATCAGTCTCAAGCCCTCCGATCCGATGCACCTGCTCATGAAGATGGACATGGGCGGCGCAGCGGCCGTCCTCGGCGCTTTCACCGCTCTGCGGGATACAGGCGTGCAGGCAAAGATCACCGGCTGGCTCATGTGCACTGACAACATGCCCTCAGGCACCGCGTACAAGCTGGGAGACGTGCTTGTCGCGCGCGGCGGGACCACCGTCGAAGTGAAGAACACCGACGCCGAAGGTCGGCTAGTGATGATGGACGCGCTTGTCCTCGCCAACGAGGCCCGTGTGGATGCCGTGATCGATATCGCCACGCTGACCGGGGCGGCACTCATGGCGCTCGGAACCTCCACAGCACCCGTATTCGCCAACGACCAGCGCGTCGCAGATCTCGCCCTCGCCGCATCCGCTCACGCCGATGAGCAGCTCTGGCAGCTTCCGCTCGAGCAGAAGTACCGTTCGCAGTTGGACTCCGACATCGCCGACATCTCCAACCTCGGCGGCAAGTACGCCGGCGCCACGACCGCAGCCCTTTTCCTCGCGCACTTCGTGGGCGACACCCCCTGGGCTCATCTCGACATCGCCGGGACGATGCAGACCGAGAAGGACGACTCCTGGCGCTCGGCAGGGGCCACAGGCTTCGGCGCGCGGATCCTCCTCGAAACCGCACGCGCATTCACGGCGTAACGCTGCCGCCCGAAGGCGTCCTCACGGCGAATCCAGCGGAACTGACGAACGATCGGCCATCACCTGCGTCAACGCCGTGGTCGCGTTCGCTCTGGGATCGGCGCTCCTCACACTCTCGCCCCCAGAGCCATTGCCGCCTGTTGACGCTCGCGCACTAGCCGACACTCTGGCCGACAGCGGGAACAAGATGGACGAGGCAACCCTGGAGCGCGTGCTTCAGGCGATCGACGTCATCGACTTCGAAGCCGGGCTGTCAGCGATTCTCACAGGACTACTGAGCAACGCACCGGCGCCGATGGGTTCTCAGCGCGATGAGTAGCCCGGTAGTTCACCGCTAAGGCCGGCGTCGCTTAGGTGGATCCGCAAACGGGCAGGGCCCGAGTAAGGGACGGCTGCGCGCAGCGAGGGAGCGAGAGATCCTTGTCGGGCGGGGTGCGTTGAGACGGTCTCGTGGCAAAATCTTGCGATGACGACCGATCAGCTCGTGGCGAGCTACCTAAAGGCACTCGAGGCGTCCGATCTCGACGGAGTTCTGGCGCTGTTCGCTCCCTCCGGGACCGTGCATTCGCCGCTGTACGGAACCCTCCCGGCCACAGAGTTCTATCCGCGATTGTTCGAGGACACCGCCGAATCGAAACTTACGCTGCGGGCCACGATGGTCGGTACCGCCGAGGGGCGCACCGTGGTCAGCTTCTGGTTCAACTTCGACTGGGTGCTCAGCAACGGCGAGCCAGCGCCGTTCGCGGTTGTCGATGTGGCAGAACTCACCGAGCATGGACTGATCGACAATCTCCACATCGTCTACGACACCGCACCTCTTCGCGACAGTTTTAACAACCTCCGCAAGAAGAGCTGACCTCACGGCCCAAGCCCATCCACTACCGCATCAGCAGCTGGTGCTGAAGGGTACAGATCACTGGCCGTGCCAGCGCCCGCACGTCCACGCATATGATGTGCTGACCTCGTCACTTCACGCAGGCGCTGATTGGAGGTAAGCCGGCCAATGCACCGCTCCTTCCTCAGCGGGTTCGTCCGCTACATCGGCCTTCCTCTCGTCTTCGTTGCGATTGTGATCGCCTTCGGGCCAGGTCCGATAGTTCCGAAAGTCATTGGGCTGTGCGGCGCGGTAGTCGTCGCCCTCGTCGTTTACGTCGTGATCTGGCGAGTGGCGCTTCGGCGAGAGGACCGCGCTTCGCGCGACAACAACCAGGCGCGGGACATTGCTCGCCAAGGACTGACAGCCGTCCGACGCCGCGACATCCGGCTGAGCGCACCCCACGACGAGAGTTAATCCCGTTCGTTGGCGGATCCTCTGTGCGACGACGGGCGTCGCACTGGTTGACCGGCTGGTGCGACGCACTCATGAGAACGCAGCGGCGACCACTGCAGCAGGATGTCAAGCGTCCTTGACAACTGATGGATGTGTCAAGCAAGCTTGTCATGTGGAGAGTTCGGTCCGGGCGCGGCGAGAAGCGGCAGGTCTGTCGCAGGCCTCGCTGGGTGCCGCCCTCGGAGTATCTCGACAGACCATCAATTCGATAGAGACCGGAAAGTACGATCCGTCCTTGACGCTGGCGATACGGCTCGCCCGGTTCTTCGATTCATCCGTGGAGGAAATCTTTCATGTCACCTGAAGCCCGTTTTCCGCTCTCGCCCATCAACATGCTGCTGGTGGGGCTGCTCACCGCCGGCGCTGCCACGACAGCCATCCTCGGCAACTGGCTTGGCACCGCATTCCTCGGCTTCATCGCTGTCTTCGCGACGGTAGCGGCTCGATACGCACGGCGCCCTGATTCGCAGGACATCACCCGGGTGAACGCCCTTGAATATCGCGATGAACGCGATCGCGAGCTTGCCCGGCGGGGCTTCAGTGCCGTCGGCGGGACGGCACTCATCCTTTCGCTGCTCGCTGCGACGGTCTGCATCGTTCTCGCCGACCCCCTTCTGATCATGCTCAGCTGCGGCCAGCTGCTCCTGCTGTCCATCGTGTGGGCGGTGTCCAACTCCCGCGTTGTCGCCACACGATGACACGGAGCACAGCAACGCGTCTCCCAGCTTGCTGATCTGTACATGTCGTTGAATCACCGGAAGGAGTCCGGACGTACAGCGCGGGCCCGGTGCCATCGTCAGGACGCGGTCGACACTGCGTGGGTGCTCGCAAGCCCGAAAGTTCGCGCTACTGTCCGACCGACTGCTTATGAGCAACACGAAATACCCCGCCTGGCTCCGGAACGCACTCGTCCGCGCTCCCAAGTGCCGGTGGAACGAAGCGGAATTGCACCCGTGTTACACGACGGCGGCCGCGCTCGCGATGCCCGGGTGAGCGCACGCTCTCAGCGCCACGGCTCGTGTCAACGCGGCGGCGCGCTCGCCAGGAGGTCGACGACGAAGACGAGGGTCTCGCCCGTCAGGTCTGTGTCGTTGATTGCTCCTTCGCCGTACGCGGACGCCGGCGGGATCACGACGAGGACTTGGGAACCGATGGTCTGGCCCTCCAGCGCGGGACGGTAGCCCTCGATCACGTCCGTGGTCGTGAGGGTGGCGGGCGCACCTTTGCTCCAGCTGGCGTCGAAGACCTTCCCGTTCGACCAGCGGACGCCGGAGTACTGGAGCAACACCGTGTCACCTGCGGCCACGAGCGGGCCGTCGCCCTTCTTCAGCACGGCCAGCTCGACCTCGGCCGGAGGTTCGGCGTTGGGCACCGTGATCGTCGGCACGCCGCCCTCGCTGAGCGTCACCGTCGGCATCCCGTCGGGCACAGCCTGAGGCGCCCCGGTGGCGATCGCCGGACTCGCACTGCGAACATCGAGGACCCAGACGGTGGGACCGCCCTGATCCGTTTCCGGCATGACTGCAACCACGCGTGATCCCACGCGCGCGCAACCGAGGATGGGTCCGATGGTCGCGGCCGCGAGAGGGAGTTGCGGCGGACCGGTGTATCCCTCCTGGCTGATGAGTCCGCCGCTGGTTGCGTCGTAGACCGTCAGTGCGTAGTCGACGATGTCGGTCCCCGTGACTTCCCGGCCATCTCCCTCGACGAGGACGGTGCGCTCTGTCGAGGTCACGGCCAGAGGGCTGGCGAAGGTCGCGGAGGCGCTGGTGCCGATCTCGCCTGTCGCTTCCACCGCGTCGGAGGCCACGCCCGGAGCGGCGGCTGCTGCGCACATGTCGACCGTCTCCGCGACCTCAAGCTGGTCGGAGGGGACGGTCGCGGTGCACGAGGTCGCCGTGACCAGGATCACGGCGACGACGGACAGCGTGGCCATGCGGCGAGACAGCACGGAGACCTCCGGAAGGGTGAGGAGCGAGAAGCGAGTCATGAAGGCCCGGGTCAGCCGACGGAATAGAGCACAGTGCCGGCGTTACGAAGAGTCACGGCTTCGAAGGGGCCCGTGGCGAGCACTCCGTACAGGTACCGAGTCCAGACCCCGTTGGTGACCCGGGAGACTCCCACAGCGTGCGGCTCCGCGCTGATCGCGATCGGCCAACCGCCGCCGGCGTAGACGGCGGCGACAGAGCCGGAGGCCGGAAGTCCGGTGCGCTGAGATTGCCATACCCCGTCCACCACGGTGATGCGGTGAACTTCGCCGCCGATGACCGTCATGGCCTCCGGCGTGCCGGTCTCGCCGAGGACAGCGTCGACGCGGTCGCCCGCTCTGAGGCCGGTGTCGGTGACATCCCAGAGGGCGCCCTGGGCGGGGTGCAGGTAGTAGAGGTATCCGGACTGCTGCAGCATGGCGTGCACCGTTCCGTCCGGCATTCGGACGGCGCTCACCGTGCCGGAGAAGAAGTGACCTGTCCAGGTTTTGGTCCACCCGGCGGCGTCGCCGGTGATGTGGAACAGGCGCCCGCCTTCGACGGCGAACAGCTCGGCGAAGCCGGTGCCGGAGTCCACCGCCGAGATGCTCGTCGCGTCGAGGGGGAGGTGCGTGTCGACGTCGGTCCAGGTGCCGGCGACGACGGCCATCTGATGCAGCGTGCCTCCGGCGCTCGCCATGATCTGCGCCGAGTCGCCACCCATGTCCACGGCGCTGTAGACGGATGAGCTCACAGGCAGGCCGGTCGATACGGTGACGTAGCCGCCATCGGGCCTCGTCCGGATCTCCTGAAGGAACGGCCCGGTGGGTGGTGTCGACGCGGTCCCCACGCCGGGCTCCGGCGCCGTCGTCGCTGCGCCGAGAAACGCGAGCGGGTCGACATTCACGCCGTCCTTGGTCACTTCGAAGTGCAGGTGGCGCGGAACCGCGTTCAGGTCGCCGCGCTGGCTCCCACCCATGTATCCGATGAGCTGCCCCGCCTCTACGTGTTCGCCTTCGGCGACCAGCGGGGGTTCGGCGAGATGGGCGTAGCGTGTGGCGTATCCCTCGGCGTGGGCGATCTCGATCTGGTTGCCGTATCCGTGACGGTCGCGACGCGACGTTCCCCACGTCCCCCCGATGACGGTTCCGGCCGCCACGGCGAAGATGGGTTGCCGTTCGGCGCCCTGCGCGTCGATGCCGAGGTGAAGACGGGTGACCCCTCGGGAGTCGGTCTCCCGCGGGTCGAGGTAGCGGGTCCCGGGCTGACCGTTGTAGATCCACGGATTGGTCGGAAAGTAGCGGGCGAACGACGTGGGTGCCGTCGGGGTGGCGGTGTACGAGGACGTATCGCTGAGCTGGGTCGGAACGGCCGGGCTGGACGGTGACGGCGGGGTGCTCGGCGTGGTGGCGGGGAGCGGGGTCGTCGGCACGGTGGTACCGGGCACCGGATCCTCCGTGGGGGCCGTCGACGCGGAAGGCGTGGGGAGAGGTGAGGGATCCACGGCGACAGGTGTCGGCGTTGAGGTCTCGATCGGCGCCGGATCGGTGGGCGCCGGTGTCGGAGCCACGGCGGCTCCCGTGGCGCTGAGGACGACGGCCGCGGCGACGACCAGGATCAGCGCACGCCGAGGGGTGGTCTTTCCAGGGCGAGGCAGCACCCGATCACGGTGAAGGCACAAAGTGTCCTATCGGTGACGATCCGACGTGCAACAGATGTCGTCCAAGGGTGAACCTCGCGCCAGGCCGTGGGTGGCAGGAGGGGTGGGGGAGGTGGCATGCCGTCGAGCGGCTGCGACACCGATCGGTAACCCGAGCGACACGCGTTGCTCGACCGTCTCGACATCGGCGTTCATCGGGGCTGTCCATCCTCGGCGCTGGACGTCCCCGTTCACACCCGAGCAGTCCGCACGGTGGCGGCTCCTGCCTCCGTGCCCGTTCGCATCGAACGACGTCACGCGCCGGTTCTCACGCATCGGAAGAATGGAACAACGTTGGCGTTCAGCGCGTCCCCCGAGTCTCACGCCCGTGTGCGTTTCACCGAGTTCCTGTCTCCGGATGACCCGATGCTCCTGGCGTGGGCGCGCTTCCGGGGTGCGCTCGCGATGGGGCCCACCCGGGTGCCGGCGCCGTTGAGACCCGCCCGCGCCGCTGACCCCGTCTCGGGCCTGTGGCGCCTCCTCGCCACCAACAATCGGGAGCTCGGTCGGAGCTTCTTGCTATATCGGCGGATCGAGTCTGCGCAAGCGCACGTCACGCAGCTGCAATCCGATCCGGATGCGCTCACGATCGAACACGTGCCGGGCCCGACGAGTGGGTCCCGCGGCTGGGTCGTGCTCGCCTCCGGTTCTCCGGTCATGACGTGCAGCCGGTGGTACGGCTCGCTCTCGACCGGGGCGGTCGCCGCTGCGGGCGCGCTCGCCGCGCTGCGCACAGCGGTGATCACGGACGTGCCCGACCGCAGCGACTCCTCCGGGAGGTTCCGACGTCGTACTGCCCTGGATGCAAATGCCGCTCCGTGATCATCCGGCAGAAGCGGCGCCGCGATCCGCGGGGCACTGGAGCGGCGCGCTGGTGATCGGACTTCTCGTCCCGCTCGCCGGGCTGGGTGCCGTCCTCGCGGTCGGGGCGACGAGCCCTCCGGACGCCGCGGCGTTCATTGCAGCGGATGCGGCTCCCGCCGTCTCGCAGCTCGTCTCGGTCTCCGGCGGGCAGACGGGCACGGGGAAGGCGCAGCGCCCCGCCGAGCCGCAGCCGGCGACGGTCGGTCGGGTCGATGCCGCGTGGGCGGAGCGCGTCGCGTCCACGACAGGCATCCCGCAACGGGCTCTGGACGCGTACGCTTCGGCCGAACTCGCACTCGCCGCCGAGGACCCTGGGTGCGGTGTTCGCTGGAACACGCTGGCCGCGATCGGCTGGATCGAGTCGGGCCATGGCACGCATGGCGGGTCGGCGCTCGATGTGGACGGCATCGCTCGGCCGGCGATCTTCGGCATCCCTCTGACAGGGCAATCCAGTGCGCGCATCACCGACACGGACGCGGGACGCTGGGACGGCACGGCAGAGATCGATCGCGCGGTCGGGCCGCTGCAGTTCATCCCCGCAACGTGGGAGACCTGGGGTGCGGACGGCAACGGCGACGGCATCCGCGACCCGCAGCAGATCGATGATGCCGCGCTCGCCGCGGCGCGCTACCTCTGCCACGATTCCGTGCTGACGGACCCGGCCGGCTGGCGTCAGGCGGTCTTCTCCTATAACCACCTGGATTCGTATGTGGATGCCGTCGCGGGCGTCGCCACAGACTACGCAGCCCGCGCGGACCCATGACGGCGCGAGATCGCCTCATCGGCGATCGCTACCGGCTCGGCGAGCTTCTGGGCACGGGGGGATCCGCGTCGGTGTTCGCCGCCCGGGACGAGGCGTCCGGTGAGGATGTCGCGCTCAAGGTGCTTCATCCGCATCTGTCGACTCGCCCCGCTGCACGTGATGCGTTTCTTGCTGAGGCGGCACGAGCGCAGCGGCTCCTGCATCCGAACATCGTCGGTGTCCGGGGGGTCGGAGTAGAGGACCGTGGTGATGATCCGGTGGCGTGGATCGCGATGGACCGGGCGCAGGGAGTGACCCTGGCCGAACTCGTGGCAGCCCGAGGCGCGCTGTCCGCCGAGGAAGCGACCCCGATGCTGGAGGTGGTGCTGCGGGCGTTGGAGCACGCGCACGAGTCGGGGCTGGTCCACCGCGATGTGTCGCCCGCCAACATCATGCTCGACACTGACGCACGCGGATGCATCGCGCCGAGCAGCATCCGGCTCCTCGACTTCGGACTTGCGGATGCCGCCGGCGCGGCCGTGGTCGGCACCGACGATCTGCTCAACATGCACGCGACCGGTCGCGCCGGAGTGCTGGGCAACGTGGGCTACATGTCTCCGGAACACGTGCGCGGGGAAGCCGTCGACGCGCGCGGGGACATCTACCAGGCCGGCGCGGTCCTGTACTTCGCGCTCACCGGACGGGCGCCGTTCGTCCGAGAGACGATCGATCTGACGATGCGGGCCCACCTGGCCGCGCCGCCGCCCGTGCCCTCGGTGACGGATCGCCGCATTCCGCGTCACCTCGACCGCATCGTCGTGCGGGCGTTGTTGAAGAATCCTGAGGACCGTTTCGCGACGGCCTCGGACATGCGGCGGGCACTCACCAAGCGCCATAACGCGCCGGTCGAGAATGCCGGGGCCGCGGCGGCGACAGCCACGATGCCGCCGCCTGCCGCTCCGTCGCGGGCAGAGGTGACGCGCGTCTTGGCGACCGCGCCGCCGATTCGGCGAACGGACGGCGGCGGGTCATCGGCGTTGACGGCTGCGGCGCCTACCGCGGCACCTCGCGGGCGTTCTCGCGCCGCGCTGTGGTTCGTTGCGACGGCCTCGGCGCTGATCGTGGCGACGATCGTCGCAGTCGCGGTGACCGGCACACCCACCGCATCCGGAGGCGCGCCACCCCAAGCGGTGTCCAGCCCAGAGCCGGCCGCCAGCGCGCCCACCGTCATCGCCGCGTCACCCGCAGAGCCCATTCCGCCGCAAGATCTCCGGCGCGAGGTACCCGACCTGATGCGTCAGTCTCGTGCAGAGGCAGAACTGGCCTTGCGGACAGAGGGATTCGCGGTGGGGGAGATCCGTCGTGTCGAGTCCGCTCTCCCGGCGGAGACCGTCCTGGAGACATCCCCCGTCGCCGGGACGCTCATCGATCCTGGCGCAGCGGTCGTCCTGGTGGTGGCGTCCGGGTCGCACACGATCCCCGACGTGGCGGGACAGGGACGCGACGCGGCCGCCGCGCTGCTGCAGGCTGCGGGGTTCGCGCCGTCATTCGCTTATCGGGATGCTCCGTCGGAGACACTCCCGGGAACGATCCTCGGCACGTCCCCCTCCGCCGGAACCCTGCATGCCATCGGAACGGTGATCACCGTCTTCGAAGCGGTGCCACGGACTCCGACGGCGTCGCCGAGTCCCACTCCAGACGCCCCGACACCCACCACCACCCCGACACCGGGCGCCGCGGGAAGAGCAGGTGCCGCTCCGTGAGGCGCTCGACAGTCGTCCTTCGCCCGGCGGATGCCGCGCGTTCATCTTCCCCGCGCACCGTGGCGGAGGCTGTGAATCCCGACCCCGGCCACCCCGCCCATACCCGAAGGACACCGATGGCCGTATCGTCGCGCGGCGAGGAGTCGGCATGAATCCGCAGCCGCCCCTGCCCGCGGACACGGTCGATGACCGGGCAGAGCTCACGACCGATCCTGCTCCGGGTACTGCCACCGCCGTGATCCCGAGCCCCTCCGATCACACGACCGTCATCCCGGGCGGATCGAGTCCCGCGCGCGCGACCACCTCCCGCCCGCGCAGCCTCGCGTCACTTCCGACATTCGCGGACACCGTCTTTCGGCGGGTCGCTTTCTCGGCGGGAGGGGTGACCGTGGCGATCATGCTGGCGGTCGGGCTCTTCCTGGCGCTTCGCGCGGGGCAGGCCATCCTGCCTCCTGATGGTGCGGGGTTGAGCTTCCTCACGACGCAGGCATGGTCGCCCGAGACCGGCGACTTCGGGATCGCCGCGGTGCTGTTCGGCACGATCACGATCGCGATCATTGCGATGTCTGTGTCCGTGCCGCTTGCGCTCGGGACCTCTCTTCTGATCTCGGAAGTGCTGCGCGGACGCCTGAAGCAATGGGCGATCACTCTGGTGGATCTCATGGCCGCGGTCCCCAGCGTGGTGTACGGGCTGTGGGGCGTCTTCTTCCTGCAGGAGGCGATCATCCCCGTCTCTCGCTGGATCTCCACGTATTTCGCGTGGATCCCGGTCTTCGCCGTCACCGACGCGGACGGCGAGGCATTGACTGACGCGTCAGCCTTCACATCGTCCGCGTTCATCGCTGGGATCGTCGTGGCTCTCATGGTCGTCCCGACCCAGACCTCGATCATGCGGGAGGCGTTCATGCAGGCCCCCCAAGGTGAACGCGAGGCGGCATTCGCGCTCGGCTCCACACGGTGGGGCATGATCACCGCCGTCGTTCTGCCCTTCGGGCGAGGCGGAATCATCGGTGGCACGATGCTCGGGCTGGGCCGGGCGCTCGGTGAGACCATCGCGGTGTACATGATCATTTCGCCGATCTTCTTCATCAACTGGCAGGTGCTGAAGACCGGCGGCAACTCGGTTTCAGCACTGATCGCTCTGCGCTACGGAGAGGCGAGCGAGTTCGCGTTGTCCGCCCTCATGGCGGCAGGCCTGGTGCTGTTCCTCATCACGCTCGTCGTGAACTTCTCCGCCTCATCGATCGTTGCCCGGTCGCGCTCGGGCGCGCAGAGCGAGGCATGATGACGATCACTCTCGAACCGAACACCACCGGCACATCCGTCGCCGCACCCCCGGACGATGCGACGCCGAATGCCAGGGTCGCAGAGCGCGCGGGGCGCACCGTCATCCCGCGCCGCGACGACATCGAGGTCGGCGAGCGACGCAATGTGCGCGCCGCGCGCCTGGACGACCGCTTCGCCATCCTCGGTGCTGCCGCGGGCGCGCTCGCCGTCGCCGGGCTGCTCTTCGGCTGGATCGCACCGCTGAGCGGAGTGATCGGTTTCGTGGTCGTGGCATTCCTGACTTTCGTCGCGCTGTACGCGCTGCTGGTCAGCATCACCTCCGACCTGCGCGAGGTGATCGACCGGGTGATGACGGTCGTGCTGATCAGCGCCGGCGTGATCCTGATGTCCGCACTGCTGTTCGTGGTGATCTTCACGATGCTGCGCGGCTGGCAGGCGCTGACCAACGTCAACTTCTTCTTCCAGGACATGGAGTTCGCCGGGCCTCTCGATGGGCTGGATGTCGGCGGTGTGGCTCACGCGATCATGGGCACGCTGATCCAGATCAGCATCGCACTCGCCATCTCCATCCCGCTGGGGATCGTCACGGCACTCTTCCTCAACGAGATCGGCGGCCGCTTCGCGCGCTTTGTGCGGACGATCGTGGACGCGATGACTGCTCTGCCGTCGATCGTGGCGGGCTTGTTCATCTATTCCGCCTTCATCCTGCTCTTCACCCACCAGCGGTCGGGGTTCGCGGCTGCACTCGCGATCACCGTGATGATGCTGCCCATCATCATCCGCGCCTCGGACGTGGTGCTCCGACTGGTCGCGGGCAATTTGCGTGAAGCCTCCTACGCCCTCGGCGCTTCGCGGTGGCGCACGGTCTGGCATGTCGTGCTACCCACGGCGCGCTCGGGGCTGGTCACCGCAATCATCCTCGGAACCGCCCGCGGCATCGGCGAAACCTCTCCCGTCCTGCTCACCTCCGGCATCACGAACGTCATGAACCTCAACCCGTTCGAAGGCCCGATGATCTCACTGCCCCTGCAGGTGTTCGACTTCGTCCGCTCGCCGGAACCGAACATCATCGCGCGTGGTTTCGGCACCGCGGCCGTGCTCATGCTTCTCGTTCTCACGCTCTTCGCGATCGCGCGGGTCCTGGGCGGGAGAGGAGCGGGCGAGTTGTCGCCGCGGCAGCGACGCGCGGCGCTCGCCCGCTCCGCGCGGGACATCGCCCGGATCGAGAACTCCCACCCGGCATCCGCCCCCGTCTCGAAGGACCCGCAATGACCCCGACCTCCCGCGGACGCGCCAGGCTGATCGCTGCGCTCGGCGTGCTACTGATCAGTATCGGTGTCGCCCTGCCCGCTCACGCCGCGTCCTACGAAGTGATCACCGGGACCGGCTCGACCTGGTCGCAGAACGCACTGGATCAGTGGCGGCGCAACGTCGCGTCGAACTACGGCATGACCGTGAACTACTCCGGTGTCGGGTCGTCGGCCGGCCGCCGCGACTTCATCCAGGGCAGCGTCGACTACGCGGTCAGCGAGATCCCGTTCCAGTCGCGACCGGAGGATGGCTCCGCTCCGGAGGTTCCGCCGCGTGGCTACGCCTACATGCCGATCGTCGCGGGCGGTACGGCATTCATGTATCACCTGACCATTGGGGGCAAACGGGTGACGAACCTGCGGCTCTCCGGCGCGGTCATCACGCGCATCTTCACCGGGGCGATCACGAATTGGAACGACCCCGCCATTCAATCCGACAACCCGGGGCTCGCCATGCCAGATAAGGCGATCGTGCCCGTCGTCCGATCCGACGGTTCCGGCTCGTCCGCGCAGTTCACCCTGTGGATGTCGAAGCAGCACGGCGACGCCTGGACGGCGGGGATGCGCTCGCAGTTCCCCACGCCGGCAAACGGCAAGGCGCAGAGCGGATCATCCGGTGTTGCCGGTTACGTCAGTCAGGGGTATGGGGAAGGCGCCATCACCTACGTCGAATACTCCTACGCCCTGGAGGCGGGCTTTCCGGTCGCGAAGGTGCTGAACGCGGCGGACTACTACGTCGAACCGACCGCGGATTCGGTCGCCGTCGCCCTTCTGCAGGCCCAGATCAACAACGACCCGTCCTCGCCGGACTACCTCACGCAGATCCTCGACGGCGTCTACAACAACGCCGATCCGCGCACGTACCCGCTTTCGAGCTACTCGTACATGATCGTTCCCACCGAGGTCGGCGGGGTCTTCACCACCGCGAAGGGGAACACGCTGAGCACGTTCGCGAGCTACATGCTGTGCGAAGGGCAGCAGCAGGCGCGCGACCTGGGGTACTCGCCGCTGCCGATGAACCTCGTGCTGGCCGGATTCGATCAGATCAAGCGCATTCCCGGCAACACCGCCAGCACCGACCCGAATACGTGCAACAATCCCACGTTCAAGCCGGGGGACTCGCCCAGCAACAACCAGCTCGCTCTCACGGCCGCCCAGCCGGCCGACTGCGACAAGCGCGGGCCCAACCAGTGCACGACGGGAACAGCCGGCGCCCCGCAGGAGACGCCCGTCACCGGGACGGGGTCCGGTGGCGCGGCGACGACCGGCGCTGCCGCGGCGTCCGGTGGGGGAGCGGCAGCCGCCGGCGCCGCGGCGACCGGCACCGGTTCCGCGGCCGCCGTCTACGACTCCGAGGGCAACCTCATCTCCGGTGACGGCGCGGTGGCCGGCGTGGCGACGGCCCTGCCCTTCACGTTGGCCTCGAACGGCTGGGGGTGGCAGCAGTCGGTCATGCTCGGCGCGGTGATCCTCCTCGCCGCCGTGATCGCCATTCCGCCCGTGCTGTCGCCCCGGTTGCGGCGCTCGCCGAAGTCCGGCCGATCGGATGCCGCGCGATGAGCGGACGACACCGCAGGCCCCACGCGACCTGGCCATCGGTCTGGGTGCGGGTGGCCTCGACCGGGCTCGTCGTGGGCCTCGTCACGGCGGTGCTCGCGGGCGGGGCGAGCGCCGTGCTCACCACCGACCCGGCTGCCGCTGCGACCGGCGACGAGCTGACATCGAGTGCCGTGACACTCACGACCAAAGACGATGCGCTCGTGGCGGAGGGTTCGCCGTTCCCCGATCTCGCCGTGACCGTGTCGCAGACCAAGGACCTCGTCTCGCAGGGAATCGTCGTCAGCTGGACGGGGGGCAAGCCCTCCGAACGACCGGCCGGCACCGTCGGCGGTACGAACTTCCTTCAGATCGCGCAGTGCTGGGGAGAAGACCCCACGCACCCCGGCCACCCGGACCGGCGAACGTGTCAGTACGGCGGCACGCTCGGCGCGGGATCGTATCGGGACGGCACGACCGAGGCGTCGGATGTCGCCGAGCAGGACTTGCCGTACACGCACATCAGCGAGAGCTTCTTCTCCCCGACCTACACCGGCATCCCCTTCGTCGCTGTCAATTCCGCGGGCATCGTCGATGAGGAAGATGCTCCCGCCGACCGGGTCCTGACCAACCTGACCACCAACGCCGAGGGCAAGGTCGTGCAGAAGACCGGCGCCGATTACGTGGATCTGAACACCAACCAGTTCTTCACCGCCTACACGACCAATGAGGTCAAATGGGCGGGGGCCGGTGCGGACGGATCGGGCTCGGTGCCGTTCGAAGTGCAGACCAACATGCAATCGACCGCGCTGGGCTGCGGTGCGCCGATCGAGGAGACCGACGGCTCCGTGGTCGGCAGGTCGTGCTGGCTCGTGATCATCCCGCGCGGGCAGGGCGATTCGGGCTCGAGCGAGATCAATCGGTCCGGTCTGTGGTGGGATGCATGGGAGCACCACGTCGCCGTCAAGCTCGAGTTCAAGCCGCTCGGAGTCCGCTGTCAGATCGGCGCCGCCGAACGGCAGCTTGCCGGCAGCGAGCTGATCGCGGGCGCCATCGCCGCCTGGCAGCCCGAACTCTGCCAGGGTGAGAAGGGTTCGCCCTTCGTCTTGAGCGAGGGCAACGAAGCGGATGCTGTCGCTCGGGCGGCGGGCACGGCGCCGAGCCCGCTCGCCTTCACCTCGCGTCCGCTGGATGTCGAGCGGATCGGCGGGGCGAAGGATCCCGTCGTGTACGCGCCGGTGGCGCTGTCCGGAGTCGCGATCTCCTTCTCGATCGACCGGCAGCCGCATCCGATCGATGCGTCTCCGGAGGAACGCGCCCGCGCCGGCTTGCCGATGACGGAAGTCAATCTGACCCCCCGCCTGGTGGCCAAGCTGCTCACCTCGTCCTACGTCGACTCGCTGCCCGACGGCGCCAGCAAAGCCCATATCGGCTACAAGAGCTTCTCCGAGCCGGGCAAGAACCCGCGGACGATCGTGCAGGACAAGGAGTTCCAGGCGATCAACGACCCGGAGTGGTCGAAGCAGATCATCGTGGGAGCGTCCGTGGCGGACGTCCTCGCGCCGTCCGGACGTTCTGACATCGCCACCCGGCTGTGGGAGTACGTCATCTCGGATCCCGCCGCATTGGCGTGGTTGGACGGCGCGCCGGACGAGAACGGGATGATCGTCAATCCCTGGTACTCGACGAATCCCGAGGTGAACCCCACCGGGGTGGGTCTCGCCCTTCCGTTGGACAACTTCCCCAAGGCCGATCCCGCGGAGAAGGCGGACACCACCGTGTCCGACCCCGCGAACGGCACCGGTCCGATCAACCTCGTCACCTGGCGGCCCTATACGCAGAGCTTCGCCGACGGCGGTTACCACGTCCTCCGCGGCGACGGAAACATTCTCGGAGCCTGGGACCGTTTCGCCGTGCCCGCGAAATTCGGCAAGTCCGTGCGTGAGCTGTTCGGCAGCCAGAAGGTCTTCGCGCTCACGACGACGCCAGCTGCCGCTCTCTATCAGACCGTGGTCGCCTCGTTGCGGAATCCGGCGGGCCAATACGTCCCGCCGACCCGTGAGTCTCTCGCGGCCTCCGCAGCGGCGATGACGGCCACGCCTTCGAACGCCCAGGTGGCGCAGTACGACTTCAGCAGTCCCTCGGTCCGGGCCGCAACCACGTCCTATCCGCTCGCGATGCCCGTCTACGCCGCGCTCAATCCCAAGCAGAGCGATGCGACGCTGCGTGCGGTTTACGCGAACCTGATCCGCTACGCCGCCGTCGATGGGCAGGAACCGGGCACGGATGTGGGCCAGCTGCCGCCCGGATACGCTCCACTTCCCGCCGCGTGGGTGACTCAGGCGCGAGCGGCTGCGAACGAGATCGAACGTGGTGGGTCGACGGGAACCGTGCCGCCGGCATCCGCAGCTGCTCCGACCTCCGGTTCACGGCCCTCTGCCGCTGCCGGCGCCCCCGCCTCTGCCGCGCCCGCACAAGCGGGCGCGGCGGCCGCTGCCGAACCCGTGGTGACCGGAGAGGTTGCGGGAGCACTGGCTGGATCTGCCACGCCCGACGATCCGGACGTCGGTCCCCTGGGCGGCGCGATCCCGCTCGGAGTGGCGGTCGGCTTCCTGGCTGCCGTTGCCGTGCTCGCGGTGTCCCGCGTACGCCGTCGCACCTGATCCGGCCGCAAACGTCGTGGACAGCGGTTCTTTGCTCGAACTGCGTCGAGTGTTCACCTGGCACCCGAAACCTGGGAATCGGGTCAGAACCGACCCTGAATCACCTCAGATCCTGGTGGTCCCCCTGCGGTGCCGCCAAGCCGGCCGCTTTCCCGAGATGCCGGTTCCAGATCACCACCCCTCCAGAAAAGGAAAGCTGTGAACAAGAAGAAGTTCATCGCCGCCGGGGCCGCCCTCGGCCTGGCAGCCACACTGATGGCCACCGTGCCGGCCGCCAATGCCGAGCCCGTCGCGAACGGACCGGTGATCGTCGGTTCGGACACCCTGCAGGACGTCATGAACGCTCTCACGAACGGCACGAACGTGACGGGATCGCCGGTCCGCTCGACGGCGGGTTCGTCCGCGGTCGCGTCTTTCGACGCGACCGGTTCCGTGACGATCCAGACGAAGTCGGGTGGCGCGCACTTCGGCCGCCCTAACGGTTCAGGCGACGGGGTGAAGGCGTTGAGTCGGTCGATCGATGGGCAGCCGTACACCTCGGCGACTCCCGGCTCGCCGGCGAACGTCAACATCGCCGGACAGGTGGACGTCGCCCGTTCCTCTTCCGGGGCCACGGTCAATGCCAATGGTGCGCTGCTCTACGTGCCGTTCGGGCGCGACGCCCTCTCTTACGCCCACTCGGGTGGATCGAATGCGGCCTTCGACAACATCGACCAGGCGACGCTCAAGGGCATCTTCGAGTGCACCGTCACCCAGGTCGGCGGCGTGACGGTCACGCCCGTGATCCCGCAGGCCGGTTCCGGCACCCGCAAGGACTTCCTCGCGAAGATCGGTGCGACCGAGTCGAGCATGCTCGAGGTCTCCGAGGGCGGCTGCGTCGTCGTCGGTCAGGAGCACGACACGAACAGCATCGCCGGTGGAGCCGCCTTCCCGGCCAACGCCGTCACCCCGATGTCGGCTGCCCAGTGGGTTGCGCAGAACACGGGCGCCGGAGTGGATCGCCGCGGATCGGGTGTCAAGATCGGATCCCCCCTCGCCGGCGTATCGCCGGTCAGCGGCACCGGCACCGCGATGGTCCCCAACGCGGCCTACTACTCCAACAGCACGTGGGGACGCGACACCTACGTGATCGTCGAGAACGCCCGCGTCACCGCCGGTGACGCGAAGTACGACGCCAAGCTCGCTGAACTCGTCAGCAACGCCACGAGCAAGCTCGGCAACACCGCCAGCGTCCTGCCGTCTCAGGCCGGCTCGGTGAAGAAGAAGTTCGGCTTCCTCGCGCCGTCGACCACGACCCCGTTCCGTGCCAACCTCGGCTGATCCGCCGACCACCCTTCGCGAAACAGACTCAGAAACGAAACGGACAACTCACATGAAAATCAGCTTGAAGTGGCGCGCGGCTCTCGCCGGTGCCATCGCGATCGCCCTCGTCGGCGGTGGCGCCGCCGCGGCCAATGCCGCCGACGGTGACATCCTCAACCCCCAGTCCAACGGATCCGCCGGGTCCTTCTACATCTGGGACGGCAACACCGGCGAGTTCGCAGACGGCGACCCTGCTCGCTCGTATGCGCGCAATGAAGGCCTGATCATCGCGGGCAGCAAGACGGACGTCCTCGCGGAGATCCCGGTTCCGGCGGCGGCCGTCGCCGGCGGGTACGACCAGGTCTACCGCTTCGTCGCCCGCTCGAACGAGCTCTCCGGGGGCACGAACACGTGGCGCGGGTACTCGTCGACGTTCGTCGCCGGGCCGAACGGCGGCCTCCTGACGGATGACTTCCAGCTCGACTCGAAGCTGCAGGGCAACAACGGCGGCGTCGACACGGTCTTCACGGAAGGCGGTGACTGGTACGTCGGTCTCGCCTTCACGAAGAACAACGGTGTCACCCCGATCGTGTCGATCTACCGCACGATCCACGTCGATGCCGCGACCGATCGTTGGACGGTCGACCCGGTCGAGACCGCGGCGCCGGTCGCGGCGCCGGTCGTCACCACGCAGCCCACGAGCGTCGCCGTCACTGCGGGAGCGGACGCGGTCTTCACCGCCGCCGCTTCCGGAGACCCGACGGTTCAGTGGCAGTCCTCGACGGACGGCACGAGCTGGTCGAACGTCTCCGGAGCGACCAACGCGACGCTCACCGTCGCGTCGGTCACGGTCGCCCAGTCGCTCACGAAGTTCCGGGCCGTCTTCACCAACGCCAGCGGCTCGGTCACGACGAACGAGGTCCAGCTGACCGTGACTGCCCCCGTCACCGAGCCCACCGATGCCACCGACGCCGGGACCAAGCAGACCCTCGCCGCGCCCGTCGACGGTGTCGTGACGCTGACCGGTGTGCCGGCCGGCACCTACACCGCGTACGCGTGGTCGACTCCCGTGAACCTCGGCTCGGTCGTGGTCCCGGCCTCGGGCATCGCGACGATCACTGTTCCGTCTGCCCTGCAGGACGGCAACGCCCACACGATCGCACTGCTGCAGGCCGACAACACCGTTGTCGCCTGGGGCAACGTGGTCGTGCCCGCACCGGAGTTCGCGCTCGAGACCGAGACGCCGCTGACGGCTGAGGTCACGGTCTCGGGCAAGTTCGCCCTCGAGGGTGTCCGGACGGCGCCGCTTCCGCTCGGAACGGCCAAGCGAGGCGCGACGACCGCTCCGGTGGCCCTCGGCGCGTTCACGGTGACCGACGACCGCAACGACCTGAAGGGCTGGACGCTCAACGCGACCGTCGCGGACTTCACGAACGCGGCAGGCGAGACAATCCCGGGCAGCGCCTTGGGCCTCGCTGCGAAGAAGGTCGGGGACGCGGTCGACGGTGTGACCACGCGATCGGCAGCCAAGGTCGCCGGTGACGAGTGGGCCTCGACGCTGGTCGCCGAGGGAGCAGCCGGCTCCACCACGCTGGAGGACGGCACCCAGTTCGACGCCGACCTCACCTTCAAGGCGCCCAAGACCGCCAAGAAGGGCACCTATACCTCGACGCTCACCCTGACCCTCGCCTCGAAGTAGACCTCGAGCGAGGGCCTCGAGCCCGAGCGAACCTCACAACTGAACAGCCCCGGTGCGGGAGGTCGTTACGACCTCCCGCACCGATGCGTTTCAGCGGAACGTGCGGGGGAGGGTCGGTCACTCGTAGAGCGTGCGGCGTTCACGGACCATTCACGTGCGGAGCCCGGTTCCGTTGCCCGTGCGTGCGCAAATGGGACGTGCATTCTTCCCCGACGACTCCGCGCGCGCTCCGGGCTGTCCGTCTCGGACTTGTAGCCCTCCTGGCACTCCTCGTTCTCGTTCCGATCGCGAGCCCCACCGCCGCTCATGCCGAGGACACCGTGGGCATCTCGGCGCAGCCGGCCGACGCAGCCGGGCGTCCTGACGGTAGGACGAGCTTTCGCTATCAGATCGATCCCGGTCAGCGGGTGGACGACTACTTTCTCGTCTCCAACACCGGCACTGCGGACCAGGCGTTCACCGTGGTTGCGACCGACGCGTTCAACGATGGTGAGGGCGACTATGCGCTCCTGGCGACCGGCGAGTCTCCCGAGCAGATCGGCACGTGGGTCACGTTCGAGAACGGAGCGAATCGCATCGAGTTCACACTCGGACCCGGTCAGAGTCGAGTACTGCCGTTCACGATGCAGGTTCCTGCCGATGCGACTCCGGGTGACCATGTCGGCGGCGTGCTCGCATCCGTGATCACCCCGGGCGAGGAGGTGAACCTCGACCGCCGGGTCGCCTCTCGACTGTATGCCCGCGTCGCCGGCGATCTTCAACCGCGGCTCGCCATCAGCGGAATCGACGGGTCATACAACGGCGACTGGTGGAACCTCCTGAGCGGGACGACGACGGTGCATTACACCGTCAGCAATCCGGGCAATGTCGCGCTGTCGGCGAACGCGTCGGGCGAGGTGCGCACGTGGTTCGGAATCCCCGTTGACTCGGCGTCGGGCGGGTCGATCGCCGAACTGCTGCCCGGCAACTCGGCGACCTACGAGATCGCGGTCAGCGGCGTCGCCCAGCTCGGCTACCTGAATGCGGAGGTGGTACTGCACCCGTTCGTCGACAGCCCGGATGCCGCCGCGCAGCTTCCCGTGTCGCCCGTGTCACGGGACACGCCATTGGTCGCCGTCCCTTGGCTCCTGTTGATCGTGTTCTTGCTCCTCGGCGCTGTATTCGGATTCCGCGCCTGGCGTCGGCGTGCGGACCAGAAGCGCGCCGAGGCATGGATGGAGTACACGGAGGCCGAGGCGAAGCGAAAGGCTGAAGCCGACCTCGTCGGTGCAGGCACGAGGTCGAGCGAGTGACTCCGCATCGCATGGCGCGGTGTCTGCAGGCGAGTTTGATTCTGGGTGCAGTCGCTGCTCTCCTTGCCCTTTCCGCCTGGGCGGGCCCGATCCCCGGAGCGCACGCGAGCTCGGACGACAGCGAGATCGACGGTGGGCTTTCGGTCGAGGTGGCCGATGACACGGCAACACCGACACCGGCGCCGTCCACAAAGCCACCCCGGACGGGCTCGGCCGTGCCGCCGCGCACCCCATCGTCTGCCACGGGCTCGTCCGCGTCATCGGTCGCCACCCAGGCCACGATCCCCGACGCCGCCACCGCCGACGACGCGGTGACGGACGACCCCGTGGTCGTGGACGGCGTTCTCACGATGAGCGGACTCTCGACATCGGTGTCTCCATGGATCGATGTCGGCAACGGGTCGGTGACGGTGAGTTTCGTCGTTCGCAACATCTCGCCGAGTCCGTTCGACTCCACGGCCGTCTTCTGGGTCGACAACGCTTTCGGTGGGTTCATCGCGAAGACGGGAGACATCGCGGTTGATGACCTTCAACCCGACGAGACCCGTCGGGTTCAGGCGGTGTTCACGGATCTCGGCCAACACATCGTGCTGAACGTGAACGCCGTTCTGACTCCGCCCGAGGAGGTGTCGGGCACCGAAGTCGCGCCGATTGGGCGCGACGTGACGCTCTTCGTCCCTCCGCTGTTCAGCATCGCGGTCATCACCGGCATCGCGGCGCTCAGCCGGGTGGGCTGGTGGGCGTACGGTCGCTATCGGTGGGGTCTTCCGGTCGTGGTGTCGGCATGACGCTGACCGAGGACATCCCCGGTGCGTCTACGGACATTCCGGACGCACCGAAGCACCCGAAGCCGCCGCGACCGCCGCGGCCACCCAAGCTCCCCAAGGGGCAGGGTCCTCCGCCGCGACCGAGACGGATGCCGCAACCGACGCGTCCGCTCGCACCGTTCACAGCGCGTGAGCAGGCGATTCGCGGCGCGCTGACCGTTCTGGCGGCGCTTCTCCTTGCTCTTTCGCTGAACGTCATGGTCGTGGGCCAGCTGCGGCATCTCGTCGCACAGCAGCAGCTGAGCGATATGTTCCTCGATCAGCTCGCGAAGGGAACCGCTCCCGTCAGCGAAGGCGACGTCGACGACGTGCTGCTGGCAGATGGAGCACCGGTGGGCATCATCGAGATCCCCCGGCTCGGCATCCGAGAGGTGATCGTCGAAGGCTCCGACTCCGGAACCACGCAGTTGGGCCCCGGCCACCGACGCGACACGAGCCTTCCCGGACAAGCCGGTGAGAGTGTGATCATCGGCCGCGCGGCCGGGTTCGGCGGGGCATTCGGGCGCATCCAGGAGCTCGCGCCGGGCGATCAGTTCACGATCGTGACAGGCCAGGGCGAGCACGAGTTCGAGGTCATCGGGCTCCGCTATGCGGGCGACCCGTCACCGCCCCGCTTGCGTGCCGGCGAGAGCCGGGTCATCCTGACGACCGCGCGGGGTATCCCGTACGCCCCATCGGGCATCGCCCGAGTCGATGCGCGGCTGGTGACGGAGACGCAGCCGGCGGGCCTCCGCCAGACCCGGCTCGCGACGCTGCCCGAAGCGGACAAGCCGATGATGGGCGACACGTCGATGGCGTGGGCACTCGTCTTCGCCCTGCAGTTCCTCGTGGCGGTCGAGATCGCCGCGGTGTGGTCGTACCGCAACGTCGGTGCCCGCCGCACGTGGATCGTCTTCGTGCCCCTCACGCTGTTCGCGGCGCTGTGGGTGACCGGGGAGATCGTCCGTCTGCTTCCCAATGTCCTCTGAACCCGACATCTCATCCCCGTAAAGGTCACCCCGATGGCATCCACTCCCTCGAAGTTCCTCGGCCTGTTCCCCCGCAGTGCGGCTCCCGAGCGTGCACCGGGTGACACCACATCGGACGGCGGCGCCGACGACGCCGCGCTCGCGCGCGACGCGCGGGCGGAGAGTGCCCGCGAGCGCGCAGCCCAGACGGCCGAGCATGCGCGTGCAGCCCAAGCCGCGGCGGAGAGGCTGCGCGCGGAAGCGGACGCGGAGGAGCAGGCGGCCAGGGACGCGGCGCTGGTCGCGGAGGAGGCCAAGCGCCTCGAGGCCGAGCGAGCGGCCGATGCGGTACACGCCGCGCAGGAAGCGGCACGTACGGCGGCGGAGGCAGCCGCGGAGGCGTCGCGCCAGGCAGCGGTGGCCGAGGCCGCTTCGGCCGCTGAGGCAGCTGCTCTCCGCGAGCGGATCCGGGCGGCGGCGGATGCGGAAGCGGCCGCAGCTGCAGCCGCTGAGGCGGCGCATCTGGCTGCCGCGGAGGCCGAGGCCGAAGCTGCTCGCGAGGCCGAAGCCGCCCGCCAAGCCGAGGCCGCCCGCGAAGCCGAGGCGGTCGCTGGCGAGGATGCCGCGACCCCTGGACCCGTCATCGAGTCCGACACCTCGGGCTCGGTCGGACCGGACGACATCACGGTCTTCGTTCCGCCGATCGGCGCCGAACCGTCGCGCGCCGAACCGTCGCGCGATCCCGGACAGACGCGCACCGCGTTTCTCGGGTTGGCCACGGCTGGATGGATGCGAGGTCACGGCGAGCGCGGAGCGCGCGATGCTGCGACGATACCGACCGTCGTGGGACCGTTGGCGACGCTGGAGGGCCGCAACATCACGGCGTGGTTCGGTGATCACCAAGTGCTTGATCGGGTTTCGCTCACGATGCACGCCGGCATCATCACCTCACTGATCGGGCCGTCAGGGTGCGGCAAGTCGACCTTCCTGCGCATCCTCAACCGTATGCACGAACTCGTCCCTTCTGCTTCTCTCGCCGGCGAGGTCCTGCTGGACGGTGTGGACATCTACGACCCGACGCGAAAGCTCGTGGATGCCCGCAAGGAGATCGGAATGGTCTTCCAGAAGCCCAACCCGTTCCCCGCTCAGTCGATCTACGACAACGTGATCGCCGGGCTCAAGCTCACCGGCACGCACGCGACGCGAGACGAGAAGGACGAACTCGTGGAGTCGTGCCTCACGAAGGCCGGTCTGTGGAAGGAAGTGAAGGATCGTCTGCGCGCACCCGGCGCGGGCTTGTCGGGAGGCCAGCAGCAGCGTCTGTGCATCGCTCGCTCCCTGGCTGTCCGGCCGCGCGTCCTCCTGATGGATGAGCCCTGCTCGGCGCTGGACCCGACGTCCACTCGCGTGATCGAAGAAACGATGCTCGAGCTCGCGCACGAGGTCACCATCGTGATCGTCACGCACAACATGCAGCAGGCGCAGAGAGTCTCGCAGCAGTGTGCATTCTTCCTGGCCTCGCAGGGCACCCCCGGCGCGATCGTGGAGCACGGCGACACGGACGCCATGTTCTCCGACCCGATCGACCCACGCACGTACGACTACGTCAACGGCGTCTTCGGGTGAGTTGAACTGACTCCCACCCCGACTTCGCGCACGCGGAGGAAAATGGGGGTATGAGCCACGTCAATCCGGAGAACGAGTTCGAGGAACTCGTCTATCTTGCGGAGCGGCTGTGCGCGCGATTCCCCGCACTCGATGAGCAAAGTGCCTTTCGCCTCATCGCCGACGAACTCGAGTCCTTCGACGGGGTGCCGTTGCGGGCCTACGTTCCCGTGCTGGTGGAGAACAACCTCATGCGGCGTCTCCGCGCCCAACGCACCGTCGCCCCAGATCGAGGTAACCTGCTCGCGTCCTGATTCGAGTTGCCCAGCGCGATCGGCTCAGGCAGCCGCATTCTCGTTCTTGAGACGCTTCTTCGCTTGTTTCTCGACCAGCACCTCGACGAAGTCGCGCACTTTCGCGTCGGCGAAGTCCGCGTACGTCTCTGTCACGACGCGGCGGATGGTCTCGGCGGGAGTGCTAGGAAACCGCTCGCTTAAGCGCTGGACGATATCGGTGATGGTCTGCGCGGCAGTCGGTGGTTCGTGTGTCATGCGGACTCCGAGGGAAAGGGGATGAGGTAAACGGTCGCTCTGCCGACCCATGAGCGCGACGCCGGTGGTCCGGGGGACGCGCGCTGAGGTGGGAGATCGAAAAGTCGAGCTCTCGTCGGAGGTCCGACACCGCCAGGAACTGTTCATCACTCGTCCATCGAACGTGCCACCGCCGCGGCGTACCGTCTGCGGCATGAGAGAGAACGCACCCGACCCGTACCTCGCCCAGACCGGCTTCGACGTGGATGCCGAGGGGGAGGAATTCGATGCTCCCGAGGATTTCGAGCTCGACCTTGACGAGGGCGACGACGAGTTGGAGATCGAGGAAGAGCGGGCGCGCGAGCACTGATCGACCGGTTCTCCGACTGTTCACCCATCCGTCCATCCGCTGACATTCCTCGGCGTGGGTGCGTTCACGGCAGCCGCGGATCGTGGGCACCTCGAACGCGAACACATTGCGGAGGCGTCATGAGTGAGACCCGCCGAGACTCACCTCCGATCGCGTGGGTGGAGTCTCCGCTGCAGCTCATCGGTGCTGCGGAATGGGCTTCGGCGCATGACACGAAGGTCCCGGTCGCCGGGCGCTTGACCACCCAGATGTCCGAGACGGCGGATGAGCTTGTCGCGCGCGGCGCGCCCTTCAGCGACACGGAGCCGTACCTCGGCATCCCGTGGAACCTGCTGGCACGCCATCGCCACTGGCTTGTCGGCGATGGGTTCTCGGGTCAGTTCCGGCTCGCGGTCGCCGTTCTGCGACCCCGACGCATCACCTTCCTCGACGACGGCGCCAATACCCTCGCGCTGGCGGATGCCTTGACCGGTCGGGGGGCGTTGTGCCGCCCCGGCGTCGCTGAGCGCGGGGTCGTGACCCGGCTGCGGCCGTTCGTGCTCGAGCAGGTGCTCGGGCGCGCGTACGCCGGCGGGGTGGACTTCTTCACGGCGTTCGAGTTCGGTTCGCGGCGCGCGGTGGAGATCGACGCGCTCGGCATCCGCGTCCGCCGCCACCGCTTCGCCTGGACGCGGCAGAGCGCGCGCCCGTTCACCGATGACACCGACGGCCGCATCGTCCTGGGCAGCGCCCGCCCCGCCGACGGAAGGATGCCGCTTCCGCAGTACCTGGACTGGGTCAGCGCTCAGGCGGCACGTGCGTCGGTGACCTACCTGCCCCACCGGCGCGAGACGGATGCTCAGCGCAATGCAGTATCTGCGATCGCCGGAGTGAAGGTCGTCGACCGCCGCATTCCCGCCGAACTGCTTCTGGCAGGCACGACTCGGCCGCTGGAGATCATGACCCTGGCATCGTCTGCGTCGACGACGCTCCCGTCGGTGTTGCGCGGGTCCGGCAGCGTGATCGTTCCCGCCGCCAGCGCGGATCAGGTGCACGCATGACATCGGTCGTCGCGGTCATCCCGGCGCGTGGCGGGTCCAAAGGGGTAACCCGCAAGAACCTCCGCAGGGTGGGGGGAGTGCCGCTGATCGCGCGAGCCGTCGCCGCGGCGCGGGCGACGGCGTCGATCGATCAAGTGATCGTCTCCACGGACGACGCCGAGATCGCTGCCGTCTCCGAAGAGTGGGGTGCGCGGGTGGTCCGGCGGCCGGCGCGGCTTTCGGGCGATACGGCGACGAGTGAGAGCGCCCTGCTGCACACGCTCGACGAGCTCGCGGAGGGGGGAGAGGCTCCCGAGGTCATCGTCTTCCTGCAGGCGACATCGCCCTTCATCGACCCGCACGACATCGACGTGGCCGTCGACCTCGTCCTCGCCAACGAGCACGACTGCGTGTTCTCGGCGATCGAAACCTACGGGTTCCTCTGGCAGGAGGACGCCGGAGTCGCACGCGGCGTCAACCACGACGAGCACGTGCGCCCGCGGCGCCAGGACCGGCAGCCGCACTACCTCGAGACCGGTGCGTTCTACGTGATGAATACCGCGGGCTACCGTGCGGCGGGGCACCGCTTCTTCGGTCGGATCGGCTTCGTCGAGGTCTCGGAAAGCACTGCGATCGAGATCGATAGCGAAGAGCAGCTCGCCCTCGCACAGGCCATCTCGCCCCTGGTCTCGCACGGTGCGAGCCTCATCGATGCCACGGCGGTGGTGACCGATTTCGACGGCGTCCACACCGACGACACGGTCGTGACGGATGCCGAGGGCAACGAGAGCGTCCGCGTCAGTCGGTCCGATGGCATGGGCATCGCGCGGCTCCGCCGAGCCGGGATCCCCGTCCTGATCCTCTCCAGTGAGACGAACCCCGTCGTTGCCGCCCGGGCGCGCAAGCTCCAAGTCGATGTGCGACAGGGCATTCACGACAAGGCGCGCGCGCTGCGGGAGTGGGCAGCCGCGCAGAACGTTCCGCTGTCGCGCGTGGCCTACATCGGCAACGACGTGAACGACCTGGGTTGCCTCGAGATCGTCGGCTTCCCGGTCGCCGTGCCAGAAGCCCACCCCCTCGTCCTGGCCGCGGCGCGCGTCGTCCTCCGACACACCGGTGGTCACGGCGCCGTGCGAGAGCTCGCCGATCGCGTGCTGGGGGAGCGCTCGGATCGCCCGAGCGATGAATCGATGCGAAGCGAAGATCCCACAGCGGAAAGGCTGCACTCATGACGGTCACCATCGGAACCCGGGTCATCGGCGGCGGCCGGCCCGCCTACGTCATCGGCGAGATCGGACTGAACCACAACGGTGACGTGGAGATCGCCAAGCGGCTCATCGACGTCGCGGCCGACGCCGGCGCGGATGCGGTGAAGTTCCAGAAGCGCACCCCGGAGATCTCGACGCCCGCGCACATGCGCGATGTGCTGCGGGAGACCCCATGGGGCACGATGACCTATCTCGACTACCGGTACCGCGTGGAGTTCACCCGGGAGCAGTACATCGAGATCACCGACTACGCCCTCCTGCGAGGTCTCGAGTGGTTCGCGTCGCCGTGGGATGTGCCCAGCGTCGCGTTCCTGGAGGATCTCGGCGTCTCCGCTCACAAGATCGCGTCCGCGTGCCTGACGGATCTTCCGCTCCTGGAGGCCGTGCGCGAGACCGGAAAGCCGGTGATCCTTTCGACCGGGATGTCGACGATCGCACAGATCGACGCCGCGATCGATGTGCTCGGGACCGATCGGCTCGTGCTCATGCACGCGACCTCGACCTACCCGATGGAACCCGACGAGGCGAACCTTCGCGTCATCCCGGCGCTGCGTGACCGCTACCCGGGGGTTCCGGTCGGCTACTCCGGGCATGAGCGCGGGCTGCAGATCTCCGTCGCAGCGGTCGCCCTGGGCGCCGTTGCCGTCGAACGTCACATCACCCTCGACCGGACGATGTGGGGATCCGATCACGCCGCATCGCTCGAACCGACGGGACTGACGCATCTCGTGCGTGACATCCGCATCATCGAGCAGGCGCTCGGCGACGGCGTGAAGCGGGTGTTCCCGAGCGAGCAGGCGCCGATGGCGAAGCTGCGCCGCATCCTGACGTGAGCATTCGGTGAGCCGTCCGCACCGCATCGTCGCGCTCGCGGACACCGATTCCTACGTCAAATGGGCAGCCGCGCTGCTGGGCAGCATGCCGGAGTCCTGGGATGTGGAATTGCTGATCGTCGAGACCCCGCTGGCGGTCAGCGCTGCTCAGCAGGAAGCAGCCCTCGCCGGAAGCGGGCTGCGAGCGGAGGATGTCCGGCGGGTCGAATACGGCGATCTGACACAGGTGCTGTCGGCGCGGGACGCCGATGCGGTGCTGGTCGCGGCTCGGGGCCCGGTCGTCCGTGTGCTGATCTCGCTCGTCGCGGAGCTCGATCCGCGGCCCGTCATCGTCTCGGGCCTTCCGGGGATATCGATCCCCGCGACCACCGCCGCGATGGTGCACCGGATGCAGTCCGACATGTTCGTCCTGCATTCCACGCGCGAGGTCCGCGAGTTCGCGCGACTGGCGCAACGCCGCGGGCTCACTCAACGGTTCGGGCTCGCGAGTCTGCCTTTCGCTTCTCCGACCGCAGTGCGCGGGGACGGAGGAAGCGACCTGGTCTTCGCGTCTCAGTCCATCGTCCCTCGTGGGCGCGTTGACCGGGTCCGCGTGGCGCGCCTTCTCATCGCGGCTGCTCGTGCGCATCCGGAACGGCGTGTCATCGTCAAGGAGCGCGCGGCGGCCGGCGAGCATCAGACGCACGCGCAGAAGTACTCCTACCCGGACTTGCTGCGAGGGCTGGGGCCGTTGCCGGCCAACCTGGTGGTCTCGACGGAGCCGATGGGGCGGGTGCTCGCCTCGGCGGAGGGACTGGTCACCGTCAGCTCGACCGCGGCGATCGAGGCGGTTGCGCGAGGGATCCCCGTGATCGCGCTGGACACCTTCGGCGTGGACGACGCGTTGATCAACCCGGTCTTCGTCGGAAGCGGGCTGTTCGGGTCGGAAGAGTCTGTCGTGCGACGACAGTTCCGGTTTCCGGATCAGGGATGGCTCGCCGACAATTATTTCCACGACCCGACAGTCGACGACTGGGTGGAGCGCCTGGACGGGCTTGTCGGTCGCCGTCGTCGCGGGGCGCTTCCGCCAAAGGCCGGCCGCCGTCGTCGCGGGGGTCGCGTGCGCGACGTCTGGGAGCGCAAGCTGGCACTCGGCCATAAGGACCGCACTCCCGCGGGTTACGCAGTCTTCGCGATCGTCGCGCCCATGCGCGTTGTGCTGCGTCCGCTGCTACGGCCGTACTACCGCCGCAAGCTCAGGCCGAGTGGGTGACGGCGATCGTGTCCGCCGGCCCGCACCGACGGCGATCAGACGCGGTCGCTCCGAACGATGCTCGCCAGCTCGTCCAGGGCGGCATGGAGGTTCGCCAGTGCAGCGACGATCTCGGGATTCAGTTGCTGACGCTGCAATGACTCGATCTGATGACGCGCGGCGTCCAGATGCGAGTTGACCTTCTTGATACTGGCCATGCACATCTCCGTCGGGAAGAGTTTCGTTGCGGAGAATAGCGGACTCGGGTAAACGGCATCCGACGCACGGGCCGCTGGCGACCGTGCTTCTCCTAGGTGGTGCCCCAGTCGGCGTTCATCCCGAGGCGCCGTGTCCTTCACCTTCACGTCCGCGCGGCGGCGTCTGCGACCTCGGATGCAGCCACCCAGGCCTCCACGTCGTCGAGCGCGTAGACGACCTTGCGGCCGAGCTTGTAGTACTTCGGGCCTTTGTGCTCGTAGCGCCACATCGCGAGCGTGTTCCGGGTGACGCCGGGGAGGAGTGCGGCGACCTCGTCCGGAGCGAGGAATCGATGACTGAGTTGAGCTGCACCGGTGGGGGACGGGTTCGTCATGATCGACTCCTTCTGCGTATCATAAATTCGATTTCACATAAGTAAACGGCTAAGCAATGAAGTTCGTCAATGCCTAGCTGCGAAATAGCGCCGCGCAAAGGCAAGATGGTGTTCGTGGTGACGGTGATGACGGTCGAGGACACTCCGATGACACTGGACGCGATGACGGAGCGGATCGGCGACTCGCTCCGTATCGCCCCGGCGTTCGTCGCGTCAATGGTCAACACGGAGGTCGGGGTCGAGACCACCCTCGAGGCGCGCTATCGACGTGACAAGGGTCGGTTCGTCGTTTTCACGGTCGTCAATCGGGCCATTGATGACGAGTTCGACCCGGAGGCATTGCGGAGGGCGACGGCGTCGCCGATCCTCCGCGCGGCGATCCCGCAGTGCATGGCCATCGATCTGGAGCGCCAGTTCAGCGATTCGCAGTGGGTGACGGTGAGCGATCTTGCCCAAAGAGAGGGGCGGCTGCTTCCCGACTTCGTCACGCGCGAGGCGGTGAAACGCGGCGCGAAGCAGGCGCGGATGGAGGCGATCCAGATCGTCTACGGCGTGAACGCCCTCGCTGGGCTCGCGCCCGTGAAGGCCGTCCAGGAGGAGTTCGGAGTCCCGCACCGCACTGCCTCTGACTGGATCGCAACCGCGCGCAAAGGCGGGTGGCTCGAGGGGATGACCTACGCCGTGGGCCGGCAGGCAGAGAGCTGAGCCGAGCCGATGGGAAGCGTCTATTCCTACGAGACCGCGAGTGGAGCGCGGCGCTACCGCATCGCGTATCGACGCCCCGACCACTCGCAGACCTCGGAGCGAGGCTTCAAGACAAAACGGGACGCCGAGCTGCGGCTCGCCGAGCTTGAGCTGTCGAAGTCGCGAGGTGACTACGTCAACCCCACGCAGGCGCGGGTCACCGTGGCTGCGTGGGGCGGCCGTGGATGACGCAGCGGGAGGGTGTGCTGAAGCCGTCATCGTTGCGGCCCCTGCAGTCCGCTTGGAAGAAGCACGTCGAGCCGCAGTGGGGGAGCCGAGCGATCGGCGGCATCCGGCATTCCGAAGTGCAGTCGTGGGTGTCGAGCATCGCGGGCGGACCCACCACCGTCCGCCGAGCGCACGGGATCCTGGCGGGCATACTGGACGTTGCCGTCAGCGACCGGCGAATCAGCCGGAATGTCGCACGCGAGGTGAAGCTGCCCACGAAAGCGCGATCCGCCGCGCGACACTATCTGACCCACGCACAGGTGCAGCTGCTCGTCGACAAGGCGCGGCACCCCACCCTCGTCCTCTTCCTGGCCTACACGGGGCTGCGCTGGGGAGAGGCGACCGCGCTCCGCGTACGACACGTGGATCCCTCGCGCCGCCGTGTCCAGGTCGAGGAGAATGCCGTGCTCGTCTCCCACCAGGTGCATGTCGGCTCGCCCAAGACCCACCGATCGCGATCCGTGCCGTACCCCGAGTTCCTCTCCGCGCAGCTGCAGGAGGCCACGACCGGCAAGGCGCCGGACGAGTTGCTGTTCGGGGACGGTCACCGGCACGTGAAGCTGCCGGCATCGCGCAACGGGTGGTTCACGAAGGCGGTGCGCGCCGCCCAGGTGGAGGACCCGACATTCCCTCGCATCACACCGCACGACCTGCGCCACACGGCCGCCTCGCTCGCCGTGAGCGAGGGAGCGCACGTGAAATCGGTGCAGCGAATGCTGGGGCACGCCTCAGCGGCGATGACGCTGGACGTTTACGCGGATCTGTTCGACGACGATCTGGATGCCGTTGCCGCGGCGCTCGATCGCGCCAAGCGCGAATCGGATGTTGTCAAAATGTTGTCAGATGCAAAAGATCGCGAGTCCTGAAGACCCGCGATCCCTTGTGTTTACTGGTGCCCCCGACAGGAATCGAACCTGCGACCTTTGGTACCGGAAACCAACGCTCTATCCCCTGAGCTACGGAGGCGCACCGATCGAGGTTATCACCGGGTCAAGGTGTCGACGGACCCTCGTGTGGAGCATCGGCGATCACCGGCGCCTCGTCGCCCATCGCCGCGATCGCCTCCGCGAGGCGCGTCGCGAGGTACGCGTGCCCGGCGGTCGAGGGATGGTAGCGCCCGATCGTCGTGTCGATCACCTCGGTGTAGTTCTCCGTCGTGATCCACTCCTCCGCGATCGGCGAGACGTACCACCAGCCCCGCTCTGCGGCGAGGGCCGCCAGGTCTGCGTCGATGCGGGCGGTCGCCTCCTCGACGGGCAGGACCTGCGGCGCCGGCCCCATGATGACGACGGATGCCGCCGGATAGAGCGCGGCGAGGGCATCCCACGCGGCGCTCACCGCTTCGCGATAGCCCTCTGCGGGCAGGCGCCGGTCGTTGATCGACCCTTCCACGATGATGAGGTCGGGATCGAGCCCCGGATCCAGAGCGGCGATGCGCTCGCCGTAGGTGCCGCCGTCCAGACCCGGCTTGAGGTACCCGCTGCCGCGCACACCGTCGACCGTGCTCTGCCAGTCCAGGCGTTCGCCGAGCACGTACGCATAGCCGAGCGTGGGGAGCGACGCGGCGGAGCCGTACGTCCACGAGTCGCCGAAGATCAGCACGCGCGGCTGATCGGGGAGAGCGAGCGGGCGGGGGGCGATGACGCCGGATGTCGACTCCTCGGCCGTCGCCGTGACGGGGGCCGCGGCATCCGTCCAGGGGTGCAGCGCAGCGAGCAGGCACACCGCCGCGACGGCGGCCGCCACCAGTGCGACCGCGGCGAATCCGCGCCGTCGACGCACGGGAGTCCCGTGGGTTCGCGGAGGGGTGGCGGGCATGCTCACGGTCCGAGGGTAAGCGAACTTTCATCCTCCGCCGAACGCACCCGATCCGGCGTGCGAGGATACTTCGGTGCAACGCGTCGTGACCGCCGAACTGGACCTCGAACTGGGGTCGTCCGTCGACCTGATCTTCCAGGTGGCGGCCGCGCAGCATGTGCCGATCGTGAGCGAGGAATTGACGTTCACGCAGGGCGAGCGCGTGTACACCCCGACCGAGATCGTCGACCAGTCCGGAAGCCGCCTGCACCGCCTCACCGGCGAGGCGGGGCGACTCGAGGTGCGCTACGAGGCGACCGTCGACGGGCAGGCCGCGACGAGCCGCACGAGCGACCTCGAGGCGATCACCTACCTGCGTCCGAGCCGGTACTGCCAGTCCGACGAGGTGTTCGGTCAGGCGCGGCGGCAGTTCCGGGGGCTGCAGGGACACGATCTCATCGCGGCGGTGTCCGATTTCGTCTCGGCGAGCACGACCTACACGCCGGGACTCAGCCAGGGCACCGACAGCGCGGTGACGACCCTCATGACGGGGCAGGGCGTCTGCCGCGACTACGCGCACGTCGTCATCTCGCTGCTGCGGGCGATGGACATGCCCGCGCGCTACGCCGCCTGCTACGCGCCGGGACTCCAGCCGATGGACTTTCACGCCGTGGCCGAGGCGTACCACGACGGCGCCTGGTACGTGATCGACGCGACCCGGCTCGCGAACCGACGCTCGCTCGTGCGCATCGCGACCGGCCGGGATGCCGCGGACTGCGCCTTCTTGAGCTACCACGGCGGCCACGTCGGCCTCTCGCACATGCGCGTGGATGCGTGGGTGATGCCGGACGCCGTCTCATCGGAAGGGCTCGAGGGCGAGGGGCGCGCACCCTCGGCGGATGAGGAACTCTCGGAGGACCCGTCGCTCGATGACTTCACCTCTCTGATCCAGCTCGCCTGACAGCGCGACGGCAGGGGCGCCCAGGCCCGCGTACGTAGACTGGTGCGGTTATGAACCCCGAAGAACTCGCCGCCGCCTTGCTTGCCGTCGTCACGCCGATCGCGGAGGCGCGACGAGAGGGTTCGACGGACGGCCTCACCGCGGCTGATCTGACCGTGGAGCGCCCGAAGAACCGCGACCACGGGGACTGGTCCTCCAATGTCGCGCTCAAGCTCGCGAAGACCGTGGGCGCGAACCCGCGCGAGCTCGCCACGGAGATCGCCGCCGGACTGGAGGCCACGCCCGGGATCGCGAGTGTCGAGGTCGCGGGGCCCGGCTTCATCAACGTCCGTCTGGATGCCGCCGCCGCAGGTGCCCTGGCGAAGACGATCGTCGACGCCGGTGCCGCCTTCGGCACGGGGACCGCGCGCGCGGGCGAGATCATCAACCTCGAGTTCGTCTCGGCGAACCCGACCGGCCCGATCCACCTCGGCGGAACCCGCTGGGCTGCGGTCGGCGACTCCCTCGCCCGGATCTTCACCTCGCAGGGCGCCCAGGTGACGCGTGAGTACTACTTCAACGACCACGGCGCGCAGATCGACCGGTTCGCCCGGAGCCTGGTCGCGGCGCACGAGGGCCTGCCCACGCCGGAGGACGGCTACGGCGGCGGGTACATCCTGGACATCGCCAAACGCGTCGCCCTCGCGTACGACGGCGACATCGACGAGCTCGAACCGGCGGCCAAGCAGGAGGCCTTCCGCGAGATCGGCGTCTCGTTCATGTTCGAGGAGATCAAGGCGAGCCTGCACGAGTTCGGCGTGGACTTCGACGTCTACTTCCATGAGAACGACCTGCACGAGTCAGGGGCCGTGGACCGGGCGATAGCGCGACTGCGGGACCTGGGGCACATCTTCGAATCCGAGGGTGCAACCTGGCTGCGCAGCACCGACTTCGGTGACGACCGAGACCGTGTCATCATCCGTTCCAACGGGACGCCGGCCTACATCTCGGGAGACCTCGCGTACTACCTGAACAAGCGCGAGCGCGGCTTCAACCGCTGCATCATCATGCTCGGCGCCGACCACCACGGCTACGTACAGCGGATGATGGCGATGGCAGCAGCCTTCGGGGACGAGCCGGGCGTGAACCTCCAGATCCTGATCGGGCAGATGGTCAACCTCGTCAAGGACGGTCAGCCGCTGAGGATGTCCAAGCGCGCGGGCACGGTGGTGACGCTCGAAGACCTCGTCGAGGTCGTGGGGAAGGATGCCGCCCGCTACGCGCTCGTGCGCAGCTCGACCGATTCGAACCTCGACGTCGATCTGGACGTGCTGCAGAAGCGCACGAACGACAACCCCGTCTTCTATGTGCAGTACGCGCACGCGCGCACGCACAACGTGGGGCGCAACGCCGCGGCGTCCGGAGTGGACCGCTCCGCGTTCGCACCCGAGCTGCTCGCGCACGAGACGGAGTCCGCTCTGCTCGGCGCCCTGCAGGAGTTCCCGCGGATCGTCGCGTTCGCGGCCGAGGTGCGCGAGCCGCACCGGGTCGCACGCTACCTGGAGGAACTCGCCGGCCTGTACCACCGGTGGTATGACAACTGCCGCGTGATCCCGCTCGGCGACGAGCCGATCGAAGACCTGCACCGCACCCGGCTGTGGCTCAACGACGCGACAGGACAGGTGCTGCGCAACGGCCTGACCCTCCTCGGCGTCGACGCGCCCGAGAGAATGTAGGACCGCGATGACCTCCGGCGACGCCCAGCCGACCCTGCCGCTGCCCCGCAACGCACCGGCCCCGACGGCCCCGCGTCGTCGGCGCCGGGCGTGGCCGTGGATCGTCGCTCTCATCGTCGTGGCAGGCCTCGCCGTCGGGGCCTGGTTCGCCGGTGAGGCGATCGCCCGGAACGTCGTGACCAACACGATCCGCGAGCTGGTCATCACGCAGCTCTCCCTGCCTGCCGACCACAAGATCGACGTCGAGGTCGCCGGCGCCGTCCTGCCGCAGCTGATCGTGGGCACTCTGCAGGATGTGACGATCTCGTCGGAGGACGTGCAGCTGCAGGCGTTCGCGGGCGACGTGACCGTGCGCGCCCAGGACATCGCGATCCGCGGCGGTGCCGGTACGGGATCGGCATCCGCCACCGTGGTCCTGGACGAGGAGCAACTGCGGGGCCTGATGTCCACCGTCGAGAACTTCCCGGTGGACTCGCTCGGACTCGCCGAGCCGAATGTGACCTTCTCGAGCGCCCTCAGCCTGTTCGGACTGACCCTGCCGGTCGGCGTCGCGCTGACGCCGAGCGCCGTGGACGGGGACATCGTGCTGAGTCCCACGTCGCTGCAGCTCGCGGGCAGCGACATCTCGGCGGCGGCGCTGAAAGAGCAGTTCGGCGGCCTCGCCGACACGGTCCTCCGCGACTGGACGGTGTGCATCGCGAAGAACGTCCCGGCGGGGGTCACTCTGTCGTCGATCGCCGTGACGGGGGAGCAGGTGACGGCCGACCTCGTGATCGACCCCGCGATCGTCACGGATCCCGCGCTGCAGGAGAACGGGACCTGTCCCTGACCGCCGGAGCGCAGTCCGAGCGCGGCATACGGCGTGCTCTAGACTTCAGGGACCGCCCGGCGCGTGAATGCACCGCTGCCGCGGCATCCCGCTCGACCGAGCACCGCCCGCAACAGTCGCGCTGAAGCCTCCTTCCCACGATTGGTCCGAGTTGTCCGCCTCCACCACGCTCGCCCCGGAGTGGCTCCTGCCGCCCGCTGACGCGAACGCGCTCGCCGAGTCGGTGTGGCCGGCATCCGCACAACGTGACGAGCACGGCGTGCTGTCGATCGCGGGTGTGCCCGTTTCGCAGCTGCAGCGCGACTTCGGCACCCCGCTGTACATCGTGGACGAGGGCGAGGTCCGTGCGAACGCCCGCCGGACTCTGGCGGCGTTCCGGGCGGCAGCCGAGCCGCACGGCGTGCAGGCGCGCGTGTACTACGCAGGCAAGGCCTTCCTGTGCGCCGAGGTCGTCCGCTGGGTCACCGAGGAAGGCCTGGCCGTCGACGTCTGCACCGGCGGTGAGCTGGCGGTCGCTCTCGCGGCGGGGGCGGATCCGGCCCGTCTCGGCTTCCACGGAAACAACAAGAGCGTGGACGAGATCGAGAATGCGGTCGGGGTCGGCATCGGCTCGATCGTGATCGACAGCTGGGCGGAGCTGGATCGCCTGACCGGCATCGTGCAGCGCGGGACGGCGACGCAGGCCGTGCTGGTCCGCGTCAACAGCGGCGTCCACGCCGAGACCCACGATTTCCTCGCGACGGCGCACGAGGATCAGAAGTTCGGCTTCACCCTCGACGAGGCGCCGGGGGTCGTCGCCCGCATCCGCGCCACGGCCGGACTCGACTTCGTCGGCCTGCACTGCCACATCGGTTCGCAGATCTTCGGCACGAGCGGTTTCGAGGAGTCCGCGGCGCGCATCGTCGCCCTCCACGCGCAGCTCAGCGCCGGGGGAGAGATCCCGGTGCTCAACCTCGGCGGCGGCTTCGGCATCGCCTACACCTCGGTGGATGACCCGACGCCGATCGAATCCCTCGCGTCCGGAATCGTCGACGCCGTCGCGCGCGAATGCGCCCGGCACGGGATCCCGATGCCGAACCTCGCGTTCGAGCCGGGCCGGGCGATCGTCGGTCGCGCGGGCGTGACGCTGTACGAGGTGGGCACGACCAAGGCGGTCGACGTCGACGGCGGCGCACAACGGCTCTACGTGAGCGTGGACGGCGGAATGAGCGACAACGCCCGCCCGGCTCTGTACGGCGCGGATTTCTCGGCGCGCATCGCCTCCCGGCGCAGCGACGACGAGCCCGTCCTCGTCCGCGTCGTGGGGAAGCACTGCGAGTCCGGTGACATCGTCGTCGATGCGGAGTACCTCCCTGGTGACATCACCCCGGGCGATCTGCTCGCCGTGCCCGCGACCGGCGCCTACTGCTTCTCGCTCGCGAGCACATACAACTACGTGCCGCGACCGCCGGTGATCGCGGTGCGCGACGGCGCGGCGCGCACGATCGTGCGCGGCATCACCGTGCGTGATCTGCTGTCCTTCGACGCGGGATTGGATGCCGCTCCCGCGCAGCCCGGATCAGACCAGACGAATGAGGGAGCCGGATGATCGACTACCGCCGACTGAGGGTCGCGCTGCTGGGCGCGGGGTCCGTGGGCTCGCAGGTGGCCGCCCTCCTGCTCAAGCACGGGGACGAGCTGGCCGACCGCGCCGGTGCTGCGCTTGAGCTCATCGGGATCGCCGTCCGCGACCTCGATGCGCCGCGTGAGACGGACCTGCCCAAGGAGCTGTTCACGACGGACGCGGAGTCGCTCATCGTCGGCGCCGACATCGTGATCGAGCTCATGGGCGGCATCGAGCCCGCCAAGACCTACCTCTTGCAGGCGATCAACTCCGGGGCGGACGTCGTCACGGCCAATAAGGCCGTGCTCGCCACGCACGGACCCGAGATCTTCGACGCGGCCGACCAGGTCGGCGCGCAGGTCTATTACGAAGCGGCCGCGGCCGGTGCGATCCCGATCATCCGACCGTTGCGCGACTCGCTGGCCGGAGACCGCGTGCAGCGGATCATGGGGATCGTCAACGGCACGACGAACTACATCCTCGACCGGATGGACACCGAAGGCGCCGAGTTCGCCGACGTCCTCGCACAGGCTCAGGCCCTCGGGTACGCCGAAGCGGACCCCACCGCGGACGTGGAAGGCTACGACGCCGCGCAGAAGGCCGCGATCCTGGCGAGCCTCGCCTTCCACACCACGGTGCCGCTCGAGGCGGTGCACCGCGAAGGCATCACCACGATCGACAAGACCGCGATCGAGGCCGCGCGTCACGCCGGCTACGTCATCAAGCTCCTCGCGGTGTGCGAGCGGCTGGAGAACGAGACCCAGGCGTCGGCCAGCGGTGAGGCGATCTCGGTGCGCGTGTACCCGGCGCTCATCCACCGCGACCATCCTCTCGCGAGCGTGCACGGCGCGAACAACGCCGTGTTCGTCGAGGCGGAGGCCGCCGGGAACCTGATGTTCTACGGTGCCGGCGCCGGCGGCGTCCAGACCGCGTCGGCCGTCCTCGGCGACGTCGTCTCGGCCGCACGTCGCCACATCGCCGGCGGCGTCGGCGTGGGGGAGTCCACCCGCGCGAACCTGCCGATCGTCGAGATCGGACGCGTCACGACGCGCTACCACATCACCCTCGAGGTCGACGATCAGCCCGGTGTCCTCGCGACGGTCGCCGGCATCCTCAGCGAGGGACGCGTGTCCATCGCGACGGTCGAGCAGACCGTGATCGATCATCCCGAATCGGGCGTGCCGGTCGCGCGCCTGGTCATCGGAACCCACAGAGCCCGTGAGCAGGATCTCAGCGACACCGTGGATCGACTCGCCGCCAGCGGCGTCGTCGAGCGGGTCGTGTCCGTCCTGCGCGTAGAAGGAGATTGACCATGGCCCATGTCTGGCGCGGAGTCCTGCGCGAATACGCCGACCGGCTCGGTGTGACCGACGCCTCCACCGTCATCACGCTCGGCGAGGGCGGCACGCCGCTGCTGCCCGCACCCGCGCTGTCCCACCGCACCGGGACGGACGTCTGGGTCAAGTTCGAGGGCATGAACCCGACCGGATCATTCAAGGACCGCGGCATGACCGTCGCCGTCTCGCGCGCGATCGAGCACGGCGCGAAGGCCGTCATCTGCGCCTCGACCGGCAACACGTCGGCATCCGCCGCCGCGTACGCCGCCCACGCGGGCATCACCGCGGCCGTCCTGGTGCCGGAGGGCAAGATCGCGATGGGCAAGCTCAGCCAGGCCGTCGCGCACAACGGCCAGCTCATCCAGATCCGCGGGAACTTCGACGACTGCCTCGAGATCGCGCGCGAGCTGGCCGATCACTACCCCGTCCACCTGGTGAACTCGGTCAACCCCGACCGCATCGACGGTCAGAAGACCGCCGCCTACGAGGTCGTCGAGCAGCTCGGCGACGCCCCCGACTTCCACTTCATCCCGGTGGGCAATGCCGGCAACTACACCGCGTACACGCGCGGCTACCGCGAAGAGGCGGAGGCCGGCGTCTCCACCCGCGTTCCGCGCATGTTCGGGTTCCAGGCCGAGGGCAGCGCGCCGCTCGTCCGCGGCGAGATCGTCCGCAACCCCGAGACGGTCGCTAGCGCGATCCGGATCGGCAACCCCGCTTCGTGGGACCTCGCGCTGCAGGCGCGCGACGCGACCGACGGGTACTTCGGCGCGATCGACGACGAGCGGATCCTCGCCGCCCAGAAGCTCCTCTCCGGCGAGGTGGGGATCTTCGTCGAGCCGGCATCGGCGATCAGCGTCGCGGGTCTGCTCGACCGGGTCGAGGCCGGTGTCGTGCCGCAGGGCGCGCGCGTGGTGCTGACGGTCACGGGCCACGGCCTGAAGGACCCGCAGTGGGCCCTCCGCAACGCGGACGGCACGCAGGTCGAGCCCACCGTCGTCGACGCGACCACCTCCGATGTCGCCTCCGTCCTGGGCCTGCGTCCGAGCGAGCCCGTCCCGACGGGGACGAACGCGTGACCGCATCCGCCTCGCGTCAGGCGGAAGTGCCTGTCGAGGGGCGCACCGTCGCGGTGCGGGTTCCGGCGACCAGCGCGAATCTCGGTCCGGGTTTCGACACCTTGGGACTCGCGCTGAGCATCTACGACGAACTGATCGTGACCACGCTCCCCGAGGGTGAGCTCGAGGTGCTCGTCGAGGGGCAGGGCGCCGACGACGTGCCGCGCGATGCGTCGCATCTCGTGGTGCGGACGATCGCGTACGCGTTCGATGCGGTCGGGCGGCGGATGCCGGGCCTGCGGCTGCAGGCACGCAACGTCATCCCGCACGGGCGGGGGCTCGGCTCCTCGGGGGCCGCTGTCGTCTCCGGGCTGCTCGCGGCCAAGGGCCTTCTCGCGGGGGATGTCGAACTCGGTCCGGATGCGCTGCTGCGCATGGCGACCGAGCTCGAGGGGCACCCGGACAACGTCGCACCGGCCCTTTTCGGCGGGCTCACGATCGCCTGGGTGGACGAGTCCGGCCCGCAGCACAAGAAGCTCCTGGTGCACCGCGGGGTCTCCCCGTTGGTGTTCGTCCCCGAGCACACGATGTCCACGAGTGTGGCGCGCAGTCTCCAGCCGCTGCAGGTGCCCCGCGAGGACGCCGTGTTCAACGTGTCGCGCTCCGCACTGCTCATCGCCGCGCTGACGCAGAGTCCCGAGCTCATGCTCGCGGCCACCGAGGACAAGCTGCACCAGAACTACCGTGCGCAGGCCATGCCCGAGACCGACCGGCTCGTGCGGATGCTGCGCGCCGCAGGCTTCGCCGCCGTCGTCTCCGGCGCGGGACCGAGCGTGCTCGTGCTCGCCGACGGACCCGGACAGCGGCTGGAGGCGGCAGCCGCTGCGGCCGCCGCCACGGGCTCGTCATGGGACGCCCAATTACTGGCCGTCGACTTCAAGGGTGGTACAGTGAGGGACATAACGGAGGGTTCCACGTAGCTACGTGAATCTGGCCTCCATTCGCAATCTGCGAACCCCTGCACGACCCCCTGCCTTCACCATTCATCCAGTCTGCTGAAGTGCGGCGCGGGTGCACGGCCGTTGTGGCGGACGTTTCGCGCAGTCACAATCATCCACACGTTTACGAGGGAGAACTCGTGGAGTCCATCTCCGAGATCCAGAACAACGACGCCCCCGAGCAGGAGCGCACCGACGCGCCCGAAGGCGCCGACACCACCACCGAGGACGCGGCCGCGCAGACCCCGGCCGTGACCGAGGACGACGCACCCGCGGCGGATGCCGTCGCCGACGCGTCCGCTCCGGCCGAGGAGCCTGCCGCGCCCGCTCCGGCTGAGGAGCCCGCCACCGCTGACGACTCCGCGCCCGCGGACGCTCAGGCTGCGGAGGCCGCCCCGGCCGAGGAGCCCGCCGCAGCTGAGGAGTCCGCGCCCGCCGATGCTCCGGCCGACTCGCCGGTGGACGCCACGCCCGCCGCCGATGAGGCGCCGGTCGAGCCCGCGCCGGTCAAGGCGCCGCGCAAGCGCGCCCCGCGCCGCGCCAAGAGCGCCGACGTCGCCGCCCAGCCCGCGCCGGACGCAGCCGCCACGACCGAGGAACCGGCATCCGACGCCTCCTCCGCGGAGGCGGCCACCGACACCTCGAACACCGCCGACGCCGCGGATTCGACCGACGCCGGTGACACCGCGAATGCCGAGGCTGCGGCATCCGACGCCTCTGCGACGAAGGATTCCGACGCCGCCGCCGATGCGCCCGCCGCCGACGGCGAGAACCGGGAGAACAGCGACAGTGGCGAGAACGGCGAGGAGACCCCGTCTCGCGGTCGCAGCCGCAGCCGCAACCGCAACCGCAACCGCAACGCGCAGGATCGGCAGAACGGCCAGAACCAGGGCGGCCAGAACGCGCAGAACGCGCAGGCACCCGCCCCGGCGGCGGACGCCGACGACGACGCAGGGCAGAACGGCCGGGGCCGCCAGCGCAACAAGCGCCGCGGACAGGGCGCCGGTGACGAGTTCGACACCGAGATCGGCGAGGACGACGTCCTCATCCCGATCGCCGGCATCCTCGACGTGCTCGACAACTACGCGTTCGTCCGCACCACCGGCTACCTGCCGGGCACGAGCGACGTCTACGTCTCGCTCGGACAGGTCAAGAAGTACAACCTCCGCAAGGGAGACGCGGTCGTCGGCGCGATCAAGCAGCCGCGCGAGGGCGAGCAGTCGGGCCGTCAGAAGTACAACGCGCTCGTCAAGGTCGATTCCGTCAACGGTCTCTCCGTGGACGACGCCGCGGAGCGTGTCGAGTTCGGCAAGCTCACGCCGCTGTACCCGCAGGAGCGCCTGCGCCTGGAGACCGCGCCCGAGAAGCTCACGCAGCGCATCATCGACCTGGTCGCCCCGATCGGCAAGGGACAGCGCGGCCTGATCGTCGCGCCGCCCAAGGCCGGCAAGACGATCGTGCTGCAGCAGATCGCGAACGCGATCGCGACGAACAATCCCGAGGTCCACCTCATGGTCGTCCTGGTCGACGAGCGTCCCGAAGAGGTGACGGACATGCAGCGAACGGTCAAGGGCGAGGTCATCGCCTCGACCTTCGACCGCCCGGCCGAAGACCACACGACCGTCGCAGAGCTCGCGATCGAGCGCGCGAAGCGCCTCGTCGAGCTCGGTCGCGATGTGGTCGTCCTCCTCGACTCGATCACGCGCCTGGGCCGGGCCTACAACATCTCGGCGCCGACGTCCGGACGCGTGCTGTCCGGCGGTGTGGACGCCTCGGCGCTGTACCCGCCGAAGCGCTTCTTCGGCGCTGCGCGCAACATCGAGAACGGCGGATCGCTCACGATCCTCGCCACGGCCCTCGTGGAGACCGGGTCGAAGATGGACGACGTGATCTTCGAGGAGTTCAAGGGCACCGGCAACAGCGAACTGCGCCTCTCGCGCCAGCTGGCCGACAAGCGCATCTTCCCGGCGGTCGACGTCAACGCGTCCTCCACGCGCCGCGAAGAGATGCTGCTCTCGCCCGACGAGGTCAAGATCACCTGGAAGCTGCGTCGTGCGCTCGCGGGCCTGGACCCGCAGCAGGCTCTCGAGGTCGTCCTCGGCAAGCTCAAGGAAACCCAGTCCAACGTCGAGTTCCTGGTGCAGATGCAGAAGTCGATCCCGACGCCGACCGGCGGCGGCCACAGCCACGGGCACGAGAACAGCATCCGCTGATCTAGCCGTTCGGAGCATTCATGTTCGAATCGGTGAAGACCCTCATCGAGGAGCACAAGGCCGTTCAGGAGGAGCTCTCCGATCCGGCCGTGCACGCCGATGCGGCGCGCGCGAAGCGCGTCAACCGGCGCTACGCCGAGCTGTCGCGCATCGTGGCCGCCTACGACACATGGATGGCGGCATCCGATGATCTGGATGCCGCACGCGAACTCGCCCGTGAGGATGCGGCGTTCGCTGAGGAGGTCCCCGCGCTGGAGGCGCGGCTCGCCGAGACGCAGGAGAAGCTGCGGCGCCTGCTGATCCCGCGGGATCCCGACGACGCGCGCGACGTGATCATGGAGATCAAGGGCGGTGAAGGCGGCGCCGAGAGCGCCCTCTTCGCGGCCGATCTGCTGCGCATGTACCTGCAGTACGCCGCATCGCGCGGATGGAAGACCGAGCTGCTCGAGCGCAACGAATCCGACCTCGGCGGATACAAGGACGTCCAGGTCGCGATCAAGGGGTCATCGACCGATCCGGCGCAGGGCGTGTGGGCGTCGCTGAAGTACGAAGGCGGCGTGCACCGCGTGCAGCGCGTCCCGGCGACGGAGTCCCAGGGGCGCATCCACACCTCCACGACCGGCGTCCTGGTCTTCCCCGAGGTGGATGAGCCGGACGAGGTCGAGATCAACCCGAACGACCTGAAGATCGACGTGTTCCGCTCGTCCGGTCCGGGCGGCCAGTCGGTGAACACGACCGACTCGGCCGTGCGCATCACGCACCTGCCGACCGGCATCGTGGTGTCGATGCAGAACGAGAAATCGCAGCTGCAGAACCGGGAGGCGGGAATGCGTGTGCTCCGCGCCCGTATCCTCGCGAAGCAGCAGGAGGAGATCGACGCCGCGGCATCGGATGCCCGCAAGTCGCAGATCCGCGGCATGGACCGCTCCGAACGCATCCGGACGTACAACTTCCCCGAGAACCGCATCGCCGATCACCGCACCGGCTACAAGGCGTACAACCTCGATCAGGTGATGGACGGCGCGCTGCAGCCGATCATCGACTCGTGCATCGCGGCCGACGAGGAGGAGCGCCTCGCTTCCCTCGGCGCCGATTCCTGATCCGGCATCCGCTCCCGCTCATCTCGACGCGGTGCCCGCGCGGGCGCGTGCGGCGAGGTGGGGCGGATGCCGGGCCGATAGGCTCCGAGGGTGATCACGTTCCTCATCCGCGCCGCGATCTTCGTGTTCTCGGCGGCCCTCGGCCTGATCGTCGCCGATCTGATTCTGCCCGGCTTCCACATCGACTGGTCGGACTGGTGGGGATTCGTCCTGGCCGTGCTGATCTTCGCCGTGATCCAGAGCGTGCTCGCCCCGTGGGTGTTCAAGATCACGCGCCGCCATGCCCCGGCGCTGCTCGGCGGCATCGGCATCATCTCGACGTTCGTCGCGATCCTCGTCGTCGTGCTGATCCCGAACGCCGGGATCGGCATCTCCGACCCGCTCGCGTGGGTCTTGGCGCCCGTGATCGTCTGGATCATCACGGCGCTCGCGACGTGGCTGCTGCCGCTCGTGTTCCTGAAGAAGCAGGTCGCGCAGCGCCGGGCGGACTGATCCGGCTCAGATGCTGTACTCGGGCACCGTCAGGATCGCCCGGGTGTCCAGGCCCTCGCGCTTGACGCGCGGCTTCGCGGGAACACCGACCAGGATGCTGTCCGCGGGTGCATCGCGCGTCACCACGGCGTTCGCGCCGATCACCGAGCCCGCCCCGATCGTGATGGGTCCGAGCACTTTCGCGCCCGCCCCGACGGCCACGCCGTCGCCGATCGTGGGGTGCCGCTTGCCGCCCTCGCGCTGACGGCCGCCGAGGGTGACCCCGTGGTAGAGCATGACGTCGTCGCCGATCTCGGCGGTCTCGCCGATCACGACGCCCATGCCGTGGTCGATGAAGAAGCGCCGGCCGATCGTGGCACCGGGGTGGATCTCGATGCCGGTGAGCCAGCGGGTGAGCTGCGAACCCAGCCGCGCCACGAAGCGCAGGCGGCGGACCCAGAGGGCGTGCCACAGCCGGTACGCCCAGACGGCGTGGAGACCGGGATACAGCAGCGCGATCTCGAGGCTTCCCCGTGCGGCGGGGTCCCGCAGCTTCGCGGCGGCGAGGTCCTCGCGCACGCGCGCCCACGCGCTCATGCCGTGACCGCCTCGTCCTCGCGGAGGTGCTCGTACAGCGCCGTCGACAGGTAGCGCTCACCGGCATCCGGCACGATCACGACGATGCGCTTGCCTGCGGCTTCGGGCCGCGCGGCGATCTGCAGGCCCGCCCACACGGCGGCACCGGCCGACATCCCGGCGAGGATGCCTTCGCGCGTCGCGAGCTCGCGGGCCACCCGGATCGCATCGTCGAACTCGACGTCGAAGATCTCGTCCACGACCGAGCGATCCAGGACCGCGGGGACGAAGTTCGGCCCGATGCCCTGGATCCGGTGACCGCCGGCGCGGCCCTCCGTGAGCACGGGGGAGTCTTTCGGCTCGACCAGGGCGACGCGCACATCGGGATTGCGCTGCTTGAGCACGCTGCCGACGCCGGTGATCGTCCCGCCCGTGCCCGAGCCGGCGACGAAGTAATCCACCCGTCCGTCGGTGTCGCGCCAGATCTCCTCCGCAGTCGTGCGGCGGTGGATCTCGGCGTTCGCGGGACTGTCGAACTGGTGGGCGAGGATCGCCCCAGGCGTCTCGGCCGCGATGCGCTCCGCGGTCGCGACGGCCTCGGTCATCCCCAGGTGGGGGTTCGTGAGGACGAGCTCGGCGCCGTAAGCCTTGAGCAGGGTTCGGCGTTCCTTCGACATCGACGCGGGCATCGTGAGGATCACGCGGTAGCCGCGCGCGGCGCCGGTCAGCGCGAGGGCGATGCCGGTGTTGCCGCTCGTGGACTCCACGATCGTGCCGCCGGGCTGCAGCTGCCCTGAGGCCTCCGCCGCGTCGATCAGCGCGATGCCGAGACGGCACTTCACGCTCGCACCGGGGTTGTAGAACTCGAGCTTGACCAGGACCTCGGCCGCGAGGCCCGCGGTGAGCGCGTTGAGCCGGACGAGCGGGGTGTCGCCGAACGCGGACGTGATGTCCGAATGGATGCCGGGCACGGGGTGCCTTTCTCGCGGAAGCGCTCAGTCCTCGCGGAGGTGTTCGTACAGCGCCGTGGAGAGGTAGCGCTCCCCGAACGACGGCACGATCACGACGATGTTCTTGCCCTCGGCCTCGGGGCGCGCGGCGATCTGCAGCGCTGCCCAGATCGCCGCGCCGGAGGAGATGCCGACGAGGATGCCGTCCTTCGTCCCGACGGCGCGGGCGGTGTCGATCGCGTCGGAGAACTCGACGTCGACGACTTCGTCGATGACGCTCTGATCGAGGATCGCCGGGACGAAGTTGGGGCCGATGCCCTGGATCTTGTGGGGTCCGGGCGTTCCCTTCGTCAGCAGCGGAGAGTCGGCGGGCTCCACGGCGATCACCTTCGCGCCGGGTACGCGTTCCTTGAGCACCTGACCGACACCCGTGATCGTGCCGCCCGTCCCGATGCCGGCGACGAAGTAGTCGACCGCGCCGTCGGTGTCCCGGATGATCTCCTCCGCGGTGGTCTTGCGATGGATCGCGGGGTTCGCCTCGTTCTCGAACTGGCGGGCGAGGACGGCGCCGGGGATCTCGGCGACGAGCTCCTCGGCCTTCGCGACGGCGCCCTTCATGCCTCCGGCGGGATCGGTCAGCACGAGCTCGGCGCCGTACGCCTTCAGCAGCAGACGACGCTCGACCGACATCGAGGACGGCATCGCCAGGACGACGCGGTAACCGCGCGCGGCGCCCACCATCGCGAGGGCGATGCCGGTGTTGCCGCTCGTGGCCTCCACGATCGTGCCGCCGGGCTGAAGCAGGCCGGAGGCCTCGGCGGCATCGACGATCGCGATGCCGAGGCGGTCCTTCACGCTCGAGGCCGGGTTGTAGAACTCGAGCTTGGCGAGGATGTTGCCGCCCAGACCCTCTGCGACGCGGTTGAGGCGGACGAGCGGAGTGTCGCCGAAGGCGGAGGTGATGTCGGAGTGGATACCGGGCATGTCGGAGCCTTTCGAGGGGTCAGCGGGTGCGGGTCAAGCCTAAAGGAGCGTGCACGCCCCGGACCTTGTGTGACGACCGCGGGTGCCCGCGCCGGTGAGCCGTAGGCTGGGGTCGCCATGTCTGCGATCCCCCCCGATTCCGTGCCGCTCGGTGATGCCCTCCGGCGCGCCGCCGCGCGCCTGGGCGCCGCGGGCGTGAACGATGCGCAGGTGGATGCCGAACTCCTCGCCGCGCACGTGCGGGGCACCGGGCGGGGCGCGATTCAGGCAGCTGCCGTGCGCGGAGACGCCCTGACGGCCGAGGAGGCCGCGGGCCTGGAGGACCTGGTCGCGCGGCGGGCGACGCGCGTTCCCCTGCAGCACCTCACCGGCAGCGCTCCGTTCCGTCATCTCGAACTGCGGGTGGGGCCGGGGGTCTTCGTGCCGCGACCCGAGACCGAGATGGTCGCCCAGCTCGCGATCGATGCGCTGTCGGCGGCGGCGTCCCCGTCGCCGATCGCGGTGGACCTCGGCACGGGCAGCGGGGCGATCGCGCTCTCGATGGCCACCGAGGTCCCGCACGCCCAGGTCTTCGCGGCGGAGAACTCCGTCGATGCTTTCGTGTGGACCACCGAGAACTTCGCCCATGTCGCCGCGCAGAACGCTCGGCTCGCCTTCATCGACCTCGAGCGCGCCTTCCCCGAACTCGACGGTCGCGTCTCCGTCGTCGCCTCCAACCCGCCTTATGTCCCCGACGAGGCGATCCCGCGTGATCCGGAGGTCAGGTTCTTCGATCCCCCCGAGGCGCTGTACGGCGGCCCGGACGGCCTGGACGTCGTCCGCGTCCTCAGCCGCACGGGACTGCGCCTGGCCCACCCCGGGGGGACGATCGTCATCGAGCACGGAGAATGGCAGGGGGCCGCCGTCCGCGACCTCCTCACCGCGGACGGCTGGCGCGCGGCATCCACTCACCCCGACCTGACGATGCGGGACCGCGCGACGACGGCCGTGCGCCCCTGACTGCCCAGGCGTCCCGGTGTCGCCGGTTAGACTGACCGCGTCATGTCTCCCGTCTTCGACTGCCACGACGAGGCCCAGCTGCTAGCCGGAATGCGCCAGGCGCGTCAGGCCATCGGCCGCGGCGAACTCGTCGTCCTTCCCACCGACACGGTCTACGGCGTCGCCGCCGACGCCTTCAGCGCGCGAGCGGTACAGGGCCTGCTCGAGGCCAAGGGGCGCGGTCGTCAGTCGCCGCCTCCCGTCCTGGTCGCCGGGGTTGCGACCCTGCGGGCCCTGGTCGCGGAGGTCCCCGAGCCTGTCGAGCGACTCGTCGAGGCGTTCTGGCCCGGCGGCCTGACGATCGTGCTGCCCGCGCAGCCGTCGCTGTCCTGGGACCTCGGCGACACCTTCGGCACCGTCGCGGTGCGTATGCCGGCGAACAACCTCGCCTTGGAGCTCTTGGAGGAGACCGGGCCCCTCGCCGTGTCCAGTGCCAATCTGACCGGCCAGGCGGCTGCGATCACGGCGGCGGACGCCCAGCGGATGCTCGGCGACAGCGTCGCGGTCTACCTCGACGGCGGACCGTCGCTCACCGGGATCGCCTCGACGATCGTGGACGCCACGAGTCTGGTGGGCAGCGGGTCCGCGCCGCTGGTCCGGGTCCTCCGCGAGGGCGCGGTGGCGCGCACCGACTTGCGCGGCGTCCTCGGCGACCTGCTCGAGCCGGATCCGACGCCGGGGGACAGCCCCGGCGAGCAATCGTGAAGCAATACCTCTTCACGATCCTCTTCACCGCCGCGATCACGCTTTCGCTCTCGTGGGCGGTCTGGCGATTGAGCCTCAAGTACAAGCTGTACCCCGGCATCCGCGAGCGGGACGTGCACAAGACACCCACCCCGCGCCTGGGCGGTGTCGCGATGTTCCTCGGGGTGGTGGCGGCCTTCGCGGTCTCATCGCAGCATCCGTACTTCGCGATCTTCTGGCAGGACCCCGCCCCGGTCTACGCGATCCTCGGTGCGACACTGCTCATCGTCGTGGTCGGCGTGGCGGATGACCTCTGGGACCTCGACTGGATGATCAAGCTCGGCGCGCAGTTCCTCGCCGCCGGCATCATCGCGTGGTTCGGCCAGCTGCAGATCTTCACGCTGCCGATCGGCGGCATCATCGTCGCCTCCAGCTGGGTGAGCTTCACCCTGACGGTGTTCGCGATCGTCGTCGTCATGAACGCCGTCAATTTCATCGACGGGCTGGACGGTCTCGTCGCGGGAGTCTGCCTCATCGCGAACGGCGTGTTCTTCGCCTACACCTACATCCTCGTGCGCGACACCGGCGCGAGCACGTACTTCAACCTCGCCTCCTTCATCGCCGCCGTGCTCATCGGCGCGTGCATCGGGTTCCTGCCGCTGAACTGGAGCCCCGCGAAGCTGTTCATGGGGGATTCCGGAGCGCTGATGCTCGGGCTGCTGATGGCGACGTCGGCGATCGCGATCACGGGTCAGCTGAATCCGGCGACGCTGGATCCGGAGGGTTTCGGACGCTCGCAGCTGCTCGGCGCGTTCATCCCGATCCTCCTGCCGGTCGTTGTCGTGCTCCTGCCGCTGCTGGATTTCGGTCTCGCCGTCATCCGGCGCATGAGCGCGGGCAAATCGCCGTTCTCTCCCGATCGCAAGCACCTGCATCACCGGATGCTGGACATGGGCCACTCGGATCGCGATGCCGTCCTGATCTTCTATGCATGGACGGCCGTCATCAGCATCGCCGTGCTGCTGATGTACATCGGCACCCGCGAGAACTGGCCGGGTCAGTACGCGCTCGGCGTCCTGTTCGGCCTCGTGGGCGCCGCCGCCTGCCTCACCGTCACCCTGCTGCCCTCGCGGCGGCGCAGACCGCCCGTCGTCGTGCCGCACGGCGACACCCAGACCCTGGAGTCCGCCCGATGAGTTCGCCCCGCAGTTTCACCGTCCTGTCCAGCCTCAAGTGGCCGGCGATCGCGATCGGCATCCTCGCCGTCGGGGGAGCGGTCATCGGATACCTCGTCGCGGGTGTCGAGGGCATGGTCAGCGGCCTCCTCGGCGCCGCGATGTGGCTCGTCTTCCTCGCCCTCACCTCGCTCAGCATCCAGCTCGCGATCAACTCGACGCGCAACGACCCGGGATCCCCCCTGTTCTTCGGCATCGTGCTCGGCTCGTGGGTGCTCAAGCTCGTCCTTTTCGTCGTCCTGGCCATCTGGCTCCGCTCACAGACGTGGCTGGATCCCACGGTGTTCTTCGTCACCGTCATCATCGCCGTCGTCGGCTCCCTCGTCTTCGACGTCATCGCGTTCCAGCGGGCGCGCACGCCGTATGTGGGTGACGTCGAGCTGCCCGCGAGTGCCCCCGAGGACACTGCGCCGGACGCCCGCTGAACCGGCCGCCGCCCGGCGGCCGAGGCCCAGGATGTGTCCTCTGGGCCCTGAGAGTTTTGCTAGGCTGAACTCATAAGCTCCCCCTGATCGCCAACGTCTCGGACGCCCGACGCCGGAGAATCTCCTGATTACCGCAACGCTCCTCCCCGCACTGTCGCTCGTCATGGCCGACGAATCAGATGGTGGCTTCGTCGGCCCCTCGATCGGCGAATTCGTCCCGGAAGGCCTCCTGTTCGTCGGGACGCCGTTCGAGCTCAACCGGGTCATGCTGATCCGCCTGCTCGTGGTCGCCGCCCTCGTGCTGTGGCTCTGGATCGGCACCCGCAACATGAAGCTCGTGCCGACCCGCGGTCAGGCCGCGCTCGAGTACATGCTGGGCTTCGTCCGCAACTCGATCGTCTTCGACACGCTCGGTGAAAAAGAAGGCAAGCGGTTCCTGCCCATCCTGATGACGTTCTTCTTCCTGATCATCGGGATGAACCTCACCGGTATCTTCCCGGGCCTGCAGATCGCCTCGACGGCCGTGATCGGCTTGCCGCTCATCCTCGCGGTCGTCGCGTACGTGATGTTCGTCTACGCCGGTTTCCGTCGTCACGGCTTCGGATACCTGAAGAACGCCCTCATCATCCCGGGTGTCCCGTGGCCGCTGCACATCCTGCTGATCCCGCTCGAGTTCCTCTCGACGTTCATCCTGCGTCCGATCACGCTCGCCCTCCGACTCCTGATGAACATGGTCGCCGGGCACATGCTGCTCGTGCTCTGCTTCACCGCGACGAACTTCTTCTTCTTCACGGTGCTCGCGGGCGGCAACCTCATCGGCCTGCTCGGCATCGGCACGTTCGCGTTCGGCATCGCCTTCACGGTGCTCGAGCTCTTCGTCGCCGTCCTGCAGGCGTACGTCTTCACGATCCTCACCGCCATCTACATCCAGATGTCGCTCGCCGACGGACACTGACCCGTCCCCGGCTGCAAGACCCACCAACCCCTTCGAAAGGAATCCCTGTGAACGTCGTCGGACAGCTCGCACCCCTCGCCTTCGGACTCGCCGCCATCGGCTCCGGTATCGGCGTCGGCATCATCGTCGGCAAGACCATCGAATCGGTCGCACGTCAGCCCGAGCTTCAGGGTCGCCTCAGCGGCCTGATGTTCCTCGGTATCGCACTGACCGAGGCCCTCGCGTTCATCGCGATCGCGGTCGCCTTCATCCCGTTCCCCGCGCCGTAACCACCCGCTGCTGACCGAAGGAGTCCGAATGCTCGTCGCATTCGCCGAAGAAGGCCACGCGGGGGAGATCAATCCGCTTCTCCCCACGCTTCCGGACCTGGTCTGGGGCACGCTGGCGTTCCTCATCATCCTCGCGCTGTTCGTTTGGAAGATCCTTCCGAACCTGAACAAGCTGCTCGACGCGCGCGCCGAGGCGATCGAGGGCAGCATCAACTCCGCCGAGGCCGCTCAGGCCGAGGCTCAGGCCGCACTCGAGAAGTACACCGCCCAGCTCGCCGACGCGCGCGCCGAGGCGGGGGAGATCCGCGAGAAGGCCCGCGCCGACGGTTCGGCCATCGTGGCGGAGATGCGCGAGCAGGCCACGGCCGAGGCGGCGCGCATCACCTCGAACGCGCACGCGCAGATCGAGATGGAACGCCTGGCGGCCCTGGCCTCCCTGCGGTCCGACGTCGGCAGCCTCGCTCTCGACCTGGCCGGCGGCGTCATCGGGGAGACCCTCTCCGAAGATGCGAAGGCACAGGCGGTCGTGGACCGCTTCCTCGCCGAGCTCGAAGCCTCCGAGAAGGCGAGGAGCTAGTGGGAAGCGCAACCACTCAGGCCCTCGCGGCGACGACGTCGGCTCTCAACGCCGCGGCGTCGGTCGACCTCGACACGTCGCGCGAGCTGTTCGCCGCGTCGCGCATCGTGGGCGAGTCGCCGCAGCTGAGCGGTGCGCTCGCGGATCACGCTGCGGCTCCGGCCGCTCGTCAGCGTGTGGTGACCGACGTCTTCGGCGCCGCATTCAGCGCGACGACCGTCGCGCTGCTCAGTGCCGCCGCCGCGCAGCGCTGGTCCAGCGCGCGTCAGCTCGTCGACGGAATCGAAGAGCTCGCGGTCCGTGCGGCCGCGATCGCGTCGCCCGACGTCGACGTGGACGGTGAGCTGTTCCGCACCACGCGACTCATCGCCGACAACCCCGAGGTCGAACTCGCGCTCGGCAGCAAGCTGGGCGACGACTCCGCGAAGGGCGCGCTCGTGGAGACGCTTCTGCGCGGACGCGTGAGCGACGCGACGGTCCTGATCGTCTCCTCGCTCGTGCAGCAGCCGCGCGAGCGGCGCGTGCGCCAGATGCTCACGGAGGCGATGGACCTCGTCGCCGATCAGCGCGACAGCATCGTCGCCACCGTCGTGACCGCGACCGAGCTCCAGCCGGCTCAGGCTGAGCGTCTGAGCGCGGTGCTCACGCAGCGCTACGGCAAGAAGGTCGCTCTCAACCCGATCATCGACCCCACCATCGTCGGCGGACTGCGTGTGCAGATCGCGGACGACGTCATCGACGCGAGCGTCGCAGCGCGGCTCACCGACCTGCGCCAGCGCCTCGCCGGATAACTCGAGATTTCCCGCTCCGGCGGAAGCTTCTGGGGCCGTGGCCCCTCGAAACGAAGGAACACAATGGCAGAACTAACGATCAGCCCCGATGTCATCCGTGACGCGCTGAAGGATTTCGCCGCCGCGTACGAGCCCACCGGCGCCGCGGCGACCGAGGTCGGCACCGTCGTCGATGCGGCCGACGGCATCGCGCACCTCGAGGGCCTGCCCGGTGTCATGGCCAACGAGCTCGTGACCTTCGCCGACGGCACGTCGGGCCTCGCGCTGAACCTGGACGAGCACGAAGTCGGTGTCGTCGTCCTCGGCGAGTTCTCCGGCATCGAGGCCGGACAGGAAGTCCGCCGCACGGGTGAGGTCCTCTCCGTCGCCGTGGGTGACGGCTACCTGGGTCGCGTCGTCGACCCGCTCGGCAACCCGATCGACGGTCTCGGACCGGTCGCGACGGTGGGGCGTCGTGCTCTCGAGCTCCAGGCGCCGGGCGTCATGCAGCGCAAGAGCGTGCACGAGCCCATGCAGACGGGCATCAAGGCGATCGACGCCATGATCCCGGTCGGTCGCGGGCAGCGTCAGCTCATCATCGGCGACCGCCAGACCGGCAAGACCGCGATCGCGATCGACACGATCATCAACCAGAAGAGCAACTGGGAATCCGGCGACGTCGACAAGCAGGTGCGCTGCATCTACGTCGCGATCGGCCAGAAGGGCTCCACGATCGCCTCCGTGAAGGGCGCGCTCGAGGACGCCGGCGCGATGGAGTACACCACGATCGTCGCGGCCCCGGCATCCGACCCGGCCGGCTTCAAGTACCTCGCCCCCTACACGGGATCCGCGATCGGTCAGCACTGGATGTACGAGGGCAAGCACGTCCTCATCATCTTCGACGACCTCACCAAGCAGGCCGAGGCCTACCGTGCCGTTTCGCTGCTGCTGCGCCGCCCGCCGGGCCGCGAGGCGTACCCCGGCGACGTCTTCTACCTGCACTCCCGTCTGCTGGAGCGCTGCGCGAAGCTGTCCGACGAGCTGGGCGCCGGCTCGATGACGGGTCTCCCGATCATCGAGACGAAGGCCAACGACGTCTCCGCGTACATCCCGACGAACGTGATCTCGATCACGGACGGCCAGATCTTCCTGCAGTCCGACCTCTTCAACGCCAACCAGCGTCCCGCGGTCGACGTGGGCATCTCGGTCTCCCGCGTCGGTGGTGACGCTCAGGTGAAGTCGATCAAGAAGGTCTCCGGAACCTTGAAGCTCGAGCTGGCGCAGTACCGCTCGCTCGAGGCGTTCGCGATGTTCGCGTCCGACCTGGATGCGGCATCCCGTCGTCAGCTCGCCCGTGGTGCGCGCCTGACCGAGCTCCTCAAGCAGCCGCAGTACTCGCCGTACCCGGTCGAGGAGCAGGTCGTCTCGATCTGGGCCGGAACCAACGGCAAGCTCGACACGATCGAGGTCGAGGATGTCCTGCGGTTCGAGCGCGATCTGCTCGACCACGTCCGCCGCAACACGACGATCCTGGATCGCCTGCGCGAGACGAACGTCCTGGACGACGACACGGTCACCGAGCTCGGCAACGTGGTGGACGCGTTCGTGAAGGACTTCCGGGCCGGTGAAGGCCGTCACCTCGATGACCCCGGTCACGAAGAGTACGCCGCCGCCGATGCCGAGGACGTCAACCAGGAGCAGATCGTCAAGGGTCGCCGCAAGTAACGCGGCGACGGATACGAGACCATGGGCGCACAACTACGGGTCTACAAGCAGAAGATCAGCACTGCTCAGACGACCAAGAAGATCACCAAGGCGATGGAGCTGATCGCCGCTTCGCGCATCCAGAAGGCGATGGGACGCGTCCGCGCGTCCGCTCCCTTCGCGCGTGCGGTGACCCGTGCCGTGTCGGCGGTGGCGACGCACTCGAACATCGATCACCCGCTGACCTCGTCCCGCGAGGTGTCGCGGTCGGCGGTCGTCATCTTCGCGTCGGACCGCGGTCTCGCCGGAGCGTTCAACTCGCAGATCATGCGAGAGGGGCTGGAGCTGGCGGCGCTGCTGGAGTCGCAGGGCAAGGAAGTCACGTACTACCTCGTCGGGCGCAAGGCCGTCGCGTTCTTCCAGTTCCGTCGCATCGCCAGCGCCGCCGAGTGGACCGGTGACACCGATACCCCCGAGTTCCGCTTCGCGGAGCAGATCTCGGAGACGCTGCTGGAGGCCTTCGCTCGTGGGGGCGACAACGGCGGCGTGGACGAGATCCACCTGGTGTACAACCGCTTCGTCAGCATGATGACCCAGACGCCGGAGACGGTGCGCCTGCTTCCGCTCGAGGTCGTCGAGGCGACCGAAGCGCAGGCCGAGACGCACGCGTTCCCGCTGTACGAGTTCGAGCCCGACGCCGCGACGGTTCTCGACGCCCTCCTGCCGGTCTACATCCAGAGCCGCATCTTCAACGCGCTGCTGCAGTCGTCCGCGGCGAAGCACGCGGCTACGCAGAAGGCGATGAAGTCCGCCAGCGACAACGCCGACAAGCTCATCACCGACTACACCCGCCTGCGCAACAACGCGCGTCAGGCCGAGATCACCCAGCAGATCGCCGAGATCGTCGGCGGCGCCGACGCCCTGTCCTCGACGAACTAGAAACCACCTGCGAAAGAGAAGAAGACAATGACCCTCACCGCTACCGCCGAAGAGACCTCGGTCGTCGGGCGCGTCGCGCGCGTCACCGGTCCGGTCGTCGACATCGAGTTCCCGCACGACTCGCTCCCCGAGATCTACAACGCGCTCAAGACGACCATCACGATCGGGGACGAGTCCACCGAGATCACCCTCGAGGTCGCGCAGCACCTCGGTGACGACCTCGTGCGCGCGATCGCCCTCAAGCCGACCGACGGCGTCGTCCGCGGCCAGGAGGTGCGCGACACCGGCGGCCCCATCACGGTCCCCGTCGGCGACGTCACCAAGGGCAAGGTCTTCAACGTGACCGGCGAGGTCCTCAACGCCGCTCCCGGCGAGACCGTCGAGGTCACCGAGCGCTGGGGCATCCACCGTCAGGCGCCGAGCTTCGATCAGCTCGAGTCCAAGACGCAGATGTTCGAGACCGGAATCAAGGTCATCGACCTCCTCACGCCGTACGTGCTCGGCGGGAAGATCGGCCTGTTCGGCGGTGCCGGCGTCGGCAAGACCGTCCTCATCCAGGAGATGATCCAGCGTGTTGCGCAGGATCACGGTGGTGTCTCCGTGTTCGCCGGTGTCGGCGAGCGCACTCGTGAGGGCAACGACCTCATCCACGAGATGGAGGAGGCGGGCGTCTTCGACAAGACCGCGCTCGTGTTCGGCCAGATGGACGAGCCGCCGGGGACGCGTCTTCGCGTGGCACTGTCGGCTCTGACGATGGCGGAGTACTTCCGCGACGTGCAGAAGCAGGACGTGCTGCTGTTCATCGACAACATCTTCCGCTTCACGCAGGCCGGCTCCGAGGTCTCCACGCTGCTGGGCCGCATGCCCTCCGCGGTGGGATACCAGCCGAACCTCGCCGACGAGATGGGTGTGCTCCAGGAGCGCATCACCTCGACCCGCGGTCACTCGATCACCTCGCTGCAGGCGATCTACGTCCCCGCCGACGACTACACCGACCCGGCTCCGGCCACGACGTTCGCCCACCTGGACGCGACGACCGAGCTCAGCCGCGAGATCGCCTCGAAGGGTCTGTACCCCGCCGTCGACCCGCTGACCTCGACGAGCCGCATCCTGGACCCCCGCTACATCGGCGCCGACCACTACCGGGTGGCCACTGCCGTGAAGCAGATCCTCCAGAAGAACAAGGAACTGCAGGAGATCATCGCGATCCTCGGTGTCGATGAGCTCTCCGAAGAGGACAAGGTCGTCGTGTCGCGCGCACGCCGCATCCAGCAGTTCCTGTCGCAGAACACCTACATGGCGAAGAAGTTCACCGGCGTCGAGGGATCCACGGTCCCGATCGCCGAGACGATCGAGTCGTTCGACGCGATCGTGAAGGGCGACTTCGACCACGTGGCGGAGCAGGCCTTCTTCAACGTCGGCGGCATCTCCGACGTCGAGGCGAACTGGGCACGCATCCAGAAGGAGAACGGCTGATCATGGCGCTCACGGTGAACCTCGTCGCGGCCGACCACGAGGTCTGGTCGGGCGAGGCGAGCCTCGTCGTCGCGAAGACCACGATCGGCGAGATCGGCATCATGACCGGTCACGAGCCCGTTCTCGGTGTGCTCGCGGCCGGCGAGGTGCGTATCACGCTCGAGGACGGCAGCAAGATCATCGCGAACGCGCAGGACGGCTTCCTGTCTGTCGAGGGTGACATCGTCACCATCGTCGCGGGCAACGCCGCACTCATCAGCTGACTTGCTGATCCTGCTGCCCCCCTCCGAGACCAAGCGGTCCGGAGGGGGTCGCTCGTCTCTGGACCTCGACGCGCTCGCCCTTCCTTCCTTGCGTCTGCAGCGTGAGCGGATCCTGGATGCCCTCGCCGGGCTCTCGGAGAACCCTTCGACCGCTGCGCGTGTGCTGGGTCTCAGCCCGCGCCAGCTCGGCGAGATCGAGGTCAACGCTCGCGTGCGCTCCGCCGGGACGATGGCTGCGATCGACCGGTACACGGGTGTCCTCTACGACGCCGTGGATGCTGCATCCCTCGCCCCGGCGGAGCGACGCTGGCTCGGCGCACACGTGCTCATCCACACCGCCCCGCTGGGTCCGGTGGGCGCGCTCGATCGCATCCCCGCCTACCGGATGGGGGCGAGCGTGTCGCTGCCGGGTGCTCCGACGCTCAGGCGCGTGTGGGCGGACGCGGTCACGGAGGCTCTCGCGCACGCTGCGCCGCGCTTCGTGCTGGACCTGCGCTCCGAGGCGTACGTCGCACTCGGCCCCGTCCCCGCCGGGTGCGCCTCCGTGTACGTGCGGGTCGTCAGTGATGCCGGCGGGGGAGCGGTGCGGGCGCTGAACCACTTCAACAAGCACGCGAAGGGTGCTCTCGTGCGCGCCCTCGGCGAAGATCGGCCCCGTCTGTCGACCGGTCGCGGGCTGGCACAGTGGGCCGCCGGGCGCGGCCTGCGCATGAGCGAAGGCGCGCCCGGCGAGATGCTGCTTTTCGCGTAGCCGCTCAGCGCCCGCGCGTGTTCTCCGCGGTGCGCTCGGTGTTCTCCGCGATCGCGATCAGCGCGACGACGGCCTCGATCAGGAACCTCAGGATCACGATCGACAGGAACGCCGCGATCGGCACGATGATCAGCGTCGCGATGATGAGCGAGATGCCCGCACCGACGTTGAAGAACAGTGCGTTCACGCCGCTGACCAGTCCCGAGACGAAGTACACGATGAACCCGATCGCGATCGCGATAAGACCCACGAGGTAGAAGACGCTCGCCAGGCGACGGGTGATGAAGGTCCGGAACGACAAGTCGAAGAGCGCGCGGAGGAAGCCGCGGCCCACGTCGTCGATCTCACCGTGCAGGGACGTCGGAACGCCCGTGTCATCCGGATCGCGGGCAGGATCGTAAGCGGGTGCGGATGCCGGGGCACCGGCGTCCGCCGCGCGGGCGGCTTCGTCCGCGGGCTGCGACGGCAGCGGCGGCACGGCGCCGGGGGTGTTCTGGCTCATGGAGTCCTTCTGTCGTTCGGACGTGTGTCCCGCAAGAGTAGCGACGGGCGACACGTGTTGCGAGTATCGCGGAATCACCTGTCCGCGGGCACGCGCCGTCGCTAGCATGTGAGACGCACGGCGAGGCGCCGTGCCGACGTGAGCCTGCGTCGTGGTTCACACACCAGGGGGAACACCCATGAACGACTATTCGGACGGGGCAGGTCTCGCGGTTCTCGCGGGTGTCTACCTGCTCTTCTTCATCTTCGCGATCGCGTTCTACATCGTCGGCTCGATCTTCCTCATGAAGATCTTCGAGAAGGCCGGCGTCCAGGGCAAGTGGCGCGCGTGGGTGCCGATCTACAACTACATGGTCTTCAGCAAGCTGGGGGATCTGAGCCCCTGGCTGATCCTGATCGCGATCGGCGCGAGCATCGTCCTCGGCTGGATTCCGGTCATCGGCCAGATCATCGGCGTCGCGGCCTTCGTCGTGACGCTGCTCGCCGCCTGGCGGGTCGGGCTCAAGCTCCAGAAGGAGCCGGTCTGGCTGATCCTCTACTTCTTCCTCCAGCTCGTCTGGCTCGGCATCCTCGCGTTCGACAAGTCGCGCTGGAACACCGCGATCCCCGCCGCACCTTGGGCGGGCAACGGCTTCCTCTCCGACCGCACGTCGTGGGCGGGGATCCCCGATCAGACGCCCGCGGGCGGATACCCGACCAACCCGGTGACCCAGCCCGGCGCCTACCCGCCGCCGGCGGGCTACCAGCCCCCGCCGCCGCCCGCCGGCTACGCGCCGCCGCCGGCCGCCACGCCGCCGGCTGCCACGCAGCCTCCCGTGACGCCGCCGTCCGCCACGCCGCCGGGAGCTCCCGAGCCGCCGACGACGCCGCCCGCGCCGCCGACGACGCCCGCTTCGTAATCGTTCCGCACTCGAGCCCTCACCCGTCCGGGTGGGGGCTCGAGTGCGTCCGGCATGGGCGGAGCACCGGACGCTCGGGTTAGCGTGGATGCGTGAACACCACCGATACCGCCGTCCCCGTCCGCCGCGTCGGAAGCTCCGGCCTTCTCGTGTCGGCGACCGGGCTCGGCTGCAACAACTTCGGCCGGCCGGGGACGCGCACCGCGACGCTCGACGGGACGATCGAGGTGCTGGATGCCGCGATCGAGGCGGGTGTCACGTTCCTGGACACCGCCGACATGTACGGCGGCGAGCCGGGTCTCAGCGAGACGCTCATGGGCGAGGCACTGCAGGGACGCCGCGACCAGGTCGTCCTGGCCACCAAGTTCGGTCACCCCGGCCGCGACATGGGATACCGGATCTCCGCGGCGAAAGGCTCACGGTCCTATGTGCGCGTCGCGGTGGAGGAGTCGCTGCGACGTCTGCGCACCGACTGGATCGATCTGTATCAGCTGCACGTCCCCGACCCGCAGACGCCGATCACCGAAACCCTGTCGGTTCTGGAGGATCTGGTCCGCGAGGGCAAGATCCGGTACTTCGGTCACTCGAACCTCTCCGGATGGCAGATCGCGGATGCCGATCACCGCGCGACGGATCGCGGCAGTCGCTTCGTCTCGGCGCAGAACCACTACAGCCCGCTCGCACGGGCGGCCGAGCGTGATGTGCTGCCGGCGGCGCGGCACTTCGGGCTGGGGTTCTTTCCGTTCTTCCCGCTGCACAACGGGCTGCTCACCGGCAAGTTCACGCGCGACGGCGGACCGGAGGGCAGTCGCATCATGATGCAGCGTCGTCATGTGTGGCAGGACGCCCCCTGGGACGCGCTCGAGCAGTACCAGCGGTTCTGCGACGAGCGCGGCATCTCGATGCTGCAGGCGACGTTCGGTTGGCTGCTCGCGCAGCCGGCGCTTTCGAGCGTCATCGCCGGTGCGACGAGCCCTGAGCAGGTGCGCGCCAACGCCGAGGCCGCCGCGGCGTGGACGCCGTCCGACGCCGACCTGGCGGTCATCGACGGACTCTTCCCGCTCGTGGAGGACCCCGCCGCGCGCGTGTGACCGGGGCCGCCGTCGGCAATGTCAGTAGGATATGAAGACGTCGACAGGACCGCTCGGGTTCCGTCGCCGCTGATGTCGGCTAACGGGAGGACGGGGCGTGCCCGAGGAATCCACCCACTCCCATTCCGTGCCGACGCCGGACGGGACGATCGAGCTCACCTGGGCGGGTGTGACGCACACCGGGCGCCGACGCGAGATCAACCAGGACGCCCTGCTCGCCAGCTATCCGCTGTTCATCGTCGCCGACGGCATGGGCGGGCACATCGGCGGGGAGATCGCCAGCGCCAGCACGGTCGATCGGCTCGGTGGTGTCGTCGCGGACGGTCCGGTGAACCCGAAGACGATCGAGAAGGCGCTCACGCGCGCGGTGCGCGACATCGCCTCGCACCCGGAGACGACCGACGACGGCACGGGGACGACCCTGACCGGCGTCTACCTCGACCTGAGTGACGGCCCTCCGCAGTGGGTGACGCTCAACATCGGCGACTCGCGGGTCTACCTCGTCCGCGAGGGGGACATCGAGCAGATCACGACGGATCACTCCGTCGTCCAGGAGCTGATCGCCGCGGGACGACTGAGCCCGGAAGAGGCGGAGAACCACCCCTACGGCAACGTGATCACGCGCGCCGTCGGTCCCAGCGAGAGTGTCGCACCCGACTACGTGCGGCTGGACGTGGTGGACGGCGACCGCTTCGTCATCTGCTCGGACGGGCTCACGAAAGAGCTCACCGATTACGGGATCCAGCACTTCCTGAGGGAGAACGACGATCCTGCCGCCGCTGTCGAGGCGATGCTGGATGCCGCGCTCGAGAACGGGGGGCGTGACAACATCACGATCATCGTGCTCGATGTCACGGTGCGCGTGACGGCGGACGATCCGGAGAACGCTCCCGCGACGATCGCCGACTCCTCCCCAGCCTGAGCGCCGTCGCACTTCTTCCCCGATCCCTCCCGAGCCGTCCTGCAGAGCGGCAACACGTGATGTGCTCGGGACGTGAGCGCGTCCTTCTCCCCGCCGCAGGCTCTGCGGGTCCGCACCGTTGCACCGCCACCGGAGCCGCTCGAGTTGCCCCCGCCGTGGACCGAGCCCGCTCGGCCGCCTGTCCCTCTCCTCGCCTCGGTCGTCCCGGTGGTCGGTGCGGTTGCGCTGTGGGCTGTGACCGGCTCGATCCTCGCTCTCTGGCTGGCAGCGCTCGGGCCCCTCATCGCGGGCGCGAGCATGCTCGACGGAGCGCGCAGCAGCCGACGTGAGAAGCGCCGCGCGGAGCGCGCGGCGAGCATCGCGCGCGCCCAGGTCGGTCACGACATCGACGAGCGTCACGCCGACGAGCGCGAACGACTCCGCGCTCGGCATCCGGATCTCGCAGGGTTCGCCGACCGGCCGGCCGAGGTCTGGCGGGTCGTACCCGGTCGCGCCGAGGCCCTGGTGCTCGGGAGAGGCGAGCGTCCGAGCGCGCTTCGGGTCACGGGGGGCGGTGACGATCCCGCGAGCGCCGACCTGCGGCGACGCGCGAGTCTGCTGGCGTCGGCTCCGGTCGCGGTACCCCTTCCGTCGACTCTCGCTGTCGTCGGCCCGCCTGTGCTCGCCCGCGCGGTCGTCCGCGCCGTCGTGCTCCAGCTCGCCCTGATCAGTCCACCGGGAGCCCTCCGCGTCGTCGGCCCCCTCCGCGGCGAGAATGCGTGGGCCGAGGTGCTTCCGCACCGACGCACGACCGCGGGCCTCGGGCTCGCTCTCGCGGCGCCGGGGGAGGCGATTGCACACGACGCCGACGTCATGATCATCCGGACCCGAACCGAGGATCCGCCGCCCGTCGCGGATGTCGTGCTCACGGTGCGCACGCCGGACGATGCCGTACTGGACGTCGGCGGCGAGGTCGTGCCGGTCGCCGTGGAGGCGATCGGCGAAGCGCAGGCGCGACGGCTGGCGACCTGGCTCGTGCGCCGGGCCGGAGACGAGGGGCGCGAGGAGGGCCGGGTCGCGGTCATCGCCCTCGCCGGTCTTCTGCTCGATGCCCCGCCGTCCGTGCCGGGGCGCCTGTGCGCTCCGGTGGGACTCGAAGCGGACGAGCCCTGCGTGATCGACCTCGTGGACGACGGGCCGCACGCGATCGTGGCGGGGGTGACCGGTTCGGGAAAGTCGGAGTTGCTCATCACCTGGGTGCTGGCGCTGAGCGCGCGCCACCCGCCCGGCGAGGTGAGCTTCCTCTTGGCGGACTTCAAGGGCGGAACCGCGTTCGATGCTCTCGCGGGAGTCCCGCACGTGACCGGCGTCATCACGGACCTCGACGGGACAGGGGCGCGTCGCGCGATCGAGAGCCTTCGTGCGGAGGTGCGGTGGCGCGAGGCGGAGCTCGCGCGGGTCGGCGCGCGCGACATCCGCGACCCCCGGGTCCGGATTCCCCGCCTCGTGATCGTCGTGGACGAGTTCGCGGCGCTGCTGGGCGAGCACCCCGAACTGCATGCGGTCTTCACCGACGTCGCCGCGCGCGGCCGCGCGCTCGGGATGCACCTCATCCTGGGCACGCAGCGACCGTCGGGGGTGATCAGGGAGAGCCTGCTCGCCAACTGCCCGCTCCGGATCAGTCTGAGGGTGACCGATCCTGCTGACAGCAGGGCTGTCATCGGCACCGAGCGGGCGGCGCTGCTGCCCGGCGATCCGGGCTCGCGCGGCATCGCACTCGTGCGGACGGCAGCCGACCCCTCGGCGCGGCGTGTGCGCGTCGCGCTGTCCGCGCCGGCGGACGCCGCCGCGATCGCCGAGTCCGCTGCGGCGGAGCCGCCGCCGAGACGCCCCTGGCTGCCGGAGCTTCCGGTGTCCGTGCTGCTGTCCGAACTGCCCGGGCCCCCAGGAGGCCCGGCCGAACCGGGTTTCCTGCCGTTCGGGCTGGCCGACGAACCGGAGCGGCAGAGCCAGTGCACGGTGGGGCTCGCCGCATCGGAACGTGGCTTGCTGGTCGTCGGCGCGGGCGGAACGGGGAAGTCCACCGTGCTGCGCTCGCTCCTGGCCGGCTCGACGGATGTCGTCCGCGTGGCCGGGTCGGGAGAGCAGGTCTGGGATGCCGTCGCGGCCGCGTCCCGCGCGACGCCCGGGACCCTCGTGGTGATCGACGACCTCGACACCCTGACCGGAGACCTGCCTGCCGAGTACGGCCGAGAGCTCCTGGAGCGGATCGAGCGACTGACCCGCCGGGCGGGGGAGAGCGGCATCCGTGTCGTGGCCGCCGCGCAGCGGCTCGTCGGCGGGGCCGCGCGCATCGCCGAACTCCTCCCGCGTCGACTCGTGCTGGGGACCTCTTCGCGCTCGGAGCACATCGCCGCCGGAGGCGACCCGGCCGTGTACGCGCCCGCGCTGCCCCCGGGGCGCGGCTGGCTCGACGGTCGTGCCGTGCAGGTCGCCGTCGTCCCGGACGCCCCTGTGCCGGTCGCGCCGGAGTCGGCTCCGTGGATCCCCGAGGGTCCGCTGACCGGGATGATCCGTCGCGGTTCCGTCCTGCGCCCGCCGGACGCCTGGGTGGGAGCCGGCGTGTGCATCGTTGCCCTCGAGGAATTCGTCCGGGGCGAGTGGGCTCGCTCCGGCCGCGTCGTCGTGACGGGAGACCCCGACGACTGGCAGCGTCAGTGGCGCTGGCTGCACACGTTCCGCGCCGACCACGACCTCGTGGTGGACGCCGGCTGCGCCGCCGACTACCGGCTGCTCACCGGCGACCGGGATCTCCCGCCGTACTGCGAACCCCGAGCCCACCGGGCCTGGCTGATGCGCGCGGGGGGACCGGCGCAGCGCGTCGTGTTGCCCGCACCGGGTTGACCGCCCTGACGCCACCCCCTACGGTCACTGTGTGACCACAACACCGATCTCCCTCGACCGACCCGAAGGCAAGGGACTCGCCGCCGGCACACTCGGACTCTGGGGATCCACGGTCATCGGGCTCGCCTCGACTGCCCCGGTGTATTCGCTCGTCGCGACGCTCGGCTTCGTCGTGCTCGCCGTCGGCGCCCAGGCCCCGGTGATCTTCATCCTCGCCTTCGTGCCCATGCTGTTCATCGCCTTCGCCTACCGGGAACTCAACAACGAGATCCCGGACTGCGGCACGACTTTCACCTGGGGCACGAAGGCGTTCGGCCCCTGGGTCGGCTGGCTCGGCGGGTGGGGTGTCGCGGTGGCGGGGATGGTCGTGCTGGCCAATCTCGCCCAGATCGCCGGCATCTACTTCTGGGCTCTCGTGGACGGGATCATCCAGAACCCGTCGGACGCCCTGCTGGCCGACAACGTTCCGCTGGTCACTGTGACCGGCGTGGTCTTCATCGCCGCGATGACGTGGATCAGCTGGCGAGGAGTCGAGATCGGCGAGCGCGTCCAGAACATCCTGCTCGGCATCCAGTACCTCGCACTGGCGATCTTCGTCGTCGCGGCGCTCTGGCACTTCTTCGCCGGGACGGCGCCGGACCCCACCCCGTTCGATTGGGCGTGGTTCAACCCGTTCGCGCTCGGGGACTGGAGCAGCTTCATCGAGGCGATCCTGCTCGCCCTGTTCATCTACTGGGGATGGGACACCTGCCTGGCGCTGAACGAGGAGACGAAGGATCCCAAGCGCATCCCCGGACGCGCAGCCCTTCTCACCACGGTGTTCCTGCTGATCACCTACGTCGGCGTCACGGTCGCCGCGATGATGTACGCGGGTCTCGGGGACACCGGGACGGGCCTGGGCAACGAGGCGAACGCGGATGACTTCTTCCTCGCGATCAAGGACGGACTGCTGGGTCCGGTCGGCTGGATCCTGGTGGTGGCCGTCATGATCTCCGCGATTTCGTCCACGCAGACCACGATCCTCCCGACGGCGCGCGGCACTCTCGCGATGGCGGCGTACAAGGCGCTGCCCAAGCGGTTCGCCACGGTCCACCCGCGCTACAAGACGCCGTCCTTCTCGACGCTCGTCATGGGCGTGGTGGCATCGGTGTACTACATCGGCATGACGCTGATCAGCGACAACATCCTCCAGGACTCGATTCTCTCGCTCGGGCTCGCGATCGCCTTCTACTACGCCGTGACGGGCTACGCGTGCGTCTGGTACTTCCGGCGGGACCTCTTCTCGTCGGCGCGCGACTTCTTCTACAAGGGCCTCTTCCCGCTGCTGGGCGCGCTCATGCTCACGTACGCGTTCGTCCAGTCCGCGATCGACATGTACGACGTCGACTACGGCTACACCGTGCTGTTCGGCATCGGCGGCACGTTCGTCCTGGGCATCGGATCCCTCGCGTTCGGGGTCGTCCTGATGCTCATCTGGTTCGCGTTCCCGCGGTCCAAGGCGTTCTTCCGCGGGCAGAGCCTCAATCGCGAAACGCCCGTTCTCGTTCCCGACGACCCCGCTGCCTACATCCGCTCGGTCGACGGCGGCGTCTGACCGCCGCCGTCGACCGGCGTCTCAGCGGAGGGCGTCGGCGAGCGGGACCGGCGCGATCCCGTGCGCGTTCGCGACACCCGGATTCACGACTGCTCCGCCGTGGGTGTTCAGACCGCCTGCGAGCGCCGCGTCGGCCCGCAGCGCGTCCCGCCAGCCGTGCCGTGCGATCTGGCGGATGTACGGCATCGTGGCGTTCGTGAGGGCGGACGTGGAGGTGTTCGGCACGGCGCCGGGCATGTTCGCCACGCAGTAGAACACGCTGCCGTGCACCGGGAACGTCGGATCGGCGTGCGTGGTGGGGTGCGTGTCCTCGAAGCAGCCGCCTTGATCGACCGCGATGTCCACGAGCACGGAACCGGGGCGCATCCGGGAGACCATCTCGTTCGTGACGAGCTTGGGTGCCTTCGCCCCCGGGATGAGAACGGAGCCGATCACGAGATCGGAATCGACCACCGCACGGTCGAGATCCAGGGGGTTGGAGGCCGCGGTCTTCACGCGCCCCTGGAAGTGGTCGTCGAGGTAGCGCAGGCGCTGGACGTTCGTGTCGAAGATCGTCACGTCGGCCCCGAGTCCGACGGCGATCACCGCGGCGTTCGCACCCGCCACGCCGCCGCCGATCACGGTCACGCGGGCCGGTCGCGTGCCCGGCACACCCGACATGAGCAGCCCGAGACCGCCCGCGGAACGCATGAGGGTCGACGCGCCGACCGTCGGTGCCAGACGCCCCGCGACTTCGCTCATCGGTGCCAGCAGGGGCAGACCGCCGCCGGCGAGTTGCACGGTCTCGTACGCGATCGCGGTCACTGCGTCTGCGACCAGCCGGTCGGTCAGCGGTCGGTCGGCGGCGAGGTGGAGGTAGGTGAACAGCACGAGGTCGTCGCGGAAGAAGCCGTACTCGCTCTGGATCGGCTCCTTCACTTTCAGGAGAAGCTCGGCGCGGGCCCACACCTCCGCGGCCTCGTCGAGCATCGTCGCTCCGGCGGCCTCGTATTCGGCATCCGGCATGGACGAGCCCGCGCCCGCGCCGCGCTGCACGAACACCTCATGACCCGCCTGCGCGAGGTCGTGGACGCCCGCGGGCGTGAGAGCCACACGGTACTCGTTGTTCTTGACTTCGGTGGGGACGGAGATCCTCATCGTCGAGATCCTTTCCGCTCCGGGTCGGAGCGCCTCTAGAAAGCGGGGCGGATGGCCCCGACAACCTGGTCGCCGCCCGAGACGGACAGCGCGAGTTCTGCGGTGGCGGCGGCGACGTCCGCGGCGGCCAGGGCGCCTTGCTGCTCGAGGAGTCGCAGCGCCACCACCGTGGCCGCCCGCCCGCTCCCGTCCAGCATCTTCAGTGCCACGGTCGTGCCGTCCGGGGCCACCATCACCATGACGCCTTCGGCGCCGCCCTTCGCGAACACGCCGAGGCGTTCGATCACGACCGTGTCCGCGCGCCCCGGGCCGTCGATCGTCCATGGGTTCTCCCGGACGGCGCGAACGAGCATCCCCGCGCTGCGGTGCAGCGCGAAGGGGGAGCGCTCCGAGGACGTTCCGACCCGATGGATCGCCTTGACGAGCCCGCCGAGGCTCATCGCATAGACCGGAGCGCCGCATCCGTCGATCGCGGTCGCCGCGAAGCGCTCGCCCACGAGACGCTCGGCCACATCGCGGATGTGGACCTGAAGCGGGTGCTCGGGGGAGAGATAGCTCTCGGTCGGCCACCCGTTCACGGTGCACGTGAGGAGCATCGCGGCGTGCTTGCCCGAGCAGTTCATGCGGATGCGCGACGGTGCGCCACCTGCGCGTACGACCTCATCCCGCGTGCTCTGGTCGCCGGGCCATGCCGGCGGGCAGCGCAGCGCGTCCTCGGAGAGGCCTGCCGCGTCCAGCACGTCGCGCACGACCGAGACATGCCGGTCCGTGCCGGAGTGGCTCGCCGTCGCCATGCCGAGTCGCTCGCCGTCGAGCGGCGCACCCGCGGTCAGGCACGCCAGTGCCTGCAGCGGCTTCAGGCTCGAACGGGGGAGGATCGGCGCGGAGGTGTCGCCCAGCACCCGCACCGGAGTACCGGCGGGATCCACCACGATCGCGGCGCCCGCGTGCCGGGATTCGACGAAGCCGCTGCGTTCGACGACGGCGAGTTCGACGGCATCGGCGACGGCGAAGGTCTGCGGCACCCCGCCAGCCTACCGCCCGCACCCCGCCGATCCCGGGCGTGTCAGACTGGGACGATGTTCGGCGAGCACCGGTACGCCCTGCGCACCATCTGGACCGGGAACCGCGGTGCGGGCACCCGCGGCTACCGCGATTACGATCGCAGCGTCAAGATCGAAGTCGAGGGGAAGCCCGACCTGCTGGCCTCGTCCGACAAGCCGTTCCGCGGTGACCCGGCGCGCTGGAATCCCGAGGATCTCCTGCTCGCCGCGCTCAGCGAATGCCACCTCCTGTCCTATCTGCACGCGTGCGTGCAAGCCGGGGTCGTGGTGGTGGCCTACCGCGACGAGGCGACCGGAGTGATGGTCGAGGACGGCAGGGGCGGCGGGGCTTTCCGCGAGGTCGAGCTGCGGCCGCACGTCGTCGTCGCGGACGCCGCGATGGTGGATGCCGCGACCGCCGCGCACGCGCAGGCGAACGAGTGGTGCTTCATCGCGAACTCCGTGAACTTCCCGGTGCGCCACGTCCCGACGATCGAGGTGTCCGCCTCGGCGAGCGTCGTATCGGAGTGACCGCTCAGCGACGCTCGTGCGGCAGGACCTGGCGGATGCGCTCGATCGGATTCTGAGCCGGTGCCTCGTTGTAGGCGCCCGCGAGCTCCTGGCCCGAGAGGGCGTGGATCGCCGCCATGATGTCATCCGTCGCGAGGCGACGCGCCCGGCCGGAATCCGCGCCGCCGTGGTGGGAGAGATCGAGAGGTTCGCCGAACTTGACCGTGACGCGTTCGCGCAGCGACGGGAGGCGTGCCCCGACCGGCATGACCTTGTCCGTGCCGATCAGCCCCACGGGGACGACGGGGGCACCGGTCTGCAGCGCGAGGAACGCCACGCCGGTCCGGCCCTTGTACAGCCGGCCGTCGAGGGAGCGCGTGCCCTCCGGATAGAGCGCGACCGCGTTGCCGGCGTCGAGGAGCCGGCGCTGCTGATCCAGCGCGTCCAGGGCGGCCTGTCCGGCTCCGCGTTGGACGGGCACGGCTCCAATCGCGGTGAAGAACTCCTTGGACAGCCAGCCGGAGAATCCGGGGCCGTCGAAATAGCTCGACTTCGCGAGGAAGTGCACCGGGCGCGGCGCGGCGACCGGGATCGCGATCGAGTCGATGAACGAGAGGTGATTGCTCGCGAAGATGACGGGTCCGGAGCGCGGCACGTTCTCCCGACCCTCCACGCGCGGACGGTAGACCATGCGGGCCAGCGGAGCGATGACGAAGCGGCCGAGACCGTACGTCGCCCCCATCTGTCGGGGGGCGAGCGCGGAGCCGGCTTCTGTGGAATCGGGAGCGTCCGCGGAAGTCACCCGTCGAGGGTACTCCCGATTCCATACCCTCACCGGCATGGTGTCCTCTCAGCCGGGACAGAGGAATCGTGGGGGAAGATGGTCACTTCCCTTCCCTTCATCCTGAGGATCACTGTGCGCATTCGCCCGCTCGTCGCCCTTTCCGCCATCGCGCTGTCCGGCGTCCTCCTCGCCGGGTGCGCGTCCAGCGCGCCGACGGCCGACGAGAGCCCCACGGCCGCACCGGTCGTGGACCTGTGCAGCGCCGCGGCGCCGTCCGGCGCGGCATCGGATGCCGTCACCGTGGAGGGTGAGGTGGGCCAGGAGTCGACCGCGACGTTCACGTCGCCGCTGGAGATCACGAACCTGCAGACCACCGTCGTGGAAGAGGGATCGGGCGACCCGGTGGAATCCGGCGAGCTGGTCACGTACGCGCTGAGCGCCTTTAATGCGGAGACCGGCGAGAAGCTGGGCGCGATCGGATACGACGGCAACCCGGTGCTGCCCGTGCAGATCTCGCCCGACAACCCGATCGGCCAGATCCTCGGGTGCGCGACTCCCGGAACGCGGGTCGTCGTCGCCTATCCGCCCGCCGACCCCAACCCGGGCCAGGTGTACGTGTTCGACTTCGTCTCGACGGTGCCGGATGCCGCATGGGGCGAGCCGCAGGAGCCCCAGGCCGGACTGCCGGAGGTCACCCTCGCCGATGACGGCGCCCCGACCATCGAGATCCCGAGCGGCGACGCGCCCGCCGATCTGCAGCTGGAGACCCTGAAGAAGGGCGACGGCGCCACCGTCGAATCGGGCGACACCGTCCTCGTCCAGTACACCGGCGTGAAGTGGTCGGACGGTTCGGTGTTCGACTCGAGCTGGGAGAACGGGGCACCCGCGTCCTTCCAGACGACCGGGGTCGTGGACGGCTTCCGGCAGGCGCTGGAGGGCCAGACGGTCGGTTCGCAGGTGCTCGTGGTCATCCCGCCCGCGCTCGGCTACGGCGAGGCCGGCTCGTCCGAGAACGAGCTCGCCGGTGAGACGCTCGTCTTCGTCGTCGACATCCTCGGCACGCAGCACCAGGCGCCCGCTCAGTAAGCGCGGGCTGGCTAGTCTGGCCTCATGCGTCGCGTCCTCATCCTCGGTTCCACCGGTTCGATCGGCACGCAGGCGCTCGAGGTGATCCGCGCGAACACGGAACGCTTCGAGGTCGTGGGGCTCGCGGCCGGATCCGACCGTGTTCAGCTGCAGACGCAGGCCGAGCAGTTCGGCGTGGAGCACACGGCGCTCGGCGCCGCGGAGGCCGAGCAGCTCGTCCGCGACGTCGACGCCGATGTGGTGCTCAACGGGATCACCGGGTCGGTCGGTCTCGGCCCGACGCTCGCGGCGTTGGAGAGCGGACGCACGCTCGCCCTCGCGAACAAGGAATCGCTCATCGTGGGCGGTGACCTCGTGACGGCGATCGCGCGCCCGGGTCAGATCGTCCCGGTCGACTCCGAGCATTCCGCGATCGCGCAGGCGCTTCGGGCGGGGGAGCGCGGCGAAGTGCGACGGCTGGTGCTGACCGCGTCCGGCGGCCCCTTCCGCGGACGCAGCCGTGCGTCCCTCGAGGCCGTCACTCCCGCCGAGGCGCTCGCCCACCCGACGTGGGACATGGGCCGCGTCGTCACGACGAACTCGGCGACCCTGGTGAACAAGGGGCTCGAGGTCATCGAGGCGCACCTGCTGTTCGACGTCGACTACGCGCACATCGACGTCGTCGTGCATCCGCAGTCGGTCGTGCACTCGATGGTCGAGTTCCTCGACGGTTCGACGATCGCCCAGGCCTCACCGCCGGACATGCGGCTGCCGATCTCGCTCGGCCTCGATTGGCCGCATCGCGTGGCCGGCGTGGGCCGGCCGATCGACTGGTCGGTCGCGACGTCGTGGACCTTCGAACCGCTCGACGACGAGGCGTTCCCCGCGGTCCGGCTCGCAAAGAAGGTCGGACGGGCGGGCGGCAGCTATCCCGCCGTCTTCAACGCCGCGAACGAACAGGCGGTCGACGCATTCCACGACGGGCGCCTGCCGTTCACCGGCATCGTCGAGCTCATCGAGCGCGTCGTGGAGACGCACGACCCCGAGGCGACGGTCGGTTCGACGCTGACGCGCGACTCGCTCGCCGAGGCGGAGCGGTGGGCGCGGGATGCCGCGGATCGGGCGATCGCGGCAGGCTGAGTCCGCTCAGTCGGGGTACGGCACCGGCCAGTGCGGCTCGGGGACGGGCCACCCGGCGTCGCGCAGCGCGCGGCGGGCGAGTTCGCGCGCCGAATAGGGCGTGCGGACGCCGCGGATGTCGCGATAGTCCTGATGACCAGGCCCCGCCCACAGGATCGCGTCGCCGTCGCCGACGAGGGCGACCGCCTCGACGATCGCGACCTCGGGGGGTGAGAACTCGTGGATCTCGGCATCCGGTCGCGCACGCCTCGCGCCCTCGATCAGCGTCGCGCGGATCGAGTCGATGTCCTCGAAGCGCGGGTGGTGGTCGGTGACGACCAGGATGTCGCTGCCGAGGACCGCGGTGCGGCCCATGTCGTGGCGCTTCGTGGCGTCGCGGTCGCCGTCCGCTCCGAAGAGCATGACCACTTTGCCGGGCGTGACCCGGCGGACGGCGGCGAGCGTCTTCTCGAACGCGTCCGGTGAGTGGCCGAAGTCGACGTACACCGCGGGCCCTCGGTCCCCGGACACTCGCTCCGTGCGGCCGGGAAGGTAGGCCCGGATCCCGCCGTCGCCCGTCAGGGTCGCCACGATCCGCTCCCACGCGTAGCCGGCCTCGAGCAGCATCACGATCGCGAGACCCGCGTTCGCGGCCATGTGCCGGCCGATCACGGGCACGATCGTGGTGAGTGTGCGACCGTCGGCGGCCGTCAGGCGGAATTCCGTCCCGGTCTGACGCTCGTGCACGATCTCCACGACCCAGTCCGCCCGCGCGGCCGCATCCGGGTCCGTGGCGATCGCCGGGGTGCCGACGGTGACGAACGGGATCTCGCAGCGCTCCTGCACCTCGGCGGCGGCATCCGAATCGAGCGAGATCACGGCGCGGCGCGCGCGATCGGGACGGAAGAGGGGGAGCTTGGCCTCGAGGTACTCGCGCATGTCGGCGTAGTCGTCGAGGTGGTCGTGCGTGAGGTTCGTGAACGCGGCGACGTCGAAGACGATGCCGTCCACACGTCGACGGCTGAGCGCCTGCGCGCTGACCTCGACCACGACCGCCTCGACGCCGCGTTCGCGCATGAGCGCCAGGAGCGCGTGCATCTCGTACGCCTCGGGCGTGGTCAGCCGCGAGACGACGATCTGACCGGCGATGTGCCGCTCGGCGGTCGAGGACAGTCCCGTGACGACTCCGAGCTGGCCGAGGATCCCTTCGAGCAGGTGGGACACGCTCGTCTTGCCGTTCGTGCCGGTCGTTCCGAACAGCAGCGGCAGATCGTCGTCGCGGCCGGTGCCGTAGACCCATGCGGACAGGTCGCCGAGGATGCCGCGTGGGTCATCGACGACGATGACCGGGAGCCCGGTCCCGGCGGCGGCGTCCGCGCCCTCCGCGTCCGTGACGACGGCGACCGCGCCCTTCTCCGCAGCGGATGCCGCGAAGTCGGCGCCGTGCCGGTTCACCCCGCGGACGGCGACGAACACATCACCCGGACGCAGGTCCGCGGTCGCGAGGGTCAACCCGGTGAGGGTGGCGTCGCCGATCTCGCCGCGGACGTCCCGGGCGTACCGATCGGCCAGCTCCCGCAGAGGGTGGGTCGGCGGGTGGTCCGGGCGCAGCACGGGGGGCAGGTGGGAGGGAAGGTCGTTCGCCATGGCCTGACCATCCTCTCATCCGCCTGCTCGGCTGACTCAAAGCCGCCGCGAGTACCGTGGGCGTGTGGAAGCCATCGCGTTCGTCATCGGCGTCGTGCTCATGATCGTGGGCCTGGCGGTCTCGATCGCCCTGCACGAGATCGGGCACCTCGTCCCGGCCAAGAGATTCGGCGTGCGTGTCGGGCAGTACATGATCGGCTTCGGCCCCACCCTGTGGTCGCGCCGCTACGGCGAGACGCAGTACGGCTTCAAGGCGATTCCGCTCGGCGGCTACATCTCGATGGCGGGGATGTACCCGCCGTCTCCCGCCGAGCGCGCGGCGACAGGGCGCGCCGGAGGCGGATTCTTCGCCACGATGGTGCAGGACGCGCGGGCCGCGAACGACGAGACGCTGCAGGGCGACGACGACCGGGTGTTCTACAAGCTCCCTGTGTACAAGCGGGTCATCATCATGCTCGGCGGTCCGGTGATGAACCTGCTCTTCGCGATCGTGCTGTTCTCGATCCTGTTGACCGGGATCGGAGTGCAGACGGCCACGACGACCGTCAGCGCCTTGAGCGAGTGCGTGCCGCAGGCCGGGGTGACCGAGTGCACGTCTTCAGATCCGGCGCCGCCCGCCGCCGCGGCGGGCATCGAGCCGGGCGACACGATCGTGTCGGTGAACGGCACTGCGGTCACCGGGTTCGACGAGGTGTCGAGGATCATCCAGGCCTCGCCGGGCGAGCAGCTCACCCTCGTGATCCAGCGCGACGGTGCGGAGCGCACGGTCACCGTCGTCCCGGCCGCGATCGATGCCACCGGGGCGGACGGGTCGGCCGAACGGATCGGATTCCTGGGGGTGCGCCCGACCGTCGAGTACGAGCGCCAGCCGATCTGGGCGGGGGCCGCTGCGGCGGGCGAGAACGTCGGCGCGGTCGCCGGCATCATGTGGCAGCTGCCCGTGAAGGTGTACCAGACGGCGACGACGCTGATCACGGGTGAGGAGCGCAGCGCCGACAGCCCGCTCAGCATCGTGGGTGCCGGCATCCTGTCGGGGGAGGTCGCCGCCGCGGAGGCGCCGGTGCTCAATCGCGTCGCCGGATTCCTCGGGCTCCTGGCGTCGCTGAACATCGCGCTGTTCGTGTTCAACCTCATCCCGCTGCTTCCGCTGGACGGCGGCCACATCGTGGTCGCCCTGTGGGACGGGCTCAAGCGGTTCCTCGCCAAGCTCTTCCACCGGCCGCCGCCGAAGCCGGTGGATGCGACCAAACTGGTCCCGGTGACGTTCGTCGTCGTGATCGGACTCATCGTGATGGGCGCTGTGCTGATCCTCGCCGACATCTTCAATCCGCTCTCGATCATCTGATTTTCCGCTGTGGTGTCGAAAACGGTCTTGTCCGTTCGCTGAAGGGATGAAACGGTCTCCCTGACGAAAGGACCACCACCGTGAAGTACGTCATCATGTTCACCAGCACTCCGGAACTGGATGCGGCCGTGCCGCCGGAGCGCCAGCAGGAGGTCTACGCCCGCGTCTACGAGTGGTTCGGCGAGCACGCGGCCGTCATCTCCGACTCCGGCGCCGAGCTGCAGCCCGTGGAGACCGCGACCACCGTCCGGCACGCGCCGGAGGGCCCCGTCGTGGTCGACGGGCCGTTCACCGAGGCCCGCGAGGCGGTCGGCGGGTTCACCGTCATCGACGTGGCGGATCTGGACGCGGCGATCGCCCTGGCCCGCAGCTGGCCGATGCTCGAGATCCCCGGAACGTCGGTCGAAGTCCGGCCGATGGTCGTGGACTACAGCCAATTCGAGGAATGACCGACACGGATGCCGCGGCTCCGGGCGCCTTCGACGGCGCCCGGGCTGCGGCATCGGATGTCCTCCTCTCGCGGATCGTGCGTGAGGAGGCCGGCCGGATCGTCGGCTCGCTCACGGCGTGGACCGGCAGCTTCGACGTCGCGGAGGACGCCGTGGCCGAAGCTGTGCTCGAAGCGCTCGCACAGTGGCGGCGCCGGGGGATCCCGGCGAACCCCGGTGGCTGGCTTCTCCAGGCGGCACGGCACAACGCCCTGGACCGCCTCCGTCGCGAGAAGCGTTATCGCGAGAAGCTCGCGCAGCTCGTGGCGGAGCCGACCGTCACGGCAGGCGGACCCGACGTCGACGAGCGTCTGCCGCTGCTGTTCGGATGCTGTCACCCGGCGCTCTCGGCGGACGCCCAGCTCGCCCTCACCCTGCGGGCGGTCTGCGGTCTGACGACGGCTCAGATCGCGCGCGCGACGTTCAGTACGCAGGAGGCGGTGGCGCAACGCATCGTCCGCGCCAAGCGCAAGATCGCCGCGGCCGGGATCCCGATCCGCATCCCGGAGGCGGAGAGTCTGCTCGCCCGCGTGGACATCGTGCTCACCGTCATCTCGGTGATGTACTCCGAAGCGCACCTCGTGGCCGGTGGGGATGCGGGCGCGGACCGCGATCTCGCGGAGGACGCCGTCTGGCTCGCCCGCGTGGTGGCGGCGGCGCTTCCCCGCGAGGCGGAGGCGCAGGGGCTTCTCGCCCTCCTTCTCCTGCACCGGGCCCGCGAAGGCGGGCGCGCCGTCGACGGGGAACTCGTTCTCCTGGCGGCTCAGGACCGCTCACGATGGGACTCCCGGCTCATCGCTGAGGGACGGCGGGCCCTCGCGCGCGCGGCGACGCTCCGCCGCCCCGGCCGATGGCAGCTGCACGCGGCGATCGCCGCCTGCCACTGCGACGCGCGGACGGCGGCGGAGACCGACTGGCTGCAGGTGCTCACGCTGTACGACATGCTCCTCGCGTATGACGCGACGCCCGTCGTCCGCCTCAATCGGGCGGTCGCGCTCGCCGAGGTGGCGGGACCGGCTGCGGCGCTCGCCGAGGTCGATGCCCTGCGCACAGCACTGGAGCGTTCGCACTTGTGGCACGCCGTGCGCGCACGCATGCTGCGCGAGGTCGGCCGGCAAGACGAGGCGCTGGCCGAGGACCTCGTCGCCCTCGAACTGACCGCGAACGAGGCCGAGCGACGACTGCTGGCGGCGCGGGTCGGCGGCGGTCAGGCCTGAACGGGCACGAGCGCGCTCGCGACCAGACGCTCCAAAGTACTCATGCCGTCGCGCGACAGGATCGACTCGAGGTGGCCCTGGATCGAGGCGAACCCGGGCCCGCGCAGGGCGTACACGTCGCCGTCCGCGTCCGCGGACACCTCCGCATCGCCCACCGCCGTCGTACCGGGTTCGACCCGTGCGGTGAACGTGTTGTAGAAGCCGATCGAGGCCGACTGCCCGAACACGTCCACGGTCTTCTGGAGGCCCTGATGCGGAGCATCCAGAGGAGCGAGCGCGATGCCGAACCCGTCGGCGAGGATCTGGTGGCTGAGGCAGACGGCCAGGAGCGGCCGACCCGTCGCGCGGCGGTGGGTGACGACCTCTCGCATGCGGCGCATCCGGGGGGTGCCGGGATCCCGCGGGTCGCCGGGGCCGGGACCGGCGACCACCAGTTCGGCTGCATCGATCTCGTCATCGGTGACCGCGCTCCACGGTATGATGCGGGCATTCAGCCCCAGATGGCGCAGCTGGTGGGCGAGCATCGTGGTGAAGCGATCCTCGGCATCGACCACGACAGCGGAGCGTCCGTGGAACGGACCGCCGCCGGCGAGCGCGTGCTGCGGGTTGAGCCAGAACGACGCGAGTCGCTCGTTGCGGGAGGCCAGGAGCGCCGCGATGCCCGGGTCGTCCGCGAGCGGCAACGGGTCGGCCGTCGGCGCATCCTCGTCGATCACGTCGGCACGCACCTCCAGCGGCCGGTCGCGCGGCACCGCGCCGATCGCGCCCAGCACGCCGGCGGCCTTGCCGTGCGTCTCGCTCACTTCGCCGTAGGGGTCGGAGTGGCGCACGAGCGTCGCACCGACCGGCACTCGCAGACGTCCGTCCTGCAGATAGGCGGTGCGGATGAGGATCGGCGCGTCCAGATCATGCGTGGACTCGCCCGCGAGGATCGCGTCGGTGCGCGGGGTGAACAGCGCGGCCACTCCCGAGTAGTAGCCGCGCGGCGACCGCTCGTGCCGCGTGATGACGGTGCATGCGTTCTGCATGGGGGAGCCGGTCACTGTCGGCGCGAACATCGTCTCGCGGAGGATCTCGCGGGGGTCCAGGCGGCTGCGTCCCCGCAGAACGTACTCCGTGTGGGTGAGCCGCGACATCTCCTTCAGGTGCGGACCGGTGATCCTCCCGCCGTCCGAGCACACGGCGCTCATCATCTTGAGTTCCTCGTCGACGACCATGAAGAGCTCCTCGGTCTCCTTCGTCGACTCCAGGAACTCGGTGAGCGTCTCGATCGTCGCGCCGCCCGCGGGGTGGCGGAACGTGCCCGAGATCGGGTTCATCGTGACCACGCCGTCGCGGGCGCTCACGTGCGCTTCGGGGCTCGCGCCGACGGCCACGTGGTCGCCGGTCACGATCGCGAAGGTCCAGTACGCACCCCGCTCGCCCTCGAGCAGAGCACGGAACCACGTCAGGGCCGCGGTGGCGGCATCCGTGGTCACGCCCGCGGTGAAGTCGCGGCGGATCACGAAGTTCGCGCCCTCGCCCAGACCGATCTCATCGGCGATCACCCGGCGGACGATGTCGGCGTACTCCTCATCGGCGATGTCGAAACCCGGGTCGGCGAGCGGCACCGGGGCCGACGGCAGTTCCGCGATCGCGGCCTCGCGGTCGACGACGCGGTGTTCGCGGACGATCAGGCAGCGCAGCGGCGCCCCGTCGTCGTGGCACTCGAAGCCGCGCTCGCGGACCTGGCGGAACGGCACGAGGGCGAGCACCTCGAGCGGCGCTCCCGCGGCGTCATGCAGCGGGATGTCGCCCAGAAGCTCGACATCGACGACGTCGCCGGTGAGGACTTCGATCGAGCCGGCGTCGCGAGCGATGAGCGCGAAGGGCACGCCGCGGGCGGCGAGGTCGATCAGATCGGCAGGACCGGCGTCGGTCATCGGGGCCTCCGGTGTGGGCGGGCGGTCGCCACGAAACGAAAAAGACCGCCCGGTGGGCGGTCTGTGGTCAGAGAATGCGAACACACCGCCTAGAAGGCGGGCCACCAGGTGCGGTTCGTGCGCATGCGGTCACGATATCAGACCGACGGATGCCGCGATCGCCCGTTCCGAGCCGCTCGCGTCGTAGGCTGGAGGGGTGCCAGCAGTCAATCTCGGGATGCCCAAGGTCCCCGAAACCCTCGCCCCCCGCCGCAAGTCCCGGCAGATCAAGGTGGGCAAGGTGCTCGTCGGCGGCAACGCCCCGATCAGTGTCCAGTCCATGTGCACGACGCCGACCACCAACATCAACGCCACGCTTCAGCAGATCGCCGAGCTGACGGCATCCGGCTGCGAGATCGTGCGCGTCGCCGTCCCGTCGCAGGACGATGCGGACGTGCTGCACATCATCGCGAAGAAGAGCCAGATCCCCGTGATCGCGGACATCCACTTCCAGCCGAAGTACGTCTTCCAGGCGATCGACGCCGGGTGCGCGGCGGTCCGTGTGAACCCCGGGAACATCCGCAAGTTCGACGATCAGGTCGGCGAGATCGCGAAGGCCGCCAAGGATGCCGGTGTCTCGCTGCGCATCGGGGTGAATGCCGGCTCGCTCGATCCGCGTCTGCTGCAGAAGTACGGCAAAGCCACGCCGGAGGCGCTCGCCGAGAGCGCTCGCTGGGAGGCGTCGCTGTTCGAGGAGCACGACTTCCACGACTTCAAGATCTCGGTCAAGCACAACGACCCGGTGATCATGGTGCAGGCCTACCGGCTCCTCGCGCAGATGGGTGACTGGCCGCTGCACCTCGGAGTGACCGAGGCCGGTCCCGCGTTCCAGGGCACGATCAAGAGCGCCACGGCGTTCGGCATCCTGCTCGGCGAGGGCATCGGCGACACGATCCGCGTCTCCCTCTCCGCCCCGCCCGCCGAAGAGGTCAAGGTCGGGCATCAGATCCTCCAGTCGCTGAACCTCCGCGAGCGCAAGCTCGAGATCGTGTCGTGCCCGTCGTGCGGCCGCGCGCAGGTGGATGTCTACACGCTCGCCGACGACGTGACCGAGGGCCTCAAGGACATGACCGTTCCGCTGCGCGTCGCCGTCATGGGCTGCGTCGTGAACGGGCCGGGCGAGGCCCGGGAGGCCGACCTCGGTGTCGCCTCCGGCAACGGCAAGGGGCAGATCTTCGTGAAGGGCCAGGTCATCAAGACCGTGCCCGAGGCGGACATCGTCGCGACGCTCATCGAGGAGGCCAACCGCCTTGCCGCCGAGATGGGGCCGGACGCCCCGCTCGGGACGGCTCAGGTGCTGACGCCCTGAGCCTGCTGCACCTCGCGAGAGGGCAGTAACGCACCTCCCGCACGGCGTGTCGCCCGGCATTCGCGCCCTTTCGCGGCGAGCAGGTCAGGTGAGGGAGAACTCGGCGCGGATCCGGTCCCTGATCTCGACGTACTCGGGGACGTCCCAGAAGAACAGCAGCTTCTCGGCCACCGGCGACGAGTCCTCCGGGCGATCCTCGAGCACGAACGTCATGAAGCTCTCAGCGAAGTCTTCGACGACGTTGGTGGCCGCGTAGTCCGACACGAAGTCCTCCTCGTGCGCGGCGTAGAACGCCGCGGCCGCATCGGGGTCGTCGTCGTCCGGTGTCGGCGCGTCCGACCCGTACGGCAGCCAGAAGCGCTCGTCGAACGCGAGGAGCAGCGAATCCGGGGCGAGGCACCCCTCGGACAGTTCGAGCGTGTCGCACGAGGCGACGTCGGGATCGGCATCCGCGACGCCGAGGCTGAGGATGTGGCCGTATTCGTGGATCAGGGTCGACAGCAGCAGATCCTGATCGTCCGCGAACGCAAGGTTCGCTGCGAGCACCCAGTACTCGGGGTCGTCGGCGCGGTGCACGTAGGCGAGCGTGTCGCTGTCCACGTCATCGCCCGCACGGTATTCGCTCATGGATGACGCCGCGAAGGCGGGGGTGACGACTCGTACGAACAGGTCCCAGACGGTCGCGGCACGCTCGTCGGGTGCCGGCTCGAGGTCGCCCTCCTGCACGGCGTAGACCTCGGCCGTGCCGAAGTCGTCGTCCTCCTGCACCACGGCGCCGCGGGTGCCGGTCGCCGCGCAGCCCGCGAGCAGCAGCACGGCGGCGACGATCGCCGCGACGGCGGCTCCGGCAACCCGGTGCGAGCTCACGGGACTCAGCTCCAGAGCGAGTGGTACGCGTTGATCGCGGGCTGCCCGCCCAGGTGCGCGTAGAGCACGTGCGAATCCTTCGGGATGTCGCCGCTCTGCACGAGGTCGATGAGCCCCGCGAGGGACTTGCCCTCGTACACGGGGTCGGTGATCATCGCCTCCAGCTGGGCGCCGAGGGCCATCGCGTTCATCGTCGACTCCACGGGGATGCCGTACAGATCTCCCGCCCAGCCTTCGAGCACCTGGATCTCGTCGTCGCGCAGGTCACGGCCGAGCTCGATGAGCGCTGCCGTGTTCCGCGCGATGCGCTCGACCTGATCGCGCGTCTTCGACAGGGTGGCCGAGGCGTCGATCCCGAGCACGCGGCGCTTCACGCCGGTGAGGTCCTCCAGGGCCGCGAACCCGGCGATCATGCCGGCGTGCGTCGAACCGGTCACTGTGCAGACGATGACCGTGTCGAACGTGATGCCGAGGGCCCTCTCCTGCTCGGCGACCTCGAACGCCCAGTTGGCGAAGCCGAGTCCGCCGAGCGGATGCTCGGAGGCCCCGGCGGGGATGGGGTACGGCTTGCCGCCGGATGCCTCCACCTCCGCGAGCGCGTTCTTCCACGAGTCGCGCACGCCGATGTCGAAGCCGGCGTCGTCGAGGCGCGAATCCGCGCCCATCATGCGCGAGAGCAGGATGTTGCCGACCTTGTCGTTCACGGGGTCGTCCCAGGGCACCCACTTCTCCTGCACGAGCCGTGCCTTCAGCCCCAGGTGGGCGGCGACGGCGGCGACCTGCCGGGTGTGGTTCGACTGGTATCCGCCGATCGAGACGAGGGTGTCGGCGCCGGACGCGAGGACGTCGGGCACGATGTACTCGAGCTTGCGCACCTTGTTGCCGCCGTACGCGAGGCCGCTGGAGACGTCCTCGCGCTTGGCCCAGACCTGGGCCCCACCGAGATGTTGGGTCAGGCGTTTCAGGTGCTGCAGGGGGCTCGGCCCGAACGTCAGCGGGTAGCGGGGGAATTCGGCCAGTCTCATGCGTCGGGTCCTTCGATCGGGGCGGGTGCGGCAAGGCTCTGCCAGGTCTGTTCGGCGACGCGAGCGGCACCCTCGGCGTCGCCGGCGGCGCACAGGTCGATGAGCGCTCGGTGGCGGGCGACGGATGCCGCTCCTTCGTGCGACGCGAAGCGCAGGCGCTCCGCGCGGTGCAGCACCGGCTCGTACTGCGCGATCACCGCCGCCGCGGCGGCGTTCCCGGACACCTCGACCGCGATGCGGTGGAAGGCCTCGTCGGCGCGGAGGGCGGCATCCGTGTCGCCGGCCCGCTGCGCGGCCGCGAACGCGTCGTTCGCGGCACGCATGCGCTGCAGGTCTTCGGCATCGAGCCGGGGGACCGCTTCGCGGACGACCAGGGCGTGCATCGCGGCGACCACGGCCTGCGCGTCGCGGACCTGGCGGTCCTCCAGCGGTGCGACCACGGTCGACCTGCCGGGGACGGCGCGCACGAGTCCCGCACGCGCGAGCTCCAGCAGCGCCTCGCGCACCGGCGTGCGGCTGACGCCGAGCCAGGTCGCCAATTCGGTGTCGCGCAGCTGCTCCTGCGGGGCGAGCGTGCCGTCGACGATCGCGTCGCGGATCCGCGCGTACACGTCATCGCGGAGGAGGGGACGCGGAGGGAGGGCGACGGAGGGAACCGGCATGCAATATATTGCACACCACGCGCGGCCGTCGCGTCAAACCCGATTCAGTGCAGCGTGCCGCCGGGGAGGTGCTCGTCCACCTGCGCGTCGAGGCTCACCCGGACGATGATCTCGACCGCCCGTGCGATCGCGTCCGCCGTCAGGGCCGGTGCGCCCTGGGGGGCGTGCTCGATGCTCCACGGGACGTGGACGAACCCGGCGCGCACACCCTCCGGCGCGGCGTCCAGCAGGGCGAAGAACGTGTGGTTGCAAACGAACGTCCCTGCCGAATACGACACTTCGGCGGGCGTGCCGGAGGCGAGCACGGCGTGGGCCGCGGACTTGACGGGCAGAGTCGAGAAGTGCGCGGCCGGAGCCCCGGGGACGCTGGGCTCGTCCGTCGGCTGGAACCCGGCGTTGTCGGGGATGCGGGCATCCGCCAGGTTGATCGCGACGCGCTCGACGCCGATCCCGCTCCGCCCGCCCGCGAGCCCCGTCGCGACCACGACGTCCGGCCGATGCTGCGCGAGCAGCTCGCGCATCCGCGCCGCAGCGCCGGCGAACGTGACCGGCAGGACCGCGGTGATCAGCTCCTCCGGGCCGCTCCAGCGGGACGCGACGAGGTGGACGGCCTCCTCTGACGGGTTCACCGCATCGCCGGCGAACGGCTCGAAACCCGTGAGCAGTGCCTTCGTCATCGCTCCAGGCTATGACGGTGGGTCCTCGGGCGGATTTCTTTCCGCGATTCGGGAACCTTTTCGGCTGTGACGGACACTTCTGGGTATGAGCGACGACGATGCTGCCGCGTGGAAACGGGTGCGAGCGGGCGATGAGCTTGCACTGGCAGAGCTGTTCGACCGGCACGAGGCCCGGCTGTTCCGCCACGCGCGTCGCTTGCTGTCCACTCGCGAGGATGCGAAGGATGCGGTGACCGTGGCCTTCTTCGAGCTCTGGCGCCGCCGGGAGTCGGTGCGGCTCGTGGACGGGTCGCCGCTCCCATGGCTCTTGAACACGGTCTCGCACGCGGCCCGCAACCTCGAACGCGCCGGGCGGCGCTACCGGACGCTTCTCACCCGCACACCCGCTGCGTCGCACCACGAAACACCGGTGCTTTCCGATGAGTCCGGCGTTCTCGCGGCACTGAAGCGACTGCCGGCCCGGGAGCAGAGCGTGATCGTGCTCACCGTGCTCGAGGGCTACCCCGATCGTGCCGCGGCCGAGACCCTGGGCATCCCGGTCGGCACCGTGAAGTCCCGACTCGCCCGCGCGAAGGCGAAACTGCGCGATGAGATGACCGCGATGGAGGCATCATGGGCCTGAACGACGACGAACTGACGCCTCGCGAGCACCAGCACATCCGGGAGGTCCTGCTATCCGGAGTGCACACGGTCAAGCCGGTGGGCACGCACCGCACGCAGCTCATCGCCGGAGCGCTCGCGATCCTGCTCGTCGCAGGGGTGACCGGGGGAGCGATCGCTGCAGCCTCCAACCTCGGCGCCGATAGCGCCGCGGTGACATCGACTCCCTCGCCCACCCCGAGCATCTCCCGAACCCCCGCGCCGAGCCCGACGCCGACGGTCGCACCGGACATTTCCGCCCCCGTCGCCGTCGAGGGAGACTGCGCGTTGCTCCTGTCCGCAGAGGAGGCGAACGAGATCCTCGGTGTCACCGCAGAAGTGCGGCACCCGCTGTCCATCGACGACCCGTCGCTCATCGGCGGTGTGACCTGCACCTGGTCCGCCGTCGACGACACCTACCCGTACCTCTACGTGGCCGCCTACCCGACCGCCGTCGTTCCCGCCGACATCCGGGCGAAAGCCGGGGTGGTGCCCGACTGCCTCGGCGGCGACGAATGCGTTTACTCGGCGGTCTACGGGGACGCGTGGGTCGTGGCGTACGGAGGCGATGCGGACAGAGCAGTGCGCGCCGTCGCGCTCGCCGGACCCCGCGCCCAGAGCGAGCCCGGCGTCCCGGCCGAGCTCCCCGCCGGGTCGTGGCTGCTGCCGGTCTGTGAGGACCTCCGCGCCGTTGTCGCCGCCCACCTTTCGCGCGACGATCTCGGGCCTTATCAGGGCGATGCGAACCCGAGCGGCGTCGTGTACGACCTCGAGGCGGCGAACGGTCTGAGATCGTGGTGCGGGTCCAACGGCTCTCCACCGGCAGAGAACCCGCAGAACCGCCTCGAACTGATCGAGATCGACGTCGGACCGGGCAGTCGCGGCGCATCGGCCGACGCGATTTCGAGCGCCGGGCTGGTCGCGGTGGACGTTCCCGGCGCGACGGCGGCCTGGATCGGTCCGTTGAGCTCCGAGTCCACGGTGATCGTCGCGGCGACGGACCGCAACGCGATCCGCGTGTCGGCTCACTTCCTCGATCGCGAAACCCTCGCCTCGCTGACGGGCGCGCTGATCGCCCACCTCGACGCGAGCGTTCGCTGACGCGGCGCCGACGACAGCCCCGCGTCTAAGCTTGACCCTCGTGGTCACACGTCTCTCGCACTACTTCCTCCGCACGCTCCGCGAAGACCCCGCCGACGCCGAGGTCGCCTCGCACCGGTGGCTCGTCCGCGCCGGGTACATCCGCCGCCAGGCGCCGGGCATCTTCGCGTGGCTGCCGCTCGGCCTGCGGGTCAAGGCGAAGGTCGAAGGCATCATCCGCGACGAGATGACGGCGGCGGGCGCGTACGAGGTGCATTTCCCCGCGCTCCTGCCGCGCGAACCGTACGAGGTCACGGGCCGCTGGGAGGAGTACGGCGACGGCATCTTCCGCCTGCAGGATCGCAAGGGCGCCGACTACCTGCTCGCTCCAACGCACGAAGAGGTCTTCACGCTGCTGGTGAAGGACCTGTACTCGTCGTACAAAGACCTCCCGCTGGCCATCTACCAGATCCAGGACAAGTACCGCGATGAGGCGCGTCCCCGCGCCGGGCTTCTGCGCGGCCGCGAGTTCACGATGAAGGACGCGTACTCCTTCGACTACACGGATGCCGGGCTCGACGCGTCCTACATGGCCCAGCGCGACGCCTATGAGCGCATCTTCGCCAGGCTCGGCCTCGAGTACGTCATCGTTCAGGCGGATGCCGGGGCCATGGGCGGGTCGCGGTCGGAGGAGTTCCTGCACCCGACCGCCGTCGGCGAGGACACGTTCGTCCGGTCCGCCGGCGGCTATGCCGCGAACGTCGAAGCGTTCACGACGGTCGCTCCCGACCCGATCGCCATCGAGGGCCTGCCCGAGCCCGTGATCTTCGACTCGCCCGACACACCGACGATCGCGACGCTCGTCGACCACGCGAACGCTCACCTCGACGCACCCGCCGAGGGGGAGTGGACCGCGGCGCACACGCTCAAGAACGTGGTCTTGGCCCTCACCCACCTCGACGGCACGCGCGAGCTCGTCGTCATCGGCCTCCCGGGTGATCGCGACGTCGACGACAAGCGCGTCGAGGTCGCGTTCGCCCCCGCCGAAGTCGAGCAGGCCACGCCCGAGGACTTCGAGAAGCACCCGCTCCTGGTCAAGGGCTACATCGGTCCGTGGTCGCCCACGGGCGCGATCCTCGGCGAGGAGTCCGCCACCGGCATCCGCTATCTGCTGGACCCCCGCGTCGTCGACGGCACGAGCTGGATCACCGGCGCGAACATCGATCAGAAGCACGTGCACTCGCTCGTCGCCGGCCGTGATTTTGCAGGCGACGGCTTCGTCGAGGTCGCATCGGTGCGCGCGGGCGACCCCGCCCCCGACGGCTCCGGTCCGGTGGAACTCGCGCGCGGCATGGAGATCGGCCACGTCTTCCAGCTCGGCCGAAAGTACGCCGACGCGCTGGGGCTGAAAGTCCTCGATGAGAACGGCAAGCTCGTCACCGTCACGATGGGCTCGTACGGCATCGGGGTCACACGCATCCTCGCGATCATCGCCGAGCTCAACAACGACGAGAAGGGACTCATCTGGCCGGCATCCGTATCACCGTTCGACGTCCACGTCGTGGCGGCGGGGCGCGACGCCGTCGCGTTCGAGGTCGCCGAGGACCTCGCGAAGGAACTCGAGGCCGCCGGCAAGGATGTCCTGCTCGATGATCGACCGAAAGTGTCGCCGGGTGTGAAGTTCGGCGATGCCGAGATCGTGGGCGTGCCGAAGATCGTCATCGTCGGGCGAGGTGCCGCGGACGGTCAGGTCGAGCTGTGGGATCGCCGCAGCGGGGATCGCGAGACCATCTCGATCGCGGATGCCGTCGGCCGACTGACCGTCGGCTGATCCGCTCACGCGCGGAGCGTGGGAGGCTGGAGGCGTGTCCGAATCCGGTGCCCCCATCCCCGCCGAGGTCACCGAGGCCGTCCGCGGAGTGCTGGAGCATGCCGGCATCACGACCGACGCGGACCTCGTCGCCCGCATCCTCACCACGGGCGTCGGGCTGGGGATGGATCGCACCAGTCGGCTGGATCTGAAGATCACTTCCGCCGCACTGACCGAGATGCGGGCAGCGTTCCGGCTGTTCGCCCCCTTCGAGGACGTGCCGAAGGCGACGATCTTCGGGTCGGCGCGGACTCGACCGGATGACGAGCTCTACCTCGCCACGATGCGGGTCGCACGTGCCCTGGCCGAACGCGGATGGATGGTGGTGACCGGCGCGGGTCCCGGCATCATGCAGGCGGCCGCGGAGGGGGCGGGCGTGGACCACTCGATCGGGGTGTCGATCCGGCTGCCGTTCGAGGACAAGCCGAATGCACTCCTGGCGCGCAGCGCCAACAACGTCGCGATGAAGTACTTCTTCACGCGCAAGCTCATGCTGGTGAAGGAGTCAACCGGCTTCGTGTGCCTCCCCGGCGGCTTCGGCACGCTCGACGAGATGTTCGAGCTGCTCACCCTGCAACAGACCGGGAAGGCCGAGCCCACTCCGATCGTGCTGCTGGACGAACCCGGCGGCACGTTCTGGGCGGGGCTGCGGCGCTTCGTCGACGAGCAGCTCGTGACGTCGGGCGTGATCTCGCCGCACGATTTCGATCGGGTGCTCATCACGGATTCGGTCGAGGCCGCCGCCGACGAACTGACCGGCTTCTGGCGAAACTACGATTCGCTGCGCTGGGTCGGCGGCCGGCTCGTCCTCCGTCTGCGCGCAGAGCCCACGCCCGAAGAAGTGGACTCGCTCAACGAGCAGTTCGGGTCGCTCGTGCGGGAGGGGCGGATCGAGGCCGGGACGGCGCTCCCGCAAGAGCTGGCCGATGCGGACCGGCCGGACCTGCCTCGTCTGATCCTCACTCCGGATCAGTTCCAGGTGGGGTCCCTCCACCGACTGATCCGCGCGATCAACGAGTTCGACAGCGCGCCGTCCACTCCGGGAGCGGTCAGCAGCTGATCTTCTCGTGCCGCATCGTGTCGTCGGGGGTGTCCTTCGTCACGAGGGCCTTGAGCATGCCCGCCGCCATCACGAGCTTTCCGTGCTTGGGTTCCCAGAACTCGCACTCCACGGGCGTGACCTTCAACAGCGCGATGTCGGGGGTCTCGAGTCCGTCCTCGAACCAGATGTCGAGGGACGCGGTGTACAGCTCCTCCATCTTCGCGCGGTCGTGCACGACCGCAGCGCGGCCCGCGACGGAGACGAAGCGCATTCCTTTCGCGTCGAGGTAGGACAGGCCCACCTCGTGGTCGGCCCGCACTTCGTCCGCCTTCTTCGAGTCGTCCGCCGTGAAGAACCAGATGTCGCCGTTCTCATCCATCTGGCGCGTGCTCATGGGCCGCGAAACGAGGTTGCCGGCGGCATCCTGCGTCGTCAGCATCGTGAAGTCGATGTCCTCCACGAGTTCCTTCAGGCGCACGATCGCCTCGGTCTGGGTCATTCGCTCATCGGTCATGCACCGAGGCTCGCACCCATCTCCGAGGGAGCCAAGGGCTTGACACGGCGTTGGTCACAGACGCGCGAAGCGCGCGCGGAACAGGCAGAAGACCCCGTAGGCGATGAACCCGGCTCCCACGATCGCGACCAGCATCGGGCCGAGCGGAAGCCTCAGGAGCGCCTGCAGGGCGCCGTCGAGACCGCCGGCTGTATCGGCGTCCGCGTCGACGGCCGCGATGACCAGCAGGACGCCGACGATGCCGAGCGCGATCCCCTTCGCGACGAAGCCGATCAGGCCGAGTCCGGCAATCCCACGCCCCGGACCCTCGTCAGGGATGTCGACCTTGTCGCGGAACGAGCGTCGCACGCCCATGACGATGAACGCGATGCCGCCGATCCCGATGCCGATCCCCGCGAGCACGAGCACGACAGACCCACCGGGGATCGACAGAAGACCCGCGCTGGCCGCCTCGGCAGCGGACTCGGCGTCCACGCGGGCGCCGAGCGCCACCGCCGCGGCGATCAGGCCGAGCGCGCCGAAGATCGCCGCCTGACCCCACGCGCCGATGCGCCGGCCCCACTTGCTGAAGAATCCGGTGGCGTTGTCGGCGGGGGCACGCTGCAGGATGCCGTCCACGAGCTGCCAGACGGCCAGAGCCCCCAGCGTGATCGCCGCCGTCCACAGCAGGATGAACCCGAACGGCACGGCGGCGATCGCCATGAGGGCGCCGGACTGGTCGCTCGCGCCGTCGCCTCCGAAGGCGACGATGACGGCGATCGCGCCGATCAGGATATGCAGCAGTCCGTTCGCCGCGTAGCCCCCACGGGCCAGGGCGCGAAGCGGAGCGCTGCGCTCCACCTCGCGCGCCACGCGGCGAGGGGCTGTCGCGTCCATCAGGCCAGGCTACGCGGGCAGGACGGCGTGGCGGTCCGATCTAGGATGGCCCGAGTGAGCGTGCCGTCCCCTCCCGCGGTGCCGAGGCCCCGTCTGCGGCGGGCTCTCCGGCTCATCGAAGCGGCGCCCGCGCCGGCGGCACTCGCGATCGGCATCTCCGTCTTCGCGCTCGGCGTCTTCATCGTGACGCGCCCGCTCACCTCGCTCTGGCTGCTCGCAATCGTGGTCGGGGTCGCTGCGATCCTCGCCGGGGTCCTCGATCTCGCCGACTCCGAGCGCTCCCGCACCGTCTGGTATCGGATCGTGTGCGTCCTGTGGATCGTCGGCGGTCTCGCTGTGCTGCTCTTCGTCGGGCGCAGTCTCGAGATCCTTCCGGCCGTCCTCGCGGTCCTGCTGATCATCGGCGGCCTCGGGTCGCTGGCCGGCGTCCTGCGCGGCCGGGTGAGCGAGCGAGTGCTGTCGGGTGCATCGGGTGTCGCGCAGATCGTCTTCGGAGTCCTCGCGCTCGCGTGGCCCGACCTGACACTCCTGATCGCGGCGGTGCTGTTCGGCGTGCGCACGATCGTCTACGGCGGATCGCTCGTGTGGCGTGCGGGGCGTCGGCTCGCGGGGCGTACGCCGACTCTGAGCGATTCCGGTCGCGGACCGCGCGGTCGCAGGCTCGTGGATGCCGGCCGCTACGCGCTCGCCGTCGTCCTGGTGGTCCTCGCCGGGACCGCCTGGAGCGTGAACGGGTGGCTCGCGGAGGGTGCGCCCGTGATCGACGCGTTCTACAACGCCCCGGCGGATGCTCCCGACGGACCGGGGGAGCTGATCCGCTCGGACGCGTACGCCGGCTCCGCGCCCGCGGACGGCACGGTGCGCCGGATCCTGTACAGCACGACGGATGCCGTCGGCGTGCGCGCCGTGGCCAGCGCTCTGGTCATCATCCCGACCGACCTGCCTCCGGGCCCACGACCCGTCGTGTCCTGGAACTGGGGGACGACCGGGGTCGCACGCGGATGTGCGCCGAGCCTGATGGACTCCACCGCGACCCGGTGGGCGATCCCCGCGGTCTCGGAGGCGCTGCGTCGCGGCTGGGTGGTCGTGGCATCGGACTACACCGGTCGAGGAGCGGCGGGTCGCTTCCCGTATCTGATCGGCGAGGGCGAGGCGCGGTCGAGCCTGGACGCCATCCGCGCGGCGGGCGAGTTGGAGGACGTCCGTCTCTCCCGCGACGTCGTGGTGTGGGGGCACTCACAGGGCGGGCACGCCGCCCTGTGGACCGATCCGGTCGCGGCCGAGTACGCGCCCGAGCTGCGCATCCTCGGCACGGCGGCGCTCGCTCCGGTGACCGATCCTCTGGCGATGGCGCGCGAGCTCGCGGGCCGCGATGCCGGCGCGGAGCTGTCGATCCTCGTTTCCTGGGTGCTCGTGCCGTACGCGGACGTGTACCCCGACGTCAACGTCGAGGATTACGTGGTCACCTCCGGCCGATCGATCGTCCGGGAGATGACCCAGCGGTGCCTCAGCGAACCGGGTCTGTTCGTGTCGGCGATCACGTCGCTCGGTGTGTCCGCCGACAGGCCCCTGTATCCCGCGAACCTGACCGCGGGCGCACTCGGCCGACGGCTCGAACAGAACCGTGCGATCGGTCCGTGGCGCGGCCCCGTGCTGATCGGATGGTCGGATCAGGACGAGGTGATCCCGTCCGATCTGCCCGAGCACTTCGTCCGTGACGCCTGTGCGGCGGGACTGCCGGTCCGGTGGGTGGAGTTCGCGACCGGCGACCACCGCTCGCTCATCGTCCCCTCATCGGGATTCCTGCGGACGCTCGTGCGCTGGACGGATGACCGGTTCTCCGGGTCCGACGCACCGGCTTCCGATTGCGCCCGCTACGCCGTCGACGCCGAGGAGTGACGGGCTAGCCGAAGGGGTCGGCGTCGCGATCCGCGGTGGCGCGGTGCAGGTGATCGCGGTGCTTCTGAGCCTCGTGGTCCCTCGTGGGAAGGTCCACCGGCCCCGTGACGGACAGCTCGTCCTCCCACACCGCGATCCCGTCCACATCGGGCATGAGCGCGCGCGTGAAGATGGGGTTCCGCCCGGCGCGACGCTGAGCGGTGTAGTCCTTCAGCAGCCGGAAGGCGATGCCCGACAGCAGGGCGATCGCGATCAGGTTGACCAGCGCCATGAGCCCCATCGCTCCGTCGGCGAAGTTCCAGACCACGTCGGCCGAGATCACCGATCCGACGAAGACCGCCACCACCGCCAGCAGCCGGTACGCGGTCAGCACGGCCGGACGCGGCGTGATGAATTCGATGTTGGATTCGCCGTAGTAGTAGTTGCCGAGGATCGAGCTGAACGCCAGAAGGAAGATGATCACGCTCAACAGCACGTTCGACCACTCGCCGAGCGTGCTCGTCATCGCGCCCTGTGTGAGTCCGATCCCGCGCCCGGCCTCGGAGAGATCGGGAACGGAGACCAGGATGATGAACGCCGTGATCGAGCACACCAGGAAGGTGTCGAAATAGACGCCGAGGGTCTGGACGAGGCCCTGCTTGACGGGGTGGGTGACCGCCGCCGTCGCCCCGGCGTTCGGAGCGGAACCGAGACCCGCCTCGTTGGAGAACATCCCACGCTTGACTCCGGTGAGGATGATGTAGCCGAGACTCGCCCCCACGACTTCGTTGAAGCCGAACGCCTCCGTGAAGATCGAGGCGAAGGCCGCGGGGATGCGGTCGGCATGGATCACGAGGATGACGATCCCGACGATCAGGTACAGCAGCGCCATGGCAGGGACCAGCAGCTGTGTCACCGAGGCGATCCGACGGACGCCGCCGAAGATGACCAGGGCCATCAGGACCGCCAGCCCGATGCCGACTCCCCAGGGCAGCCAGCCTGCGGAGTCCTCACCGAAGCTGCCGGCGAGGGTGGCCTGGATCGTGTTGGCCTGGAGGGAGCTGAAGGCGATCGGGAAGCAGACGATCAGGATGACCGCGAACAGGACGCCCATCCAGCGTGCCTTGAGCCCCCGCTGCATGTAGTAGGCGGGTCCGCCTCGGAAGCCGTCCTTGTCACGGATCTTGAAGAGTTGGGCGAGGGAGGACTCGATGAAGCTCGAGGAGCCTCCGATGAAGGCCATCAACCACATCCAGAACACCGCTCCCGGGCCGCCGATGGCGATCGCCGTGCCCACCCCGGCGATGTTGCCGACTCCCACCCGTGAGGCCGCAGAGATGGTGAAGGCCTGGAATGCCGACACCGACTGCGGGCGCCCGCCCGCATCGCGCGGGGTCTTGTCGGTGAGGGTGCGGAACATCTCGGGGATGAGCCGGAACTGCACGACCCCGGATCGCAGCGTGAAGTACAGGCCGAGCAGGATCACGCCCGGCAGGACCACCCACGTCCACAGCGCGTCGCCCCAGGTCAGCAGCCATTCGTTGATCGCATCCATGGGGTCAGTATGGCGGGCGGGCGCTGAGGCTGACCAGCAGCCGCCCAGAACACCGCGGCCGGCATCCGGTACCCTGGACGGATGCCGCGCGCCGCTCGCGCGACGGCGACAGCTGAATAGGGAGGTCACTCATGGACATCGATCTGTCACTCTTGCGGACGATTGAGCGAGAGAAGGAGATCCCCTTCGATGAGCTCGCGCGCATCATCGAACAGGCGATCCTGACCGCCTACGCCAAGCACACCTCGCCGACCGGCGAACTGCCCGCCGGCGCCCGCGCGGTCCTCGATCGCAAGACGGGTCACGTCGCGGTCTTCTTGCCGCTCACGGACGACGAGGGCGCGATCATCGGCGAAGAGGAGAGCAGCCCGGACGACTTCGGGCGCATCGCGGCTTTCGCTGCGAAGCAGGTCATCAGCCAGCGGCTGCGGGACATCGCCGACGACGCGGTGCTGGGCGAGTTCCGGGGCAAGGAGGGCGACATCGTCGCCGGTATCGTGCAGCAGGGGCCGAACCCCCGCATGGTGCACGTCGATCTCGGATCCATCGAGGCGATTCTCCCGCCCGAGGAGCAGGTCGCGGGGGAGGACTACGCGCACGGCTCCCGTCTGCGCGTCTACGTCACGTCCGTGGCCAAGGGCACGAAGGGTCCGCAGATCACGGTGTCGCGGACGCACCCGGGGCTCGTGCGCAAACTGTTCGCGCTCGAAGTGCCCGAGATCAACGCGGGGCTCGTCGAGATCGTCTCGCTCGCCCGCGAAGCCGGGCACCGCACGAAGATCGCGGTGCGTGCGACGGATCCCACGATCAATGCGAAGGGCGCGTGCATCGGTGAGCTCGGTCGACGCGTGCGGGCGGTGACCGAGGAACTGGGCGGCGAGAAGATCGACATCGTCGATTACGACGCCGAGCTGGCGAAGTTCGTCGCGAACGCGCTGTCGCCGGCGAAGGTCACCTCGAGCTTCATCCTCGATGCCTCCACGAAGGCGGTGCGGGCGCTCGTCCCCGACTACCAGCTGTCGCTCGCGATCGGCAAGGAGGGGCAGAACGCGCGCCTCGCCGCCAAGCTCACAGGCGCCAAGATCGACATCCAGCCGGACAGCGTCCTGGAGTCCTGAGGCATGCCCCGTCCGCCCCGAGGTGTAAGATAGAGCCCGTACGGACGTGCGTCGGATGCCGCACGCGTGCCCCCCGGTCCGCGCTCCTCAGAGTCGTGGCCGTCGATCACACCCTCATCGCAGATGTCGGCGCGTCGATGCCGGGGCGGGGCGCGTGGGTGCACGACAGCACGGAATGCATGGATGCCGCTCTGCGGCGACGCGCTTTCGTACGGGCATTGCGTGTGTCAGGTCCTCTGGATACGCAGACCTTCGAGAAACGGCTGAACGGCTATGGAAACAAAGTGAACGGCTCGAAATGAGACCCGTCCGCGACTGAGGTCTGCCCTGCCTGGGTGGACCAACCCCAGACAGGAGAATTGTGGCTGCCAAACCACGCGTACACGAGATCGCTTCCGAACTCGGTGTCGACAGCAAGATCGCTCTTGCAAAGCTCAAGGAGCTCGGCGAATTCGTCAAGAGCCCCTCATCCACCATCGAGCCCCCCGTGGCTCGCAAGCTCCGCGCCGCCCTCGAGGCGGACGGCGCCGGTAAGCCGGCCGCCGCGCCGGCTGCGGCATCCGCTCCGGCGGCAGCCACCGCCGCGCCGAGCGCCGCCAAGCCCGGTGCCGCGCGCCCGGGCGCGCCGCGCCCGGCCGCGCCGGCACCCGCCGCTCCCGCGGCGCCGACCCCGGCTGCGGCATCCGCCCCCGCGGCGTCCAGCGCTCCGGCACCCGCACCGAGCGCGCCCGCGCCTGCCGCGAGCACGCCTGCGGCGGAGACCGCCGCACCGAGCGCACCGCGTCCCGGTGGCGCGCCCGGCGCTCCGCGCCCGGGCAACAACCCGTTCTCGAGTGCGCAGGGCATGGGCCAGCGGCCCGCCGGACCGCGCCCGGGCAACAACCCGTTCGCGAGCGCACAGGGAATGGGCCAGCGGCCCGCGCCGAGCCCCGGCAACATCCCGCGTCCGCAGGCCCCGCGTCCCGGTGCCCCGCGTCCGGGTGCACCCGGTGCGCGTCCCGGTCGCCCCGGTGCGGGCGGTCGTCCCGGTGCGCCCTTCCAGCAGCGACCGGGCGGTCCCGGCCGTCCGGGAGGTGCCGGTGGGGGCTTCCAGCGTCCCGGTGGTGCCCCCGGCGGTGCGCCCGGCGGCTTCGCCGGTCGTCCCGGCGGCGGCGGCGGCCGTGGTCGTGGCCCCGGCGGTGGCACCGCGGGTGCCTTCGGCAAGGGTGGCGGCAAGTCCAAGCAGCGCAAGTCGCGTCGGGCGAAGCGGCAGGAATTCGAGATGCGGGATGCCCCGCAGGTTGGTGGCGTCAACGTCCAGAAGGGCAACGGCGAGATCATCCGTCTGCGCCGTGGCGCGTCGATCGCCGACTTCGCCGACAAGCTCGAGGCGATCCGCGGTTACACCGTGCAGCCCGGCACGCTCGTGACGATCCTCTTCAACCTGGGTGAGATGGCGACCGCCACCGAATCCCTCGACGAGGCGACCTTCGAGGTCCTCGGCGAAGAGCTCGGCTACAAGATCCAGATGGTCTCGCCCGAGGACGAGGACAAGGAGCTCCTGGAGGGCTTCGGTCTGGACCTCGACGCCGAACTCGAGAACGAGGATGAGGACGACCTCGAGATCCGTCCGCCGGTCGTGACCGTCATGGGTCACGTCGACCACGGTAAGACCCGACTGCTCGACGCAATCCGCCAGACCAACGTCGTCGCCGGCGAGGCCGGTGGCATCACGCAGCACATCGGTGCCTATCAGGTCTGGACCGAGCACGAGGGCATCGAGCGCGCGATCACCTTCATCGACACCCCGGGTCACGAGGCGTTCACCGCCATGCGCGCCCGTGGTGCGCAGGTGACCGACCTCGCGATCCTCGTGGTCGCCGCCGACGACGGCATCATGCCGCAGACGGTGGAGGCGCTCAACCACGCGCAGGCTGCGAACGTGCCGATCGTGGTGGCCGTGAACAAGGTCGACAAGCCCGACGCGAACCCCGCGAAGGTGCGCCAGCAGCTCACCGAGTACGGCCTGGTCGCCGAGGAGTACGGCGGCGACGTGATGTTCATCGACGTCTCGGCGCGCGCCGGGACCGGCATCCAGGAGCTTCTGGACGCCGTCCTGCTGACGGCGGATGCCGGGCTCGACCTCACGGCGAACCCGAACAAGGCGGCCCGCGGCGTCGCGATCGAAGCGAAGCTCGACAAGGGCCGCGGTTCGGTGGCGACCGTGCTCATCCAGTCCGGAACGCTGCGCGTCGGTGACGCGATCGTCGCGGGAACCGCGTACGGCCGCGTGCGCGCCATGGCGGACGAGAACGGCGAGCCCGTCCTCGAAGCCTGGCCGTCGCGCCCCGTGCAGGTCCAGGGGCTCAACTCCGTGCCCCGTGCCGGTGACACGTTCATCGTGACCGACGAGGACCGCCTCGCCCGCCAGATCGCCGAGAAGCGTGAAGCGGCCGAGCGCAACGCGCAGCTGGCCAAGGCCCGCAAGCGCATCTCGCTCGAGGACTTCACCCGTGCTCTGCAGGAGGGCAAGGTCGAATCGCTCAACCTCATCATCAAGGGTGACGTGTCGGGTGCCGTCGAGGCGCTCGAGGAGTCGCTGCTGAAGATCGAGGTCGATGACTCCGTGCAGCTGCGGATCATCCACCGCGGCGTCGGTGCGATCACCGAGTCCGACGTGAACCTGGCGACGATCGACAACGCGATCATCATCGGCTTCAACGTCCGCCCCGACACGAAGGCGCGCGAGCGTGCGTCCCGCGAAGGAGTGGACACCCGGTTCTACTCGGTCATCTACAACGCGATCGACGACGTCGAGCAGTCCCTCAAGGGCATGCTCAAGCCGGAGTTCGAAGAAGTTCAGTCCGGTGTCGCCGAGATCCGCGAGGTGTTCCGCTCCTCGAAGTTCGGCAACATCGCCGGTGTCATCGTCCGCTCCGGGACGATCACGCGCAACGCGAAGGCGCGGGTCATCCGCGACGGCGTCGTGCTGGCGGACGGCCTGCAGATCGAGTCGCTGCGTCGTTTCAAGGACGACGTCACCGAGGTGCGGACGGACTTCGAGGCCGGTATCGGCCTCGGCAAGTTCAACGACATCCAGATCGGCGACGAGATCGAGACCACGGAAATGGTGGAGAAGCCGCGCGGCTGAGGTTCGGAACGCTACGGCGATGGATGACGCCGGGATAACGGGAACCCCCAAGGCCCCGACTATCCCGGCATCATCCATCGCCTGCGCTCGATAGCCCGCCGGCGGTGGGAAGAGGGAGTAGGAAATGGCTGGAGAACGACAGGCGCGCGTCGCCGACCGCATCCGCGTGGTGCTGGCGGAGCGCCTCGAGAGAGGGCTGCGCGATCCGCGGCTCGGATTCGTCACGATCACCGACGTCAAGGTGACCGGCGACCTCCAGCACGCTTCGGTGTTCTACACCGTGATGGGCGATGAGGCGCTGCGCGCCGACACGGCGGCGGCACTCAAGTCCGCCACCGGCCTGCTGCGCTCCGAGGTCGGCAAGAACCTCAACACCCGCCTCACGCCGACGCTCGAGTTCATCCTCGACGCGATCCCCGAGAACGCCGACCACATCGCCTCGCTGCTGCGTGAAGCGCGTGAGCGCGACGCGGCGGTCGCGGGTCTTGCGGCATCCGCTCAGTACGCCGGCGACGCCGATCCGTACGTCAAGCCCCGCGAGCTCGACGAGGCCGAAGAAGAAGCCGACGACGAGGGCGCCGCCCGCGAGGGGTGACCTCAGTGCGGGAGCCTCGCGCTCCCGTTCACGAGTTCGATGAGTCCGTCGTCGGCGAGCGAGGTGATCGCGCGGTCGCGCTGGTGCGGATCCGACCAGTCGGCGAGGAGTTCGTCCGTGCGGATGCCCGCGGCATCGGCATCCCGCAGCGTCTTCAGCACCGCGCCGCGAGCCTGCCGGTCGCTGCCCTCATAGCGCGCCTGGCGCCGTCGGTCGTCACCGGTGTCGGGGTAGCCGGCGGTGCGCCACGCGCAGATATGCGTGATCGGGCATGAGTCGCATCGCGGCGCGCGTGCCGTGCACACCACGGCGCCGAGTTCCATCGTCGCGGCGTTGAACATCGCGGCGTCCTCGCGTCCGGCGGGCAGGAGCCCGGCCATGTCCGCGAGATCGCTGCGCGTCGGAGGCCCGGGCTGCGAGCGTCCGCCGACCGCGCGGGCGATCACGCGGCGCGTGTTCGTGTCGACCACCGGATGCCGATCCCCGTACGCGAACACCGCGACCGCGCGGGCGGTGTAGTCGCCGATCCCGGTGAGGGCGAGGAGGTCATCGACGCCGCGCGGCACGACTCCCGCGTGGCGATCGCGGATCTCGACCGCGGCGCGGTGCAGCCACAGTGCACGCCGGGGATAGCCGAGGTTCGCCCACTGCCGCACGGCGTCCGCCGGAGCGGCGGCGGCGAGGTCGGTGGGTGCCGGCCAGCGCGTCAGCCACGCATCGAGGTGCGGGATCACGCGGTTTACGGGTGTCTGCTGAAGCATGAACTCGCTGACCAGCGTCCCCCAGGCGCCGAATCCCGGTGCCCGCCACGGGAGCTCCCGGGCGTTCTTCCGGTACCACTCGATGAGCGGGGCGGCGAGCTCGGGCATGCCGACCAGCCTACGAGCAGGGGGCGGTCGCGGATGCGGAGGGGATCTCGGTTTCGGAGGGTCATCGGAGCCCTCCGTCCCTCTGAATCCTCGACGCGGCGGGCGGGATCGTGCGTGCCCGCTCACGTGGACTGCACGGTCACAGTGACCATCACGTCCGCGCCACCGTCGCGCGCAGCGAGATCCCGCGGGTGCGCAAGGGCTGGGTGGCGGTGGCACGAAGTGCAGGATCTCGTTATGCGTGCGGTCGCCCAGGGCCTTCACCGGGTCGACCGCGATTTCCGTCGCCGATTCTGCGGCATCCGCGCAGGGAAGGCGCGCAGCCTGCGCGGATAGGCTGAGAGCCATGCGCCTGCCCACCACCCCGGTCACCACGCTGCTGCGCAGCCTCCGGGACGAAGTGCGTCAGCACAATCGCGGTGGCCGGGTGATCATCGCGGTCGACGGCATCGACGGTGCGGGCAAGACCGTGTTCGCCGACTCCTTCGCCGATGTCTTCGCCGAGGACGGCTCTGCGGTCTTCCGCGCCTCGATCGACGACTTCCACCGCCCGCGGGCGGAGCGGTACGCGCGTGGCAGGCAGTCGCCCGAAGGCTTCTACCGCGACTCCTATGACCTCACGACCTTCCGTCGTGTGCTGATCGACCCGTTCCGCGAGGGTGGGCAGACCGGGGCGAGCACCGGGTTCCAGCTCGCCGCGTTCGACGTCGTGCGCGACCAGCCCGTCGAGTCGGCGTGGACGACGGCGCCGCGGGATGCCGTCCTCATCGTCGACGGGATCTTCCTGCACCGTCCCGAGCTGAGGAACCTCTGGAACTGGTCGGTCTGGCTCGATGTCCCCATCGATGTGGCCGCACAGCGACTGGCGCTGCGGGACGGCTCCGATCCGAGCCCCTCCGCGCCCTCGAACGCGCGGTACCGCCAGGGCCAGGAGCTGTACCTCAAGGAGGCGAATCCGCGGGCTGCGGCATCCGCGATCGTCGACAACACCGACCTCGCGCATCCGTCCCGCGTCTGGGCGGACTACTGCTGATGGTCGCCGCCGGAATCCTCCTGGTCGACAAGCCGGGAGGCATCACGAGTCATGACGTGGTCGCCCGCGCGAGGCGCGCCCTGGGCACCCGCAAGATCGGACACGCCGGCACGCTGGATCCGATGGCGACGGGTCTGCTCGTGCTCGGTGTGGAGGGCGCGACGCGACTGCTGACCTACATCGTCGGGCTGGACAAGACCTACGAGGCGACCATCCGGCTCGGCGCGTCCACCGACACCGACGACGCCGACGGGCAGATCCAACGGGTGACGGATGCCGCATCCCTCGACCCCGCGCGGATCGACGCCGAGATCGCCGCGCTGACCGGCGAGATCTCACAGGTGCCGAGCCGCGTGTCGGCGATCAAGGTCGCCGGGCGCCGCGCGTACGACCTCGCTCGTGCGGGGGAGGAGGTGGAGCTCGCCGCCCGCAGCGTGACGGTGTCCCGCTTCGAGGTCCGCCGCCGTCGCGTAGACGGCGGCTTCACGGACCTCGATGTCGTGGTCGACTGCACCAGCGGCACCTATATCCGCGCGCTCGCCCGCGACCTCGGCGCCGCGCTCGGCGTGGGCGGACACCTCACGGCGTTGCGGCGCACGCGCATCGGCCCGTTCGAGGTCGCCGGTGCGGCATCCGTCGACGCGATCTCGGCCGCCGCGCTCGCAGACCCCGCCAGCGCGGCCCGCGCGGTCCTGGGCGCGATCGAGGTGACCGGCGAAGAGGCCCGTGATCTGCGTCACGGCAAGCGGATCGCCGGGGCGGCGACGCGCATGACACGGAACCCGACCGCGGCGATCGATCCGTCGGGCGTCATGGTGGGGATCGTCGAGCGCCGCGGCACCGACCTCAAGAGCGTCATGAACCTCCCCGAGGAGAAGAGCGCATGATCCTGTGGTTCACCTTCGTCCAAGTCGGGGTCGCCGTGATCGCGGGCCTGCTGTGCGTCGTGCTCGGCCTTGCCGGCCGGCGCCCGAGCGACCTGAGCGTCGCCGGTCTCGCGCTGCTCGAACTCCTGCTCATCGCGCAGATCATCGTCGCGATCATCGCTCCGCTCGCCGGCAACCCGCCTACGGGGAGCCTGCTGGAGTTCTGGGTCTACCTGGTCTCGGCTGCGCTCATCCCGCCCGCCGCGGTCGCGTGGGCACTGCTCGAACGGAGCCGCTGGAGCACGGTCATCATGGGGATCGGAGCGCTCGCGGTGGCGGTCATGGTGTGGCGCATGCAGGCGATCTGGACGATCCAGGTCGCCTGAGCCAGCACGTAAGCTTGACCCGCCATGTCGCCCTCAGCCCGCCCCCGCATGTCCGGAATCGGACGCGTCCTGGTGATCGTCTACGCGATCATGGCGCTCGCCGCGACCGGCCGCTCGTTCGTCCAGATCGCTCAGCGCTTCGAGGAGGCCCCGCTGGCCTACAGCCTCTCCGCTGCGTCCGCGGTCGTGTACATCATCGCCACGCTCGCCCTCGTGTTCGCCGGCTCCCGGGGCTGGTACCTCACGGCGTGGGTGGCGATCTGCTTCGAGCTGGCCGGAGTTCTCGTGATCGGAACGCTGAGCCTGCTGCTGCCGGACCTGTTCGCCCACCCGACCGTGTGGTCGTGGTTCGGGATGGGGTACCTGTTCGTGCCGCTCGTGCTGCCGTTCTTCGGGATCTGGTGGCTCGTCACGCATCGGCCGCGCAGTGCGTCGCCGACGGATGCCGATCCCGCGGCGGTCCGCGCGTGATCGTGTTCCACGACCCTGCCGAGGTCCCCGACGGCTTCGGCCCCTCGGTCGTGGCGATCGGCAAGTTCGACGGCGTCCACTCCGGTCACCGTGCCGTGATCGATCGGGCGCGGGTCGACGCCGCCACCACGGATGCCCGCGTGGTCGCGGTCACTTTCGACCGGAACCCGCTCGCGCTGCTGCGACCCGATCTGTGCCCGGACGATCTGATCGGCGTGCACCAGAAGGTGCAGCTGCTCGCCGAGACGGGCGTCGACGCGGTGCTCGTCCTGCGCTTCGATCGGGAGCTCGCCGACCTCTCGCCGCGCGATTTCGTCGAGCGCGTGCTCGTGACCGCGCTCGGCGCCTGCACCGTGCTCGTCGGCGGGGACTTCCGGTTCGGCCGCGGCGGAGCGGGCGACCCGGAGACGCTGCGCACGCTCGGTCGCGAGTTCGGTTTCGACGTCGACGTGGTCGACGACGTGCGGGCGGTCGGAGCGGGTCGTCGGGTGTCCTCGACGTGGATCCGCGAAGTGCTCGCCGAGGGGGACGTCGAGTCGGCGGCGAAGCTGCTCGGCCGGCCGGCATCCGTGTGGGGCGAAGTGGTCCACGGACTCAAGCGCGGTCGCGAGCTCGGTTTCCCGACGGCGAACCTCTCGCCGGACTCCGAGGGCTTCATCCCCGCGGACGGCGTCTACGCCGGTTGGCTCATCGACGAGGGATCCGCGAACGGACTGCGTTCGGGAGTGCGGTACCCCGCCGCGATCTCGATCGGCGTCAACCCGCACTTCGACGACGTCGAGCGACGCCAGGTCGAGGCCTATGTGCTGGATGAATCGGACCTCGATCTGTACGGTCACCGCGTCGAAGTCCAGTTCGTCCGGCGCATCCGCGGGATGGCGGCGTTCGAGGGGCTCGAGGCGCTGGTCGCGCAGATGAACGACGACGTCGGGCGCGTGCGGGCCGCGCTGTCCTAGCCGGCGCCAGGGCGGTGGCCCGTAGACCGGGAGTGCCGCGGGTCCTACGATCGGAGCCGTGGACGCCGTGAGTCTGTTGAGCGCCGTGGCCGCGCCGGCGAACACCGTCAACCTCTGGGGGGCGCTGGGTTGCGCGGTGGCGTACTCCGCCGCGCTCCTCGCGACGCTCGACGGATTCGCCGACCTGATCCTCGCGAGAGACGACGCACCGGCGGGGCGGCTCACACCCGGGGTAGGCTTGAAGTTCGGATCGAAGCTCGCCGCCGCGGCGATCGCCGTCATCTCCGCAGGGATCGTCCTGGCATTGGACGAGAACTGGTTCGCCTTCACATGCCTGACGATCGCCTTCGTGGTCGTCGTGGCGATCGGCGTCGTGGTGATGCTGCGGCACACGCGGGCCACGACCGGCAGCGGACCGCGCGCGAGCGGGTGAGAAGAGCTCGCCCTCGCCGTCCGAGATCCCGGGGAATCCCGCGAAGCGTGAAGAGGAACGAGAGACCGATGAGCAGAACAGACCTGCAGACGCTGCCCGAGCGCGCCGTGGCGCTCCTGGGTGGCGAGCCCGACGACACCACCCTCCGGCGCTATCTGCACGGTCTTCCCGGCGTCGATGCGGTCGGGCTGGAGCAGCGCGCCGCCGCGCTCGGCACGCGGTCGATCAAGACGACCTCGAAGGCATGGGCGCTCGACAAGATCATCGAGCTCATCGATCTGACGACCCTCGAGGGTGCCGACACCCCCGGCAAGGTGCGCTCGCTCGTCGCGAAGGCGCTGACCCCGGACGCGTCCGACCCGACGTGTCCGCGCGTCGCTGCGGTGTGCGTGTACGGCGACATGGTGCCCTACGCCGTGCAGGCGCTCGGCGCCGCGCACGGCGATCCGGACGACGGACTCGTCTCGGTCGCGGCCGTCGCCACCGCCTTCCCGAGCGGCAGGGCGTCGCTCGAGATCAAGCTCGCCGACACAGCGGATGCCGTCGCGGCGGGCGCCGACGAGATCGACATGGTGATCGACCGTGGGGCGTTCCTCGCCGGGCGCTACGGGCAGGTCTTCGACCAGATCGTCCGGGTGAAGCAGGCATGCCGTCGGGCGGACGGCACGTACGCCTCGCTCAAAGTGATCCTCGAGACCGGCGAGCTCACCACATACGACAACATCAAGCGCGCCTCCTGGCTCGCGATCCTCGCCGGCGGGGACTTCATCAAGACCTCGACGGGAAAGGTGCAGCCGGCGGCCACGCTGCCGACGACGCTGCTCATGCTCGAAGTGGTGCGCGACTGGCACCGCGCGACCGGCGAGAAGATCGGCGTGAAGCCGGCGGGCGGCATCCGCACCTCGAAGGACGCGATCAAATACCTTGTCACGGTCGCCGAGACCGTCGGCGAGGAGTGGCTGCAGCCGCACCTGTTCCGCTACGGCGCGTCGAGCCTGCTGAACGACGTGCTGCTGCAGCGGCAGAAGCTGCGCACCGGGGCGTACTCCGCCGCCGACTACGTGACGATCGATTGAGGACCCCATGAGCTTCCTGGAATACGCCCCCGCGCCCGAGTCGCGCAGCATCCTGCGCCTGCGCGACAGCTACGGACTGTTCATCGACGGCGAGTTCGTCGACGGCACCGGCGAGTCGTTCGCGACGATCTCGCCGGCCGACGAGTCCCACATCGCGACGGTGTCCGCCGCGTCCGAAGCGGACGTCGACCTCGCCGTCCGTGCCGCGCGCCGCGCCTACGACAAGACCTGGTCGAAGATGAGCGGCCGCGACCGCGGCAAGTACCTCTTCCGGATCGCGCGGCTCGTGCAGGAGCGGGCCCGCGAGCTCGCCGTCGCGGAGAGCCTGGACAACGGCAAGCCGATCAAGGAGAGCCGCGACGTGGACGTGCCCCTCGTCGCCGCATGGTTCTTCTACTACGCGGGCTGGGCCGACAAGCTCGACTACGCCGGGCTCGGCGCCGGGCCGCGCGCGCTGGGAGTCGCGGGGCAGGTCATCCCATGGAACTTCCCGCTCCTCATGCTCGCGTGGAAGATCGCCCCGGCGCTCGCGGCGGGCAACACCGTCGTGATCAAGCCCGCGGAGACCACGCCGCTGTCGGCCCTGATCTTCGCCGAGATCCTGCAGCAGGCGGAGCTGCCCGCGGGTGTGGTCAACATCGTCACCGGCGCGGGTGGGACCGGCGCCGCGCTGGTCTCGCACCCCGGCATCGACAAGGTCGCCTTCACCGGATCCACGGGAGTCGGCCGCGCGATCGCGAAGGAGATCGCCGGATCGGGCAAGAAGCTCACCCTCGAGCTCGGTGGCAAGGCGGCCAACATCGTCTTCGACGACGCGCCGATCGATCAGGCCATCGAGGGGATCGTCAACGGCATCTTCTTCAATCAGGGCCACGTGTGCTGCGCCGGCAGCCGCCTTCTCGTCCAGGAGAACATTCACGACGAGGTCGTGGACCGACTCAAGGAACGACTGTCGACGCTGCGCATGGGCGATCCACTGGACAAGAACACCGACATCGGGGCCATCAATTCGCGTGCCCAGCTGGAGCGCGTCCGGGCGCTGTCGCAGGTCGGCGAGGAGGAGGGTGCGGAGCGCTGGAGCGCGGACTGCGTCATCCCCGAGAACGGCTTCTGGTTCGCGCCCACGATCTTCACGAACGTCCAGGCGAGCCACCGGATCGCCCGCGAGGAGATCTTCGGTCCGGTGCTGTCGGTCCTGACCTTCCGCACGCCCGCCGAGGCGATCGCGAAGGCGAACAACACCCCGTACGGCCTGTCGGCGGGGATCTGGAGCGACAAGGGATCCCGCATCCTCGCCGTCGCCGACAAGCTGCGCGCCGGCGTGGTCTGGGCGAACACGTTCAACCGATTCGACCCCGCCTCCCCATTCGGCGGCTACAAGGAGTCCGGCTACGGCCGGGAGGGCGGCCGGCACGGCCTCGCCGCCTACCTCGCTCCGGCATCCGCACGCCCCACGACCGCCCGCCTCGCCGCGGCTCGCAAGGAGAAGAAGGCATGACCCGCCTCGCCGTCCCGAAGACCTACAAGCTCTACATCGGGGGCAAGTTCCCGCGCAGCGAGTCCGGGCGCACGTACGAGGTTCGCAGCGCCAAGGGTGACTTCCTCGCCAACGCCTCGCTCGCCTCGCGCAAGGACGCCCGCGACGCGGTCGTCGCGGCGCGCTCGGCGCTGTCGGGCTGGGCGGGAGCAACCGCCTACAACCGCGGTCAGGTGCTGTACCGCATCGCCGAGCTGCTCGAGGGTCGTCGCGCCCAGTTCGTCGAGGAGATCGTCCTGCTCGAAGGCGTCAGCGCCTCCGCCGCGCAGGCGCAGGTCGACGAGGCGATCGACCGCTGGGTCTGGTACGCGGGGTGGACGGACAAGCACGCGCAGGTCGCCGGCAACGCGAACCCCGTCGCAGGCCCGTACTTCAACATCTCCGTCCCCGAGCCGACGGGCGTCGTCGCGGTGATCGCTCCGCAGGACTCGTCGCTGCTCGGCTTCGTCTCCGCGGTCGCACCGCCGCTCGTGGCCGGCAACACGGTCGTGGTGGTCGCCAGTGAGAAGCTGCCGCTCTCGGCGATCTCGCTCGCGGAAGTGCTGGCGACCTCGGACGTCCCCGGGGGTGTGGTCAACGTCCTCACCGGCTCGCTCGCCGAGATCGCCCCGTGGCTCGCGGCACACGCCGACGTGAACGCGCTGGATCTCGTCGGCGCGGGCGCCCTCGACTGGATCGACCTCGAGATCGCCGCCGCCGACATCCTGACGCGCGTTCTGCCGCCGGAAGAGGGGCCCGGCGCTGCGGCGCCGACGCTGGATCGCATCACGGCGTTCACCGAGACCAAGACCGTCTGGCACACCAAGAGCACGATCTGAAACCTCCTGCCGAAGAGGTAACGAAACGGTAACGGGGCATGTAGGGTGGGGGCACACGTCGACGGCGACGTGCGTCACCTCCAAGGACATGCCCGATGCCCGAAGAAGCACCGACGGACGACCGGATCCGGCCGCTCGCGATCGTATGCGTGCTTGCCACGCTGAGCCTGATCATCGCGTTCCTGGGGGCGACCCCCGCACGGGTGAGCGCGACCGAGATGCTCGGTCAGGCCCGCGCGGCGGGTGACTCGGCGTTCATCGCGAGTCACCGCGGCGGCGGTGCGACCGCTCCCGAGAACACGCTGCCCGCGATCTCCGCCGCGCTCGCCGGCGGGTTCGACTACGTGGAGATCGACGTCGCCCTCACCGCCGACCGCGTCCCCGTGCTCATGCACGATGGCACGGTGGACCGCACGACCGACGGGCACGGGCCGCTGTCCGCGCTCACGCTCGCAGAGGTCAAGACGCTGGATGCCGGGTCGTGGTTCGCGCCCGAATTCGCCGGCACGAGCGTACCCACCTTCACCGAAGTGCTCGACCTCCTCGACGAATCCGGGCACCGCGCGATCGTCGAATTGAAAGGCGAGTGGGATGCCGATGCCGTGGCGGGCGCCGTCGGCGAGATCACCGCGCGCGGACTCGAGCGTCGTGTCGCCGTCTCGAGCTTCGACGCGCGCACCCTCGCGATGACGGGTGCCGCGTCCGGCGTCGTGGCGCGCCTGTTCATCCTGCGGCACCTTCCCGATGACGTCGTGGCCGCGGCGCAGGAGGCGGGGGTGCGAGGTCTCGTCGTGGCCCGCCGCGCCGTCATCGATCGGCCGGAGATCGTCGAGGAGCTCCACGCCGCCGGCATCCGTGTCGTGGTCTACACCCTGAACGACGACACGCAGTGGGATGAGGTCACCGCGCTGGGGGTGGACGGTATCGTGACCGACGATCCCGCCACGCTGTCGCTGTGGCAGCAGGGCGTCGCGGGTCAGAGATAACCCGCGGTCGCACGGGCGGGACAGTGCACCCCGGAGGTCCCATGTCGTCCGCTCGTTCCCGCCGCGCCACCGCCGTGGTGATCGCCGCGCTCGCGCTCGGCCTCTCGCTCGCGGGCTGCAAGCCCGAGCCCGCCACGACATCCGCCCCCGCGCCGAGCGCATCCGCGTCGCCGTCCGCCTCGGCGAATTCGACGGGGTCGCCGTCGCCCACGGCCCAGGCGGATGCCGGCATCGAACTGCCCGCATCGTGCGAGCAGCTGTATTCGCCCGAGATGCTCGCGGCCCTGCAGGGTCGCGGTCCGCTGAACGATCCGGGCGTCACCATGACCTCGACTCAGAACGTCGCCGCGCTCGAGCTGCTCTCGTCCGGTGTCGCCACGATCCGCTGCTCGTGGGGCGTGCCCAGTGACTCCGGCATGGCCACGAACGTCACGATCCTGAGCGCCGAGCAGTCCTCGGCGCTGACCACCGCGCTCGCCGAAGCCGGTTTCGGCTGCGGCGACGAACTCGGCGGGACCGTGTGCCGCTCCGCGCAGAGCATGGTCAGTCAGGACGACCAGATCGCCGAGCTCACCGAGACCCACGTCTTCCGCGGCGACGTGTGGATCAGCAGCTACACGATCAACTTCGACGTGCCCGGCTACACCGAGGACGTCGTGGCGACGCTGTGGGGCTGATTCCCGCGGCATTCCGCTAGAGTGGATGCCGAGGATCTCGTCACCGACATGGTCGCAGCTCGCAGAAGCGAGTGCCCGTGACCCGGAGGGGCCGACATCCCGTCCCGTGTTCGTGACGGCTCGCGCCGCCCGCGGGAGCACGCCGACCTCACCGGTCCCGACCGGTCAACGCCGGACCTTTCCGGCACTCACGCTCAGGAGGAGCATGCCGACCACGGCATCTGCCGCGCAGAAGACGACGGGCTCGAGCTCGTCGCAGCGGCGCAGGAAGCCTTCATCGTCGCGCCGTGACGATGAAGCACCGATCATCCCGATCCTCGCCCGCAAAGTGCGCGAGATCGAGGCGAAGGCGCAGCGCGGAAAGCTCGGGCCGACCAATCGCGTCAAATTCCAGGTGATCGCCTTCCTCGTGCGCGAGGAGCGCGCACGGGTCAAGGCCGACACCACGCTGGCCGATGCGGCTCGCGCCGAGCTGCTCAAGAGGCTCGACGGTGTCGCGACGATCCTCGCCAAGACCGCCGCCCGCGACACCTCGCTCATTCAGCTGCTCGAGGTCGACCAGGCCGCGAGCCCGGTCGCGCGACGGATGCGACGCGACTGGCTGCTGGAATCCGGCGCCGAGCTCGCCCCCGACGAGCTCATCATCACCGACACCGCCCCGGCCACGGCGCCCGTCGTCTCGCCCGCCCTCGCGCAGCGTCAGGTGGTGCCGCCGGCGATCGAGTCCCGCCAGATGGCGAACCCTTTCCTTGCGCCCGATCTCACCGCCCGGGCGCCGCGCGCCACGCCGCGCCGTCGTCTGGACGGCTGGGAGCTCATGGGCCCGCTGTACAAGGCGTTCGAGACGGGCGCCGGCGGAGGCCAGGCGTCCATGGAACTCCCGCCGGTACCGGAGTTCGACCGGCTCTCGCCCAAGGGCCTGGAGATCATGGTCCACCAGTCCCGCTTCCTCGAGGCCGTCCGCGAAGGGCACCGCACGTTCCTCCTCGCCGATGAGCCGGGTCTCGGCAAGACGGCGGAGTCCGTGCTCGCGGCATCCGTCGCCGATGCGTATCCGCTGCTGGTCGTCGTCCCCAACGTCGTGAAGATGAACTGGGCGCGCGAAGTGCACCGGTGGACGCCGCAGCGGCGGGCGACCGTGATCTCGGGTGACGGGGAGAGCATCGACGCATTCGCCGACGTGTTCATCGTCAACTACGAGATCCTCGACCGGCACTTGTCCTGGCTCAGCTCGATCGGCCTGAAGGGCCTCGTCGTGGATGAGGCGCACTTCATCAAGAACCTGACCTCCCAGCGCTCGCAGAACGTCCTCGCGCTCGCGGCCCGCATCCGCGAGAGCGTGCGCAACCCGCTGCTGCTGGCCCTCACCGGAACCCCGCTGATCAACGACGTCGAGGACTTCGACGCCATCTGGCGCTTCCTCGGGTGGACCGACGGTGAGAAGCCGGGCCCGGCGCTGATGGAGAAGCTCGACGAGAGCGGCCTGACTCCGGCCGACAAGGCGTTCTACCCCGAGGCGCGCGACGCGGTCATCTCGATGGGCATCGTCCGTCGCAAGAAGAAGGACGTCGCTGCCGACCTGCCCGACAAGCTGATCGCCGACCTGCCGGTCGAGCTGGACGACGAGTACGGGCGATCGATCCGTCAGGCCGAGCGCGAGCTCGGTACGCGTCTGGCCGACCGCTACCGTCGCATCATCGATGCGCGCGGCGACCGCGGGCTCGCTCCCGGCGACGTCGACGCGGACATCATCCGACTGGTCGCGCAGAACGAGCTCGACGAGTCCAAGGCCGCCGGCACCGGCTCGGAGAACGTCTTCACGATGGTCCGGCGCATCGGTCAGGCCAAGGCCCTCCTCGCGGCGGACTACGCCGTACAGCTGCAGCGCTCGGTGGGCAAGGTCGTCTTCTTCGCCAAGCACATCGACGTCATGGACGCCGCGGAGGCGCACTTCGCCGCGGCGGGCCTGCGCACGGTGTCGCTGCGTGGAGACCAGTCCAGCACCGCGCGCCAGCAGGCGATCGACGACTTCAACAACGACCCCGACGTGGGCATCGCGGTCTGCTCGCTCACTGCGGCCGGCGTCGGCGTCAACATGCAGGCCGCCTCGAACGTCGTGCTCGCCGAGCTGTCGTGGACCGCCGCCGAGCAGACGCAGGCGATCGACCGGGTGCACCGCATCGGTCAGGACGAGCCGGTCACGGCGTGGCGGATCATCGCCGCGCACACGATCGACACGAAGATCGCCGAGCTGATCGACTCGAAGCAGGGACTCGCGCAGCGCGCGCTCGACGGCGACGCCGTCGACCCGCAGTCCAGCGACTCCGTGCAGCTGTCCGCGCTCATGCACCTGACCAGGCAGGCGCTCGGCGCGGAGTGAGGCGAACGGATGCCGGACCCCGCCGTGTGGCAGGGTCCGGCATCCGCCGCTAATGTCGGGTGAGGCAGCGTCGCCGATTCGTCCCACGACAGCCCGTAGCACCCGAAGCAAGGACCCCCCCATGAAGATCGGCATCCTGACCAGCGGCGGAGACTGCCCCGGACTGAACGCGGTCATCCGCGGCGTGGTCCTGAAGGGCACCACCGCCTACGATCTCGAGTTCGTCGGCATCCGTGACGGCTGGCGCGGCGTGGTGGACGGCGACTTCTTCCCCCTGACCCGCCACGAGGTGAAGGGCCTGTCGAAAGTCGGCGGCACGATCCTCGGGACGAGCCGAACGAACCCCTACGAGGGCACCCGTGGAGGCGCGGAGAACATCGCGAAGACTTTGTACGGGCACCGCCTCGACGGCATCATCGCGATCGGCGGCGAGGGAACCCTGGCGGCGGCCGACCGGCTGTCCAAGGACGGCATCAACGTGATCGGCGTGCCGAAGACGATCGACAACGACCTGCGGGCCACCGACTACTCGTTCGGATTCGACACGGCCGTCAACATCGCCTCCGAGGCGATGGACCGTCTGCGCACGACCGGAGATTCGCACCAGCGCTGCATGGTCGCCGAGGTCATGGGCCGCCATGTCGGCTGGATCGCGCTGCACGCCGGCATCGCCGCGGGCGCGCACGCGATCCTCATCCCCGAGGTGCCCCTCACGATCGACGACGTCTGCGAGCTCGTCACGAAGGCGCACGACCGTGGTCGTGCCCCACTCGTGGTGGTCTCGGAGGGCTTCAAGCTCGCCGGAATGGATGAGGCCTTCAGCGACAAGGGGCTGGACGCGTTCAACCGACCTCGACTGGGCGGCATCAGCGAGGTGCTGGCGCCCGAGATCGAGCGGATCACGGGTATCGAGACCCGCGCGACCGTCCTCGGCCACATCCAGCGCGGCGGTTCGCCGTCCGGCTTCGACCGGGTGCTGGCCACACGCCTCGGGCTCGCCGCCGCGGACGCGGTGGTCGCCGGTGCATGGGGGCAGATGGTCTCGCTCAAGGGCACGGACATCGTGCGCGTGCCCTTCGCCGACGCCCTCGGCGAACTCAACACCGTACCGCTGTACCGCTACGAAGAGGCTGCCGCGCTGTTCGGCTGAGCCGACCCGGGCGCCGACCGCGCGGCATCCGCTTCTCGAGAACAGGTTTTTCGGCGGAGCCAGGTGGATCGGGGACTGGTTCTACCTGTCCTGGTCGCTTCACCTGTTCTGAAGCCCCCGCTGGCGGTGAAGACCCTGCGCCACAGCCATGAGCACCGTGTCCCGTACCGCGCTCCACTGGAAGAGGATCTGGTGGTAGTCGAAGCGCAGCACGACGTAGCCGCGGGCCACGAGTCGGGCGTCCGCCTCGATGTCGCGTCGGCGGTCTGCCGGCGAACTGTGGTGGGCGAACCCGTCGATCTGGAGGACGAGCGACTCGCCGATCAGTCCGTCGACCGGGTGACCGTCGATCCACACCTGCTGGACCATCGACACGCCGGCGGCAGCGAGGCCATGCAGGGCGATGGTCTCCAGCCCTGAGTCGGAGAGCGATGACGCCACCGCGGCCAGTTCCGAAGCGTCTTGACGGCGCCACGCGACGCGCCGAAGGAGTGCGGCGTCGGTGACCTTCTTGCGAATCGCAGACTCCCATACGGCGATCGCGTCGCGCCGGGGGAGGCACTGAGCCACATGGAAGAGCACATTCAGGATGCCGTCCTCGTTCGCATTGCGGCCCACCGGTGCCGGGCCCGCTCCCCAGTGCAGGTGCAGCCCGTGGGGGCTGAGGCGCGACGCCGTGCCGTGCACCGCGACGTGTGTCGGGGTCTCCGGGGTTCTCGACGAATCAGGAACCCACAGGCCGCGCAACGCCGCAGCGCTCACGCACGTCAGCCGACCGCCGACGGACGCGGCATCCACCCGCCGACGATCGCAGTCCTTCGTCACGATCCAGGACCTGCGGATCCGCCGTGCCTCCCCACTCGCCACGGCCTGCGCGATCACGGCCGCTCGCCAGCCGGATGCCTTCAGATCCGATGAGTGCGCCACACCGTCGCGTTGCCGCAGCCACGTGAGCATCCGTTCGAGGTCCGCGGAAACGTGGGGGGTCGGCATCCGCTCATCATGCCGACCAGGACGAGGGCCGACACGGCGGCGAAAGGATCTGTGGGGGACTCGCAGCGCAGGCCCGCTGGGGAGGAACGGCCGGGTCGCGCGGACTCAGGGCGGTTCGCACGGTCGCGGGGCGGCTCGCACGCTCGCGGGGTCGGCTCGCACGGTCCCAGAACAGGCGTTTCGGCGAACGCATGCTGATTAGGGGAGCAAACATCCTGCGTGGGCCGAATCTCCTGATCTGGGCGCAGGCGCGCGCGGGCGAAACCGTGGGTGGATGCCGCGGGTCAGGCGTCGGCGGCGCCCACGACGTCCAGCAGCCACGCGAGCTCGAACGCGCGCTCGCGCCACGCGTTGTAGCGCCCGCTGACGCCGCCGTGTCCGGCGACCATCTCGCACTTCAGCAGCGCATCCGCGCCGACCTCCCGGAGCCGGGCGACCCACTTCGCAGGCTCGACGTACATCACGCGGGTGTCGTTGAGGGAGGTGACCGCGAGGATGCGGGGATAGGTGACGTCGCGGACGTTCTCGTAGGGCGTGTACGACTTCATGTACGCGTAGACGTCGGCGTTGTGCAGGGGGTCGCCCCACTCGTCCCACTCGATCACCGTGAGCGGCAGCGAGGGGTCGAGGATCGTCGTGAGGGCGTCCACGAACGGCACATCGGCCAGGATGCCGGCGAACAGGTCGGGGGCGAGATTCGCGATCGCGCCCATGAGGAGCCCACCCGCCGATCCGCCCTCGGCGACCAGCTGCTCGGGAGTCGTGTAGCCCTCGGCCACCAAGTGACGCGCGCAGTCGACGAAGTCGGTGAACGTGTTGCGCTTGTGCAGGAGTTTGCCGTCCTCGTACCACTGGCGGCCCATCTCGCCGCCGCCGCGCACGTGCGCGACCGCGAAGATGACACCGCGGTCGAGCTCGGAGAGTCGGGGGACGGAGAAGCCCGGCTCGATCGAGTGCTCGTACGACCCGTAGCCGTAGAGGTGCACCGGACGCGCGGCCGCGCCGGCCTCGCCGAATGAGCGCTTCCACACGAGGGAGACCGGGACCTGCGTGCCGTCCTGCGCGGTCGCCCACACGCGCGCCTGTGCATAGTCGGCACTGTCGTAGCCGCCGAGCACCGGCTGACGCTTGCGCAGGAGCAGCTCGCCGGTCGCGACGTCGTAGTCGAACACCGTCCCCGGCGTGATGAACGAGCCGTATCCGATGCGGATGAGCGGCGGAGCCCACTCCGGGTTGCCTCCCGAGCCCACCGAGTACAGCGGCTCGTCGAATTCCAGCTCGGAGATCGAGCCGTCGCGGTAGGACAGCATCCCGAGGCGTGCCAGACCCTCGCGGCGGTAGCCGAGCACGGCCCAGTCCCGGAACGTGGACACACCGAGCAGTCGGTGGCCCGGCTGATGGGGCACGACGACGTCGCGCGGGCCGGTGGGGTCGGATGCCGATACCTTCACGAGTTCGAAATCGAGGGCGCCGTCGTTGTGCAGGATGAAGAGCACGTCTTCGCCGTCGATCACGGCGTGCGACGAGTCGTATTCGACCCCCTCCGTGCGCGGCCACACCAGGCGTGGCGCGGAGCGCAGGTCGTCGGCATCCACGAGCCATTCCTCGGAGGTGATCGATGACCCCATGCCGATCACGAGGTAGCGGTCGCTGCGGGTGAACCCGGCGCCGAGCCAGAACCGTTCGTCCGGTTCGTGGAAGAGCTTCACATCGTCCTCGACGGGCGTGCCGAGCTCGTGCAGCCACACGGTGTCGGGGCGCCACGCGTCATCGACGGTGGTGTACACGATGAACCGGCCGTCGGGGGAGAAGGTCGCACCGGCGAACGTGTCCGGAATCACGTCGGGCAGCTGCTCGCCGGTCACGAGATCGCGGACCCGCACGGTGTAGCGCTCATCCCCGGCGACGTCGACCCCGTACAGCATCCGGTCGCCGGCGGTGGTCACCTCGAAGCTCCCGAGCGAGAAGAACTCCTCGCCCTCGGCTTCGACGTTGCCGTCGAGGAGGACCTGCTCGCCCGGAACCGGGGTATCGGGGGAGAGGACGGGCGGGGTCCAGTCGTCGGGCGAGGTCAGCGGTGCCCGGCACTGGATGCCGTACTGGCTGCCCTCGACCGTGCGGCCGTAGTACCACCAGTCGCCGCGGCGCGTCGGCACCGAGAGGTCGGTCTCGAGCGTGCGTCCCTTGATCTCGCCGAAGATGCGCTCCTGGAGCGGGGCGAGGTGCGCCGTGCGGTCCCGCGTGTACGCGTTCTCCGCTTCCAGATGCGCGATGACCTCCGGGTCCTCCTTCGCGCGGAGCCACTCGTATGCGTCTTCCACGTCGTCGCCGTGGTGCCGGCGGACGATGGGCTTGCGGGGGGCGACGGGCGGAAGGGCGGAAACGGCGTCGGTGGTCACCGCTCCACGCTAGCCGAGGGCGCCGCTCACGCCTTCTTCGCAGCCGTTTCGCGGGAAGCTCTGACCGGCGCCTCGTTCGGGATGCCGCGCGAGAGCAGCAGCGAGAGCACGGCGAACAGGATGAGACCGAACAGCGCGACCCGCAGCGCGGACAGCTGGGCGTCTGTGTAGATCTGCTGCAGCTGGCTCGCCTCGTCGCTCGTGAGTCCCGCGTCGGTGCCGATCTGCTCGACGCTCGCCGCCGGCACGATCTCCACGCCGCCGGAGGTCTTCTGACTGATCGTGGTCTTGACCGCATCAGGCAGCGAACTCTGGGCGACTCCGCCCGCGAACGACGTCGCGAGCGCACCGATCAGGATCGATCCGATCAGCGCGGTTCCGAGCGACGAGCCGAGGTTCTGGAAGACGCCCTGCAGGCCGCCGACCTCGCTGGTGTCCTTGATCGTGACCGCCGACATGTTCACGTTGCCCAGCTGCGAAGCGAGGAGGCCGAGGCCGCCCCCGGCGAAGAACATCCCGGCCGCGAACGCGATGCTCGCGAGCTCCGGGTCGACGGCGGTCAGCAGCAGCAGGGCGCTCGCGACCAGGATCCACTGCCCGACCCGCACGATCCGCCGCGGGGACCAGCGGGCGGACAGGCGCGTCCCGAGGATCGAGAACACGATGAGGGCGATCGACAGCGGGAAGATCCGGATGCCGGTCTCCAGCGCATCGAGTCCGAGGGTCATCTGCAGGTAGACCGGGACCATGAAGAAGAGACCGGCGGTGATCGCGTACTGGGCTCCCAAGACGCTCAGCCCGCTGCGCAGCTGCCGGAGGTTGAGCAGCTCGACGTGCAGGAGCGGTTCGCGGCCCTTCGCGACCAGGTGGCGCTGGCGGGAGAAGAACAGCACGAGCAGCACGGCGCCGACCACCATGAACCACGCCGACAGGGAGATGCCCAGGGGTTCGATGGCCACGCCGCCGATCACGGGGGAGTTGAGGGGGATGATCCATCCCCACGTCTTGCTCTGCAGCATGCCGAAGACGATGCCGACGAGACCCGCTGCCGACAACAGGACGCTCAGCACATCGATGCGCACGGCCTTGCGCGGCGAGGTCTCGGCGATCTTCCGCGCGGACAGCACGACGAAGAACATGATGACGACCTCGGCGGCGAACACGTAGCGCCAGCTGAAGTACGTCGTCACGAAGCCGCCGATGAGGGGACCGGCGGCGACCGCGGCGCCGGAGACCGCACCGATCGTCGCGAAGGCCGTGATGCGGTCCTTGCCCGAGTAGTTGTCGGCGATCAGAGCCGCGACCGCGGGGATCACGAGCACCGCCCCGAGGCCTTCGATCACGGACCAGCCGAGGAAGAGCACCGCCATGGACGGGCTCAGCGCCGTCGTGAGGGATCCGATCGCGTAGACGATCGAGCCGACGATCAGGGCGCGCTTGCGGCCCCAGATGTCACCGAGCTTGGCGCCCAGCAGCATCGTCGCCGCCATCGTGAGCGTGTAGAACGTGATCGCGCTCTGCATCGCCGTCACGCTGCTGTCGAGATCCTTCACGACGGTCGAGATCGACACGTTCATCACGGTGCCGTCCAGCACCATCACGAACTGCGCCGCGCCCAGCACGAGCACCACGAACCACTTCTTCATCGCCGGCATCCGCTCCCGACCCCGCCGAGGCACGGGATCGTGCCCATTCAACACCCTGCGCGAGCGCCGCTTCGTCACCCCTCGCGAGTGAGAGGAGCCCTGTCGAGTTGACCGGGCGCGGGGGTGGTGTAAGGATTCTTCGTGGCCGGTTGCCGGTTCCTTAATTCGCCGTGAACTCTTCGTTCGCACCGCCGATCCCGTCGGCACCCCTTTCTTTCACTCTCTCGGAAAGCGAACGGTGGAGACCGCAACCCTGATCGTCGTGCTGGTCATCGTGCTGGCCCTCTTCTTCGATTTCACCAACGGCTTCCACGACACGGCCAACGCGATGGCGACGCCGATCGCGACCGGAGCCCTCAAGCCCAAGATCGCCGTGCTGCTCGCGGCGATCCTGAACCTCGTCGGGGCGTTCCTGTCGACCGAGGTGTCCCAGACGATCTCGCACGGCATCATCCGCGAAGACCAGATAAATCCGAACGCGTTCCTGCCGCTCATCTTCGCGGGCCTGATCGGCGCGATCACCTGGAACATGTTCACGTGGCTGCTGGGGCTTCCGTCCAGTTCGTCGCACGCCCTCTTCGGCGGTCTGATCGGGGCGACGATCGTCGGCGCGGGCTGGATGGCAATCGATTACAGCGTCGTGCTCAGCAAAGTGATCCTCCCTGCGGTCCTCGCGCCGCTCACGGCGGGGCTCATCGCGTTCACCGCGACCCGTATCGCCTACGCCGTCACGCGTCGATACGACACCAAGCCCGATGGTCGCGACGGATTCCGCTGGGGCCAGATCTTCACGTCGTCCCTCGTCGCGCTCGCGCACGGCACGAACGACGCGCAGAAGACGATGGGCGTCATCACGCTCACGCTCATCATCGCGGGCTGGCAGAGCGGTGCTCAGACCGAGCCGCAGCTGTGGGTCATCCTCGCGTGCGGCATCACGATCGCGCTGGGCACCTACATGGGCGGCTGGCGCATCATCCGCACGCTCGGCAAGGGGCTCACCGACGTCAAGCCGGCGCAGGGCTTCTCGGCCGAGACGTCGACGGCATCGACCATCCTGGCCTCGAGCGCACTCGGCTTCGCCCTGTCGACCACACAGGTCGCCTCCGGTTCCGTGATCGGCTCGGGTCTCGGGCGGCGCGGCTCCACCGTCCGCTGGCGGACCGCGGGGCGCATCATGGTCGGCTGGCTGTTCACCCTCCCTGCGGCGGGTGCCGTCGGCGGTGTCATGGCGTTCATGGCGGCATGGCTCGGCGGGGTCGGCATCCTGATCGACGCGATCTTCGCGGTCGTCGTGATCCTCGGCATCTACCTGCTCTCGCGCCGCAACGCCGTCACCGCGGCGAACGCGATGAGCGAGGTCGCCGAGTCCGGAACCGCGGTCAACGTCACCCACAACCCTCCGCCCACGCGTCGCCAGCGCGCCGCGCAGAGGGCCGCGGAGCGTCGTCAGAAGGAGGAGGCGAAGTGAGCATCTCCATCGACTGGTTCGCCTTCGTCCAGGTCTTCCTCGCGGCGCTTCTCGCGACCGTGCTCGTCGTCGGCTTCTACTCGCTCGGTCTGAGGCTCCTGGTGCGCGCAGGTCGCGTCCCCGTCGTCGCGCCCGCGGAGTTCACCGACGCCATCACGGTCGTGACCGAGAAGGAGCAGAAGCGGGCGGCGAAGGCGGCGGCGAAGGCGGCGAAGAAGAACCCGCTGACACCGGCGGAGCGGCAGATCGCGGCGATCGGCGCGTACCTGTCCTTCGGGCTGTGCGGTCTCGCGGTCCTCGGCGGACTTCTGCTCATCGTCTTCAACCACTGAGCGGCGTCGGGCACCGCGCGTAGGCTGACGCCATGACGGATGCCGCAGCCGCGCAGTTCGGCCAGTACCCGCCCGCGCGACGGACGATCCTGCACGTGAGCGATACGCATCTGCTCGGCGGCGATGTTCGGCTCGGCGGACGATTCGACACGGCGGCCAATCTCCGCCGCACTCTGGATGCGGTGGAGGCGCTCGGCATCCGTCCCGACGCGATCGTCTTCACGGGCGACCTGACCGATCTCGGCGAGCCCGAGGCGTACCGGGCGTTGCGCGCGAGCGTCGAACCCGTCGCCGCCCGCATCGGCGCGCCGATCGTGTGGGTCGCCGGCAATCACGATGAGCGGCCCGCGCTGCGCGCAGAGCTTCTCGGTCTCGAGGCAACCGAAGAGCCCGTCACGGCCGTCCACGACCTGGACGGGCTTCGCCTGATCGTCCTCGACACGACGGTTCCGGGTTGGCACCACGGCGACCTCGACGACGCACAGCTGACGTGGTTGCAGGGTGTGCTCGCCATCCCGGCGCCGCTCGGCACGATTCTGGCGATGCACCACCCTCCGCTCCCGTCGCACGTCCCGCTGTTCGACATCCTCGAGCTGCGCGACCAGCCGCGACTGGCTCGGGCGATCGCCGGCACCGACGTGCGGGCGATCCTGGCCGGACACCTCCATTACTCGACCAGCGGCACATTCGCCGGCATCCCGGTGAGCGTCTCCGCGGCCACGTGCTACACGATGGATCTCGCGCGCCCCGCCGCGGAGGTCAACGGGATGGATGCCGGGCAGTCGTTCCATCTCGTGCACGTGTACGACGACACGATCACCCACTCCGTCGTCCCGGTGGTGGAAGCGACGACAGGAGACTTCTTCTCGGCGGAATGGGTGCGGACGATGGCCGCGCTCACCCCGGCCGAGCGGCTCGAGGCGTTCTCCCGCAAGCCCGGCCGCTGACTTCGCCGCGTCGTACAGTCACTCCGAGGTTGTTGTCCGTGACGTACGGATGCCGGACGAAGGCACCCGGGTAACCTCGAAGCATCCCTTCACATCGCCGTGACCGACCCACGAGGACCCCACACATGGCTCTGGACGCAATGACGCGCACGCGCATCGAAACCGACTCCCTCGGATCCATGGAGATCCCCGCAGACGCGTATTGGGGGATCCACACCGCGCGCGCGCTGGAGAACTTCCCGATCTCCAAGCGGCCGATCTCCGTCTACAAGGACCTCGTCCGCGGGCTCGCGATGGTCAAGCAGGCCTCGGCGCGCGCCAACCGCGACATCGGGACGCTCGACCCGTTCAAGGCCGACCTGATCGACCGCGCCGCACAGCTCGTGATCGACGGCCAGTATCACGACGAGTTCATCGTCGGAGTGATCCAGGGCGGCGCCGGCACTTCGACGAACATGAACGCGAACGAGGTCATCACCAACATCGCGCTCGAACTCGCGGGCAGGGAGAAGGGCGATTACGCCTTCCTGTCGCCGATCGACGACACGAACCGCAGCCAGTCGACGAACGACGTGTACCCCACCGCGATCAAGGTCGGGCTGGGGCTCGACTTGCGGAGCCTCCTGGACGAGCTCGATCTCCTCCGCCGCGCGTTCCTCGCGAAGGCGGTTGAGTTCCACGACATCCTCAAGGTCGGGCGCACCCAGCTGCAGGATGCCGTGCCGATGACCCTCGGGCAGGAGTTCAACGGGTTCGCCACGACGCTGGGCGAGGACCACAGCCGGTTGAAGGAGAACGCCTACCTGCTCTGCGAGATCAACATGGGGGCCACCGCGATCGGGACGGGGATCACCACCCACCCCGACTACGGGCGGTCCGTGCTGCACCACCTGCGGGAGATCACCGGCCTGGATCTGGACACCGCGACCGACCTCGTCGAATCCACGAGCGACACCGGCGCGTTCATGTCCTTCTCCTCCACGCTCAAGCGCAACGCGATCAAGCTCTCGAAGATCTGCAACGACTTGCGGCTGCTCTCCTCCGGCCCGCAGGCCGGCTTCGGCGAGATCAACCTGCCGCCCCGCCAGGCGGGCTCGAGCATCATGCCCGGCAAGGTCAACCCGGTGATCCCCGAGGTCGTGAACCAGGTCGCGTTCGCCGTCGCGGGCGCGGACCTCACCGTGACGATGGCGGTCGAGGCGGGCCAGCTCCAGCTGAATGCGTTCGAACCCGTGATCGCCCACTCGCTGTTCCAGTCGATCACCTGGATGCGCCGCGGGATGCACACCCTGCGCGTGAACTGCGTCGACGGCATCACCGCCAACACCGAGCGCCTCGGCGCGATGGTGGGCGCCTCCGTCGGAGTGATCACCGCACTGACCCCCTTCATCGGCTACGCCGCCGCCGCAGCGCTCGCCAAGACGGCGCTGCTGACGGGCCGCAACGTCGCCGATCTCGTCGTCGAAGCGGGCCTGATGTCGCGCGAAGAGGTGATCAAGCAGCTCTCCCCGGCACGTCTGTCGGGGCTGGAGACGATCACGGCCGCGATCCCGATCGTGCGCGCCGGTGCGGCGGAGACGGGGTCCATCCCGACGGACCACTGAGCCTGGGGTGTGTCGGTCGGTGACAGGTCATGGTGTGGCGCGCTAGCTTCGAAGCGCACCGCTTCCGTTTGAGAGGACCTTGATCATGACCGATCCGCAGAACCCCGACGTCCCGCCCGCCTACAACCCGCCGCCTGCCGCGCCGGCGTACTCGTCCGCTCCGGCCGCTCCGGCCGGCGCGCCCGCGCCCGGAGCTCCCGTGCCCGGCAAGACCCTGGGCATCGTCGCGCTCGTGGTGGCGATCTTCTTCAACGTCATCGGTCTGATCCTGGGCATCGTGGCGCTCGTGCAGAGCAAGAAGGCCGGGTACAAGAACGGCTTCGCGGTCGCGGCGATCATCGTCGGAGCCGTGCTGACCGTGATCGGGATCATCGTCGCGATCGTCGTGATCGGCGGGATCATCGCCGTCGCCGGAGTCGGCACGGACGCCATCCAGGCGTGCGAGGCGGTCGGGTACTCCGGTACCGTCACCGTGCAGGGCGTGACCGTGGACTGCAACACGCTGAACCCCTGACCGCGACCCGACGAAACCCCGCCGCTGAACCTGCGGTGGGGTTTCGCGCGTTTCAGTCCAGAATGCGGCAGTGCGTGGTCAGGGCGCCGATCCCGTCGATCCCGACCGTCACGGTCGAGCGGTCGCGGAGGAAGACCTGCGGGTCCCGCGAGTAGCCGGCGCCTCCCGGACTGCCGGTGGAGATCAGCGTCCCCGGCAGCAGGGTGGCCGAGCGCGAGAGGTGCGAGATGAGCGTCGACACCGGACGCACCATCTGCCCGGTCGAAGCGTCCTGCAGCAGGACGCCGTCGAGCTCGGTCCAGATGTGCAGATCCTGCGGATCGGGGATCTCGTCGGCGGTGACGACGAACGGTCCGGTGGGGGTGAACCCGTCGAAGGACTTGCACCGTGACCACTGCGCCTCGGAGTATTGGATGTCCCGGGCGGTGATGTCGTTGACGACGGTGTACCCCCACACGTGGGACAGCGCGTCCTCGGGGGCGACGTCCTTCGCCGGCGAGCCGATGATGACACCGAGTTCGGCCTCGTAGTCCACCGACTCGCTCAGCACCCGCGGCCACGTCGTCGTGGCATCGTGCGCGGACAGGGAGTTCGGCCACAGCACGAACACCGTCGGGGTCGAATCGGTCTTGAGTCCGAGTTCGCTGGAGTGCGCGGCGTAGTTGAGCCCGATCGCGAGGATCACGGGGGGAGTGAGCACCGCCGAGGCGTACGACAGAGCGTCGAGCGGATGCCGCACGGCGGCGTCCGGCGCGGCAGAGCGCACCCGCTCGAGGAGTTCGTCGCCGCCCGCGATCAGTTCTTCGAGGAAGCGCGGAGCGCCGGGCCACATGTCCTCGACGAGGATCGCCACCTCGTCCTGAACCAGCGCGAGCCGCGCATCCTCGGACCCGGGCGGGATGACGTGGGCGAAGCGCATCCTTCCACGCTACCGGCCCGCCGGCGCCTGCGCTCTCGCCCCACGTCGCCCCTAGGCTGTCCGCATGACGTTTGACCCGGCGCGCCCGGACGGGCCCGATCCGTCTCCGCGCCCGACTCTGACCCCGCCCGTGTTCGCCTCGGCGCTCGCGCAGCCACGCGTGTCGCACGGGGCTCAGATCGCCGCCGCCCCCGTCTCGCCTGCCGCCGTCCCGGTCACTCCCCGGGCGGGACGGACCGCCCCGATCTGGATCGTCGGGATCATCGTGCTGCTCCTGGTCGCGCTCGTGGGGTACTTCCTCACCGCGATCGGTCCGGCCGCGTCGCTGATCGGCATGGTGCTCGCGCTCATCCCGCTCGCCGGTGTCCTCGTGGCCGTTCGGCTCGTCGACCGATGGGAGCCCGAGCCGCGTGGTCTCCTCATCCTCGCTGTCGCATGGGGCGCGGTCGTTGCCGTCGGCATCACCCTCGGCGTCGACCTCGCCCTGAGTCTCGTGCTCGGGGTGGAGGACTCCCCGATGGCGGATGCCTTCTCGGCGGTCGTGCAGGCGCCCATCGTGGAAGAGTTCGCGAAGGGCCTCGGCGTCTACCTCATCTTCGTCACAGCCCGGCGCGCGTTCGACGGACCGGTGGACGGGATCGTCTACGGGGCCCTCGTGGGGGCCGGGTTCGCCTTCACCGAGAACATCCAGTATTTCGCGGTGAGCTTCATCGAGGGCGGCGTCGCCGATGCGTCCGCGACCTTCTTCGTCCGCGGCATCCTGTCGCCGTTCGCCCACGTGATGTTCACGAGCATCACCGGGTTCGCCCTGGGGCTGGCCGCGCGCCGCGGAGCACGTGCCGGCCGCGCCGTCGGCCCCTGGGTCCTCGGCATGATGGGCGCGATGATGTTGCACGCGCTCTGGAACGGCTCCGCCGTCTTCGGGGACTTCTTCGGGCTCTACCTGACCTTGCAGGTTCCGCTGTTCGTGGGCTTCATCCTCGGGATCGTCGCGTTGCGTCGCGAAGAGGCCCGACTCACGCGATCGCGGCTCGGAGATTACGCCGCCGCCGGATGGTTCACCCCGCAGGAGGTGGACATGCTGGCGACCGGTTCCGGCCGGAAGGCGGCGCTCGCATGGGCGCGGACGTTGCGGGGTGACCGTACGCCCCTGATGAAGCAGTTCATCGCCGACGCCACGGCGCTCGCCGCGGCGCGCCAGCGCGCCATCACCGGGCGGGATCCGAACGCGCGGGAGGACGAGCACGTTCTGCTCACCCGGACGGCGGCCACTCGCGCGCAGATGTTCGCGCTCTGAGGACGCCGGTGACAAGACTCAGCGCCCGGGTCCGCGGCAAGGCCTGCGTGACATCCGGGCGCTGAGTTGGCCTGCGTCCAGACTGGCGCGCCCGGGGGTCCGGTGTCAAGGATCAGCCCGGCGATCGCCCTGGTTCGAGGCTGCGCTTTGACCGCAGGAGAGCACTCGGGTTGGATGGTCTCATGACTGATGACCGTACCAAGCCCGAGATCGACGCCCCGCAGGGCCCCGCCCCCGACGAACTCGTCATCCGCGACCTCATCGTCGGCGACGGCGCTGAGGCCAAGGCCGGCGACACCGTCACCGTCCACTACGCCGGCGTCGAGTACGAGTCCGGCGAGGAGTTCGACTCCTCCTGGAATCGCGGGGAGAGCATCCAGTTCCCGCTCCGCGGCCTCATCCAGGGCTGGCAGGACGGCATCCCCGGAATGAAGGTCGGCGGACGCCGTGAACTCGTGATCCCGCCGCACCTCGCCTACGGTCCGGCCGGCGGACACTTCCTGGGTGGGAAGACGCTCATCTTCGTGATCGACCTCATCGCCGTCGGCTGAGTCCGACACCCCAGAAGACCCGGATGCATCGGCATCCGGGTCTTTTTCCATTCATGGGAATGGATTCGGCGAGCCCTCGGTTGGAGGAGGAGACGCGCCGCGCTGCCGGCACCACTCGAGCTCGGGACATCCCGGCCCGCACAACACAGGAGAGTCATGACCGACACCACCACCACCGCCCTCGAGATCCCCGGTTACCGCGCCGGCACCTGGATCCTGGACCCCAGCCACAGCGAGGTCGGGTTCACCGTCCGGCACATGATGATCTCGAAGGTGCGCGGCCACTTCGCGGTGAAGAGTGCCACGCTCATCGCCCCGGAGAACCCGCTCGAGGCCAAGGTGGAGGCGCACGTGGACGCCGCGTCGCTCGACACGAAGGACGAGGGCCGCGACCAGCACCTGCGCTCGGCCGACTTCTTCGACGTCGAGACCTACCCGTCGATCGACTTCGTCTCCACCGGCGTGCGCATCGAGGACGGCGAGATGCTCGTGGACGGCGACCTCACGATCAAGGGCGTGACCAAGCCCGTCACGTTCGAGTTCGACTTCGGCGGCTTCGGCAGCGACCCCTGGGGCAACTACAAGGCCGGTGCGACGGCCAAGACCGTCATCAACCGCGAGGACTTCGGGCTGACCTGGAACGCCGCTCTGGAGACCGGTGGGGTGCTCGTCGGCAAGGACGTCACGATCACGCTCGACCTGCAGGGCGCCTACCAGGCCTGAGCCGTTCGCACACTATGGGGGGATGCTGCGGCATCCCCCCATCGTCGTCTCAGTGCGCGGCCGCGCGGCGTCGACGCAGCCGGTCCTGGGCGAGCAGGATCCCGAGGAACACGACGACCGCACCGACGGGTTCGTTCCATGTGATCGCCTCGCCGAGGACGACGATGCCCAACGCCACACCCACGATCGGGGTGATGTAGGTGACGGTCGACGCGCGGGTCGGTCCCCACGCCCGCAGCGTGTTCTGATTCCAGATGTAGGCCACGCCGGTGCCGAGGCATCCGAGCAGAAGGACGCTCCCGATGATCCACGGATCCAGCGCGACCGGCGTCTGCGCGATCGCCGGGGTCAGGGCCGCCATGATCGCTGCGGCGATGCCGATGTTCAGGAACGAGAACATCAGGGCGCTCATCCCGGTGTTCGAGACGAACCGCCGCATGTAGGCCAGGCTGAAGCCGTAGCACGCCGTGGCGCCGAGGATCGCCAGCTGCGCGACGAGGCTCTGGTCCAGATCGAGGCCCTGCCACGGCGCGATGATCACCATGACCCCGAGGATGCCGACCACGATGCCGAGGATCTGCACCGGCTTGAGCTTCTCGACCCGGAAAAGGAGCCCGGCCATCACAGCGGTCATGATCGGCGTGGTCGCGTTGTAGATGCTCGCGAGTCCCGAGGTGACGTGCTGCTGCGCCCAGGAGAACAGCAGGAACGGCACGACGCAGAACGACACCGCGAGCACGGTCATGTGACCCCACACGCGAAGACGACGCGGAAGACGCTCTCGACTCAGGGCGACGAACAGCCCGAGGGTCAGCCCGCCCAGGATCAGGCGGGACCACGCGACCTGCGCGGGCGAGAGGCCGCCCAGCGCGACCTTCATGAACAGGAAGCTCGAGCCCCAGATGACACCGGTGAGGATGAACTGCACAACGATCCAGCCCTGCCCGCGCACAGGGCGCTCGGTGAATGCGGGTGGGGCGATCGCGCGGGGAGTGGACACGCGGCGACTCTAACCCCGCCCCCGGACGCACGACATGGGCCACGGATGCGACGTCCGAAATCCTCCGATGGACGGCGGTCCCACGCGGTCAGGGCACCGGGTGGAGGGCGTCGTACGCGCGGAAGCGGGGACTCAGTCGCACCAGGATCGCGACGAGCCCGATGATCACGAAGCCGCCGAGCAGCGGCGGCACCCACAGTGCGGTGGCGGTGGCGAGCACCCCCGCGTACAGCGCGCCCACGCGCGGGCCGCCGGCCACCACGACGATGAAGATGCCCTGGAGGCGCCCGCGCACGGCATCGGGCACAGCGGACTGCATCATCGTCGACCGGAAGATCGCACTCACGTTGTCCGCCGCGCCGGCGACGGCGAGGGCGAGGATCGCGGCGACGAGCAGGGGGACGTTCACCGCATCCGCGTCGGCACCGCCCGGCGGCGCGAACCATCCGGCGGCGGCGGCGAGCAGCACCGCGCCGAAGAGGCCGATCGCGGCACCGTAGACGAGGATGGCCCGCTCGATGCCGACGCCGTGCCGGCGGACACGGCCCACGGGTCCGGAGAACAGGCTCGACAGGAACGCGCCGAGCGCGATCGCCGCGGTGAGCACGCCGGTCGTGACCGGGCCACCGCCGAGGACCAGCACCCCGATCGCCGGGAACAGGGCGATCGGCTGACCGAAGGTCATCGCGATGATGTCGAGCACGTACTGCAGGCGGATGTTGGACGCACTCTTCAGGAAGCGCATCCCGTCGCGCAGGGACTCCAGTCCCGGTCGCACCGTGACACCTTCCGGTCGGAGCGCAGGCAGAGTCCACAGGCCCAGGAAGAGCGAAAGCATGAGGACGACGTCGATCGTGTAGGTCCACGCGTAACCGGTGAACGCCACGAGGATGCCGGCCAGGGCGGGACCTGCCATGACCATGATCCCGACGGTGATGCCCTGGAGCGCGGCCGCCGCGGGCAGCAGGTCGCGGGGGAGCAGGCGCGGGGTGATCGCCGACTTCGTCGCCAGTACGACGGAGTTCGCCGCCGCGTTGACGACGCTGAGCACGTAGAGCCAGGCGACGGATTCCAGGCCGCCCCACGCGAGCACGGCGAGCAGCAGGGTGGAGACGAACGTCACGGTCGCGGCGATCAGGGCGACGATCCTCCGGTCGAACGCGTCTGCCAGCATCCCGCCGTACAAGCCCGCCGCGATCATCGGGAGCAGGCCCGCGACCGCGATCATCGAGACGGCGAACGTGTCCCCGGTCAGGGCGTACACGTGGAGCATGACGGCGACGATCGTCAGCTGACCGCCCAGACCGGACAGCGTCGACCCGATCCAGAGACGGGCGAACGCGGGGCTCGCCCGAAAGGGACTGAGGTCGATGAAGTGATGACGCTTCAGTCCGGGCATCCTTCGAGGTTATCCCGGTCGGACGCGCCCGGTCCGCTGCGCGGACGGGCTGCTGGTAGACTCTTCAGGTTGCCGTTCGATCGGCCGCGGATGAAGAGAGCTCGCGCAACAGGCGACGGGCACCGCGCAATGAGAAGGAAGGGGATCCCATCTATGGCACTCGAAGCAGACGTCAAGAAGGCGATCATCGAAGAGTACGCGACGCACCCCGGTGACACCGGATCCCCCGAGGTGCAGGTCGCGATGCTGACGCAGCGCATCAAGGACCTCACCGAGCACCTCAAGGAGCACAAGCACGACCACCACTCGCGTCGTGGGCTGTTCCTGCTCGTCGGCCAGCGCCGCCGTCTGCTCGGCTACCTCCAGGACATCGACATCGCGCGTTACCGCTCGCTGATCGAGCGCCTGGGGCTTCGCCGCTGATCGCGCGCCCCGCGTATATCGCACTTCTTCGAAAGGCCGTCCCGGTGTCGGGGCGGCCTTTCGCTTCGCCCGGATCTCACAGCAGCCCGAGGTCGGTCGCCCGCGTGACCGCTGCGCTGCGGTTGGGGGCGTCGAGCTTGCGGTAGATGTGCGCCATGTGCGTCTTGATCGTGTTGACCGAGACGAAGAAATGCGCCGCCAGTTCGGCGTTCGTCAGACGCGTGGGCAGGTACGTCAGCAGCTCGCGCTCGCGATCCGTGAGCGGTTCGGGGAGCTCTTGAGCCGTGCTCGAGCGCAGCTTCGCCCGCATGGCGCGGATGACTTCGGTTCGAAACGGCGTCGGAGTCCCCGGCAACGACTCCACGAGGCGCATCACTTCGGGCCCCGCCCACACGAACACGGAGACGATGCGCTGCTCCGCGGCGCGTTCCAGGGCGCGCGCGATCCGTTGCCGCGATTCGGCGCCGCGGCCTTCGACGTGCGCCAACCAGGCCGCGAGCACATCACGCTGGATCCGATCGATCGGCTCGTCCTGTGCGAAGGAATCCGCCGTCAGGAGCGCCCGCGCAGCCGGGGCGTCCTTCTTGGACAGGGCGCAGGCGATGACTTCGAACAGCAACGGCCCGGGAAGCGGGAGATCCGGGGTCGCCCGCGGCGTCGCGTCGGCGACGCCCTCGCTCAAGCGCTTGTCGCGCAGCGCGGCCGCCTCCAGGCCGGCGCGCACGATCGGGGGCGCCGCGACGGCAGGGGGTGGGACGGACTCCTGCAGGTCGGCAGCGCCGATGAGCACCGCGCCCAGGTGCGCGACCCACATGAGCTGCGTGCGCTGATTGGATGCCGCGCGCATCGCCCCCTCGTGCAGAGCGAGGGACCCGCGGTCGGGAGTGCCGCGGAGCACCGCGATGAGAGCGAGCGCCAGGTAGGCGTCGGCCGGCGCGGGATGCACGAGAAGTTCGCGGTCGCGCGCCAGTTCGAGCGCTTCGTCGGCGAGCTCCTGGGCGCGATCCAGCCGTCCGCTCAGCGCCTCCAGCAACGCGAGGGAGCCGAGCGTGTGCACGCGGTACACGGAGTACTGCCCACCCGGCGACTCGAGCCCGCGGGTCAGCCAGTTTCGGCTGTCCGGCCACTGACCCGCCAGCAGATGGGCACGTCCGCGGGCGACCAGGACCATCGTGTGCAGCAGACCGCGGCTGGTCAGTCCGAGGAGGTCGGGGATCGTCGTGTCCCGGTGCTCGTCCAGGAGTCGCAGCGCGACGCGGGCGTCTTCGAGTGAGACGGAGACCTGGGGTCTGAACTGCACGCGGGCAGCCAGGTACGCGTGGACGATGACGGCCAGGCCGGGGTCGAGGTCCGGGGCGATCGACAGCGTCCGCAGGACGTCCTCGGCGTGAGCGGAGTCTCCGCTCATTCCGAGCACGATCCCGTACAGCACTTCCGCTTCGGCCCTCCGGTGACGGACGGACTCGGGAATCGTGGCCAGCCATCGTGCGACCGGGGCGGTGCGCACCCGCTCGTAGGCCTCGCGCCCGGTCTTCAGCAGGAGGTCCAGCGCGGCATCCCACGAGTGGGCCCGAAGGTAGGTCTCGATCGCGTTCGGGATGTCGCCGTTCGCGACGTACCACTCGGCGGCGGAGGCGAGGATCCGCTGCTCCTCTCCGGGGAGCGCCGCGCGAAGCCGATAGCGCAGCAGATCCCGGAAGAGATGGTGGAAGCGGAACAAGTCATCGTCGTCGTCGAGCGGAACGAGGAACATCGAGTCGTCCTGCAGTTCGGCGAACAGCTCGGCCGCTCCGGTGACACCGAGCGTGGACTCCACGAGCGGTGCCGAGATCGTCTCCAGGGCCGACATGCGCAGAAGCGTCATCCTCCGCTCGTCGGACTGCGCCTCCAGCACCTCTTCGCTGAGGTACTCGGCGATCAGGCGATCGGTCCCGGCCAGGCGCTGCGCGAACTGCTCTCCGTCGACGTGGTCGCGCAAGCCGATCGCCGACAGCTGGACCCCCGCGGGCCAGCCCTCGGTGCGTTCCATGATGGATTCGACGGTCGCCGCCGACACGGCGTCGCCGGTGATCCGACGGAGGACTTCGGCGGCGACGTCCGCGTCGAAAGCGAGCTCGGCCTGGCGGAGTTCCAGCAGCGCGTAGCGCAGGCGGTGCCGGCTCCAGGCCAGGCGCAGGTCGACGCGGGATGAGAACACCAGGTGCGTCCCTGTCGGAACATGATCGGCGAGCCACCAGAGGTCCGCGAGGAGTGCCCGATTGGTCAGCAGCTGCAGATCGTCGAAGATGAGCACGTTGCCGGGACGCTCGGCGAGCAGCTCGACGAGGGCCGCCAGCAGCGGCGCGCCGAGTCCGCCGCCGCCGATCGTCAGCAGCGGAGCGAGCTCGGCCGCGGCCGGGTCGATCGTGCCGAGTCCCCGCAGCAGCCGGCGCAGGAATCTGGCCGGGTCATCGTCGGCGCGACCTGCTTCCAGCCACAGGAAGCGCAGGTCCGGCCTCGAGAGCGCCCACTGCGACAGCAGCACCGTCTTGCCGGCGCCGGCGGGCGCGACCAGGAGCGTCAACGGGGAACCCAGCGCATCGTCCAGCCGCGCGCGAAGAGCGGGGCGGTCGACGGCGTGCGGCGGCGGGGGAGGTGGGCTGATCATCCTCTGCTCGGCTCATCCGGTCGGGGGGAATCACCCCGGGGGGATGACGGAAGGGCTGCCCCCGGCCACCAGTATGACAGGGGGCGCCGCTCGGCCCCAGCAGAGGAGACGCCGCATGACGCCGCAGATGTTCGAGGTGGTCGTCCGAGGTGTCATGGGTCCCGAACTGAGCTCGGCGCTGGAGGGCTTCGTCGTCGAGTCGACCGGCGACGGTCTGACCCGGGTCGTCGGCGACATCCGCGATCAGCCGCAGCTTCTCGGGTTGTTGGGCGCCTTCGACGATCTGCACATCGAAGTCGTCTCCGTGAACCCTCTGGATGCCGGGAGAGATGAATGACAGGACTGGCGCCGACGGAGATCCACGCGCTCGCCGAGGACGCGTACTCGTACTTCTACCCGCTCGTGACCATGGACGTGAGTCGGATGCAGCTCACTCACATCGAGGAAGGTGCGCTCGGGCGGAGCCTGCCGAACACGTTCGCCCACGTCCGCGCGTTCCCGCCCGCGGACTTCCACAGCGTGGTGGCGCCGAACTTCGACACGCTGTACTCGTCGCTCTGGCTCGACCTGTCGGGCGGCCCGGCGCGGCTGACGGTCCCCGATGCCGGTGACCGCTACTACCTGCTGCCCTTCCTGGACATGTGGACGGATGCGTTCGCGGTGCCGGGCACGCGGACCACCGGCAACGGCGCCGGTGTGTTCGTGATCGTGCCACCGGGGTGGGAGGGCGAGGTGCCTGGCGATGCCACGGTGATCCAGGCCCCGACATCGGTGCTCTGGCTGATCGGGCGCACGCAGACGAACGGGCCGGCGGATTACGAGGCCGTCCACGCCTTCCAGGACGCGCTGCAGCTGACGGCGTTGGACGGCTCCGCGCTGTCGACGGCCGTCCGACCGCCCGTGGCACCGGCATCCGTCGACCTGTCGATCGCTCCGTTGGACACCGTCAACAGGATGCCGGCGGTGGAGTACTTCGCCTACGCCGCACGACTTCTCGCGCAGTACCCGCCGCATCCGACGGACTTCTCGATCGTCGCGCGACTCGCGCGGCTCGGGATCGTGCCCGGAGAGCCCTTCGACGCATCGGTTTGGGACGATCGGGCGCGCGAGGCGCTGGAGGCCGGCGCGAAGGACGCCCTCGCGCTGCAGGTGCGGCGTCTGAACGAGCTGGCCCGCATCGAGAACGGATGGAGCATCAACACCGACACGATGGGCGTCTACGGCAACTACTACCTCAAGCGCGCGATCGTGACGATGGTGGGACTGGGCGCGAATCCCGCAGAGGATGCCGTCTACCCGATCGTCGTGGCGGATGCCGAGGGACAGGCGATCGTCGGCGGCAAGGACTACGTGCAGCACTTCGCGAAGGATCAGCTGCCGCCCGTCCGGGCGTTCTGGTCCACGACCGTCTACGACGCCAGCGGATTCCCGTTCCCGAATCCGCTGGACCGTTTCGCGCTCGGCGACCGTGACCCCCTGACGTACAACGAGGACGGTTCGCTGGACATCTTCTACGGACCGACCGACCCCGGGGGAGCGGCCCAGGCGAACTGGCTCCCCACGCCGGACGGCCCGGTGCGCATCTTCATGCGGCTGTACTCACCGCGATCCGTCGTCCTCGAAGGCGGATGGGCGCCGCCGCCCGTCACGCCGCGCTGACCACCCCAAAACCACCGACCGCCGCCGTGAGCGGCCAGAGAGAAGGAGAAGGAAATGCCCCTACGTCGAATGGGACGCCCCGGTCTGATCGGGATGGCCGCGCGCACCGCCGTGGTCGCCGGCACCGCGACCGCCGTGAGCGGCAGCGTCGCACGTCACCAGCAGCAGAAGGCCCAGGGCCAGTACGAGCAGCAGCAGTACGAGGCCGCGCAGCAGCAGGCGCAGATCGACGCGGCCGCTCAGGCGGCGGCGGCGCAGTACGCAGCCCAGGCCGCGCCCGCGCCCGCCGCGGCGCGGGCCGGCGGCACCGACCTCGTCGCCGAGCTGCAGAAGCTCGCATCGCTGAAGGATGCCGGCATCCTCAGCGACGAGGAGTTCGCGGCGGCGAAGGCCAAGCTGATCGGCTGACGCCGGCCGGTCGCGCCTCGTCGCGGCCCGTGCTCGAGCTCCCGGCCCGTGTCGCGACGCGGGCCGGGAGCCGTTCCGCGTGCCGCGAGTTCGCGCCGAGCGGGATGCGCCTCAGGCGCCGGCTCGAGCCACGAGGTCCGCGTGGTGGATCGCCGCCACGTCGGGGTGCGCGCGCAGGCGCGACTTGAGCGCGTTCTCGCCGTACAGGGCGTGAATGGGGTTCGCCGGGTCCTGGGTGACGCCGCGCGCTTCGGCGGCGAGCTCGGCCGGCAGCTCGATGATCGGCAAGCGCGCATCCAGTGCCGGGTTGAAGAAGAACGGCACCGAGATGCGGTCCTCGGGGTAGGTGGGGGAGATCACCCGGTGGTTCGTCGCGATCAGGTATCCCTGGGTCGCGTACTCGAGCAGTTCTCCGATGTTGACCACGAACGCGCCCGGTACGGCGGGCGCGTCCACCCACTCGCCGTCGCGCTGGACCTGCAGGCCGCCCTTGCCGGGCTCGACCCACAGCAGCGTGAGGACCCCGGAGTCCTTATGGGCGCCGACGCCCTGCTGCGGAGTGGGGTCGTCCTTCCCGGGGTAGCGGACGATCTTGATCAGCGTCGACGGTTCGCCGAAGTGCTCGTCGAAGTACGACTCTTCGGCCCCGAGCGCGAGGGCCCAGGCGCGCAGCAGCTTGCGGGCGACGCCCGAGAGGTGATCATGCCACTCGGAGACGACCTCGCGCAGCTCCGGCTGAGCTTGCGGCCACAGGTTCGGCCCGATCAGGCGCGCGTAGTCCGGCGAGGTCTCGGGGTCCAGGGCCGCGCGCTCGGGACCGATGTCGATCTGCTCGCGCCAGTCCACGCGGCCCTGCGTGCGTTCCCCGCCGATGCGTGTGTACCCGCGGAAGTGCGGGCTGTTGACGTTCTCGATCGCGAGCTTGTCCGCCTCGGGGAGCGCGAAGAAGTCGCGGGCGGCGCGGTGCAGGCGCGCCTCGAGCTCAGGCGGAACGCCGGTGCCGGTGAGGTAGAAGAAGCCGACGTCGTGCGTCGCCGCGCGCAGGTCCGCGCGGAACCCGGCGGCGGCCTCGGGGCCGGCATCCAATCGGGAGAGATCCAGGACCGGGAGCGTCGCATCAGCCATGGACCGACGATAAGCACGCTCCCCGCGCGGAGGGCGGAATGTTGCTCCGCGTTACCTTCGCCGCCGCTTTGACCGGCGCCGCGGTGGCGAGTACCGTGGTGCAAGTGAGGGTTGCCTAACCTCACACGAACCCTCCCATCGATTCGAGAACGACGTGCTCGCGACATTCCTGATCGGCCTCCGCGAAGGCCTGGAGGCCGCCCTCGTGATCGGCATCCTCGTGGCCTACGTCACCCGGATCGGCCGCCGCGACATCCTGCCCCGCATGTGGGGCGGCGTCGGTCTGGCTGTGGCACTCGCGCTCGCGATCGGGGCGGTGCTCACGTTCGGCGCCTACTCCCTGACGTTCGAGGCGCAGGAGATCATCGGCGGCACCCTTTCCCTGGTCGCCGTGGCGATGGTGACGTGGATGATCTTCTGGATGCAGAAGACCGCCCGCACGCTCAAGGCGACTCTGGAAGGCGGCATCGACCGCGCGCTCATGATCGGGAGCGTCTGGGCCCTCGTCGCGATCGGTTTCGTGTCGGTCGCCCGGGAAGGCATCGAGACGACGCTCCTGCTGTGGTCGATGGTGCAGTCTTTCGGAGACGCCCCGGCCGCGCTCCTGGGTGCCCTGCTCGGCCTCCTCACCGCTGTCGTCCTCGGCTGGCTGCTCGCCCGCGGCATGCTCCGGCTCGACCTGCGGCGTTTCTTCCTGTGGACCGGCGCCTTCCTGATCATCGTCGCCGCAGGCGTCCTGGCCTACGCGGTGCATGACCTCCAGGAGGGCGGCGTGCTTCCCGGGCCCTTCGGGGCGCTCGCTCCGACCGACCCCGCGACGGGCGTCGTCGCGGTCGGCCTCGCCGGCTTCCCGTTCGGCTGGGCTTTCGACGTCACCGCGCAGATCGCCCCGGGATCGCCCCTCGCCGCGGTCCTGCAGGCCGCCGTCGGCTTCATGCCGCAGATGACCTGGCTGCAGGTGATCGCCTGGGTGCTGTACGTCGCGATCGTCGGGACGTTCTTCGTCCGCGGCGCTCGACCCCGCCGCACCCCGGTGCAGGCCGACCAGACTCCCGAAGCCGCGACGCCGGCATCCGTTCCGACCTCCTCCCTACCGCTTGGAGCCGCATGACCCCCTCCCGCATCCTCGGCGTCGTCGGCGTCGCGGGGCTGACGATCGGCGTGCTCGCCGGATGCGTCGCCAAGACCCCGGCCGCGGCATCCGACACGTTCGCCGTGTCCGCCTCGGACACCGCCTGCGAGGTCTCGGCCGCGACCGCGACGAGCGGAACCGTCGCGTTCGAGGTGACGAACTCGGGCTCCGATGTCACCGAGTTCTACCTGCTCGCCTCCGACGGGCTGCGCATCGTCGGCGAGGCGGAGAACATCGCCCCCGGCGCTTCGCGCACCCTGACCGTCGTCGCGCAGCCCGGGGAATACGTCACGGTGTGCAAGCCCGGCATGGTGGGCGACGGCGTCGGTCGGGCGGCGTTCACGGTGTCGGGCGAGAAAGTGCAGATCGACGGGCCGGATGCCGAGCAGAAGCAGCAGGCCGTCGACCTCTACGCCGCCTTCGTGAAGGACCAGGTCTCCCAGCTCGTGCCGCAGGTCGACGCGTTCGTCACCGCGTACGAGCGCGGCGACGACGAGACCGCCCGTGCCGCCTACCCGCAGGTGCGGGCGTACTACGAGCGCATCGAACCCATCGCCGAGGCGCTGGGCGACCTCGACCCGCGCATCGACTACCGAGAAGTGGATGCCGTCGCCGAGGGCCTCGAGTGGACCGGGTTCCACCGCATCGAGAAGGACCTCTGGGTGCCGGCGCAGGATGCCCTCAACGCCGACGGCGAGACCCCGGCGTGGCAGGGCTGGGCGCCGTCGACGACGCAGGAGCGCGCCGCATACGGTGACCAGCTCATCGCGGACGTGGCCGAGCTCTACGACTACGTGCACTCCGGTCAGTTCGAGGAGGTGCTGGACGCGCAGGGCGTCGCGGGCCTCAGCAACGGCGCGATCGCGCTGCTGGACGAGGTCGCGACCGGCAAGATCTCCGGCGAGGAGGACTGGTGGTCGGGGACCGACCTCTGGGATTTCGCGGCGAACGTGGAGGGGTCGAAGATGGCCTTCTCGCTCGTGGAGGAGTTCGCGGCGGGCAAGGGCGAGGACGGTGCCGCACTGGTCGCCGAGATCGACGCGGGCTATGCGGCACTGGAGGCGTCGCTCGCCGCCCACGGTTCGCTCGCGAGCGGATTCGTCGGCTATTCCGCGCTGACGGATGCCGACAAGCGCGAGTTCACCGATCTGATCAACGCGCTCGCCGAGCCGCTGTCCCAGCTCACCGTCACCGTCCTGGACTGACGTGTCGGAGGAGGACGAGGGTCTGAGCCGGCGGGGTCTCCTGGGGCTGGTGGGCGCCGGCGCCGCCGGGCTCGCGGTCGGCGCGAGTGCCGGGATCGCCGGAGGGATGGCGATCGCGCGCGCGGAGGCCGCCGAGGACGCCGGGTCCGACGACGACTTCTTCGGCGCACATCAGGCGGGGATCACCACGCCGGTGCAGGACCACATGCATTTCGCGGCGTTCGACATGATGGCGCGCACCGATCGCGCCGACCTCATCTCCCTTCTGCAGGACTGGTCGTATGCCGCGTCGCGCATGACCCGCGGCCTCGAGGTGAGTGCCACCGGCGCCGTGGGCGGATCGCCCGAGGCGCCGCCGGACGACACGGGCGAAGCCCTGGGCCTCGGCGCGAACGGACTCACGATCACGTTCGGCTTCGGGCCGACCCTGTTCGACAGCGACGGTGTCGACCGGTACGGCATCGGGGCGCAGCGACCGGCGTCCCTCACGAAGCTGCCGGCCTTCCTCGGCGACGACCTGGACCCCGAGTCCTCCGGCGGCGACCTGTGCATCCAGGCGTGCGCCGACGATCCGCAGGTCGCGGTGCACGCGATCCGCAATCTGAGCCGCATCGCTTTCGGCCGGGCGAAGATCCGCTGGTCGCAGATGGGCTTCGGGCGGACGTCCCGCACGACCTCAGCACAGCAGACGCCGCGCAACCTCTTCGGATACAAGGACGGCACGGCGAACATCCTGGCCGACGATCGCGAGGCGCTCGCCGAGCACGTGTGGGTGGCGGCATCCGATTCGCCCGCGTGGATGGCGGGCGGCTCGTACCTCGTCGCCCGCAAGATCGCGATGCTGATCGAGACGTGGGATCGCGTGCGCCTGTCCGAGCAGGACGCGATCGTCGGGCGTGACAAGGGTGCGGGTGCTCCGCTCTCCGGCGGCGACGAGTTCACCGAGCCCGATCTGCAGGCCGTCGACGCCGCCGGCGCGCCGGTGATCCCGGCGCGCAGTCACGTCCGCCTCGCGCATCCCGACATGAACGGCGGCGTGCGCCTGCTGCGTCGTGGCTACAACTTCGTGGACGGCAACAACGATCTCGGCCGACTGGATGCCGGGTTGTTCTTCCTGTCGTACCAGCGCTCGCCCGAGCAGTTCGTCACGATCCAGCGCGCCCTGTCGACCGACGCGATGAACGAGTACGTGCGCCACGTCGGCTCGGGGCTGTGGGCGGTCCCTCCCGGGGCCGCGCCCGGTTCGTACGTCGGCGCGGGTCTGTTCGGCTGACTCAGCCGTTCTGCCGCGGATCGGCCGGGCGCCGCGGCGCGCGCGGCACTTCGCGCGGGCGCCGTGATCCGGTCGGGTCCGAGCGACGGCCCTCGCGCCGCGCGAGCGTCGCGTCGGCGAACAGCCAGCCCGGCCGCGGCTCGACGAGCGGGCGGAAGACCGTCCGCACAGGCTTGGTGGCGAGCCCCAGGGCGATGAGCACCGAGGCGATGATCACGACGGGGAGCCAGAACCAGGTGGGGTCGAGATCGCGCAGGACGCCGGATTCCCGGAACGGATACAGCACGAACGAGTGCAGCAGGTAGACGTACATCGTGTACTGGCCGAAGTGCGTCCACCAGTGCGTGCGGCGCGGCAGCAGGGCGAAGAACGCCGCCGACAGCACGAGGGCGATCGCCATGAGCGCCAGTCGGACGCCGCCGGCCCACCACTCGGTCCCGCCGATCGAGGAGTAGTTCTGGTCGTAGAACAGCCACTGCCGCAGATCGATCTCGCGCCACACGTCTGCGAACAGCCACGCGATCACGCCGGCGCCGCCGAGCACCGCCGCTGCGGCGGCGAACACCCACCACGGCCGATCGCGCAGGAGGCGCAGGCGCTCGACGATCTCGCGGTCGCGCAGCCACCACCCCAGTGCGAAGAACGGCAACAGTCCGAGCGTGCGCGACAGCGACAGCGTGGAGTCGATGTTCGGCAGGTAGCCGGCGCCGATCGAGATCAGCACGGTCCACAGCAGCGGCCAGCGCAGCAGAGCCAGGTACGGCAGGATCAGCCGGAAGATCCCGAGCGCGAGCAGGAACCACAGCGTCCATGACGGCTGCGTCAGGTTCGGGTTCGCCTGGCCCTCGACGAGCCACTTCGTGAGCGTCCAGAGGGCCTCGAAGATCACGTAGGGCACGAGGATGTCGGTGATCACCCGGGCCATTTGACGCGATCCCGGCGCGTCCGACTTCGAGAAGTAGCCCGAGATGATCGCGAACGCCGGCATGTGGAAGGCGTAGATCAGCAGATACAGACCGAGGGCCGTGTCGGAGTCGTAGATCAGGCGCTGCGAGGCGTGGCCCAGGACGACGAGCACGATGCACGCGAAGCGCGCGTTGTCCCAGAACGGCACGCGGCGCTTGGGGCGGGGTACGCCGATCTTGCCGGTCGCGGCCGGCGGGGCGGATGCCGCGCTCTGCGGGGCGGGGGCGTTCGTGGAATCAGTCATGACGGCGCTCGCCACACTATCCCGGGAATAGATTCGACGTGACGGTGTTCTACCGAATACATTCATCTGAATAGAAACGGATGCCACCGGCATCCTGAACCGGAGAGCGATCGTGAACGACACCACACCCCAGATGCAGTTCGGCATCTTCACCGTGAGCGACATCACGGAAGACCCGACGACCGGCCGGACGCCGAGTGAGGCGGAGAAGATCCGCAACACGATCACGGTCGCCAAGCACGCGGAGGAGGTCGGACTCGACGTCTTCGCCCTGGGTGAGCACCACAACCCCCCGTTCTGGTCGTCCTCGCCCACGACGACCCTCGCCTACATCGCGGCCCAGACCGAGCGACTGATCCTCTCGACCTCGACGACGCTGATCACCACGAACGACCCGGTGAAGATCGCCGAGGACTACGCGATGCTCCAGCACGTGTCCGGCGGTCGCAACGATCTGATCCTGGGACGCGGCAACACCGGTCCGGTGTACCCATGGTTCGGACAGGACATTCGTCAGGGGCTCCCGCTCGCGGTCGAGAACTACGCGCTGCTGCACAAGCTGTGGCGCGAGGACGTCGTGGACTGGGAGGGCAAGTTCCGCACGCCGCTGCAGGGATTCACCTCCACCCCGCGGCCGCTCGATGACGTGCCCCCGTTCGTGTGGCACGGCTCGATCCGCACGCCTGAGATCGCGGAGCAGGCCGCCTATTACGGCGACGGCTTCTTCGCGAACAACATCTTCTGGCCGTCGGAGCACTACCAGCGGCTCATCACGCTGTACCGCCAGCGCTTCGCGCACTACGGCCACGGCACGCCCGAGCAGGCGATCGTGGGCCTGGGTGGACAGGTGTTCATGCGGTCCAACAGCCAGGACGCCGTCCGCGAGTTCCGTCCCTACTTCGACAACGCGCCCGTCTACGGCCACGGTCCCTCGATGGAGGACTTCACCGAGATGACGCCGCTCACGGTGGGCTCGCCGCAGCAGGTGATCGACCGGTACGCCGGGATGCGCGACATCTTCGGCGACTACCAGCGCCAGCTCTTCCTGATGGACCACGCCGGGCTTCCGGTCAAGACCGTGCTCGAGCAGCTCGACATCCTGGGCGGGGAGGTCGTGCCGGTCCTGCGCAAGGAGCTCGCGAAGAACCGTCCGGCCGAGGTTCCCGACGCGCCCACCCACGCCGCCCTCGTCGCGGCGAAGTACGGCGAGCGGGGGCCGGTGGAGAAGGTCCCGAACGCGAACCGCGGCGACAACCTCACCGGTGGCTCGCCGTACCGTGAGACCGTCTCTGCCGCGGGCTCGTCCTTCGGTGCCGCCGCGATGCGGAAGGGTGCCTGAGATGACCACGCGACGCATCGCCGTCATCTCGGCGGGGCTGTCCAATCCTTCGTCGACGCGATTGCTCGCCGATCGCCTGGCGAACGCGACCCTGCGGGCGCTGAGTGAGATCGGCGACGGCATCGAGGCGGAGGTCGACGTGTTCGAGCTGCGTGATTACGCGCACGACATCACGAACAACCTGCTCACCGGCTTCGCCCCGGCGGCGCTGGAGAGCATGATCAACACCGTCGTGTCGGCGGATGCCGTGATCGCGGTGACCCCGATCTTCTCGACGAGCTACTCGGGGCTGTTCAAGTCCTTCATCGACGTGCTCGACCCGAACGCCCTGACCGGCAAGCCGGTGCTGATCGGCGCCAACGCGGGGACGGCGCGGCACTCGCTCGCGATCGACTACGCGATCCGCCCTCTGTTCACGTACCTGCACGCCGAGCCCGTGTCCACCGGAGTGTTCGCGGCCTCCAGCGATTGGGGCGCCTCCGGCGACCAGGTCGCCCCGCTCGGTGAGCGCGTCGACCGCGGCGCGCGCGAGCTCGCCGAGGCCATCGCGCGCCGGACGCCCACGACCGAGGCCGATCCGTTCGACCCGGCGAACTATCTCGGTGAGGGCCGCTCGTTCGGTCACCTGCTGGGCGGCCTCGCGGGGGAGTGACCGCGCTCGGGGCGGGGACGACGCACGTCGTCCCCGCCCTCGGCTCGTCCGCGTGCGGAACCACGGCGGGACAGGCACCCTGCTGGTACCGTCGGGAGCACGGAGTCGGTTCGGCCCCCGCTGAGGGAAGAAGACGATCATGACCGCTTCTGCACCGCTGGTTCTGGGGGTCGTCGGCGTCTCGCGCAAACCCGACGAGCGACGGGTCCCGCTCCACCCCGGCCACCTCGACCGCATTCCCGATGATCTGCGACCGAGCGTGCTGCTGGAGACCGGGTACGGCCACCGTTTCGGCGTGACCGATGACGAGCTGCGTCCTCTGGTCGGCGGCATCCTGGATCGCACCGCACTGTTCGCGGCGTCCGACGTCCTGCTGCTCCCCAAGCCGCAGCACGAGGACCTGGAGGAGATGCGAGACGGCCACGTGCTGTGGGGGTGGCCGCATCTCGTCCAGGACGAGGTGATGACCCAGCTCGCGCTCGACAAGCGGCTGACCGCGATCGCGTTCGAGGCGATGAACCACTGGGGCAGCGACGGCACGTTCGGCCTGCACGTGTTCCACCTCAACAACGAGATCGCCGGATACTGCTCCGTGCTGCACGCGCTCCAGCTGTGCGGCTCGACCGGAGACTACGGGCGCCGGCTGACCGCGGTCGTCATCGGCTTCGGTGCGACCGCGCGGGGAGCCGTGACGGCTCTGCGCGCACATGGCGTGCACGACGTGCGCGTCCTCACCAACCGCCGAACGGCGTCCGTCGCCGCTCCGATCCACGCGGCGCAGATGATCCAGTTCGACCACGACGACGGCCCGTACCTGAGCGAGGTCATCACCGACGACGGGCGCGTGCCGCTGGCCCCGTTCCTCGCCGAGAGCGACATCGTCGTGAACTGCACGCTGCAGGATCCGAACCGCCCGCTGCTGTATCTGAAGACCGCGGACCTCGCGGCGTTCCGCCCGGGCAGCCTGATCGTGGACGTCTCGTGCGACGAGGGGATGGGCTTCGAGTGGGCGCGGCCCACGAGCTTCGCCGATCCGATGTTCACGGTGGGCCGGACCATCAACTACTACGCGGTCGACCACAGCCCCTCATACCTGTGGAACTCCGCGAGCTGGGAGATCAGCGAAGCGCTCCTGAGCTTCTTGCCGATCGTCATGGGAGGACCGGCGGCCTGGTCGGCCGATGAGACGATCACGCGGGCGATCGAAGTCAGCGACGGCGAGGTGCGCAACCCCGCGATCCTCGAGTTCCAGAATCGCAGCGCCGACAAGCCCTACCCCATCCGGAGCGCCTAGAGGCGGATGTCGGAGGGCCGGCTCAGCTCGATCCATGCGCTCTGTCTGGCAGGGCCGATGCGCATCACGTCCGCGGCGGCCAGCGGTCCGACGTCGAGCGCGGTGAGGGTCGCGATGTCGAGGACCGGCACCTGGAACGTTCGGAACGCCCCCAGCCGGGTGAGGGCGTCCGCGGTGAGATCGATCAACGCGGTCTGATCCAGGACGAATCCGGCCGCAGCGAGCGTGGGGCTGCCCCCGCGATCGGTCTCGGTCCACGCGGCGATCTTCCAGAACCGACGCGGGATCCGGATGCCGCGATACGGCGGATCGTCCTCCTCGAGCACCGGCCCGGTCAGGACCGACACCCGCTGATCGGTCGCATCGGCGAACTCCAGCACGTGGTCCTCCAGCCCGACCCACAGATCCTTCGACTGGTTGAACGCGGATGCCTGAGGGGCGGCGTTCGTGTAGACGAACGTCGCCTCGGTCGCCGCACGGGCCTCGGCGACGGTTCCCCACCCGGGATCCCGGCGGCGCACCAGATGACCGCGGTCGAAGTCGTTGTCGGCGTACACCGCCGGCCCCGTCTGCTCTGCCGCCGGCACGCGCGGGTCCAGTTTCCACTCGCCCGTGCGGGGGAGATCCTGCAGCGTCGCGCCGTCGATGTTGACGGCGGTCGCCGCGGCGAGCCTGCGGTCCGGGTCCAGGAGCACGGTGAAGCGCGGGTAGTCCAGCCGCGTCAAGGGACGACCGGCCGCTGCCCGCGGGAGGCTCACCGGCACGCCGAGGAACGCGGAGTCGTATCCGACGGAGGCGAGCGTGGCGGCATCCATTCGTCCAGCCTGCCACCGCCCCAGTCGCTCGGTGCGCGAGACGAGCAGGTCGACTCCGGCGCCCAGCACGAGTGCGGAGGCGACAGCGACGATGACGGCCACCGCTGGGGGACCGGGCAGCACACGCGCGATCGCCGTGCCGATGACCGCCTGGTAGAGCGCCCACAAGGCGGCGGCGCCCGCCGCGAGCGGCAGATAGCGGCTCATCGGCATCCGCACGGCGCCGGCCGTCAGATTCACCGCCAGACGGGCGAACGGGATGAACCGAGCCGTGAACAGCACTGCTCCCGATCGCTGCGCGAGTCGCCTCCCTGCCCAGGAGAAGGCGCGGACCGCTCGCGGATGCCGCATCCATCGCCAGCGCTCGAGCCCGGCGCGGCGGCCGATCGCGTAGCAGGCGAGGTCGCCGCTCAGCGCGGCCGCGGCGGCGACGCCGATCACCGCGATCAGCCACGGTTGCCCGGTGGAGGCCGAAAGGGCCGCGATCGCCGTCACGGCGACCTCTCCGGGGATGATCACCAGGAACGCATCGGCGAGCACGACGACGAAGAGCCCCGGAAGCGCGGCAGCGCTCCCGGCGAGGGCGGTCAGTGCATCGTCCATGGGGTGGGGCCAGCATGTGGCGGTGCCCTGAACGCACGCCGACCAGTGGTGACGCGACGACGACGCGCGCGGGACGATCACGTGAACTCTGCGGGATCAGCCGCGATCGCGCAGGTGCGGGCGCCTCCCGGCCTTCACGCTGGAGGAGTGAGAGTCGCGCTGATCGCCGAGTCGTTCCTCCCCCACATGAACGGTGTGACCGGATCCGTTCTGCACGTCCTCGCCCATCTCCGGCGCCGGGGCCATGAGACTCTCGTGATCGCGCCGGATGCGGGCGGACCGACGGATTCGCGCTCAGTCGGGGCGACGCTGCTGCGCTCGGTCCCGCTCCCGTCCTACCCGCAGGTGCGGGTCGTCGTGGCCGGCGCCGCTCGCCTGATCGACATCCTCCGCGACTTCGCGCCGGACGTCGTGCACCTGGCGTCGCCGTTCGTCCTCGGTTGGCACGGCGTCCGGGCCGCCGACGCGCTGCGACTGCCGTCCGTCGCGGTCTACCAGACCGACGTGATCGCCTATGCGCAGCGGTACGGTGTCGCCGGCGGAGCCGCGTTCGCCTCCGCGCACACCGCGCGGCTGCACCGTCGGGCGACGCTCACCCTTGCACCGGGCACCGCCGCCGTCGCTCGACTGGAAGGGCTGGGCGTGGACCGCATCCGCCGCTGGGGACGCGGCGTGGATGCCGAGCTCTTCCATCCCGGACGGCGCAGCGCGGCATGGCGCGAGCGTGTCGCGCCGGGCCGGACGATCGTCGGCTATGTGGGGCGACTGGCCCCCGAGAAGCAGGTCGAGGATCTCCGAGCGCTCGCAGGCCTGGCAGGGGTGCGACTCGTGATCGTCGGGGACGGGCCGTCGCGCCCGCACCTGGAGCAGGTTCTCCCGGATGCCGTGTTCACGGGCCACCTCGAGGGCATCGCGCTGGCCGAAGCGCTCGCGAGTTTCGACGTGTTCGTCCATCCCGGCCAGAGCGAGACGTTCGGACAGACGCTCCAGGAGGCACGCGCGAGCGGTGTCCCGGTGGTCGCCACCGGCGCGGGGGGCCCGGTCGACCTCGTGCGCAGCAGTGTCGACGGCTGGCTCTATCGGCCGGGCGATCTCGGCGATCTCCGGGAACGGGTCGCGGATCTGACCGGCGACGCCGCCAAACGCGCGGCGTTCGCGGCTGCCGCCCGGGAGAGCGTGCGGGAACGCACCTGGTCATCGCTGGGTGATCAGCTGATCGCGCACTACGACGATGCGCGGGCGCTGCGTCCGCTCGACGACGCGCTGATCGTTCGGGGCGAGAGGCGGATGCCCGCTCCGCCCCACCCGAGACAGGAGCTTCCGCGGTGGAGCCGCTACGTCGCGCTGGGCGATTCGCTCACCGAGGGACTGGGCGACACATCGCGCATGCCCGCCGGTCAGTGCCGCGGGTGGGCGGATCGGCTCGCGCAGCTGCTCGCGCACGCCGGCAGCGCCGGGCGGCATCCGTTCCGCTACGCGAATCTGGCCGTGCGGAGCACGCGCGTGTCGGACCTCGTGACGGACCAAGTGCCCAGGGCGCTGGCGCTTCGCCCGGATCTGGTTTCGATCTTCATCGGGGCGAACGACCTCGTCGGCAGGCGACCGGACGCGAAGGCGCTCGCCGAAGCCGTCGGCAGCGCTGTGCGAGCATTGCGCGCGGCCGGGGCTGATGTGCTGCTGGTCACCCCGGTGCTGCCCCGCCGACGTGCGGCGAAGCTGTTCGCCGCTCGCTTCGCCGCGTACGCGTCGCACCTGCGCCTCGTGGCGGAGCAGACCGGTGCGCTGCTCCTGGACCTGGACGCGCACCCGCTCCTGACCGAGCCGGCGATGTGGGCGTCGGACCGCGTCCATCTGCGTTCGGCAGGGCATCGGCACATGGCCTACTGCGCCGCGGGTCTGCTGGGTGTTCCGGATTCGCGTGAACTCGAGGTTCTGGAGACCTCCCTGCATGCCGATGACGACCCGGACGCGACCGGTGCCGCGTGGCTGCTGCACGACGCGCTCCCATGGGTGTGGCGCCGCGTCTGCGGTCGCCGTGCAGGCGACGGACGCTCGTCCAAGCACCAGACCTACGTTCGGATCGACGGGCCCGGACATCTGCGCCCGCAGTCGGTGCGCGCAGACTGAGCCCTCAGGCCTGCCAGCGATATTCGGTCTCGGGCCGGCCCGGCGCGCCGTAGCGCGGCGCGCGCGACACACGGCCGCTGTCGGCGAGGTGCTCGAGATAGCGCCGCGCCGACACGCGGGACATGCCGAGCGCCGCCGCCGCCTCGGACGCCGAGACCGGACCGTGGCTGCGCACGTGAGCGCTGACGCGCTCGAGAGACTCGGTCGACAGCCCCTTCGGCACGGAGGAGACGGGCGCGGGGCGCAGCGCACCGAGCATCGCATCGATCTCGGACTGGGTTGCGGGCCCGGATGCCTCGCGTGAGCGCTCGCGGTACGCCCGGTATTGCTCGAGGCGTTCGCGGAACACGGCGAACGGAAACGGCTTGACGAGGTACTGCGCCACGCCGAGCCCGACCATCTGGCGGACCACGTCGGCGTCGCGGACGCCGGTGACGGCGATGACGTCCACATCGGCAGCGCGGGCTCGGACATGCCGGAGCACGTCCAGACCCGTGCCATCGGGCATCGTCATGTCCAGCAGGACCAGATCGATCCCCTCCGCGGGCGGACGCTCCAGGATCGCGGTGACCGCGGCGCGGGCTCCCGTGCACTCCGCGACCACCGTGAAGCCCTCCAGACGGCTCAGGTAGGTCCGGTGCAGTTCGAGGGTCAGCGCGTCGTCGTCCACCAGGAGCACGGTGATCATGCGTTCCTCCCCGGAAGGATCACGGTGAAGGTCGTCGGGTCGGCGGAGACGTCGACCGCGCCGCCCGCCTCCTCGACGATCGAGCGCACGAGCGCGAGCCCCACACCCCTGCCCTGGGGTCCCGCGGGCTTCGTGCTGAACCCGTGCTCGAAGATGCGCTCGCCGAGCTCGGGCGGCACGCCTCCACCCGAGTCCGACACCGCGATCGACAGTGCGCCGCCCGGCGCGGGGGAGAAGGCCACCCGGACCCAGCGCGGCTCGGGTCCCGTCGCCGCGGCGTCCAGGGCGTTGTCGATCAGGTTGCCGACGACCGAGACGGCGTCGACCGGGCTGAGCGTGCTGCGCGGAGCCGCCGGGTCGATGTCGGCCGACCACTCCACGCCCCGCTCCCGCGCCTGCGGCGCCTTGCCCAGCAGCAGAGCGCCCACGGTCGGGTCGCCGTCCCGGCGGGCGGCTACTTGGTCCACGAGCTCCTGCGACTGCCGTGAGGTCTCGGTGAGGATGCCGATCGCCTCCTCCGTGCGCCCGAGTTCGAGCAGCGCCACGGCGGTGTGCATGCGATTCCCGTGCTCGTGCGTCTGCGCCCGCAGCGCCTCGCCGAGGGTGCGCACGGATTCGTACGAGGACACCGCGTCGCGCACGGCGCTGGCCGGCAGGTCGCCGGCGATGCGGCGCGTGAGGCGCCCCGCGAACCACGCCGCCGCCAGCCCGATGGCGGCGAGCGCGGCGGCCACGGCGACCACGAACGGAACCTGGCGCAGCACTCCGCTGCCGAGGCTGCCCAGCGTGATGCCGGCCGAGACGAGCGCGACGACCCCGCCGTCCTGCATCACCGGCACGACCGAGCGCACGGAGGGGCCGAGCGTCCCGGTTGCCTCCTCGGTGAGCTCCCGTCCCTGCAGCGCCGGCTCGATCGTGCCGAGATAGGGCTTGCCGATCTCGTCGGGATCGCGATGGGTGAGGCGGATCCCGTCGGTGGTCATGATCGTGACGAAATCGATCGGCGTCCGCGCCATGATCTCCTCGGCGACCGGCTGCAGCTCCGCCGTCGCCGCCGCATCCGTGCCGCCGGTCACCGCCGCGGCGACCTCGGGCATCTCGGCGATCGTGCGGGCGACGGCGAGGGTCACAGCTTCGGCCTGCGCGCGCTGCGTCGTCTGTGCCTGGAGGGCCAGCAGCGCGACCAGAAGACCTGTGATCACCACGACCGCGCCCAGGAAGGCCAGGAACACCCGCGACGCCGCGCTCGCTCCCGCTTTGCCGGCCATGCCCCTCCTCGGGTGATCGTGCCGCGACCAATACGACCACAACTGCCGGGTGGCGGCATCCGTCGCTCAGAGTACTCGCAGGACGGATGCCGGACCGGCAGCCGATAGACAACGAAGTTTCTACTCCCTCGGAGGCGAAGATGGCTCTTCAGATCCCCAGAACGCAATCGTTCAAGCTGCCCGGCTACAACTGGCGCCGAGGGAAGACGTCGTGGGACCGGCATACCTGGCTGTACATCTCGGTGATCATCGCCGTGGTCCTCGGCGCCACGATCGGTCTCATCTGGCCGGAGGTCGGCATCGCACTCGAGCCGATCGGCAAGGGCTTCGTCGCGCTCATCAAGATGATGATCGCCCCGATCATCTTCTGCACGATCGTCGTCGGGATCGGCTCGATCGCGAAGGCCGCGACCGTCGGCAAGATCGGCGGGCTCGCGCTGCTGTACTTCATGATCATGACGACGTTCGCGCTCGCGATCGGCCTGTTCGTCGGCAACCTCATCCACCCGGGTGAGGGTCTGGACATGTCGAGCTCGACGTATGACACGTCCACGCTCGAGCCCAAGACGACGCAGGAGTTCCTGCTCGGGATCATCCCCACGACCTTCTTCTCCGCCTTCACGGGCGAGAGTGTGCTCCAGGTGCTGTTCATCGCCCTCCTCGTCGGCTTCGCGCTGCAGAAGATGGGACCCAAGGGCGAGCCGATCATGACGGCCGTGAAGAACCTGCAGGCGCTCGTCTTCCGGATCCTCGGGATGATCCTGTGGCTCGCTCCCCTCGGCGCGTTCGGTGCGATCGCCGCGGTCGTGGGCAAGACCGGCTTCGCCGCCATCGTCAGCCTCGGTGTGCTCATGATCGCGTTCTACATCACGTGCGCGGTGTTCGTCTTCGGCATCCTCGGGACACTGCTGTACTCGGTGGCGCGCGTGAACATCTTCAGCCTCATGAAGTACCTGGCCCGCGAGTACCTCCTGATCGTCGGCACCTCCTCCTCCGAGTCGGCCCTTCCGCGACTGATCGCGAAGATGGAGCACCTCGGTGTCGCCAAGCCCGTCGTGGGCATCACCGTCCCCACGGGCTACTCGTTCAACCTCGACGGCACCGCGATCTACCTCACGATGGCGACGATGTTCATCGCGACGGGGATGGGGATGCCGATGTCGATCCCCGAGCAGATCGGTCTGCTGCTGTTCATGGTGATCGCCTCGAAGGGCGCCGCGGGAGTCACCGGTGCGGGCCTGGCCACGCTCGCCGGCGGCCTGCAGGCCTACCGCCCCGACCTCGTGGACGGCGTCGGTGTGATCGTCGGCATCGACCGCTTCATGTCCGAGGGGCGTGCGCTGACGAACTTCACCGGCAACGCGGTCGCCACGGTTCTGATCGGAACCTGGACGAAGGAGATCGACAAGCACCGGGTGCGGAGCGTTCTGCGCGGCGAGCGGCCGTTCGACGAGACGACGCTCTCGGGTGACGACCACGACGGCATGTCGCAGGCGCCGGACGCGGTCGGAGTCCAGGGACTCGAAGAGGCGGCGGTCGCTGAAGCGGAGGCCAAGGAGCAGCGGGCCCGCGAGCGCGAGTCGGCGCTGAGTCGCTGAGCTGACACGGACGAAGGGCCCTCCCGAACGGGAGGGCCCTTCGTCCGTGCGATCGGGGAAGCCGGAGAAGATCAGCCGCTCTTGCGACGGAACTCGCGCTTGGTCACGGCGCCGTGGGTGCCGTGGACGGCCGAGTCGCCGTCGAGGTGGGACTCGCCCTCGCGGTGCTGGGCGTTCTTCTTCTCGAGTGCTTCCTTGAACTTGCGCTTCATCTCATCGGATGCCGCGCCGGCGGGCTTGTCCTCGGTGCTCATGCCTTCACCCTAAGCGGGCGGTGTGGCGGGCGCCACCGATGGAAGCCGGTGGGGGACGCCCTGGTAGGATCGGTGAGGTTGCCCTTGCGGCATCCGCTCAATTCAACATGAGCTCACGGAGCAGGCCGGCAGCTAGCTGGTCCCCTGTGGTGGTCTCCCCGTCGTGTGCACGCCGGGTGGGTTTCTACTGGTGACCAGTGCTGGCGCGATCCGCGGTAGATGCCGCGCGCCGAGATCTGCCTGTTCCTGCTCCTTCGCACACGCTCGCGCGCGAATCGCGCGCGCGAGCTAAAACAAAGAAGGAGTGACCTTTTGGAAGGTCCTGAAATCACCGCCGCTGAAGCCGTTCTCGACAACGGCCGCTTCGGCACCCGCACCGTCCGGTTCGAAACCGGACGCCTCGCCCAGCAGGCGCAGGGCGCTGTCGCCGCGTACCTCGACGAGGAGACGATGCTCCTGTCGGCCACGAGCGCCGGCAAGCACCCCCGCGAGGGCTTCGACTTCTTCCCCCTCACGGTGGACGTCGAAGAGCGTTCGTACGCGGCCGGCAAGATCCCCGGTTCGTTCTTCCGTCGCGAGGGTCGCCCCTCCACCGAGGCGATCCTGGTCTGCCGCCTGATCGACCGCCCGCTGCGTCCGTCGTTCGTCGACGGCCTCCGCAACGAGGTGCAGATCGTCGTCACCGTGCTCTCGATCGCTCCCGGGGAGTTCTACGACGCCCTCGCGATCAACGCGGCCTCGCTGTCGACCCAGATCTCGGGTCTGCCGTTCTCGGGCCCGATCGCCGGTGTCCGCCTCGCGCTCATCCCCGGTCACGGCGAGCACGCGGACCAGTGGATCGCGTTCCCGACCGTCACCCAGCTCGAGGAGGCCGTGTTCGACCTCATCGTCGCCGGTCGCGTCATCACGGACGCGGACGGGAACGACGACGTCGCGATCATGATGGTCGAGGCCGAGGCCACCGAGGGTTCGTGGAACCTGATCAAGGGCGGCGCCGTCAAGCCGAACGAGCAGGTCGTCGCCGAGGGCCTCGAGGCCGCCAAGCCCTTCATCAAGGAGCTCGTCGCGGCGCAGAACGTCGTGGCGAACACCGCGGCGAAGGAGATCCAGCCGTACCCGGTGTTCCCGGCGTACAGCCAGGAGGTCTACGACTTCGTCGCCGGCCGCGCCTACGACCGTCTGGTGCCGGTGTACCAGATCGCCGACAAGCAGGAGCGTCAGAACGCGGATGACGCGATCAAGGACGACGTCAAGGCGCAGCTGCTCGCCGCCGTCGAGGCGGGGGAGCTTCCCGCCGTCGCGACGCTGGAGTTCTCGGCCGCCTACAAGTCGGTGACGAAGCTGATCGTTCGCGGTCGCATCCTCACCGAGGGCGTGCGCATCGATGGACGCGGCCTCGCCGACATCCGTCCGCTGGATGCCGAGGTCCAGGTCATCCCGCGCGTGCACGGTTCGGCGATCTTCCAGCGCGGTGAGACCCAGATCCTGGGTGTCACGACGCTGAACATGCTCAAGATGGAGCAGCAGATCGACTCGCTGTCGCCCGTCACGCACAAGCGCTACATGCACCACTACAACTTCCCGCCGTATTCGACCGGTGAGACCGGCCGCGTGGGCAGCCCGAAGCGTCGCGAGATCGGGCACGGCTTCCTGGCCGAGCGCGCGCTCGTGCCGGTGCTGCCCAGCCGCGAGGAGTTCCCGTACGCGATCCGTCAGGTCTCCGAGGCCCTCGGTTCCAACGGCTCGACGTCCATGGGCTCGGTGTGCGCCTCGACCCTGTCACTGCTGAACGCGGGTGTGCCGCTGCGCGCGCCCGTCGCCGGTATCGCGATGGGGCTCGTCTCCGACCAGGTCGACGGTCAGACCCGCTACGCGGCGCTGACCGACATCCTCGGCGCCGAGGACGCGCTCGGCGACATGGACTTCAAGGTCGCCGGGACGAGCGAGTTCGTCACCGCGATCCAGCTCGACACGAAGCTCGACGGCATCCCGTCGTCGGTGCTGACCGCCGCGCTGCAGCAGGCGCACGAGGCTCGCCTGACGATCCTCGGTGTGCTGAACGCCGCGATCGACGCCCCGGACGAGATGGCGCCGACGGCTCCGCGCGTGATCAGCGTGCAGATCCCCGTCGACAAGATCGGTGAGCTCATCGGCCCCAAGGGCAAGACGATCAACGCGATCCAGGACGAGACCGGCGCGCAGATCTCCATCGAGGAGGACGGCACCGTCTACATCGGCGCGACCGACGGCCCCTCGGCCGAAGCCGCCCGTGCCCAGGTCAACGCGATCGCGAACCCGACGAACCCGGAGGTCGGCGAGCAGTTCCTCGGAACCGTCGTCAAGATCGCCGCGTTCGGCGCGTTCGTCTCGCTGCTGCCCGGCAAGGACGGACTGCTGCACATCAGCGAGGTCCGCAAGCTCGCCGGTGGCAAGCGTGTCGAGAACGTCGAGGACGTGCTGGGCGTGGGTCAGAAGATCCTCGTGAAGATCACGAAGATCGACGACCGCGGCAAGCTCTCGCTCGAGCCGGTCCTCGAAGAGGCCGCCGACCAGGAGGGGCGCGCCGCGGCGAGCGCCGGCCCGGAGGCTCCCGCCGAAGGCTGATCCTGTCCGTGCGATGCCCGTCCCTGTCCGCAGGGGCGGGCATCGCCGTTCCTGTCCCCCGAATGGTGGACAGCGGGCTGCATCATAGCGGCTCGTGACGCAAGCGTTATCCAATATTTACCGACCGGATGCCGGAATGCCCGGGTGCCGCAGATGAACGGCCTACCCTCGGAACTAAGCGTCGGGGGGCGTGCAGAACTTCGCAGTCACGAAGGCTCCGTCCGGGTGTTCGTGAGGGGGTGGGACCATGACAGGAACCGGAATCGGCTCCGCGGTCTCCTCGGAGAGCCCGCCCCTGCTGCCCGCGCCGGGCGGCGTGCATCCGTCTGCGCCGATCCCGGTCCAGGGCCCGCCCGTCGGGCAGTCCGTCCGTGTGAAGCTCGGCGAGACCGACGCCGACGTCTTCCCGCTGATCCTCGGCGGTGCGGAGTTCGGGTGGAACGTCGACCTGGAGACCAGTCACGAGATCATCGACGCCTTCCTCGAGCGCGGTGGCAACATGCTCCACACGGCGGACAGCTTCTCGGCAGGGCGCAGCGAGCACATCATCGGGCAGTGGCTGCACTCACGGGGACTCCGCGAGGACATCACCCTCGCGGTCAAGGTCGGCGGTCACCCCGACAACCCGGGTCTCGGACCCGTGAACCTCGTCCGTGCCGTGGAGGCGTCCCTCACCCGGCTGCGGACCGATCGCATCGACGTGCTGTATCTCGATGCCGCTACCGGCACGGCGACCGAGCTCGAGGAGACGCTCGCGACCGCCGAGTGGCTGGTCGACTCCGGCAAAGCCCGCGCTCTGGGCGCCGCCGGGTTCACGGCCGCCCAGCTCGTCGAGGCGCGCATCTACGTCTCAGCCGGCTACCCGCGCATCACGGTCCTCGACGTGCCGTTCAACGTCCTGCGTCGCCACGAGTTCGACGCGGACCTGCGTCTGGTCGCGGGTGCGCAGGGGATGGCGGTCACGCCGTCGCATGCGCTCGAGCACGGCTTCCTCGCGGGTCGTCACCGCACGCGCCTGCGCGGCGGCCTGTCCGTTCGCGGCGCGCAGATCGCCGCGAACATCAACCGTCGCGGCAGCCGGACCCTGCGTGCGCTCGACTCCGTCGGCACCGATCTCGGAGTGCCCGATGCGGCGGTCGCGGTGGCGTGGCTGCTCGCGCAGCGTCTCGTGACGGCGCCGATCGTCAACGCGTATGCCGCCGCGCAGGTGGAGGAACTCGTGCAGGGCGTCGGCGTGCGGCTGAGCCGCAGCCACCTTGCCGAGATCGCCCGCGCCTCCGTGTGACCGGGTCCGCGTCCGAGGCGTGACATAGGCTGGAAGAGTGCCCACGGGCACGCGAATCCCCCGACGAAGTGAGCAGTGTGACGCACTACATCTATCTCGTGCGGCACGGCGAACACCAGGACGCCGAGCACGGACTCGTCGACGGACCCCTGTCGCCGCGCGGTCGTCGCCAGGCCGCCCTGCTCGCGGATCGCCTGTCCGGCGTCCCCTTCGACGCCGTGTGGCACTCGCCGCTCGAGCGGGCCAGCCAGACCGCGCGGGCGGTCGCCGAGCGGATGCCGTCGCTGTCGCCGAAGCCGTCCGCGCTGCTGTTCGACTGCGTGCCCACCGGGATGACCGAGGAGACGCCGAGCGTGTTCGAGCCGTTCTTCGGCGCCGTCACCGAAGCCGAGATCGAAGCCGGGCGCGCACAGATGGCCGATGCGTCCAGCGAGTACCTCGCCCGCCGCAGCGGCGAGGTCCACGAGCTGCTGATCACCCACAACTTCGTGATCGGCTGGTTCGTGCGTGAGGTGCTGCAGGCTCCGGACTGGCGCTGGATGACGTTGAACCAGGCGCACTGCGGGCTGAGCGTCATCGCCCAGAAGCAGGGGCGCCCGTGGACGCTGCTCTCGCACAACGACCTCGCGCACCTTCCGGTCGAGCTGCGCACCGGTCTCCCCGAGGTGTACCCGGTCTAGCCGCCGGCGAGGGGCTTGCCGTACCACCGCGTGGCGTTCGGGTTGTCGTTGTACGGATCGATCGCGGTGAAGCCGGCCGTCTCGTACAGGCGCCCGGCGGCCTCGAGGGTGTGGTGGGTGTCCAGGACCAGCTCGCGCGCGCCGAGGGAGATCGCGCGCTGCTCGAGGTCCTCCATGAGGAGTCGCCCCCACCCGCGACCACGCGTCTCCGGGCGCAGGTAGAGGTGCTTCACCTCGTACCGCACGCCGAGCGGGCCCTCGTCCACGCGTCGGATGCCGCCGCAGCCGACGGGGTGGGCCTCGGTGTCCTCGGTCGCGTCGTCCGTGACGACGACGAACACCCCGGCCGGCGGCTCGAACACCGGACGATCCGGGAAGACGGTCGTGTAGGTGTGTCCGGGGAACGTCGACACCCGCATCGCGAAGTACTCCGCCAGCAGGTCGCGGGCGGCGGGGTCGTCGACGGGGGTCGCGGTGAACGTGGGCATCCCCCGAGCGTAGTCGCGGCCCCGCGCGCGGGCCGGCCGCTTCGTCGCGCCTACGATGGAGGGATGACGACGCGCGTGGCCCTGGTCGGCGGCACCGGCAAGCTCGGTGGCATCATCCGCGACGTGATCGAGGCGGACGAGGACTTCGAGGTCGTCGCGGTGCTGTCCTCCCGATCGGACCTCGCCGAGCTCGCCGGCGCCGATCTCGTCGTCGACGCGTCCACTCCCGCGGTCTCGATCGACGTGGTCCGCGCCGCGGTCGAGCGGGGTGTCAATGTCCTCGTCGGCACTTCCGGCTGGTCGGCGGAACGCATCGCCCTGGTCCGCCCTCTGGTCGAGGCGGCCGGGACCGGAGCGGTGTTCATCCCGAACTTCTCGCTCGGCTCCGTCCTCGGCTCCGCCCTCGCCGCGGCGGCCGCACCGTTTTTCCCGTCGATCGAGATCGTCGAGGCGCATCGCGAGACCAAGGTCGATTCCCCGAGCGGCACCGCTGTGCGCACGGCCGAGCTCATCGCCGCCTCGCGCGCGGAGGTCGGGCCGGTGGAATCCCCGCACGTGGACCAGCGCGCGCGCGGGCAGCAGGTCGCGAGCGTTCCGATCCACTCGCTCCGTCGCCCCGGGGTGATCGCTCGGCAGGACGTCGTCCTCTCGGGCGCAGGGGAGTCCCTGACGCTGACCCACGACACCGTCGACCCGGCGCTCGCCTACGCTCCCGGCATCCGTATCGCCCTCGCCGCCGCCCGCGACGCCCGAGGGGTGACCGTCGGGCTGGACAGCTTCCTCGACATCGGCATCCGCGTGCCGCGCCCCAGCCGAGAGCGCCCTTTCGGTGAAGGCGGCGTCCCGGGTCAGGTGGCCCGCGCGACCGGCGTATGAGCGCACGCATCGGCGTCGCCGTCATGGCGGTGCTGCTCGCGCTCTACATCGCCCTCGTCGCTCAGCGCGCGTGGCTGCTGCTGCAGAGCGGTGACGCGGTGGGGATCGCGATGGGCGTGGCGCTCGTGGTGCTCCCGGCGATCGCCGTCTGGGCGCTGGGGCGGGAACTGTGGTTCGGGTTCCGCGCCGAGCAGCTGGCCCGCCGCCTCGAGTCCGAGGGGGGGATGCCGGACGAGCAGGTCACGGTCACCCCCAGCGGCCGCATCGTGCGCGAGGACGCCGATGCCGCCTTCCCGCGCTACCGCGCCGACGTCGAGCAGAGTCCCGAGGACTGGCGGGCGTGGTACCGGCTCGCGCTCGCGTACGACGCCGCTCGGGACCGCCGGCGGGCGCGGGAGGCCGTGCGCCGCGCGATCAGGCTCGAAGCGGGGGAGCGGAAGGGCTAGCTTCCCGCGGGCGGCACCGCGGCATCCACCGCCTCCTCGACGGTCGCGTGAGCGAACCGGAAGCCGGATTCGGTGAGGACGTTCGGCAGCACGGCGGCGTCAGTGGTCAGAAGCCCCTCCGTCGCGTCCGCGCCGAGCACGAGCTTCAGGGCGAAGCCCGGTGCGGGGACGACGAACGGACGGTTCATCCGTCGCGCGAGGGCGAAACCGAGGTCGTTCGCCGTCGCGGTCGTCGGTCCGGTGAGGTTCACGGGACCGGTGAGTCCGGCGTCGATCACGTGACGGATGCCGCGCACTTCGTCCTCGAGGGAGATCCACGGCCACTTCTGCCGCCCGCCGGCGATCGGGCCGCTGAGGCCGAAGCGCGTCAGCAGGATGAGCGGCTTCAACACGCCTCGCGCGTGCACGAGGGGGGCGGTCCGCAGCAGCGCCACCCGCGCCCTGTCGCCCGCACCGCGGGCCGCGCTCTCCCACTCGCCGCACAGCTCCGCGAGGAACGTGCTGCCGCGGGGGGAGTTCTCGTCCAGGATCGCCCCCGGCGCGGATCCGTAGTACCCGACGGCGGACGCCGAGACGAACGCCGGAGCGTCCGCGCCCAGCTCGCGGACCGCCCGGGCGATCGCACGCGTGGGGGTGATCCGCGACCACAGCAGGGTGTCCTTGTACGAGCGCGTCCACGGGAAGCGCCCGATCGACGCACCGTTCAGCCCGACGACGGCATCCGCTCCCGCCAGCACGTCCGGGTCCAGCGCGTCGCCGTCGGTCAGCCACGTGATCTCATCCGGGGACGTGGCCGGACGTCGCACGAGGGTGGTGACGGTGATCCCGTCCGCGCGGAGGCTGTCCACGAGCGCCGAGCCGATCAGGCCGGAGGCGCCGGCGACGACGACGCGGCGGGGGTGGTCAGGCAAGCGTGGCCTCGAGCGTGATCTCGATGCCGGCGAGCGCCTTCGAGACCGGGCAGTTGGCCTTCGCGTCCGCGGCGATGCGGTCGAAGTCGTCGCGCGACAGGCCGGGGACGACGGCGTTGACATTCAGGTGGCTGCCGGTGATGCCGGTTCCCGGGGCGAAAGTGACCGATGCCGTCGTGTCGATGGACTCCGGCGGGGTGCCGTTCTCGGCCAGGGCGTGCGAGAACGCCATGCTGAAGCACGACGCGTGAGCGGCCGCGATGAGCTCCTCGGGGGTCGTCACCGACGTCGAGCCTTCGCTGCGGGCCTTCCAGTTCACTTCGAACGGCCCGATTCCGGAGGATCGGAAGGCGACCTCGCCCGATCCGTCGGCCAGACCGCCCTTCCAGACGGTGGTTGCTTCGCTCGTGACGCTCATCCGGTCCTCCTGATCGACATGCGCACGCGGCGCCTCGCGGTCGAGCCTAACCGCGGCGCAGGGGGTGCGCGACCGGATCAGGCGGGAAGATCGCGCGCGCGTCCGATGAGTCCGGCGCGCTGCAGGACCAGGTACAGCTGACATCCGAGGCACAGCCCGAAGGCGGCGTTGAGGAACGCCGCCACGAACGCCGCCGCGGCGGCGATGGGCAGCGCCCACGCGACGCCGGCGAGGTGGAGGACGAGGCCGATCGAGACGACGAACAGGCCGACACCCTGCGCGAACCGCGGCGGCCGCGGGTCCTCGAGCTCGGTCGGCGGCGACAGCCGCGGCTGGATGACCGCGCGGTAGAGCGCGCCCCAGGGTGCGGTCCGCGGAGACAGGACCCCCCACAGGAACAGCGCCCAGATGATCACGAGCAGCACGAAAGCCGGTTCGGCGGCGCGGGCGGCCACCGTGGCGCCGATCGGCGTCGTGAGGCCGAGGAACACGTCCACGAGCAGCAGGAGTGCGGTGATGCCGGCGGCGAAGCGCGGGCCCCGCGGGTCGATTCCACGCGCCCGGCGGGCGGCATCCGTTCGATCAGACATGGGCGTCCTCTCCGGTCAGGCGGTTGAGCTCGAGCTCGAGCACGTCGCGGTTGGGCACGCCGCCGAAACGGGTGCGCACGACGCCGGCACCGTCCAGGACCAGCGTCGTCGGCGTCTGCAGGACGTGGAAGTGCTTCGCGATGTCCGGCCGGTGGGTGAGGTCGATGTCGAGGTGCACGACGCCGTCGCGCCCGTCCGCGACGGCCGCGAGGGTGCGATGCACGCCCGGGCACCGCGAGCACATCTCGGTGCTGAACTGCAGGAGAGTGGCCGCTTCGCCCAGCCGGTCCGCACCGAGGCGGGCGGGCTCGACGACCTCGTGCGGGATGTGCCGGCGCGGCCGGCTCTGGCGCCAGCGGAGGAAGACGCCGAACGCGACTGTGGCCGCCAGCAGGAGGGCGAGACCGATGAGTGCGTCGACGAGAGTCACAGCATCCCAGGGTAACTGCTTGCGCCTGAATGGGTGCCGGATGCCGCCACTGTGACGGACCCGTCGTAACAAAGCGCGGGGACACGACGAGCGTCGCCGAGCGGCGGGTCGGGGGCGGGGCTAGCATCGAGACGATGTCCGAGACGATCCCCACCCCCTACGAAGACCTGCTGCGCGACGTGCTGGAGCACGGCACCGTGAAGACGGATCGGACCGGCACCGGGACCCGGAGCGTCTTCGGACGCCAGATCCGCTTCGACCTGTCCCAGGGCTTCCCGCTGATCACGACGAAGCGGGTGCACCTCAAGTCGATCGTGTACGAACTGCTGTGGTTCCTGCGTGGCGAGTCCAATGTGGGGTGGCTGCAGGAGAACGGTGTCACGATCTGGGACGAGTGGGCGGACGCCGCGGGCGAACTCGGTCCCGTCTACGGCGTGCAGTGGCGCTCGTGGCCGACCCCCTCCGGAGAGCCGATCGACCAGATCGCCGGGGTGATCGAGGAGATCCGGCGCAATCCCGATTCGCGTCGGCTCATCGTCTCGGCCTGGAATCCGGCCGACATCCCCGACATGGCGCTCGCCCCCTGCCATGCGCTCTTCCAGTTCTACGTCGCGGACGGCAGGCTCTCGTGCCAGCTGTACCAGCGCAGCGCGGACATGTTCCTCGGCGTCCCGTTCAACATCGCCTCCTACGCGCTCCTCACGCACATGATCGCGCAGCAGACGGGCCTCGAGGTCGGCGACTTCGTCTGGACAGGCGGCGACTGCCACATCTACGACAACCACCTCGAGCAGGTCCGCCTGCAGCTGAGCCGCGAGCCCTACCCGGCCCCGACGCTTTCGATCACCCGGACGCCCGAGTCGATCTTCGATTACCGGTACGAGGACTTCGTCGTCGAGGACTACCGGCATCACCCGGCGATCCGCGGAGCCGTCGCGGTATGACGACCCGCATCGGGCTCATCTGGGCGGAGGCAGAGGGCTCGGTCATCGGTCGGGACGGCGGGATGCCGTGGCACGTTCCCGAGGACCTCGCCCACTTCAAGGCGTTGACCTCCGGGTCGCCGGTCGTGATGGGCCGCGGCACATGGGACTCGCTCGACCCGCGGTGGCGGCCGCTCCCGGGGCGCCGCAACATCGTGGTCACCCGTCAGGATGCCTGGTCGGCGCCCGGTGCCGAGCGCGCGGCATCCCTCGACGACGCGCTCGAGCTGGCCGCGGACTCGTCGCCGGAGTGGATCTGGGTGATCGGCGGGGGAGCGGTCTTCGACCTCGCGATCGGAAGTGCCGACCGGATCGAGAAGACCGAGCTGCGGCATCCGGACGGCTTCGCACCGCAGCCCGGCGACGTCATCGCGCCGCAGATCGACCCCGAGCGGTTCGCCGTCGTCGAATCGGCCGCCGCCGAGACGTCCACGAGCGGGATCGGCTACCGGTTCATCCGCTACGAGCGGCGCGCACCGGCCTAGGCTCGAGCGCATGGCACGAACCGCACTGATCACGGGCGCGAGCTCCGGCCTGGGCGCCGAGTACGCCCGTCAGCTCGCCGCGCGCGGCACGGACCTCGTCCTCGTCGCCCGCGATCGATCCGCGCTCACGGCGCTCGCCGACCGGCTCGTCTCGCGACACCGGGTGGAGGTCGAGGTGCTTCCCGCAGATCTGCTGGATCACCGCCAGCGCCAGAAGGTCGAGCGACGACTGGGCGATGCCGCCCGTCCGATCGACATGCTCGTGAACAACGCCGGGTTCGGCCTTCCGCTGAGCTTCGCGCGCAACGACATCGAGGACGAGGTGCACCACTTGCGGCTGCACGTCGAGGTGCCCATGCGGCTCACGCACGCCGCCCTCGGCCCGATGCTCGCGCGCGGCGGCGGGCGGATCGTGAACATCGCGTCGGTCGCCGGTTTCATCCCGCGTTCGACGTACGGGGCGTGCAAAGGCTGGCTCATCAGCTTCAGCCGCTGGGCGAACACGCGGTACGCGGCCCGCGGAGTGACCACGACCGCGGTGTGCCCGGGCTTCACGCATACGAACTTCCACGAGCGGATGGGGCTGCCGCCGGGGCAGGAGGGGCTGGCGGACTGGATGTGGCTCGACGCCGACGACGTGGTCGCGCAGTCACTGCGCGACATCGCCCGCGGCAAGGCGGTGTCGGTGCCGTCGCTGCGGTACAAGGCGATCGTCGCGCTGACCCGTGTGCTGCCGGCTGGCCTCCTGGCCTCGGTGGGCGAGCGCGGGCGCTGAGCCGGGGCACCGCGCCGGTCGTGGGGGCGCTCGCGGCATGTGCGCCGACGCGCGGCCCGTGCGGCACCACGTGCCGTGAGGGCGCGAACGCGCCGGGAGGCGACAGCGCGCGCCGGTGCGGGTACGCGCGAGCCGATACCCTGAGACCATGACGCACACCGCCAATCCGTTCGGTCAGGTGCTCGTCGCGCTCGTCACCCCGATGACGGCCGACGGCGAGGTCGACTGGCCCGCCGTCGAGAAGCACATGGACGACGTCATCACCGCGGGCGCCGACGGCATCGTCGTGACGGGAACCACGGGTGAGACGAGCACGCTGACGGATGCCGAGAAGATCCGCCTCGTCGAATTGGGCAAGGACGTGGCCGCGGGCAGGGCGAAGATCATCACCGGCGGCGGCTCGAACGAGACCGCTCACGCGATCGAGCTGTACAAGGCGAGTGAGAAGGTCGGCGCCGACGGCATCATGATCGTCACGCCGTACTACAACAAGCCCACCCAGGCCGGCGTCCTGACGCACTTCCGGCTCGTCGCGGATGCGACCGATCTGCCCGTGATCCTGTACGACATCCCCGGTCGCACGGGGGTCCCGATCCGGTACGAGACGATCCTCCGCATCGCGAAGCACCCGAACGTGCTCGCGATCAAGGACGCGAAAGGCGATTTCAGCGAAGTCAGCCGGGTCCTCAACCAGACCGACCTCATGTACTTCTCGGGCGACGACGCAAACGTCCTCCCGCACCTGTCGATCGGCGCGACGGGCCTCATCGGCGTGACGGCGAACATCGCCGCCCAGCCCTATCGGGCGATCGTGGATGCCGTCAACCGCGGCGACCTGGCGGCGGCGACGGCCGCTCACAAGCAGCTCGAACCGCTCGTGCGTGCCGTCATGACCCACGTCCCCGGCACCGTCTCGGCGAAGTACATCCTGCACGGCCTCGGCCGGATCGGCAGCCCGCGCGTGCGGCTGCCCCTCGTGGGCCCGGAGGAGTGGGAAGCCGCGAAGATCGAAGACGAGCTCGCGCTCGTGCGCGATGTCCCGGGCGCGGATTTCTCCAACTTCCGCCCGGACCGCAACGCCGCCGCCGGCGGCGCGCTGCCGAAGGTCTCCGGAACGACCAGATGATGCGACGCGCGAAGCGCTGAGCGCTCGCGCGCGCGAAAGCGGATGCCGCGGCATCCCGAGGAAGGCCCCTGATGCCCAGTACCGTGTACGACCCGCCCGCCCTGGAGGCGGGGACCCTGCGCGTGACCCCGCTCGGCGGTCTCGGCGAGGTCGGCCGCAACATGACGGTGTTCGAGTACGCCGGCAAGCTCCTGATCGTGGACTGCGGGGTGCTGTTCCCGGAGGAGCACCAGCCCGGCGTCGACCTGATCCTGCCCGATTTCGAGCCGATCAAGAATCGCCTCGACGATGTGGTCGGGGTCGTGCTCACGCACGGTCACGAAGACCACATCGGTGCGGTGCCGTACCTCCTCAAGCTCAAGCAGGACATCCCGCTGATCGGCTCAGGACTCACGCTCGCCCTGATCGAGGCGAAGCTCAAGGAGCACCGGATCCGGCCGTACACCCTCACCGTCACCGAGGGTCAGCACGAGTCGATCGGCCCGTTCGACCTCGAGTTCATCGCGGTGAACCACTCGATCCCCGATGCGCTCGCCGTCGCGATCCGCACACCCGCCGGCCTCGTGCTGGCCACCGGTGACTTCAAGATGGATCAGCTCCCGCTCGACGACCGGCTCACCGACCTCAGGGCGTTCGCGCGTCTGGGCGAAGAGGGTGTCGACCTGTTCCTGGTCGACTCCACGAACGCGGACGTGCCCGGCTTCACCCCGCTCGAGCGCAGCATCGGCCCGGTCCTGGACCAGGTGATCGGCAAGGCCCCGCGGCGGGTCATCGTCGCAAGCTTCTCCAGCCACGTCCACCGCGTCCAGCAGGTGCTCGACGCCGCCGCCGCCCACGGCCGTCGCGTCGCCCTCCTCGGTCGCAGCATGGTGCGCAACATGGGCATCGCGGAGGAGCTCGGCTACCTCAACGTGCCCGACGGCGTGCTGATCGACTACAAGAAGGCGCGTGACCTGCCGGACGACAAGATCGTCTACATGTCCACCGGCAGTCAGGGCGAACCGATGGCGGTCCTCAGCCGGATGGCCAACAACGACCACGAGATCGACCCGGGCCCGGGGGACACCGTGATCCTCGCCTCGAGCCTCATCCCCGGCAACGAGAACGCCGTGTACCGCGTCATCGACGGCCTGACCAAGCTCGGGGCGAACGTCGTCCACAAGGGCAACGCGAAGGTCCACGTCTCCGGCCACGCCGCCGCCGGCGAACTCCTGTACTGCTACAACATCCTCAAGCCGCGCAACGTCCTGCCGATCCACGGCGAATACCGTCACCTGATGGCCAATTCCCGCCTCGCGCAGGACACGGGCGTCCCCGCGGACCGCACGATCCTCGGCGAGAACGGGACGGTGATCGACCTGAAGGACGGTCGCGCCGACGTCGTCGGGCAGCTCGACCTCGGTTTCGTGTACGTCGACGGCTCGACCGTGGGCGAGATCACCGAGGCCGACCTGAAGGACCGGCGGATCCTGGGGGAGGAGGGCTTCATCTCGGTGATCGTCGTGGTGGATGCCGCCACCGGACGCATCATCACGGGCCCTGAGATCCACGCCCGAGGGTTCGCCGAGGACGACACGGTCTTCGACAGCGTCAAGCCGAAGATCGCCGCGGCGCTCGCGGAGGCCGCCCAGTCGGGGGTGCGCGACACGCACGCGCTGTCTCAGGTCGTACGCCGGGTGATCGGGCGCTGGGTCAACCAGCAGCTGCGCCGCCGGCCGATGATCGTGCCCCTCGTCATCGAGGCGTAACACACGGTCGGTAGCATCGGGCGATGGCGAGCTTCCGCGTGCGACCGGCCGTACAGGCCGACGGTGCGTTCCTCGCCGACATGGTCGTCGAGGCGGCGAACTGGCGGCCCGGCGCCGCACGCCCGCGCCACGAGGTGCTGAGCGCGCCGGAGCACAGCCGGTACGTCTCGGGCTGGAAGCGTCCGAGCGACGCCGGCTTCGTCGCCGTGGACGCCTCCGGGGAGCCGATCGGGGCGGCGTGGTACCGGCTGCTGCCGCGCAGCGATCCGGGCTTCGGATACGTCGGCACGGGTGTGCCCGAGCTCATCATCGGTGTCCGCCCCATCTGGCGGGCGCACGGTGTGGGCCGCACCCTCCTGCAGGCGCTCGCCCAGCAGGCGCGCGCGGACGGCTGCGCGCGGTTGAGTCTCAGCGTGGAACGCGGCAATTTCGCCGTCTCGCTGTACCGCAGCGAGGGGTTCGCCGTCACGCAGAGCGGGATCGGACGCGACACGATGGTCAAGCGTCTACGCTGACCCCGGGGGCCGCGTCGCTGCCCTGAATTGTCGGTGCGTCGCCGTACCGTGGGGGGATGGCCAGGAGCACAAGCCCGACCAAGAACGGTCGTGCGCCCGCGAGCGCGTCTTCGCGCGGGTCCTCGGGCGCCCGCAAGCCCGCGCCCGCCCCCAAGCGCTACGTCGGCGAGGCGGAGAAGCCCCCGGTGATCGTGCGGGCGTGGATGGGCCTCGCGCACGCCACGGGCGGACTGTTCCGCGCGTTCGGCCCGGAGACGCTCGAGAAGGACCAGCGCCGCGACGGCCTGCCCTTCCTCATCGTCCTGCTCGCGATCGCCGGCGCGGTCAACGAGTGGTTCTTCATCGGCAACGACGTCGCCGCGAACATCAGTGCGTTCACCGCCGGCGCCCTGGTCGGTCGCGTCGCGTTCGTGCTTCCCGTCCTCCTGCTCCTCCTCGCGGGATGGCTCTTCCGGCACCCGGCATCCGTGCACGACAACGGCCGCATCGGCATCGGCTTCACGCTGTTCGTGCTCTCGATCGCGGGTTTCTGCCATATCGGCGGCGGCCGGCCGCAGCCGCGCGAGGGCCTGCCGGCGCTCAGCGAGGCGGGCGGCGTGTTCGGGTGGATGCTGGGGGAGCCGCTCGCGCTCCTGCTGACCGACGTCGGCGCGTGCATCGTTCTCGCCGTGATCACCGCGCTCAGCATCCTGATCCTCACCAAGACGCCCCCCAACCGCATCGGGCGGCGGCTCGGCGACCTGTACGCCTGGATGTTCGACGCCGAGCGTCCCGAACGCGCGGAGCGGTCCGATCACCCGTTGGACGACGAAGCGGATGCCGACGCCGAAGCCTCTCTGCCGTGGTGGCGCCGCAACAAGACCGGTCGCGAGAAGGACGTCGACGGCGGACTCGGGTCGCAGGATCTGACCGAGCTGCTCACTCCCGGTGCCGTCCAGGGCGGATTCGATCAGGCCGCCATCACGATCCCGCCGCCTCCGCCGGCGGAGGCGCTCACCGAGGTCATCGACCCCGTCGTGCTCGAGGGCGGTGCGAGGGCGGCGCAGAAGTCCGAGACCGGCATCCTCGGTGACGGCACGACGGAAGACGACGGCACCCTGCCGGGGCTCTCCGGGCTCGGCGGGGCCGGCCCCCGTCAGGCGCCGTCCTCGCCCTATCGGCTGCCGTCGGTCAACGCGCTCGCCGCCGGGACGCCCCCGAAGGCGCGCTCCGCGGCCAACGACGCGGTCGTCGCGGCGATCACGAGCGTCTTGCAGCAGTTCCAGGTCGACGCGCGGGTGACCGGATTCTCGCGAGGACCGACGGTTACGCAGTACGAGATCGAGGTCGGCCACGGCGTGAAGGTCGAGCGCATCACGGCGCTGCAGAACAACATCGCGTACGCGGTGGCTTCGAACGAGGTGCGCATCCTCGCGCCGATCCCCGGCAAGAGCGCGATCGGCGTCGAGATCCCCAACACCGACCGCGAGATCGTCACGCTCGGCGATGTCCTCCGTTCCGCAGCCGCGCAGCAGGCCACGCATCCGATGACGATCGGCGTCGGCAAGGATGTCGGCGGCGGCTATGTCGTGGCGAACCTGGCCAAGATGCCGCACCTCCTCGTTGCCGGCTCCACCGGCTCGGGCAAGTCGAGCTTCGTGAACTCCATGATCACGAGCCTGCTCATGCAGGCGAAGCCCTCCGACGTGCGCATGGTGCTCATCGACCCCAAGCGCGTCGAGCTGACCTCCTACGCCGGCGTCCCGCACCTCATCACGCCCATCATCACGAACCCGAAGAAGGCGGCCGAAGCGCTGCAGTGGGTCGTGAAGGAGATGGACATGCGCTACGACGACCTCGCGTCGTTCGGCTTCCGCCACATCGACGACTTCAACAAAGCCGTCGTCGCGGGCGAGGTGCAGGTGCCTCCCGGCAGCGATCGCGTGCTCAAGCCCTATCCGTATCTCCTCGTCGTCGTCGATGAGCTCGCAGACCTCATGATGGTCGCCCCGCGCGATGTCGAGGATTCGATCGTGCGCATCACGCAGCTCGCGCGCGCGTCCGGCATCCACCTCGTGCTGGCGACGCAGCGACCGTCGGTCGACGTCGTCACCGGACTCATCAAGGCCAACGTCCCCTCCAGGCTCGCGTTCGCCGTGACGAGCGTGACCGATTCCCGAGTGATCCTCGACCAGCCCGGCGCGGATCGGCTGATCGGTCAGGGCGACGCGCTGTTCCTGCCGATGGGCGCCTCCAAGGCGCTGCGCGTCCAGGGGGCGTGGGTCAGCGAGGACGAGATCGAGAAAGTCGTCAAGCACGTCACGGCGCAGGCGCGACCCGAGTACCGCGAGGTCGCGGTCGCAGCGGAGAAGAAGGAGATCGACGCCGACATCGGCGACGACCTCGAACTGCTGCTTGCGGCGACCGAGCTCATCGTCTCGACCCAGTTCGGCTCGACCTCGATGCTGCAGCGCAAGCTGCGCGTCGGCTTCGCCAAGGCCGGGCGGCTCATGGACCTGCTCGAGTCGCGCGAGATCGTGGGACCCTCCGAGGGGTCCAAAGCCCGTGACGTGCTCGTGACGGTCGAGCAGCTGCCGGACGTGCTCGCACGTCTGCGCGGCGACGACCCGCCGGCGTCGGGCCCGTCGGATCCGGTCGAGGCGCAGTTCGAGGGGTACCCGGTGGTCGAGTCCGACGGTGACGAGGACGCCTGGGGATTGACGGGGCGTGACTGACATGGCCGTTCCCCGTCAATTGCCCAACACGATCACGATCGTGCGCATCCTCATGGCGCCGGTCTTCCTCTGGATGCTGCTGGCAGACGGCGGTGCAGACGGCCCGCTGCGCTGGTGGGCGGCGGTGATCTTCATCGTCGCGATCGCGACCGACGGCATCGACGGCTGGATCGCCCGGCGCTATGAGATCGTCACCGATCTCGGCAAGCTCCTGGATCCGATCGCCGACAAGGTGCTCACGGGCTTCGCGTTCATCGGTCTGTCGATCCTCGGCGAGCTGCCCTGGTGGATCACGATCGTGGTCCTCGTCCGTGAGATCGGCATCACGGTCCACCGCCTCGTCGTCGCGAGCGATCACGTCGTCGCAGCCGCCTGGATGGGCAAGCTGAAGACGGTCGCACAGGCCGTCGCACTGTCGCTCGCACTGCTCCCGCTGTGGACCCTCGTGGGGGAGTGGATCTTCTGGGTCAACGGCATCGCGATGGCGATCGCCGTCGCGCTCACGATCGCGAGCGGGATCGATTACGTGCTCACCGAGATCCGCGGCGCGCGTCGCGGACGCGCCGCCCGATGACGGATGCCGCGGATCAGCCCACCGCGGGTCACCTGATCGCGCGGCTCGTCGATCGCGGGTGGACCGTCGCCGTCGCCGAGTCGCTGACCGGCGGGATGGTGGTGTCCTCGCTCGTGGACATCCCCGGGGCGTCGGCGGTGGTCCGGGGCGGGATCGTGGCTTACGCCACACCGTTGAAGAGCACGCTCCTGGGCGTGGATGCCGCTCTGCTGACGCGGCAGGGCGCGGTGGACCCCCTGGTCGCCGCGCAGATGGCGGCGGGAGTCCGGTTCGCGACCCGGATCGGCGATCAGCCGACGGATGTGGGCATCGCCACGACGGGGGTCGCGGGACCGACCGAGCAGGACGGGCACGCCGTCGGTACCGTGTTCGTGGCCGTGGAGACTCCGTCCGCGTCGCGCGTGGTGGAGCTTGCGCTGTCCGGGTCGCGCGAGCGGATCCGCGCCGAGGCGACAGAGGCAGCGGTGCGCGTCGCTCTGGAGCTGCTGTCCTGACCGGATCCGCGCGGTCGGGAACATCCGGTGTTTCGTGTCGGTTACATTCGGCGATTCCCACCCTTTGCCCAGCGCGCAGGATTAGATTGGCCACATCGGGTGTTGTACTGTTATCCACCCGGATAGCGCGGAATCAGCAGTGAGGAGGGGGCCCATCATGATCCTGGTACGCCAAGAAATCGGCGAAGTCCTTCGTGACTTCCGCCAGCAGAAGGGTCGGACCCTCCGCCAGGTCGCGAGCCGCGCGAGCGTGGCACTCGGCTACCTCAGCGAGGTGGAGCGGGGCCAGAAGGAGGCATCGAGCGAGATCCTCGCCTCGGTTGCCGAAGCGCTCGACGTGCCGATCTCCACGATCATGCGCGAGGTCGGAGACCGCATCTCCGTGCTCGAGGGAATCCAGACCTTCCCCGACGTCGTGCCCGACGACCTCGTCGCGTCGGTCGACGCCGAGCTCTCGCTGCGCTGATCACGCGCGCTCTTCATGCGTCGCAGTGAATTCGACCGCGCCGTCGCCGATGAGTTCGGCGGAAGCGGGGCGGCGCTGATATCGGATCTCGTGCTTCCCCGGTTCGGTGAGCGGACGGCGGCGGAAGCGCTGGAGGCCGGCATCCCGCCCCGCGAGGTCTGGCTGGCGCTGTGCGTGGAGGCCGATGTTCCACTCGAGCGCCGCCATGGTGTCGGACGGCGCGAGCTGCGCTCTTCCTGACACGGATTCGCGTCCGAGTGCGCACGGATCTTCGACGGCGTGTCGTCGAAGATCCGTTCTATGTCTCCGTAGGCTTCTGCACAGCGGATGCCGTACGGCCGCTGTCCACAATTCGAACGTCAGCGCCGACCGATGTCGGAGCCCCTTCGTAGTGTGAGCAGCGTCGAACGACACCACTTGCCTTGTCGCAGCATCCCCGCCGAGCCTCGGCGAGGAGCGCGACAGCCTACAGGCGACGGAACGCGAGCATAAGGAGCACGCCATGCCCTCACCCGAAAACCGCGAGAAGGCCCTCGAGTCCGCTCTTGCACAGATCGACCGCCAGTTCGGAAAGGGCTCGGTCATGCGTCTCGGCAGTGACGAGCGCGCTCCGGTCGAGGTGATCCCCACGGGCTCCATCGCGCTCGATGTCGCGCTGGGTGTCGGCGGGCTGCCGCGCGGTCGCATCGTCGAGATCTACGGCCCCGAGTCGTCGGGTAAGACGACGCTGACCCTGCACGCGATCGCGAACGTGCAGAAGCAGGGCGGCATCGCCGCGTTCATCGACGCCGAGCACGCGCTCGACCCGGAATACGCGCAGAAGCTCGGCGTCGACATCGATGAGCTCCTGGTCTCGCAGCCCGATACGGGTGAGCAGGCGCTCGAGATCGCCGACATGCTGATCCGCTCCGGCTCGATCGACCTGATCGTGATCGACTCGGTCGCCGCGCTCGTCCCCAAGGCCGAGATCGAAGGCGAGATGGGCGACTCCCACGTCGGTCTGCAGGCCCGCCTCATGTCGCAGGCGCTGCGCAAGCTCACCGGTGGTCTGAACACGACGAACACGACGATGATCTTCATCAACCAGCTCCGCGAGAAGATCGGCGTGTTCTTCGGAAGCCCTGAGACGACCGCCGGTGGAAAGGCGCTGAAGTTCTACGCGTCCGTGCGACTGGACATCCGACGCATCGAGACGCTCAAGGACGGCACCGATGCGGTGGGAAACCGGACCCGCGTCAAGGTCGTGAAGAACAAGATGGCGCCGCCGTTCAAGCAGGCCGAGTTCGACATCCTGTACGGCACCGGCATTTCGCGCGAGGGCAGCCTGATCGACTTCGGCGTCGAGCACGAGATCGTCAAGAAGTCCGGCGCCTGGTACACGTACGAGGGCGAGCAGCTCGGGCAGGGCAAGGAGAATGCCCGCAACTTCCTTCTGAAGAACCCGGACATCGCCGCGGACATCGAATCGCGGATCAAAGTGAAGCTCGGAATCGGTCAGCCCAAGGCGGTGGAGGCGCCCGTCGCCAAGGCCGATGAGCTGGCCAAGCGTCGCCCCGCGTGATGACCTCTTCCGGCGGTGATGGGGGCGAGCACCTCGCCCCCATCACCTACCTCCCGGGTGCCGATCGTCCCGCGGTGTCGAACGAGCCGGCGTACCCGACTGACGAACCGGTGCGGTGGGCGGTGCCGCTGGAGTCGTCCGCGGCGCCGTTCGCGCGTGACACCGGCACAGGAGCACCCGAGCCACCCCGCCTCTCCGGTGGAAGCGAAGCGGAGAGCGGCGAGTCCGCGACGATCGAGGCGGAGGACGCCCTGACCAAGCGACTGCGGCGCAGCGCTCTCTCGGAGCGTGAGGCGCGCGCCTTCCTCGCGCAGCGCGATGTCGATACGTCGATCATCGAAGCCACCATCGAGCGCTTCGTCGGGCGGGGCTGGATCGATGACGCGGTCCTGGCGGAGCAGCTGCTCCATGCCGGCACGACCCGCAAGGGTCAGGGGCGTCGAGCCATCGCACAGGCTCTCGCGGCCCGCGGGATTCCTCGCGACATCGCGGACGCGGCCCTCGCGGATCTGCCCGACGACGACGCCGAGCGCGCACTCGAATACGCGCGCTCCAAGGCGCACGGTCTGCGCAGCTACGACATGGACACCGCGCTGCGCCGACTCATCGGTCAGCTTTCCCGTCGAGGATACGGCGGCTCCGTCGCGTCGACCGCGGCGCGCACGGCGCTCACCGAGAGCAGGGGTGGAACCGGCGGCGTACGGTTCCGCTAGGGGCATCGCCGCGCGTTAGTCTCAGTCCGGGGCGACCGAGGGGAGACAGGATGGCGATCGAGGTCCGTGGCCTGACCAAGCGCTATCGCGACAAGGTCGCCGTCGACGACATCTCGTTCTCGGTCGACGACGGCGGTGTGTTCGCCTTCGTCGGGACGAACGGTGCGGGAAAGTCCACGACGATCGGCTGCCTGACGACCCTGCTGCCCTTCGACGCGGGCGACGTGCGGGTCTGCGGCCACGACGTGCGCCGGGACGGCGAGAAGGTCCGTGACTCGATCGGGGTGGTCTTCCAGGAGTCGCTCCTGGATCCGTTGCTGAGCGTGCGCGAGAATCTGCGGCTCCGAGGACGACTGAGTCGCGTTCCCCGTGGTCCTCTCGAGGCGCGGATCGCGCAGCTGTCCGAGCTCATCGGTCTCGAGGAGATCCTGGACGGGCGGTACGGCAGGCTCTCCGGTGGGCAGCGACGACGGGTGGACATCGCCCGCGCGCTCCTGCACGAGCCCGCCGTGCTCTTCCTTGACGAACCGACCGCGGGTCTGGATCCCTCGAGCCGCGCGCTGGTGTGGAGCACCCTGCACGCCTTGAGCACCCACGGCGACCTCACGGTGTTCCTCACGACCCACTACCTGGAAGAGACCGAGGAGGCGGCACGGGTCTGCGTGATCGACGACGGCCGCATCGTCGCCGACGACACTCCGTCCGCCCTCCGCGCCCGCCACAGCCGGAGCGTCCTGACGGTCACGACCGATGATCAGGACGGACTCCTCGCGCTCGCTCACGCGGCCGGTGCCGATCCCGCGCTGGACGCGGGGGCCGTCGTGATCGGCGTGCCCGACGCGAACATCGCGCGACGCATCCTCTCCGCCCACGGCGACCACGTGCAGGACTTCGAGTTCCGCCACGGACGCATGGACGATGTGTTCCTCGCTCTCACCGGTCGCACCGCCGCCGAGGTGGGGGCCGCGTGAACGTCGTCCTCGCCGTGATCCGGCGGAATCTCCGCATCTTCTTCCGTGACCGCCTGAACGTGTTCTTCTCGTTGCTGGGCGCGGTGATCCTCTTCGGGCTGTACACGCTCTTCCTCGGCAATCTCCAGACGACCGATCTGACGGATTCCCTCCCCGGAGCGACGAGCGCCGAGGTGCAGGCGTTCGTGGACAGCTGGATGTTCGCGGGGATCGTGCTCATCACGACTGTCACGACCGGCCTCGGCGCGCTGTCCGTGCTCGTCGAAGACGATCAGTCGGGCCGATTCCGCGACTTCCTGGTCGCCCCCATCCGGCGTGGACAGCTCGTGCTGGGGTACCTGCTGGCGGCCGTGATCGTGGCTGTGATCCTGTCCCTCATCGTGCTGGCGGTCAGTGTCGTGTATCTCGGTGTCCTCCGCGGCGTGTGGCTCGGCGTTCCCGAGATCGCGCGGATCAGCGGCGTCGTGGTGCTCTGCTGCATCGCGTTCACATCCCTGTCCGCGCTCATCGTCTCCTTCGTCCGGACCAGCGGTGCGTTCTCCGGCCTCGCCACGATTGTGGGGACCGTCCTCGGATTCATCGCCGCGGCCTACATCCCGATCGGCGCCTTCCCCGACGAAGTCGCCGCGGTCGTCGCCGCCCTGCCGTTCGCGCAGGCCGGGATGCTCCTCCGGCGCGATTTCGCCGGAGACACGCTTCAGACGATCACCGCGGACGCGCCCGGTGCCGAGGACACGCTCCGTGCCTTCTACGGCATGGATCTCAGCGTCGGAGACTGGGCGGTGCCGGCGTGGTTCGTGATCGGCATCCTCGTCGCGATCACCCTGATCTGCACCGTCCTGTCCGCCGTGCGCATCCGCGGGCGCATCCGCTGACGGTCCGGCCCCGAGCGGACTCCCCGCGGACCCGCACGTAGAATGGCAGGCATCATGACCATTCCGTCTTCGGCGCCGACGACGATCGCGCCTTCACCCGCCGCGCTCACCCGCGACGGGTCCGCGCGCACCTACGAAGTGCGCACGTTCGGCTGCCAGATGAACGTGCACGACTCCGAGCGGCTGTCCGGCTCGCTCGAGAGCGCCGGATACGTCGCGGCAGAGCCGGGCGACGAAGCCGACGTGGTGATCATCAATACCTGCGCCGTCCGCGACAACGCCGCCGGGAAGCTCTACGGCACGCTCGGACATCTCGCGTCCGTGAAGCGGCGCAAGGACGGCATGCAGATCGCGGTCGGCGGGTGCATGGCGCAGATGGACAAGCAGGCCGTGCTCGAGAAGGCCCCGTGGGTCGATGTCGTGTTCGGCACGCACAACATGGGCTCGCTGCCGAGTCTGCTCGAGCGCTCCCGCCACAACGGAGAGGCAGAGCTCGAGATCCTCGAGGCGCTCGAAACGTTCCCCTCCACGCTGCCGACCAAGCGCGACAGCGTGTACAGCGGCTGGGTGTCGATCTCGGTCGGCTGCAACAACACCTGCACGTTCTGCATCGTCCCGAGCCTGCGGGGCAAGGAGAAGGATCGGCGTCCGGGCGACATCCTCAACGAAGTGCGCCTCCTCGTAGAGGACGGCGCGATCGAGGTGACCCTGCTCGGCCAGAACGTCAATTCGTACGGCGTCGAGTTCGGCGATCGCCACGCGTTCGGCAAGCTCCTGCGCGCGACGGGAGAGATTCCGGGACTCGAGCGGATCCGGTTCACGAGCCCCCATCCCGCCGCCTTCACCGACGACGTGATCGACGCGATGGCGGAGACGCCCGCGGTCATGCCGCAGCTGCACATGCCGCTGCAGTCCGGCAGCGACCGGGTGCTCAAGGCCATGCGTCGTTCCTACCGCAGCGAGCGGTTCCTCGGGATCCTCGACCGGGTCCGCGATCGCATCCCGCACGCCGCGATCACGACCGACATCATCGTCGGCTTCCCGGGCGAGACCGACGAGGACTTCGAGGACACGATGAGGGTCGTCGAGCGCGCGCGCTTCTCCAGCGCCTTCACGTTCCAGTACTCGATCCGTGAGGGCACCCCGGCTGCGACCATGCCCGATCAGGTGCCGAAGGCGGTCGTTCAGGAGCGATACGAGCGGCTGATCGCCCTGCAGGAGCGCATCAGCCTGGAGGAGAACCAGGCCCAGGTCGGGCGGCAGGTCCAGCTGCTGGTGTCGATGGGCGAGGGCAAGAAGGATGCCGAGACGCATCGACTGACCGGCCGCGCCGAAGACAACCGCCTCGTCCATTTCGAGGTGCCCGCAGGAAGTGCGGTGCCGCGCCCAGGCGACGTCGTCTCGGTGACCGTCACCCATGCCGCGCCCTTCCACCTGCTGGCGGATTCGGACGGGTCCCCGCTGCAGATCCGGCGCACGCGTGCGGGCGACGCGTGGGACCGCACGCAGGCCGAGTCCTGCGCCGTGCCGGCACCCGCGCAGAGTGCCCGCTCGGGCGCCGTACCGCTCGGTCTGCCGTCGCTGCGCGTCGGCGTCTGATCATCGAGGCGAGCGGTCTGTGATCGACCCGCCGGCGCCGGCCGATCAGACCGCGCGACTCATCGCGGTGGTCGGCGCCACCGGCACCGGCAAGTCCGACTTCGCGCTCGACCTCGCCGCCGCGCTCGCGGAGCGTGGCCACTCTGCCGAGATCGTGAACGCGGACGCGATGCAGCTGTACCGAGGCATGGACATCGGCACGGCCAAACTCGCACCGCACGAACGGCGCGGCATCCCGCATCACCTCCTCGATGTGCTCGCCGTGACGCAGGAAGCGGCGGTCGCGTGGTACCAGGAAGCGGCGCGCGCCGCCGTCGAGGGGATTCTGGACCGCGGCTCGCACGCGATCCTCGTGGGCGGATCAGGACTGTACGTCTCGAGCGTGCTGTTCGACTTCCGTTTCCCGCCTCGCGATGAATCGCTGCGCTCCGACCTCGAGGCGGAGCTCGACCGCGTCGGACCGGGAGTGCTGTTCGAACGTCTGCGTCTGCTCGACCCCGACACCGCGGCGCGGGTCGACCCCCGCAACGGCCGACGAGTCGTTCGCGCCCTCGAGATCCTCGCGCAGGGGGAGCGCACGCACGGCGCGGCGCTGCCCGACGCGCCCGAGCGCTGGCGGTCTCCCGAGATCATCGGGCTCGCCGTCCCCCGCGACGAGCTCGTCGTCCGACTCGACGAGCGCGTCGAGGGCATGTGGCGGGCGGGACTCCTCGATGAGGTGCGTGCGCTGCGCGCGGACGGTCTGGAAGAGGGGGTCACCGCCCGGCGGGCGATCGGCTACGCCCAGGCACTCGGACAGCTGAGCGGCGCGTTGACGCAGACCGAGGCGATCGCGCAGACGCAGGCCTTGACACGGCGGTACGCCCGGCGGCAGGTCTCCTGGTTCCGCCGGTACGAGGACGTCACCTGGCTCCCCGCACCTGCCGCCCCCCTGGCGCGGACGGAAGCGGCCCGCATACTGGGGTCATGACAACGATCCGAGCGTTCACCCTCCGAGACACCGAATCCGTCATCGCACTGTGGCAGGCGACCGGGCTCACCCGCTCGTGGAACAACCCCCACCTGGACATCCAGCGGAAGATGACCGTTCAGCCGGAGCTGTTCTTGGTGGCCGTCGACGGCCACGACATCATCGGCTCGGTCATGGCCGGATACGACGGTCATCGCGGGTGGCTGTACTACCTCGCGTCCGACCCGCAGCGCCGCGGGCAAGGCATCGGGCGCGCGCTCGTGGAGGCGGCGGAGGAGGCTCTGCTGGAGATGGGCTGCCCCAAGGTGCAGCTCATGGTGCGCCCGGGCAACGACGAGGCGCTCGGCTTCTACGACACCCTCGGCTACGAGCGGTTCTCGACCACGACCACCGGCAAGCGGCTCATCGCGGACTGAGCCGGCACCGCGCTCGCCCTACACTGGCCGTATGCCGCAGACCGTCTCGTTCACCAAGGGTCACGGCACCGGGAACGATTTCGTCGTGATCCCCGACGCGGACAGCACGCTCGACCTGAGCGATGACCAGGTCGCCGTGCTCTGCGATCGCCGGTTCGGCATCGGCGCGGACGGCATCCTGCGGGTCGTCCGCTCGGCTGCGCTGGCCGAGACGTCCTCTGGGGGCACGCGCGACCACGCGGAAGCAGCGGTCGCGGCGGGCGCCGAATGGTTCATGGACTACCGCAACGCGGACGGGTCTGCGGCCGAGATGTGCGGGAACGGCATCCGCGTGTTCGCCCGCTACCTCGCCGATGCCGGGCTCGCCCCGATCGATCACTCCCCGGTGCGGATCGGGACGCGCGCGGGCATCAAGTCCGTCACCCGGAGCGAGCTGGGGTTCGAGGTGGACCTGGGCGCCTGGCGCGTCGAGGACGCGGAGGTGCTCGTGCGCGCGAAAGGACTCGACGTGCCGCGGCCCGGCCTCGGGATCGATGTGGGCAACCCGCATGTCGTCGTCGCGCTGCCGCACGACGGCGAGCTCGACGCACTGGACTTGACCGTCCGTCCCCAGCTGCACCCCGAGCCGGCGCAAGGCGCGAACATCGAATTCGTGGTGCCGAGCGATCCCCTGGTGCGCGAAGGCGTGGGCTCGATCCGGATGCGGGTCTTCGAGCGCGGTGTGGGGGAGACGCTGAGCTGCGGCACGGGCGTGGCCGCGTCTGCGCTGGCCGTCCGCGACTGGGCCGGCGTCGCCGCCCCCGACCGCTGGTCGGTCGAAGTGCCGGGCGGTGTGCTGGGCGTGCGGATGGTCCCGGTGGCGGGCGAGCTGCACGTGCTGCTGTCCGGGCCTGCGACCCTCGTCTACTCCGGCGAGGTCGCGCTGGCCTGACCGCCGATCAGATCACGTCGATCTCGCTCGTCGGCGGAGAGCCGTGTCGGCGTACCTTGATCACGCGGAATCCGCGCGCCGTCGCCGTTCTGTGCACGCTGAAGCCCGGCGTGAAGGACGCTGCCAGCCAGCGCTGCAGCGAATCGGATCCGAGGTTGCGCTGCACGACGAGCCACGCGTCGGAGCGCTCGTCCAGGCGCGGGATCCACCGCTCGAGAAGGCCGTGCAGTTCGTTCTTGCCCACCCGGATCGGGGGATTGGAGCGGATCGTCCGGAACGTGACGTCCTCGGGAACATCGTCGGGGCGCACAGCGTTGACATTGACGAGACCGAGGTCGTGGGCGTTCCGTCTGACGAGGTCGAGCGCCCGGTCGTTGACATCGACCGCCCACACCGTGGCGTGCGGCGCTTGCATCGCCAGCGACAGCGCGATCGGACCCCATCCGCTGCCCAGGTCGAGCAGGTGGCCGCCGGGCGGGGGCGGAGGGGTGTTGGCCAGAAGGACGGCGGTGCCGGAGTCCACGTGATCGGGGCTGAACACCCCGCCCGCGGTGGTGAGCTCCACCTCGGCACCCGCGAGGGTCGCACGGATGCGGCGGAGGTTCTCTGCACTCGCCGGCGACGCGCTGAAGTAGTGGTCCCCCGACATGCTTGCGAGCGTAGCGGAGAGAGCACCCGGGGGAGCAAGAGCTAGAGTTTACGGGCATCACGGAAGGAACCCATGACGGATACCACGAAATCGGACGCTGTGCAGGTCGACGAGGCGGTCGACCCGGTGCAGCGCGTCCTCGACCGAGCGCAGTCCCACGCGGGCGTCCGCGTGTTCGGTGCCGCTCAGGCGCTGCAGGACACCGCGACCGCGACCTCGTCCGACACGGACGGAGAGCAGTGGGACCGCGAGGAGCGCGCGGCCCTGCGTCGGGTGCCGGGGCTGTCCACCGAGCTCGAGGACGTCACCGAGGTCGAATACCGGCAGCTCCGCCTCGAGAACGTCGTGCTCGTGGGCGTCCATCCGCAGGGCGAGCAGGAGGACGCGGAGAACTCCCTGCGCGAACTCGCGGCTCTCGCCGAGACCGCCGGCGCCGTCGTGCTCGACGGTGTCATGCAGCGCCGACCGCACCCGGACCCGGCCACGTACGTCGGGCGAGGCAAGGCGGCGGAACTGCGGGACATCGTCGCCGCGGTGGGTGCGGACACCGTGATCGCCGACACCGAACTCGCGCCGAGCCAGCGTCGCGCGCTCGAGGACGTTGTGAAGGTCAAGGTGATCGACCGCACGACGGTGATCCTCGACATCTTCAGCCAGCACGCGAAGAGCCGCGAGGGCAAGGCCCAGGTCGAGCTCGCCCAGCTCGAATACCTGCTGCCGCGCCTGCGCGGCTGGGGCGACTCGATGAGCCGCCAGGCCGGTGGCCAGGTGGGCGCGGGCGGCGCGGGAATGGGTTCACGCGGTCCCGGTGAGACGAAGATCGAGCTCGACCGCCGGCGGATCCGCACCAAAATGGCCCTGCTGCGCCGACAGATCCGTGATTTCGCTCCCGCACGCGATGCCAAACGCGCCGAGCGCAAACGCCACACGATCCCTTCGGTCGCGATCGCCGGGTACACCAACGCCGGCAAGTCCAGCCTGCTGAACCGTCTCACCAGCGCGGGAGTCCTCGTCGAGAACGCCCTGTTCGCGACGCTCGATGCGACGGTGCGCCGTGCCGCTGCATCCGACGGACGCGTCTACACGCTCACCGACACGGTCGGCTTCGTCCGCAATCTGCCGCACCAGCTCGTCGAGGCCTTCCGGTCGACTCTCGAGGAAGTCGGCGAGGCGGACGTGATCGTCCACGTCGTGGATGCCGCGCACCCCGATCCCGCCGCGCAGCTGCAGACGGTCCGCGATGTGATCGGCGACGTCGGTGCGCGCGACATCACCGAGATCGTCGTCTTCAACAAGGCCGACCTCGTCGACGAGGACACCCGCCTCGTGCTGCGTGGACTCGAGCCGCGTGCTCTGTTCGCCTCGTCGCGCACCGGTGAGGGCATCGATGAGCTGCGCGCGGCGATCGAGGCGGCGCTGCCGCTGCCGGCGGTGGAGATCCGTGCGCTCGTGCCCTACGACCGCGGCGACCTGGTGTCGGCGGCGCACGAGAGCGGCATCATCGTCTCCGAGACGCACGAGGAGGGCGGTACGGCCCTGCACGCGCACGTGTCCGAGCGTCTGGCGGCGGAGCTCGCGGCGTTCGCGCTCTGACCCGTCAGTCCAGCTCGAGCCGCGCGACCCCGGGCGTGTCGAACCCGAAGACGGCGCCGAGGAACGCCAGCTCGCTCTCGAGAGCCCGGATGACGTTCTCCGCCCGCCGGAACCCGTGACCCTCGCCCTCGAACAGGATGTACGCGTGTGGAACCCCGTGCGCGCGCAGAGCGTCGCGGATCGCCTCGGCTTGCGCGGGCGGAACCACCGGGTCCTCGTCCCCCTGCAGGAGCAACAGGGGGACACGGAACCGCTCGGGTCTGCTCAGCGGTGAGCGCTGGATGTACAGCTGTTCCGCCTCGGGAAGCGGGCCGATGAGTCCGTCCAGGTAGCGCGCCTCGAAGTCGTGCGTGTCGGTCGCGAGCGTCCGGGCATCGCCGACGCCGTAGCGCGAGATCCCGGCCGCGAACGTGTCGGTGCTCACGAGGGCGGCGAGCACCGTCCAGCCGCCGGCGGACCCGCCGGCCACCGCCATCCGGCGCGCGTCGGCGGCTCCGGTCGCTGCGAGGCCGTCGGCAGCGGCGGCGACGTCCTGGACGTCCACGACGCCCCACTGCCCTCGCAGCCGTTCCCGATATGCCCGGCCGTAGCCGCTGGAGCCCCCGTAGTTCACGTCCAGCACGCCGATTCCCCGGCTGGTGAAGTACGCGATCCGCCCGGATGCCGCACCCCCACGGTGCGCGGTCGGTCCGCCGTGCACGAGCACGACGTACGGCGGGCGTTCGTCCTCGGATGCCTGGACGCCGGGGTTCCTCGGCGGGTAGTCGAACGCGTGGACGGGGCCGGTCGGCCCGTCGAACGTCACGGGGCGGGGGCGCGGCATCCATTCGTCGGCCCACTCCGGTGCGCCGCCGTGGACGAGGAGGCCGCCCGACGGATCGTCGACGTCGATGATCCGCAGCTCGCTCGGCGCGGTGGCCGAGGAGCCGGAGACGAGCACGCGCGATCCGCGGACGTCCTCGATGCACACCTCTGAGGTGAGGGATGCCGCGAGCTCGCGCACCGTCCCGTCGGCGTCGATGAGCACGAGGGAATCGTCGCCGTGCGTGCGCACCGCCACGACGCGGCCACCCTCGACGGGGGTGAACCAGCGCGTGCCCAGTACCCAGATCGGTCCGCCGGTGTCCGCATCTGCGGGCGCCACGGGCCGCCGAGGCAGGTCCGCCGACAGGTGCTCGCGCCACAGGTTCCAGCGGCCCGAGGTGTCGTCGGCGTACAGCAGGTCGTCATCGCCGACCCACACGGGCTGCACGGGCGAGCTCGAACCTCCCGCGATCGTCGCCCACTCGGCGACGACGCCGTCCTCCAGGCGGCCCACGCGGACTTCGGACGCGTCCCACGGCATATTCGGATGGTTCCACGCGATCCACGCGATGTGGCGCCCGCTGGGGGACAGCGCCGGGTGCGCGACGAAGTCGCTGTCGGCGACGATCTCGGTCGGTCCGGAACCGTCCGTCGGGATCGCGACGATCGCGCGAGTCGGCACCGGGCGGCCGTCGTGGGTCTCGCGGACGGCGAGGAGCGTGCCGTCCTGCCACGACAATCCGCCGTAGCGGTCGCCGGTGCCCGCGGGAGTGAGCGGTCGCGGCTCCTGGCCCGCCGACAGCGCGTAGACGCGCTGATCGGATCGCTCCACGAACAGCAGGACACCGTCCGGCGTCGCCGTCCACGCGCCGCCACCGTACTCGTGCACGCGGGACCTCGCGCTCCACGGTGCGGGCAGGACGTCCACGACCGCACCGGACGCGTCGCGGCGGCGGACACCCGTGCGCCCGCCCTGGTCCGCGATGCCTTCGCCCCACCACACGTCCGCGCCGACGAAGCGTGCACCGTCGATGCGGGGCGTCGCGGCCGACACCTCGGCGGCGGTCAACGGAGAGGGCCAGGATCCGTAGGGGAGGGTCTGGGTCATGCCTCCACCGTAGGCCGGTATCCGAGCCGGCTGCAGGTCCCGATGCGCAGCGGGCGAGTCCGGTGCCGACACAGAGCGCAACACGGCCTCGCGGCGCGTGTCCCGATCCGATACCGTCGAGCATCATCGCCCGGCACCGACCGGGCTGGAGCGACAGCCGAGCCCGGCACCCGCCCGCGACGCAGACGCGCCCGTGCGCGTATCGCGGCCGTCCGGCCCACCGACTCGATCTGAAACGCTCATGACTTTCGACCTCACTGCACCCGCGCCCACCGGCAGCGCGCCCGTGGTGCCCTTCTCCTTCGAGCTCTACCCGCCCCGGACCGATGCCCGCGAGGCGGCCCTGCACGAAACGATCCGGCAGCTCGCCGCGGTCGGCCCGCGATTCATCTCCGTCACGTACGGCGCGGGCGGGTCCACCGGTGGGCGCTCGCTCGAGGTCCTGAAGCACATCCGCCGAGAGACGGACGTCGAGCCGCTCGCCCACCTGACGTGCGTCGGCAACACCTACGAAGGGGCGACCGCGCTCATCCGCGAATTCCTGGATGCCGGCATCCTGAGCTTCCTCGCCCTGCGCGGCGATCCGCCCGCCGGCGCGGCCGAGGGCGACGAGTTCCTCGGCGATCTCGAGAGCGCCGCCCAGCTGACGCAGCTCATCGGGCGCGTCCAGGCGGAGCGTTCGCCGTACACCGAGTACGGCATCCCGGGGCTGCCGGGTGCGGTCGGCGTCAACCGCCGCCGGCCCGCGCAGGTCGCGGTCGCCGCGTTCCCGAACGGCCACCCGCGCTCCCGGCATCCGCGTGAGCACATCGACGCGCTGGTCGCGAAAGAGGCGGCCGGTGCGACGCTCGCGATCACGCAGCTCTTCTTCGACGCCGAGGACTACCTGCGCTTCGTCGATGAGGCGCGCGACGCGGGGGTCACGATGCCGATCCTCCCCGGCATCATGCCGATCACCTCTCCGGCGCGTCTGCACCGCGTTCTCGAACTGACCGGCGAAGCGCGGCCGCGCGCGCTCGCGGAAGCGCTCGCACGGGAGAGCACCCCGCAGGATCAGGCACGGATCGGCATCTCCCACGCCGCCGAGCTCGCCCGCGAGGTGTCAGACCACGGCGCGCCCGGCGTCCACCTGTACGCGTTCAACAACCACGAGACCGTGCTGGCCGTGCTGCGCGAAGCCGACCTGCTGGCCACGAGCCCTGTGGGCCGGCGCACGATCACGCCGCACGGATGACATCGCGGCTCGATGTCAGGCCGGCACGATCGCGCGTGAGCTGACGCCGACCGGTTCGATCACCGTGCCGTGGTCGGGCCGTCGGTCACGACCGTCGTGTCGGTCACGTCCGCGGGGCCGACGGTGTCAGATGCGGGGGACAAGTCGTCCGCGGCAGCGGGAACGACCGCGTCGTCCCGCCGCTGCAGAAGTTCGAGCGTCCAGCCGACCACGAGTGCGACGACCACGACGAGGAGGATGTCGCCGACCGTGAGCGGACGCAGCGCGAACAGCCACAGCACGGCGAGGACGGCGATGATCGTGCGCACGAGAACCCGGTAGCGGCCGAGCCACGCTCCGAAGGCCCCGGTGTCCAGGCCCCGCGCCGCCAGCTGCCGGCGGGCGGACCCGTTGAGCGCCTCCGCGGTCGAGCGGACGCTGCGCGCGGGCTTCGAACGGCCCATGAGCCAGCCCACCAGTGCGATCAGCACGCCCAGCAGCACGCCCACGAGGGCCGTCTGCTGCATCGCCCCGACCATGCGCTGGTAGATCGCGTCCAGCGCCGCCGGCGACAGATCCAGATCGCCCGCGACGGTGCTCACCACCACCGTCCCGACCGACAGGCCGGCGACGAGCGTTGCCGCGCCGATCGCGAAGCCGATGCCCGACCCGAGGATCGCGACGCTCCGTCGCCGGGCGAAGAGGATGCCGAGACCGAAGAGGCCGAGGGTGAGGACGGGCAGCCACCATCCCAGGGCCGCGGTGAGGGCGTAGCCGGTCCGGATCGCGGCCAGATTGTCCCCTTCGCCGACGATGACGACCTTGTCCACCGACGGGATCAGCTGCGCGATGCCGACGCCGCGGTCGACGAGGTTCGCCTTCACGCGATCGACGATGGCCCCGAGTTGGATGCCGACTCCGTCCGGGGTCCTCACGACCAGTCCGCCGCCGTCCGATGTCGCCGCCGTCGTGAGGGCGCGGTGCGCCGCGCGCGTGGCGGTGGCCCAGACGTCCGAGAACGCGTCGGACTGCACCACCCTCGTCACGGTCTGATCGACCAGGCTCTCAAGGCCGTCCGCCGCGGGAGCCTGGAGGAGCCCGAGGGCCTGCACGGCGCGCGGCGGGAGGCCGAGGTCGGCGATGCCGTCGAACACGTTCGCGGTGAGCTGGTCGAAGTCGACCTGATCGGTGATCGCGGTCATCGTCTCGTCGATGATGAGTCCCTGCACGGCGGGATCGTCGACGAGCGGCGCGAGTGTGCTGACGAACGCGTCCTCCTCCACGAGCTGCACCCGCGCCCAGGCGGCGACGATGGAGGTGGGGACGAGGATCGTCGCGATCACGATGCACAGCGCGGAGACGAAGGCGCGCCAGCGTGCGGTGCGGGGCTCCGGCGCGACGGCGTCCGTGTCCCGCGCGCGGAGCGCCGCGTTCTCGGCGCGCAGCGCGTCCAGTTCGGCGCGCAGATCGTCGTCGGTCATGGCGGACATGGGGCCTCCTCGGTGCGGATGACCTCATCCTGGCGCAAACGGCCGCGCGGCATCCCACCCGGAACGGGTGATAATCGCGCCGGCGGCTCAGACGGCGCGCAGGACCGCCACGACCTTGCCGAGCACGACCGCGTCGTCGCCGAGAATCGGCTCGAACGCCGAGTTGCGGGGCAGGAGCCACGTGTGCCCGTCGCGCTGACGGAACGTCTTGACCGTCGCTTCTTCGTCGAGCATCGCCGCCACGATATCGCCGTTCTGCGCCGTCTGCTGCTGACGCACGACGACCCAGTCGCCGTCGCAGATCGCCGCGTCGATCATCGACTCGCCCTGCACCTTCAGCATGAACAGGTCGCCCTTGCCGACGAGCTGACGGGGGAGAGGGAAGATCTCCTCGACCTGCTGCTCGGCCGTGATGGGCGTACCCGCGGCGATGCGTCCGACCAGCGGCACCATCGCGGCGTCGCCCACGCTCGGAGCCGTGTCCGCCGGGTTCTCGGTGGACATGCCGGGGAGATCGATCAGCACCTCCATCGCACGCGTCTTGCCGGCGTCGCGGCGGAGGTATCCGCTGAGTTCGAGCTGGTTGAGCTGGTGCGTCACGCTGGAGAGCGACTTCAACCCGACGGCGTCACCGATCTCGCGCATGCTCGGCGGGTAGCCGTGCCGCGCGATCGACCGCTGGATGACTTCCAGGATCGCGAGCTGCTTGTCGCTGAGGCTCTTGCGCCGTCGCGTCTGGGGCTTGTCGCGTCCGCTCGCGTCGCTCATCTGTCCCGCTCCTGTCTCTCCCGATCCGGGCATCGTCTTCGAATGTCGGAGGTCCGTGGTGGGGTGTTCCCATCGAAACCGTATCCGGTTCGGCTCCGGTGTCCGGGCATCACGTCCGCGTGTCGCGTTCGAACATCAGAGACGTCGAATACCGGTTGACATCGTAGAACATCGAAGATAGCTTCGGAAGAGAGCTTCGCATCCCGGCCTCCCGGCCGAGGCGGGGGTGCGAATCTCTTCTCTTCATCCAGGAGGACGACATGACCGCCATCAGCATTCCGACCCGGTCCTACGGCGACATCGCGGGGCACCGTGCCACGCGGCTGCGTCTGACGGCCCGCGGGCGACGGGTGCTGGCGTCGATCGCAGCGCTGCCGGCCGTGATCGCCCTGAGTCTTGCGGTCGTCAGCGGCGGCAGCGCTCTGGCCTCGCGCGACGCCGGCGCGCCGGCGGAGTCGTTCACGACCGTCACGGTGACGGCAGGGCAGTCGCTGTGGTCCATCGCCGAGCAGGTCGCGCCGGGTGCGGACCCGCGCGATGTGGTCGACGCGATCGTGCGCCTGAACGCGCTCGACGGCGTGACGGTGTCAGCCGGGCAGCAGCTCGCGATCCCGAGCGAGTACGACACCGCACCCTGAGTGCCGGCGGTCGCCTCTTCACGCGGACCGGGCGTCGCGGCGGCTCTACCATGGGAGAGGTGAGCATCCGCCTCGATGACCTTCCCCTGCGCGACCACCTCCGAGGGATGACGCCATACGGCGCCCCCCAGGCCGCGCTGCCCGTCGCCCTCAACGTGAACGAGAACACCCACCCCGTGCCGCAGGATGTGGCCGACGACATCCTGGATGCCGTCGCGCTCGCTCTCCGGGACGTGAACCGCTATCCCGATCGGGAGTTCACGGCGCTGCGCGAGGGCTTCGCGGAGTATCTCGGCTACGGGGTCACGCGCGAGCAGATCTGGGCGGCGAACGGCTCGAACGAAGTCCTGCAGCACGTGCTGCAGGCGTTCGGCGGGCCGGGCCGCACCGCGTTCGGCTTCGCGCCGACGTATTCGATGTATCCGCTTCTGACCCGCGCGACCGGTGCGGAGTGGATCGCCGGCACGCGCGGCCCGGACTTCTCCGTCGAGGTCGACGACGCGACGAGGCAGGTCGAGGAGGCGGCACCGGATGTCGTCTTCCTCTGCTCGCCCAACAACCCGACCGGCACACCGATGAGCCTCGAGGCGATCGCTGCGATCTACGACGCCACGGACGGCATCGTGGTGGTCGACGAGGCCTACCAGGAGTTCGCACCGCACGACGCGGGATCCGCCCTCGCGCTGCTGCCGGGCCGCGAGCGGATGGTCGTCTCGCGGACCATGAGCAAAGCCTTCGCGTTCGCCGGAGCCCGAGTGGGATACCTCGCCGCCGACCCCGCGCTCATCGACGCCCTCCGCCTCGTGCGCCTGCCGTACCACTTGAGCGCGCTCACGCAGGCGGCGGCATCCGCAGCTCTGCGTCACTCGCACACGATGCTCGCGATGGTCGATGAGATCGTCGCACAGCGCGACCGGATGTCAGCCACCCTCGACGCGATCGGTTACGACCCCTACGAGTCCTGGACCAACTTCGTGCTGTTCGGCGGCGTCGACGACCCCGCCGCCACCTGGCAGGGTCTGTACGACCACGGGGTACTGATCCGGGATGTCGGCATCCCTCACCACCTCCGTGTGACGGCCGGCACCGAGCAGGAGACGACCGCGTTCCTGGACGCGCTCGCCTCACTAGACTCGTCCTCATGAGCCGCCCCGGAAGCCCCCGCACGGCTTCGATCCGTCGCTCGACGAGCGAATCCACCGTCGAACTCGAACTCGACCTGGACGGGACGGGCCGCAGCCACATCGACACGACGGTGCCGTTCTTCGACCACCTCCTCACGGCGTTCGCGAAGCACTCGCTGACCGATCTGACCGTGCGGGCGTCCGGCGACACCGACATCGACGCGCACCACACCGTGGAGGACGTCGCGATCGTCCTCGGGCAGGCGATCCGTGAAGCGCTGGGTGACAAGTCCGGCATCTCTCGCTACGGCGACGCCCTCGTGCCGCTGGATGAAGCACTCGCGCAGGCGGTCGTGGACATCAGCGGACGCCCGTACCTCGTCCACGACGGTGAGCCCGCGGGCTACGAGTTGCACCTGATCGGCGGGCACTTCACCGGTTCGCTCGTGCGGCACACCTTCGAGGCGATCGCATTCAACGCCGGACTCACGGTGCACGTCCGCGTGCTCGCCGGCCGCGACCCCCATCACATCGCGGAGGCCGAGTACAAGGCCTTCGCCCGGGCGTTCCGTCAGGCGAAGGCACTCGACCCGCTGATCGAGGGTGTCCCGAGCACGAAGGGTGCTCTGTGACGGAATCCGCCACGCCGGACGAGCGCGCCGAACGGCCGCTCGTCGCGGTGCTGGACTATGGCTCAGGCAATGTCCATTCCGCCGTCAAGGCGCTCATCGCCGCCGGTGCCGATGCGCGCCTGACCGCCGATCGCGGGCTCATCGACGACGCCGCCGGCCTCGTCGTGCCCGGTGTCGGTGCGTTCCGCGCGGTCATGGAGGCGCTTCGTGCCCGCCGAGGCGACGAGATCATCGACCGGCGCCTCGCGGGCGGTCGACCCGTGCTCGGCATCTGCGTCGGCATGCAGGTGCTGTTCGAGCACGGCGTCGAACGCGGCGTCGACACCGAGGGCCTGGGGGAGTGGCCCGGCGCGGTCACGGAGCTCGACGCTCCCGTCCTTCCGCACATGGGCTGGAACACCGTCGAGGCCAGTGAGGGCTCGCGGCTGTTCCGCGGCATCGAGAGCGAGCGGTTCTACTTCGTGCACTCATTCGCCGCGCAGCACTGGACGCTCGAGGTGCAGCGCCCGTTCCCCGCACCGGCGCTCACGTGGTGCACATATGGGCGCCCGTTCCTCGCGGCTGTCGAGAACGGACCGCTCTCTGCCACGCAGTTCCACCCGGAGAAGTCGGGGGATGCCGGCATCCGTCTTCTCGCGAATTGGATCGACGGGCTCGGCGGGGCTACCCTCTGAGATCGTGCCACCTGCGCGAGCACTGCGCTCCCGCGTCATTCCGCACGAGGAGCCATGAACGATTTCGCGTCAACGCCTGAGTTGATCCTGCTGCCCGCTGTCGACGTCGCCGACGGCAAGGCCGTCCGCCTCACGCAGGGGGAGGCCGGCACGGAGACGAACTACGGCGACCCGGTGGATGCCGCCCTCGAATGGGCGAAGCAGGGCGCCGAGTGGATCCACCTCGTCGACCTCGACGCGGCGTTCGGACGCGGCAGCAACACCGCGGTGATCCGCAAGGTCATCAAGCAGGTGCGCGGCGTGCAGGTCGAGGTCTCCGGCGGGATCCGCGACGATCGCAGCCTGGAGGCCGCCTTGGAGAGCGGCGCATCGCGCATCAACCTCGGCACCGCGGCGCTGGAGAACCCCGAGTGGGCGGCGGATGTCATCGGCCGGTACGGCGATCTGATCGCGGTGGGCCTGGATGTCCGCGGCACGACGCTCGCCGCGCGCGGCTGGACCCAGGAGGGCGGCGACCTGTGGACCGTGCTGGACCGGCTCGAGGCCGCCGGGTGCAGCCGCTACGTCGTGACCGACGTGACGAAGGACGGCACTCTGCAGGGGCCCAACATCGAGCTGCTCCGTGAGCTCACCGCACGCACGCCGAAGCCCGTGATCGCCTCCGGCGGTGTGTCGAGCCTGGACGACATCGCGGCGCTCCGCGACCTCGTTCCCCTCGGCGTCGAGGGCGCGATCGTGGGCAAGGCCCTGTATGCGGGCGCGTTCACGCTCGCCGAGGCGCTGGATGTCGCAGGGCACTGACGGGCATCATCCCCACGCGGGTGATTCGGCCGGGGTCCCGTGGGAGGGGCGCAGCTTCGAGCCCAATCCTCACTCCGGCGACGACGGTTCGGCCGATCCCGCACTTCTGGCGGCGCTGACCGCGTTCCGGGCGGAGGTCGCGGCCGGGATTCTGGGCGATGCCGTCGCCGTCGTGGACGCGTATCGGTCGGCTCGGCTCCTGATCCCGCTCCTCGCCGAGAAGGGCGATCACGGCGTCGGACCGCACGGTCTTGCGGTCGACAAGACTCAGGAGCTCTCGATCGTCACGGTCGCCGCTCCCGACGGACGTCGGGTCCTCCCCGTCTTCACCTCCGTCGCTGCGATGTCCCGCTGGGATGCCGCCGCCCGCCCGGTGCCTGCCGACGGTCCGCGCACCGCCCTCGCGGCATCCGCGGACGAAACGGATCTGATCGTGATCGACCCCGGGTCCGACACGGAGTTCGTGCTGCGCCGGCCGGCGGTCTGGGCGGTCGCGCAGGGGCTGCCGTGGGAGCCGAGCTACACCTCACCCGAGGTCTTCGCCGGGCTGCAGGCCAGCATCGGCGGCGAGCTCGCCGTGCTCGACCTCTCCGTCGAGGCCGGTGACCCTTCGGGGCGCCTGCGCGGGCCGGAGCTCATCGTCCGGCTGGAGCTGATCCACGGTTTGGAGCAGGCGGAGCTGGATGCCGTCCTCGGCCGGCTCGCGAAGCGGTGGGCGGCCGATGACCGCGTGGCGGTGCTGGTCGATTCGCTGACGGTGAAGCTCATCCGCTCCTGATCCTTCCCTCGCCCTCGCCCTCGCCCCCGTCCGTCTCCCGCCGCCGACATGGTCCCATTTCTGCCGAGATGGTCCCTTTTCCCTCGAGATGGTCCCCACCATCTCGGGGGTAAACCCACCATCTCGATGGGGAACGCACCATCTCGGGGGTAAACCCACCATCTCGGCGGGAAACGCACCATCTCGGGGGTAAACCCACCATCTCGGGGGTAAACCCACCATCTCGAGGGGAGAACCACCATCTCGAGGGGAGAACCACCATCTCGGGGGGAGAACCACCATTCGGGGGAGGACCACCATCTCGGGGACACGGTTCGGAGAGCGGGTATCTGAGAGGCGGCTTGTCGCTCCTCCTCCCCAGGAGGAGGATCAGGCTCACGAGGAGGTCAGCGATGACACAGACATCCTTCGACGACACTCGATCCGCCCCCGCGGCGGCAGAGGCCCTCGATCGGGCGCACGCGGCTGCCGTGGACTGGTTGACGCGGATGCCGGAGCGCGGCATCCCGGCGACGACCGGCGTCGCCGAGACGCAGTCCCGTCTCGGGCTGGAGCTGCCGACCGATCCCGAGCCGCCCGGCGACGTGATCGACGCCCTCATCCGGGCGGTCGAGCCCGGGCTCATGGCGTCGCAGTCGCCGAGATTCTTCGGCTGGGTGATGGGCGGCACCCTGCCGGCGTCGCTCGCGGCGGACTGGCTCGTCTCGGCGTGGGATCAGAACGCGGGGATGCGCGAGGTCACGACGGGCGTCGTCGCCGCAGAGGACCTCGCCGGTCGCTGGCTGTGCGAGCTGCTCGGCCTCGACCCGGCGTGCGACGTCGGCTTCACGACGGGGGCCACGATGGCGAACCTCACCGGTCTCGCGGCCGCCCGCACGCGCGTGCTCCGCGACGCGGGGTGGGATGCCGATGAGCGCGGGCTCGCCGGGGGTCCGCCGATCAGGTTCCTCGCGGGTGCGGAGAGGCACGGCTCGGTCGACCTCGCCGCGCGGCTTCTCGGCCTCGGCGCCGCGGAGCTCATCGACGCCGACGATCAGGGTCGCATCCGGCCCGATCTGCTGGCAGAGGCGCTGGCGGGCAGGTCGGGCCCCACGATCCTCGCGCTGCAGGCGGGAAACGTCCACTCCGGCGCGTTCGATCCGTTCGCGGAGTGCGTGGCTGTCGCGCACGACGCCGGTGCCTGGGTGCACGTCGACGGCGCATTCGGACTCTGGGCGGGCGCGAGTCCACGATCGCGTCACCTGATGCGCGGCGCGGAGGATGCCGATTCGTGGGCGACCGACGCCCACAAGACGCTGAACGTCCCGTACGACTGCGGCGTCGCGATCGTCCGCGACCGGGTGAGTCTGCGCCAGGCGATGGGCACCCACGCGAGCTACCTGACCGCAACCACGACCGCCGATGCGGATCCGCACGAGCGTGTGCCGGAGATGTCCCGCCGGGCGCGGGGCGTCCCGGTGTGGGCGGCGCTGCGATCGCTCGGCACGTCGGGGGTCGCGGCCCTGATGGACCGGCTGACGCGGTCCGCTCAGCTCCTCGCCGACGGGGTCACCGCTGTTCCGGGGCTGCAGGTGCTCAACGACGTCGTCTTCACCCAGGTCTGCGTCGCCGCGAGCACGGACGAGGCGACCAGAGCGCTCGGCGAGCTGCTCCGCGCCGACGGGGTCGCGTTCGCATCCTCCTCGGAATGGCACGGCCGCGCCGTGCTGCGGTTCTCCGTCAGCAACGCCGGCACGGACGACGAAGCGGTCGCCGAGTCCCTCGCGGCGCTGCGCCGCGCCGCAGAGCGGATCGGAGAGCAGTGAGCGCGCGCCCGGTCAGGTGACCGGGCCGGTCCACTTCTCGCCGGGGCCTTTGCCGATGGGGTCGGGGATGACGGATGCCTCACGGAAGGCCAACTGCAGTGAACGCAGTCCGTCGCGCAGCGACCGCGCGTGCATGTCACTGATCTCGGGAGCCCCCGCAGTGATGAGTCCGGCCAGCGCGTTGATGAGCTTCCGCGCTTCGTCCAGGTCCTTCTGCGCACCGGGGTCGTCGGCGAGACCGACCTTCACCGCGGCGGCACTCATGAGGTGCACCGCGGCGGTCGTGATGACCTCGACCGCAGGGACGTCCGCGATGTCGCGGGTCGCGGCCGATGCCGCGCGCTCCTGAGCCTCCCACCGCGCCTGCCGCTCGGCATCCTGAGCGAGCCGCCCGGCCTGAAGATCGTCGTCGCCGTCCCGAATCGTGTCCACGTGTCACTCTCTGCTAGACTTGCGCGGGCTTCGGAGCGTTGTGCTCCGGAACGAAAGAGGATCAGATCCCACCCGCGCTTGCCGCTCCAGGCTACCGGGTCATGCACTCCGCCCCGTCCGCTCGCGGACGGGGTCGCTCCACCGGAATCGCGGTGGGGGTCGGGTGCGCAAGCCGGCGCTCCAGCGCTGTGCGGGTGGAATCGAGTCGCTCTTCCGCCCGCGATGCATCCCGCTTCGCGGTGGCCGACACCCGCATGAAAGAGGAGCTCCGCATCAGCGATCCCCGCACCAATGACCGCATCCGCGTGCCCGAGGTCCGCCTCGTCGGCCCGAACGGAGAGCAGGTCGGCGTCGTACGCATCGAGGTGGCCCTGCGTCTGGCGCAGGATGCCGACCTCGACCTCGTCGAGGTGGCACCCAACTCGAAGCCGCCCGTGGTCAAGATCATGGATTACGGGAAGTTCAAGTACGAAGCAGCGCAGAAGGCCAAAGAGGCCCGACGCAACCAGGCGAACACCATCCTCAAAGAGGTGCGTTTCCGTCTGAAGATCGAGGCCCACGACTACACGACCAAGCTCAAGCGCGCCGAGGGCTTCCTCAAGGCGGGCGACAAGGTCAAGGCGATGATCCTGTTCCGCGGGCGTGAGCAGTCCCGTCCCGAGCAGGGCGTGCGTCTCCTGCGCAAGTTCGCAGAGGACGTCGCGGAGTTCGGAACCGTCGAGTCGAGCCCCACGATCGACGGTCGCAACATGGTCATGGTCGTGGCTCCCCACAAGAACAAGTCCGAAGTGAAGACCGAGCAGAACGCCCAGCGCGCTGCGAACAAGGAGGCGGCCCGCTCGGCCGCCCACGGCGGTCCCGCCGCGGACGAGGCTCCGGCCGCGGCCGAGTAAGCCCCACAGACCCCCGCCTCGCGGGAACACCCACGAAGCCCGCGAGGGCGACACACGAAGGAACATGAGATGCCGAAGCAGAAGACCCACTCGGGTGCCAAGAAGCGGTTCAAGATCACCGGCAGCGGAAAGCTGATGAAGCAGCAGGCCGGTATGCGCCACAACCTCGAGGGCAAGGCCAGCAAGCGGACCCGGCGCCTCAACCAGGACCAGGTGCTGTCCCCGGCCGACGCCAAGCAGGCCAAGAAGCTTCTCGGCCGCTGAGCGCGCCGAATCACGATAGGAACATTCAGAAATGGCTAGAGTCAAGCGGGCCGTCAACGCCCACAAGAAGCGTCGCGTCATCCTCGAGCGCGCCTCCGGTTACCGGGGTCAGCGTTCGCGCCTGTACCGCAAGGCGAAGGAGCAGGTCACCCACTCGCTCGTCTACGCGTACCGCGACCGTCGCAAGCGCAAGGGCGACTTCCGCCGTCTGTGGATCCAGCGCATCAACGCCGCGAGCCGCCAGAACGGCCTGACGTACAACCGTCTCATCCAGGGTCTCGGCCTGGCCGGCGTCCAGGTCGACCGCCGCATGCTCGCCGAACTCGCGGTCAACGAGCCCGCGACGTTCGCGTCGCTGGTCGCCACGGCCAAGGCCGCGCTGCCCGAGAACGTGAACGCGCCCAAGAGCGCGTAACACCGGCATCCGCCTGTCGAAGGGGCGTCCTCCCGTTTCGGAGGGCGCCCCTTCGCGTGCGCGCGCCGCCGCCGCTCTACACTGAACTGTGCTCGAGAACCCGCGCTCGCCCCGCGTCCGCGCCGTCGCGAAGCTGACCAAGCGCAGTGCACGGCAGGAGACCGGTCTGTTCCTGCTCGAAGGTCCGCAAGCAGCCCGCGAGGCGCTCGCGTATCGGCCGGACACCGTCCTGGAGCTGTTCGCGACGCCTTCAGCGCTCGAGCGGCACACAGATGTGCGGGATGCCGCGCTCGCGGCCGGCCTCGAGGTGGTCTTCACGACTGAGGACGTGCTCGACGCGATGGCCGACACGGTCACGCCGCAGGGCATCGTCGCCGTCGCCCGCCAGACCCCGAGCTCGGTGCGCGAGGTGTTCGCCGCATCTCCGCGCCTGGTCGCGATCTGCGACGAGGTGCGCGACCCAGGCAACCTCGGGACGATCATCCGCGCCGCCGACGCCGCGGGCGCGGATGCCGTCATCCTGACCGGCCGGACGGTGGATCCGTACAACCCCAAAGTCGTGCGGGCGACCACCGGGTCGCTGTTCCACCTGCCGATCGCGGTGGGTGTCGACCTCGCCTCCGCGATCGACCGCGCACACGCGGCCGGGGTTCGGGTGATCGCCGCCGACGTGGGCGGCGAGGATTTCCTGGCGTCGCGGCAGATCCTCGCGGAGCCCACCGCATGGCTGTTCGGCAATGAGGCGCGCGGCCTCGAGGACGATGCTCTCGCGCTCGCCGATCTGGCTCTTCGCCTGCCGATCTACGGCAGCGCGGAGTCGCTCAATCTCGCCACCGCCGCGAGCGTGTGCCTGTACGAAACGGCTTTCGCGCAGCGTTCGGGGAGCTGACGCACGGCGGTTCCGATCTGATTACAGTCCGGTAAAGGCCGCTGTCAATCACTCGATCGGTCCACAGCCCGCGCATAGGGTGACGGGATGACGACCCCCGACCCCTCGGCACCGAAGACGTCCAACATCGACGTGCGCCGCGGCGAACCGCTCGTGGTGATCACCGACGTGCAGAAGCACTACGGCGACTTCCAGGCGCTGCGCGACATCGATCTGACCGTGCACCGCGGCGAAGTCGTCGTCGTGATCGGGCCCTCCGGCTCGGGCAAGTCCACGCTCTGCCGCACGATCAACCGCCTCGAGACGATCACCTCCGGAACCATCACGATCGACGGGAAGGAACTCCCGAAAGAGGGCAAGGGGCTCGCCGCCCTGCGCGCGGACGTCGGCATGGTGTTCCAGTCGTTCAACCTGTTCGCCCACCTCACGATCCTCGAGAACGTGACGCTCGGGCCCATCAAGGTCCGCAAGATGAAGAAGGCCGACGCCGAGCGCGAGGCCAAGGTGCTCCTGGACCGCGTCGGTGTCGGTCATCAGGCGAGCAAGCTCCCCGCGCAGCTCAGCGGCGGGCAGCAGCAGCGCGTCGCGATCGCCCGCGCGCTCGCGATGAACCCGAAGGTCATGCTGTTCGACGAGCCCACCTCGGCCTTGGACCCCGAGATGATCAACGAGGTCCTCGATGTCATGGTCGGTCTCGCCCAGGAGGGCATGACGATGATCGTCGTCACCCACGAGATGGGCTTCGCGCGGAAGGCCGCCGATCGCGTGGTCTTCATGGCCGACGGTCAGATCCTCGAGGACCAGAAGCCCGACGACTTCTTCGAGCGTCCGCGCACCGACCGTGCGAAGGACTTCCTCTCCAAGCTCATCACGCACTGACGCCCCGACCAGCACCCGCACGACCCGCACCCGCACGACCCGCACCCGCACGACCCGAACGTCGGATACGAAACGCACCAATGGATACGCGACACAAGGAGAATCACATGCGTAACTCACGAATGCTCGCAGGAATCGGCATCGCCGCAGCCGCGCTGCTCGCCCTCACGGGCTGCAACAGCGGCACCCCCGGAGCCGACCCGAGCGAAGCGGCCGGCGAAGAGGAGGGCACGTGGTTCGAAGTGGCCACCGACGTCTCGCTCGAGGGCAGCCCGACGTTCGACACGATCACCGAGAACGGCAAGGTCCGTATCGGCGTGAAGGAGGACCAGCCCGGTCTCGGCTACCTCGACCAGGCGACCGGTGAGCGCACCGGCTTCGACGTCGACATCGCCCGCTGGATCGCGGCATCGCTCGGATACGACGAGGACAAGATCGAATTCACCGCGATCCCCTCGGCGAACCGCGAGCAGGCGCTCGTCAACGGTGACATCGACTACTACGTCGGCACGTATTCGATCACCGACAAGCGCAAGGAGCAGATCGATTTCGCCGGCCCGTACTTCATCACGGGCCAGGGTCTGCTCGTCGCCGCCGACAACGAGGACATCACCGGGGTCGACACCCTCGAGGGTGCCACGGTCTGCTCTGCGACCGGATCGACCTCGATCCAGCGAATCAAGGACGAGCACCCCGAGGCGTCGACCGTCGAGTTCGACACGTACTCCCAGTGCGTCGAGCAGCTGAAGTCCGGCCAGGTGGACGCGATCACGACCGACCAGGCCATCCTGATCGGCTACGCCGCGCAGGATCCCGACAACCTCAAGGTCGTCGGTGACGTCTTCAGCGAGGAGCGCTACGGCGTCGGCATCCAGAAGGGTGACACCGTGTTCGTCGACTACGTGAACACGCTGTTCACCGACGGCGGCGACATCTGGACGGCCATCTTCGAGAAGAACCTGGGTGCCTCCGGCATCGAGGTCGAGCAGCCCGCCGTCGACTGACCCTGTGGTGGCGGCATCCCGCAGCGGATGCCGCCACCTCACTCTCTTCCCCCGCGACGATCAAGGAGCACCCGGTCGTGAATGTGATCACCGACTACCCCGATCTGTGGGTCCAGGCCCTCATCGGCACGGTCGTGCTGTTCTTCGGCGGTGGGCTCATCGCCATCGTCCTGGGTCTCCTGATCGGCGCGATGCGCGTCTCGCCCATCCCGATCGCACGGACGGTCGGCACGGTGTACGTCAACACGATCCGCAACACCCCGCTGACCCTGATCTTCTTCTTCTTCGCCTTCGGGATCCCGCTCCTGGTCGACTTCCGGGTGAACTTCCTCGTGCTGGCGATCTGGGCGCTCGGCATCTACACCGCGACCTACGTCGCCGAGACGATCCGCTCCGGCATCAACACCGTGCCGGTGGGTCAGGCCGAGGCCGCCCGCGCCCTCGGCCTCACGTTCGGCCAGGTGATGGGCAGCGTCGTGCTGCCGCAGGCCGCCCGCTCGGTCATCCCGCCCATGATGAGTGTCTTCATCGCCCTGCTGAAGAACACCACGGTCGCCGCGGGCTTCTCGGTCGTGAATCTCGGCAACATCCGTGCCGAGATGAGTGAGAACGGCGAGAACCAGCTCGTCGTGCTGCTGTGGGTCATGGTCGTCTTCGTCGTCATGGTGCTCCTGCTGGCGGCCCTGCAGAGAGCCCTCGAGAAGAAGTGGAGGGTCGCGCGATGACTTCGGTCCTGTACGACGTCCCCGGCCCGCGCGCGATCGCCCGCAACCGCGTCCTCGGCGCGGTCACCGTGATCGCGGTGCTCGCGATCCTCGGCTTCATCATCTGGCGGTTCGCCGTCACCGGTCAGTTCTCGGCCTCGAAGTGGTCGGCCTTCACCTACACGCGTGTGTGGGAGCAGTTCGGTCTCGCGACGCTGCGCACGCTGGCGGCGTTCGTCTCCGCGGCGATCGGTGCGCTCGTCCTCGGCTTCGTCCTCGCGCTCGGCCGCCTGTCGGACCACGCGTGGGTGCGCATCCCGGTGACCGCCGTGATCGAGGTCTTCCGCGCGATCCCCGTCCTGATCCTCATGCTGCTGCTGTACTACGGGCTGCCGGTCATCGGCATCAAGATGGACACGTACCTCGCGGTCGTCATCGCCCTCATCGTCTACAACGGGTCGGTGCTCGCCGAGGTCATCCGCGCCGGCGTCGAGTCGCTTCCGCGCGGTCAGGGGGAGGCGGGCTACGCGATCGGACTCCGCAAGAGCGGGGTCATGCGACTCGTGCTGCTGCCGCAGGCCATCCGGGCGATGCTGCCGGTCATCATCGCCCAGCTCGTGGTGACCCTCAAGGACACGGCACTCGGCTTCATCATCACGTACCCCGAGCTGCTCAAGTACGCCAAGGACCTCGGTTCCTCGGCGACGCTGGACTCGCCGCTCATCCAGGCCGCGATCGTCGCCGGTGCGATCTACATCTCGCTGTGCCTCCTCCTGTCCTGGGTGGCGAGCATCGCCGAGAAGCGACTGCGCTCCTCTCCCCGGTCCTCGGTCGTCGTCGGCGCCGGTGAGGCTCCGACGACCGACACCGAGCTTATCGTCGCCCAGCGCGACGAGGGGTGAGCGGGATCCGGCGGCGGGGGAGCGGCATCCGTCGTCGGTAGACTCGTCTTTCGTGTCTGACGAACCCGAAATCACCCCCGACGCGGTGGATGCCGCTGTCCAGGCGGCACTGGAGGCGATCGGCGCAGCGTCCGATACGCCGGCGCTGAAGGCCGCCCGTGCCGCGCACGCCGGCGAGGGCTCGCCGCTGGCCGCGTTGAACGCGCGCCTGCGGCAGGTGGCCCCGGAGCGCAAGGCGGAGTTCGGCAAGCTCGTCGGCCAGGCCCGTGCCCGCGTGAATCAGGCTCTCGCAGCGCGCGAGAGCGTGATCGCCGAGGCCGAGACCGCCGCGAAGCTCGAGAGCGAGCGGATCGACATGACCGCGCTCCCGCAGCGCGCGCGCACCGGTGCGCGGCATCCGCTCACCCTTCTGCAGGAGCAGATCGGCGACATCTTCATCGGAATGGGATGGGAGATCGCCGAAGGCCCCGAGCTCGAGCACGAGTGGTACAACTTCGACGCGCTCAACCTCGACGAGGACCACCCGGCCCGCCAGATGCAGGACACGTTCTATGTGGACCCGGTCGCCCGCCACCTGGTCCTGCGGACGCAGACGAGCCCCGTCCAGATGCGGTCGATGCTGACCCGCGACCTGCCGATCTACGTCATCTCGCCCGGGCGCGTGTATCGCACCGACGAGTTCGACGCGACGCACCTGCCGGTGTTCTCGCAGTTCGAGGGACTCGTGATCGACAAGGGCATCACGATGGCGCACCTGCGCGGCACGCTCGACCACGTCGCCCGCGCGCTGTTCGGCGCCGAGGCCAAGACCCGCCTGCGCGCGAACTACTTCCCCTTCACCGAGCCCTCCGCAGAGCTCGACCTCTGGCACCCGACCTTCAAGGGCGGCGCGCGCTGGATCGAGTGGGGCGGTTGCGGGATGGTCAACCCGAACGTCCTCCGGGCGGCGGGAATCGACCCGGAGGAGTACTCCGGGTTCGCGTTCGGGATGGGGATCGAGCGGACCCTCATGTTCCGCAGCGACGTGCAGGACATGCGCGACATGGCCGAGGGTGATGTCCGCTTCAGCGAGCAGTTCGGAATGGTGGTCTGATGCGCGTCCCGCTGTCGTGGTTGCGTGAGTACGTCGATGTGCCGGCGGATGCCGCTCCCGAGGACGTGCTCGCGGCTCTGGTGCGCGTCGGCTTCGAAGAGGAGGACGTGCACCGCTTCGAGCTGCAGGGCCCCATCGTCGTCGGCGAGGTGCTCGAGTTCGTCGAGGAGCCGCAGTCCAACGGCAAGACCATCCGCTGGTGTCAGGTGCAGGTCGCGCCCGACGGTGAACTCGCCGCCGACGGCGGCCCTGCCGTGCACGGCATCGTCTGCGGCGCCCGCAACTTCTTCGTCGGCGACAAGGTCGCCGTCACGCTGCCGGGCTCGGTACTGCCCGGCCCCTTCCCGATCGCGGCGCGCAAGACGTACGGACACGTCTCGGACGGCATGATCGCCTCCGCGAAGGAGCTCGGACTCGGCGACGAGCACTCCGGCATCCTCCGCCTCGTCGAGCTCGGCATCGACGCACCAGTAGGGACCGACGCGATCGCGCTTCTCGGCCTGGACGACGTGGCGGTGGAGATCAACGTGACTCCCGACCGCGGCTACGCGCTGTCGATCCGCGGCGTCGCACGCGAGTACTCGCACGCCACCGGGGCGGCGTTCACCGACCCGGGGCTCCGTGCGTGGGGCGAGGTGCAGCACACGACCGACGCCTTCCGTTCGACGGTCGCCGACCTCACGCCGATCCGCGGGCGCGTGGGGGCGACCGAGTTCGTCACCCGCATCGTGCGCGACGTCGACCCCACCCGGCCGACCCCGGCATGGATGATCTCGCGCCTGACCCTCGCGGGTATCCGGCCGCTCGGCATCCTGATCGACATCACCAACTACGTGATGCTCGAGCTCGGCCAGCCCCTGCACGGATACGACCTCGATCGGCTCCAGGGCGGCATCACCGTCCGGCGGGCGAGCGCGGGGGAGACTCTGGAGACGCTCGACGGCAAGGTGCGCACGCTCGACGCCGAGGACCTGCTGATCACCGACGAGTCCGGCCCGATCGGCCTGGCCGGAGTCATGGGCGGCGGCGCGACCGAGATGACCGATGCGACCCGCAACGTCCTGATCGAGGCGGCGACCTTCGACCCGGTCTCGATCGCCCGCACGGCCCGGCGGCACAAGCTGCCCTCGGAGGCCTCGCGGCGCTTCGAGCGCGGTGTCGATCCGAACATCCCGTTCGTGGCGGCCCAGCGCGCGGTCGACCTCATGGTCGCGTACGCCGGCGGCACCGATCGTCGCGAGGGCGGTGCGCTGCTCGCGGGCTACGAGTTCCCCGGGATCGAGCTGCCGCACGGCTTCGTCGAGGGCCTCATCGGCGTCGCGTACACGCGCGAGGAGATCATCGGATCGCTCGAGCTGATCGGGTGCGCCGTGCACGAGCGCGAGGGGGACCTCGTGGCCTTCGCGCCGTCCTGGCGACCGGACCTCACCGACAAGTGGACGCTCGCGGAGGAAGTCGCCCGGATCCAGGGCTACGACCGCATCCCGTCGATCCTGCCCACGCCGCCGTCGGGCCGCGGGCTCACACCTGCGCAGCAGGGGCGCCGACGCGTCTCAAACGCGCTCGCCGCGGCGGGCTACGTGGAGACGCCGTCGTTCCCGTTCACCACCGAGGAGCAGAACGACCTGCACGGCTCCGCGAGCGGCGGACACCTGCCGAGCATCAAGCTCGCGAACCCGCTCGACGGACAGACGCCGTTCCTGCGGCGTAGCCTCGTGCCCGGCCTCCTCCGCGTCGCGCACCGCAACCTCTCGCGTGGTTTCACCGACCTGGCGCTGTTCGAGTCCGGCACGGTGTTCCTGCCCGCCGAGGGTGTGCTCTACGGCACGCCGTTCGTGCCGCCGTCGGCCGTGCGTCCGGACGCCGGCACGCTCGCGGCGCTGGATGCCGGCATCCCGCCGCAGCCGCGTCACGTCGCTGTGCTCCTGACCGGCGCGGTCGTCGCGAAGCAGCCCGGGACCGCCGCGCAGCCCGCCGACGTCGCCGATGCCCTGGACGCCGTCCGGACGATCGGGGTCGCCGCAGGTGTGCAGATCGACATCGAGCAGGGTGAGCGCGCGGCGCTGCACCCCGGCCGCACGGGAGTCCTCACGGTCCGCGGAACCCAGGTCGGGTACCTGGGGGAGCTGCTGCCGGCGGTGGCCGAAGCGGCCGACCTGCCGGGACGTGTCATCGTCGCGGAGCTCGACCTCGACCTCGTGCTCTCGCTGGCCGGCGACCGCGTCGTCGCAGCGTCGCTGTCGGGCTACCCGGCGGCGACCCAGGACGTCTCGCTCGTCGTCGGGGCGGATCTTCCGGCCGGCGACGTGCGCGCGGCGCTCGTCGAGGGCGCCGGAGACCTGCTCGAATCCGCGCGTCTCGTCGACGACTACCGGGGGACCGGTCTTCCGGACGGGGCGAAGAGCCTGACGTTCGCCTTGCGCTTCCGCGCTCCCGACCGCACGCTGACGGCCGCCGAGGCGACCGAGGCGAAGCTCGCGGGTGTCGCCGTCGCGGCCGAGCGCTTCGGCGCGACCCTGCGCGAGTAGCGCGCTCCCACTTCAGGTCGAGTGCACGACCTGTTGCCCACTGCGCGGCATCCCCTCGCGGACAGGTCGTGCGCTCGACACGACGTCGTGCGCCCGACGCTCGGATGGTTTCGCCGGGGACGCACGTCTGGTGGGATGGGCGCATGACCGATGTGCTGATCCTGGGTGGGACGGGCTGGCTGAGCGGACGTGTGGCGGAGCGGTGGCGGGATGCCGGTGCGCAGGTGACGTGCCTCGCGCGAGGATCCCGCCCGGCGCCGGAGGGCGTCCAGCTCGTGATCGGTGACCGCGAGGACGGGTCCGCGTACGACGGCGTGTCCGGGCGCGAATGGGACGAGGTGATCGACATCTCCTCGATCCCCGCGCACGTCGATGCCGCGGTGACCCAGCTCGGTCCTCGGACGCGGCACTGGACGTACGTCTCGTCGGTCTCGGCGTACGCCGACAACGACCTCGCGGATGCCGACGAGGGCGCTCCGCTCAGCGAACCGCTCCGGCCGGGTGAGGAGTACGACTACTCCCGCGCCAAGGCGGCCGCAGAGGCCGCCGTCCGTGCCGCGCTGCCGGATCGCGCGGCGATCGTGCGCCCCGGCCTCGTCGTCGGTCCCGGCGACCTCACCGACCGGTTCGGCTACTGGGTCGGCCGGTTCGCGCTCGCGGATGCCGAGCCCGTGCTCGCACCGCGTCTGGAGGGACGCGGCGCCCAGGTGATCGACGTCGACGACGTCGCCGACTTCGTCGTGCGGTGCGGGGCGGAGGAGTCCGGCCTCACCGCGAACGCGGTCGGCGACCCCACGGCTCTTTCCGCCCTGATCGCGCTCGCCCGCGCGACGGCCGGGCACACCGGCGAGCTCGTCGAGGCGGACGACGACTGGCTCGAGGCGCATGACGTCGGGTACTGGATGGGGCCGCGGTCGCTGCCTCTCTGGCTCCCGCCGGACATGCCCGGATTCACGACCCGCTCCCACGCCGCGTACTCGGCGGCGGGCGGCCGGCTGCGCGACCTGGCCGACACGATGACCCGCACCCTGGCGGACGAGCGGGAGCGGGGACTGGACCGGGACCGCCGCGCGGGCCTGTCCCGTGCGGACGAACGCACCCTGCTGGCCGAGCTGTCGCGCGTGTAACTCCCGCGTTTCGCTCGGCGCCGGCGACGCGGCCCGCCCCACCGCGCGCTCCGCCGCCGCCCCGCTCGCGAGAATGCGGGAGTTGTGAACGCCGCACGCGATTTGCGGGCCCGGCGACGCGCCCGCTATCGTCGGCGCATGCCTTCGGCCGCGCCCCTCCTCGCCACGCTCGCTCCGAGCGTCGCTCCCGCGCGCCGACGTCTGGGCAGCCGCCGACTCTAGGCGACGTCGCGCACCTCGGATCCGGGGAGCTGCAGGCGTCGCCGTCCGCAGCCCATGACCCCAGACTCTAAGGTGGAATCCATGACATATTCGGTCGCCGTCTCCGGCGCATCCGGCTATGCGGGCGGCGAGATCCTGAGGATCCTCGCCGCACATCCCGACGTCGAGATCCGCACCGTGACCGCGCATTCGAACGCGGGACAGCCCCTCATCGCCCATCAGCCGCACCTGCGCTCGCTCGCGCACCTGACGCTCGAACCGTCGACCCCCGACGTGCTCGCCGGGCACGACATCGTCTTCCTGGCGCTGCCGCACGGACAGTCCGGTCAGTACACCGAGGCGCTCGCGGACACGCCGCTCGTGATCGACGCGGGCGCCGATCACCGGCTGGACTCCGCCGAGCAGTGGGCGCGGTTCTACGGCGGCGAGTTCCACGATCCGTGGACGTACGGCGTTCCCGAACTCCTCGTCGGCGGGACGAAGCAGCGCTCGCGGCTCGTCGGCGCGAACCGCATCGCAGCGCCCGGCTGCAACGCGAGCACGGTGAGTCTGAGCCTCGCGCCCGGCGTCGCCGCCGGCGTGATCGACACCTCCGACATCGTCTCGGTCCTCGCGGTGGGTCCGAGCGGTGCCGGGAAGAGTCTGAAGACGAACCTCCTCGCAAGCGAGATCCTGGGCAGCGCTAATCCCTACGCCGTCGGGGGCACCCACCGGCACATCCCCGAGATCCGGCAGGCGCTCGTCGGCGCCGGCGCGACCGGGCAGATCCGCATCTCGTTCACTCCGGTGCTCGTGCCGATGGCCCGCGGCATCCTCGCGACCAGTTCTGCCCCGATCGCCGAGGGGGCCACGGATGCCGAGATCCGGGGTGCCTGGGAGTCCGCGTACGCGGACGAGACGTTCGTGCAGCTCCTGCCGGCGGGCGAGTTCCCCCGCACCGCCGATGTGGTCGGGGCGAACACCGCAATGATCGGACTCGCGATCGACCGCGATGCGAACCGGGTCGTGGTCGTCGCCGCGGTGGACAACCTCGTGAAGGGCACCGCGGGCGCCGCGATCCAATCCATGAACATCGCGCTGGGGCTCGCCGAGGGCACCGCGCTGAGCGTGAACGGAGTCGCCCCGTGAGCGTCACCGCAGCACAGGGTTTCGAGGCGGCGGGCGTCGCGGTCGGCCTCAAGTCCTCCGGCAATCCGGACGTGGCCGTCGTGGTGAACCGCGGACCGTTGAAGGTCGGCGCCGCGGTGTTCACGACGAACCGCGCGAAGGCCAATCCGATCCTGTGGTCCGAGCAGGTGATCCGGGACGGCATCGTCGAGGCGATCGTGCTGAACTCCGGGGGCGCGAACTGCTTCACCGGGTCCTTCGGCTTCCAGACGACGCACCAGACCGCCGAGAAGGCGGCCGCTCTGCTCGGCGTAGGAGCGAGTGACGTGCTGGTGTGCTCGACAGGACTGATCGGCACGGGGGACGAGGTGTTCCGAGGAAAGGTGCTCGCCGGCACCGAGCAGGGCATCGCCGAACTGAGCTCGGACGGTGGGCAGGCGGCGTCGCTGGCGATCATGACGACCGACTCGAAGCCGAAGCGCGCTGTCGTCCGCCGGGACGGCTGGAACATCGGCGGCATGGCGAAGGGTGCAGGGATGCTGGCCCCCGGGCTCGCGACGATGCTCGTGGTCATCACGACCGACGCGGTGCTCACCTCCGAGGAGGCGGATGCGCACCTGCGGGCGGCGACGCGTGTGAGCTTCGATCGCCTCGACTCCGACGGCTGCATGTCCACGAACGACCAGGTCACCCTCATGGTGAGCGGCGCCTCGGGCGTCACGCCGGATCCCGACGGGTTCCGGGACGCGCTCACCGAAGTCTGCACGGATCTCGCCCGTCAGCTCCAGGGTGACGCCGAGGGCGCCAGCCACGACATCACGATCGAGGTCGTGGGTGCAGCGTCCGAAGAGGACGCGGTCGAGGTCGGCCGCTCGGTCGCGCGCAACAACCTCTTCAAGGCCGCGATCTTCGGCAACGACCCCAACTGGGGCAGGGTCCTCGCCGCGATCGGCACGACCGACGCCGAATTCGACCCGTACGACGTCGACGTCTTCATGAACGGTGTGCGGGTCTGCAGTCAGGGCGGTCCCGACGCCTCCCGCGACGAGGTCGACCTGACACCGCGCGCCACGCACCTGCGCATCGACCTGCGGGTGGGGCGGTCGCACGCGACGATCCTCACGAACGACCTCACCCACGACTACGTCCACGAGAACAGCGCGTACGCGACATGACCGAGATCGACCTGCAGGACACCGACCCCGCCGAGGCGAGCCGCAAGGCCGCCACGCTGATCGAATCGCTGCCGTGGCTGCAGCGCTTCAGTGATCAGATCGTCGTCATCAAGTACGGCGGCAACGCCATGGTGAGCGACGAACTGCAAGACGCGTTCGCTGCGGACATCGCCTACCTGCGCTACGTCGGGGTCAAGCCCGTCGTGGTGCACGGCGGCGGCCCGCAGATCTCCTCGATGCTGGACCGCCTCGCGATCCCGAGCGAGTTCAAGGGTGGGTACCGGGTCACCAGCACCGAGGCGATCAGCGTCGTCCGCATGGTGCTGACCGGTCAGATCAACCCACAGCTCGTGGCGAAGATCAACGCGCACGGACCGCATGCCACAGGCCTGTCCGGGGAGGACGCGGGCCTGTTCGGCGGACGTCGGCGCGGCGTCATCGTGAACGGCGTCGAGCACGACCTCGGGCGCGTCGGCGACGTCGTCGCGGTGGACCCGCAACCGGTTCTCGACCAATTGGCCGCCGGGCGCATCCCCGTGGTGTCCAGCATCGCGCCGGACCTGGATCACCCCGGGCATTCGCTCAATGTGAACGCGGATGCCGCGGCCGCGGCGCTCGCCGTCGCTCTGGGCGCGGCGAAGCTCGTCGTGCTCACCGACGTCGCGGGTCTCTACGCCGACTGGCCGAACCGCGAGTCGCTCGTCTCCCACCTCAGCGCGCCGGAGCTGCGGGAGATGCTGCCCCGCCTGGAATCGGGGATGATCCCGAAGATGCAGGCGTGTCTGGATGCGGTCGAAGGCGGCGTGGAGACCGCCGCGATCATCGACGGGCGGGTGCCGCACTCGGTGCTCGTCGAGATCTTCACGAGCAAGGGAATCGGAACGGAAGTGGTGCTCGGATGAGCTGGCAAGACGACGCGGGACGCGATCTGCTGCGCACCTTCGGCGACCGGATGGCGATGTTCGTCCGGGGCGAGGGTGCCTACCTGTGGGACGCCGACGGCCGACGCTACCTCGACTTCCTCGCCGGCATCGCGGTGAACTCGCTCGGCCACGCGCACCCGGTGTTCGTCGACGCGGTGGCCACGCAGGCGGCCACACTCGCGCACGTGTCGAACTACTTCGCGACGCCGCCGCAGCTCGAGCTGGCCGCGCGCCTGAAGCGCCTGGCCGGAACGGGGGAGTCGGGTCGGGTCTACTTCGGCAACTCCGGGGCCGAGGCCAACGAGGCGGCCTTCAAGCTCGCGCGCCTGCACGGCTCGACCGGCGAGAAGGAGCGTCCGCGCATCCTCGCACTCACGGACGCGTTCCATGGGCGCACGATGGGCACGCTCGCGCTGACCGGCAAGCCCTACATGCAGCAGCCGTTCCTTCCGATGGTGCCGGGCGTCGAATTCATCGACACGACGATCGACGCCCTCGAGGCGACGATGGATGACCGTGTCGCGGCGCTGTTCGTGGAACCCATCAAGGGCGAAGCGGGTGTGATCGACCTGCCCGAGGGATACCTGCGGGCCGCGCGCGAGATCACTGCGCGCCACGGTGCGCTGCTGATCGTGGACGAGATCCAGACCGGCGCCGGCCGCACGGGCGAGTGGTTCGCCTTCCAGCACGCCGGGATCACCCCGGACGCGATCACCGTCGCCAAGGGCATCGGCGGGGGATTCCCGATCGGCGCGCTCATCACGTTCGGCGCGGCGAGCGAGCTGTTCTACCCCGGGACCCACGGGTCCACGTTCGGCGGCAATGCGCTCGGCACCGCCGTGTCCTCGGCGGTGCTCGCCGAGATCGAGGCCGAGGGGCTCGTCGGCAACGCGGCAGAACGTGGACGCCAGCTGCGGACGGCGATCACCGGGCTCGGGAGTGCACTCGTCGAGGGATGCCGCGGCCGGGGTCTCCTCATCGGCGTCGGGCTGCGGCATCCCGTCGCCAAAGCCGTCGTCGCCGCGGCGCAGGAGCACGGGCTCATCATCAACGCCCCGAACGACTCCACGATCCGCTTGGTGCCGGCGCTGAACATCGGCGACGTGGAGATCGACGAGTTCGTCCAGCTGTTCACCGCCGCACTGCGCACCGTCGAGGACGCGCTCGTGCTCGAGGAGGCCTCCGCATGACCCGTCACCTGTTGCGCGACGACGATCTGACCGCCGCCGAGCAGGGGGAGATCCTCGATCTCGCTGTCGCGCTGAAGAAGGACCGCTGGAAGCTGAAGCCTCTGGAGGGGCCGCAGACGGTCGCGGTGATCTTCGACAAGTCGTCCACACGCACGCGCGTGTCCTTCGCGGTCGGCATCGCCGATCTCGGCGGCTCACCGCTGATCATCTCGACCGCCAATTCGCAACTCGGCGGCAAGGAGACCCCCTCGGACACCGCTCGCGTGCTCGAGCGTCAGGTCGCGGCGATCGTCTGGCGCACGTATGCGCAAGCGGGTCTCGAGGAGATGGCGCGCGGCACGACAGTGCCGGTCGTCAACGCGCTCAGCGACGATTTCCACCCGTGCCAGCTGCTCGCCGACCTGCTCACGATCCGCGAGCACAAGGGCGAGCTGCGAGGACTCACGCTCGCCTTCTTCGGAGACGGCCGCTCGAACATGGCCCACTCGTACATGCTCGCCGGCGTCACGGCGGGAATGCACGTCCGGGTCTCCTCGCCGGAGTCCTACGCGCCCCGCGAGGACGTCGTCGCGGACGCCGACCGCCGTGCGGCCGAGACGGGCGGCTCGCTCACCCTGTTCACCGACCCCAACGAGGCGGCCGCGGGAGCGGATGTGATCGTCACCGACACGTGGGTGTCCATGGGCAAGGAGGAGGAGAAGCTCGCGCGCCTGCGCGACCTCAGCCAGTACAAGGTCACGAACGAGCTCATGTCGCTCGCGCGCCCCGACGCGATCTTCATCCACTGCCTGCCCGCCGACCGCGGATACGAGGTGGACGCGGAGGTGATCGACGGTCCGCAGAGCGTCGTGTGGGACGAGGCCGAGAACCGGCTGCATGCGCAGAAGGCGCTCTTGGTGTGGCTTCTGCGCCAGAGCTGAACGCACCTGCCGGCTGGCTCGCGTCCCGATGGACGCGGCTGAACGGACCGCGACGCGTCGCGGGGGTCGACCTCGCGCGCGGCCTCGCGGTCATCGGGATGATCGCCGCGCATGTCCTGTGGATCGACGATCTCGACATTGCGGATGCCGCGACCTGGGTCGCTGTGGTCGAGGGCAGGTCGTCCATCCTGTTCGCGACCCTCGCCGGAGTGTCGATCGGTCTCGTGACGGGCGGTCGCACGCCGCTGGAGGCGGGTCCCATGCACACCGCCCGCATGCGCCTGGCGGTCCGCGCCGGGCTCCTCTGGCTCATCGGTCTCGCGCTGATCGCCACCGGAGTCCCGGTCTACGTCATCCTCCCCGCCTACGCGATCCTGTTCCTCCTCGCCCTCCCGCTCACCGGTCTCGGGGCGAAGCCGCTCCTCATGATCGCGGGCGGGCTCGCGCTCGTGATGCCGGTGGTGCAGGTCGGCCTGGACGCCGCGCCGGTGTGGAGCACGGCCGCCGGGCAGATCGTGTCCCCGTTGATCGGCTGGCACTACCCGTTCCCGGTGTGGATCGCCTTCGTCGCGGCCGGCCTCGGCGTCGCACGGGCGGGGATCGGCCGGCCGGCGGTGCAGGCGCGCCTGCTCGGGTGCGGTGCCGCCCTCGCGGTGCTCGGGTACGGCGCGGATGCGCTGAACGGCGTGGGTCCGGCATCCGGAGCGTCCTCCTTCTGGGCGGCGCTGTGGACCGCGGAACCCCACTCGACGGGTCTGTGGGAAGTCATCGGATCGGGTGGGTTCGCGCTCGCGGTGCTGGGTGCGTGCCTGCTCGCATGCCGCACCGTCGTCACGTGGATCGTGCTCCCGCTGCGCGCCGTGGGCGCGATGCCCCTCACCGCCTACGTGGTCCAGCTCGTCGTCTGGGCGGTCGTCGCCACGACCGTGCTCGGCAGTGCGGGTGATCTGCGAGGCTTCCGAGATCTCGAGCCGTTCTGGCCGATGACGCTCGGCCTGGTGCTCGGCTGCACGATGTGGGCCCTCCTGGTCGGGCGCGGGCCGCTCGAATGGGCCCTCGACCGCGCCGCCCGTGCGGTCGGACGAGGCGCGCCGCGCGACGCGGATAGGCTGAGCGGATGAGCGGAACCAAGCGCGACGGCACGAACGAGGGCGCCCTCTGGGGTGCGCGCTTCGCCTCCGGCCCGTCGCCGGAGCTCGCGGAGCTGAGCAGATCCACACACTTCGACTGGGATCTCGCCCTGTACGACCTGGCCGGGTCGCATGCGCACGCCAAGGCGCTCGCCGCGGCCGGCTACCTCACAGCGGACGAGGAAGCAGCGATGCACGCGGGGCTGGACGCGCTCGCGCGCCGTGTGCAGGACGGGAGCCTGCGGGCACGGCCGGCAGACGAAGACGTGCACGGAGCCCTCGAGCAGGCGCTCATCGCCGAGGTCGGTCCCGAGCTCGGCGGAAAGCTGCGCGCGGGCCGCAGCCGCAACGACCAGATCGCCACGCTCGTGCGCATGTACCTGCTCGACCACGCCCGGACGATCGCCCGTGAGATCCTCCGCGTCGTGGACGCCCTCGTCGCGCAGGCCGAGGCGCACCCGGATGCGATCATGCCGGGGCGCACGCACCTGCAGCATGCGCAGCCCGTTCTGCTCGCGCACCATCTGCAGGCGCACGCGTGGCCGCTCGTCCGCGATCTCGAGCGCTTCCGGGACTGGTCGGTGCGTGCGTCGGTCTCGCCGTACGGCGGAGGGGCGCTCGCCGGCTCGACGCTGGGTCTGGATCCGCAGCTGGTCGCGGGCGAACTCGGTCTGGCGCGCCCGGCCGAGAACTCGCTGGACGGCACGGCCGCCCGCGACGTCGTCGCGGAATTCGCGTTCGTGGCGGCGATGATCGGCGTGGACCTCTCCCGGCTCGCGGAGGAGATCATCATCTGGAACACGCGCGAGTTCGGCTTCGTGACGCTCGACGACGCCTATTCGACCGGGTCCAGCATCATGCCGCAGAAGAAGAATCCCGACATCGCCGAGCTCGCGCGCGGCAAGTCCGGGCGGCTGATCGGAAACCTCAGCGGGCTGATGGCGACGCTCAAGGGGCTGCCGTTGGCCTACAACCGCGACCTCCAGGAGGACAAGGAGCCGGTGTTCGACTCGGTGCGCACGCTCGAGCTCGTTCTCCCCGCGTTCGCCGGGATGATCGCGACGCTGCGGTTCCACACCGAGCGGATGGCCGAGCTCGCCCCGCAGGGCTTCTCGCTGGCCACGGATGTCGCGGAGTGGCTCGTCAAGCGCGGCGTGCCTTTCCGGGACGCCCATGAGATCTCGGGTGCGCTTGTGAAAGTGTGCGAGCAGCGCGGCATCGAGCTGCACGAGATCGACGATGCGACGCTCACGCAGATCTCGCCGCATCTGGATCCCGCCGTCCGAGAGGTTCTGAGCGTCGCGGGCTCCGTCGCCAGCCGTGACGGCGCGGGCGGGACAGCTCCCGTGCGGGTCGCCGAGCAGCGCAGCGAGCTCGTTGCGCGCGCGCAGGCTGCCGCGCACGCGCTCGGTCTCTGACCACGCGCCCGCGCGCTCAGTCGAGCTGCGCCCAGATGCCGTCCAGGTCGGCGGCGGTGTGTTCCATCCGGCGGACGAGCGCCCGCACCGCTTCGACGGTGTGCGGGTCCATCGCGGCGGTGTCGATCGAGCGGAGGAACGCGGCTGCCACGACCGCGTCCTGATGGGCGCCGAGCGCATCCTGCAGTGCCTCCCGTTCGGCGATCGTCGTCTGGACACCCGCACCCAGGACGGGGCGCGCGAGCTCGACGGCGTAGCGGTGCCGCTTGACGGCTTTGCGTGCAGCGTGCACGCGCGTGTCGGTCCGGGCCTTGCGAGCGCGCCGCAGTCGCCGCGACGCCTCGGCCTGCGCCTCGTCAACCAAGGCGTGGGCGGCGTCCGCGTCGCGTCCCGCCGCCCGTCGAGCCGGGGGATCGGACAGCCAGCGCTGCACCACGGCGAACACGGCGACTCCGCGGGCGCTCGTCGTCCCGGTCACCGCGGCCGCCCAGGCGTCGCGCCGACGCCGGGCGAACACCGTTGCGAGCACATCGTCCACGACGGCGGGGACGCGCTCGTCCGCCGCGAAGCGCTCCGCGAGCACCTGGAGGTCACGGACCTCTCCGAGCAGCTGCCCGAGCCAGGCGAGCTCCTGGGCGAAGGCCTCGCGGTCGACGCGACGGTACACGGCAGCGAAGGTGTGCAGCGTCGCGCGCAGGCGCCGGATCGCCACCCGCGCGGGATGCACGGCATCCTCGTCCCGCTGCTCGAGGCGAAGACGCGACTCGAGGATCACGCGGCACTGCACGGCGACGTAGTCCTGCACGAGCGCGCCCAGCGTGCCCTCCGTGTCAGTGGATGGAGTCATCCGCGTCGCCGCGCGTCCATGAACGGAAGGTGACGGCGAATCCCGCGCGCGTCGGCGCGCACAGGTACGGCCCGGCGCTCGCGTCTGCCGCGCCGTCGAACGGCGCGACGCGGACGAGTCGCCACGGCTCGCCCCCCGCGCGAGCGCGCACGATGAGGGAGTCCGGCCAGCGGCTCACGCGAACCGAGACGGATGCCGTGCTCCACTCATCGACACGACCCACCGACCAGTCGGACCGGCCGTCGGTCACCACGGCTCCGAGCCCGAGGTGCCCATCGGCGAATTCGAGGCCGGCTTTCACCCAACGCATGTCGTCGATCCGCACGAAGATGCCGGCCTGATCGAACTCGCCGGTCCACTTCGCCTCGAACTCGACCTGCATGGACTCGCCGACGGTCAGCGGTGCGAGGAGCGCGTGCTCGTTCGCATGCACGAAGCCGTAGGCGGTCTCGCGCCAGGCGTCGCTGCCCTCGGCTGCGATCGCCGTGAGCGTCTCGTCGGACAGGTCGACGAGTTCGGGGTCGTGCGTCCAGCGGCCCGCCGACCAGGGGACCGCGTTCACCAGATCGCCGATCGCACGAGGGCGCCCACGATGCAGGCCCACAACAGGCTCGAGAGCGTGCCGATGATGAACCGCTCCCGGGCTTCGGCGGCGGCGAGTTCGGAGAACCGGCCGACGCCCTTGACCGCGACGACGATCGCGATGGCCTCGGGGTAGCCCGCGATGATGGCGACGACGACGGCGAGCCGCTCCAGGTATCCGATGGTCGTGCCGCCGCGCAGCACTTCGGTCGGGCGCTCGTCGTCGTCGCGGACTCCTGCGGCCTCGGCATCCAGGAGGATGCCGCCGTTCGCTCCGTCCTTCACCCGCCCGTGGGTCGCGATCTCGAGGACGCGTCGGGTGACGGGGTTTCCGCCGAGGACGGCCACGGCCGTGCCGAGGATCGCGATGATGAGCCCCATGATGAGCGGCACGTCGACCGGCGCGACCACGACGACGATCAGCGAGAGCACGACGAGTCCGCCCGCGACGGCGAGGGGCACGGTGGTGGGCTTTCGCAGACTGATGATGATCAGGACGAGTGCACCGCACAGGGCGAAGAACAGGAAGATCGACAGCACGGCGGCGACGATGGCGGGCATGCGGTCAGTCTTTCACGGGCGTCCGACGCCGTTGAGGCGATCCAGCACCCGGGCGAGCGCCGGCACCGCAGCCTCGTCGGCCCGGAGGCCGGCGGCCCGCGCACGCAGACTGACGGCGGTCTCGCTGATACCGAGCCGCGCCGCGATGTCCTTCTGGCTCTCGCCTGCCGCCAGATGATCGAAGACCTCCCAGCCCGGGCCGGTGCGCCTGGAGCGCAGCTCGAGCAGGAGCCGGATCAGCGCCTCCGCGTCTTCCGCCGCGGAGGGCTCCGCGCCGACCAGCGCGAAGCGGCTCGGCGCGGCCTTCGCCCGTTCGACCGCGGCACGGGCGTGGATGAACGCCTCTCCGCGGGCCGCCCTGATCTCCGTGCCCCGCTCCTCCTCCATGCCGCCGACGCCGACACCGACGGCCCACTCCTCGGTGCGCACGAGGTGCAGGATGATCTCCAGCGCCGTGCGCCCGTCTTCCGTGGCCACCTGGATCTCGTCCCCGGCGTTGCGGTCGGGGGCGAACGGAAGGCGATCGCCTCCGATGATCGAGATCTGCTGCAGGGCCGCGGGCACGAGGTCTTCACTCGAGCGGCTGCCGCGCTGATCGGCGGTGATGACGATCATCTGAGCCTCCTCACCTGGGTTTGCCTTCAGGCTTAATCATCGCACGATTAAGCGTGAAAGCATATGGATCGCCCACACCCGAGGACTGAAGTCTCCAGGCATCATCACATGCCGGGTAAGCCGTCAGGCTCGGATCGGGCGGACAGACGGCGCTGATAGCCTCGAACGCGTGTCTTCCGCTCTGAACCCGAGCGCGCCCGCCATCGATCCGTCGTTCGAGAACGTCTGGGACGAGCTGGTCTGGCGCGGTCTCGTCCACGTCTCGACCGACCAGGCAGCACTGCGCGAACTCCTCGCCGGACCGCCGATCGTCTACTACTGCGGATTCGACCCCACCGCACCGAGCCTGCACCTCGGAAACCTCGTCCAGCTGCTCACGATGCGCCGCATCCAGCTCGCCGGCCACCGACCCCTCGGCCTCGTGGGCGGATCGACCGGACTGGTGGGGGACCCGCGGCCGTCCGCGGAGCGGACGCTGAACACCAAGGAGACCGTCGCGGAGTGGGTCGGCTACCTCCGCACTCAGATCGAGCGCTTCCTGAGCTTCGACGGCGACAACGGCGCCCGCATCGTCAACAATCTCGACTGGACCGCTCCGCTCAGTGCGATCGACTTCCTGCGTGACATCGGCAAGCACTACCGCGTGGGCACGATGCTCAAGAAGGATGCCGTCAGCGCGCGCCTGAACTCGGATGAGGGCATCAGCTACACCGAGTTCAGCTATCAGATCCTGCAGGGCCTGGACTACCGGGAGCTCTACCTGCAGTACGGCTGCGTCCTGCAGACCGGGGGCAGCGACCAGTGGGGCAATCTCACCAGCGGTGTCGACCTGATCCACCGCGCCGAAGGCACGAGCGTCCACGCGATCGGCACTCCGCTGATCACCAACAGCGACGGCCGCAAGTTCGGCAAGAGTGAGGGCAACGCGATCTGGCTGGATCCCGTGCTGACCAGCCCGTACGCGATGTACCAGTTCTGGCTCAACACCGACGATGCGGACGTCGCCGATCGCCTGAAGGTCTTCACGTTCCTCACACGCGCCGAGATCGAGGAGGTCGCGGCCGCACACGCCGCCGAGCCGTTCCGGCGCATCGGTCAGAAGCGCGTGGCGCTCGAGGTGACCTCTCTCGTGCACGGCGAAGCCGCTGCCGCCGCCGCGATCGCCGCCTCTGAAGCCCTCTTCGGCCATGGAGATCTCCGTTCGTTGGATGCCGCGACCTTGGCCAGCGCACTGCGCGAGCTCCCGCACGCGAAGCTGCCCAAGGGCACACCGATCGCGACCGCCCTGGTGGAGACCGGTCTGGTGGCTAGCCTGAGCGAAGCCAGGCGCGCGATCGCGCAGGGGGGAGTCTCGATCGACGGCGTCAAGGTCGACGATGACACCGCGACCGTGGACGGATCGCTCCCGGGGGGCGTGTCGGTGCTCCGGCGCGGGAAGAAGACGCTCGCGGGCGTCTTCGCCGGCGACTGACCACCTGCGGATGCCCTTCACGCCCAGCCATGCCGTCGTCGCGCTGCCGTTCGTGCGGACACCGCTCGTTCCGGCGGCGGTCGCGATCGGCGCGATGACGCCGGACGCCCCGCTGTTCGTGCGCGCGCTCCCGCTGTCCTACGGCATCACGCACGACCCGGCCTGGCTTCCCGCGACGCTGCTCCTCGCGCTCGTCCTCCTGCTGATCTGGCGGTGCGTCCTGCGACCGGCGGTGCGCGAACTCGCGCCGGGCCCGCTCGCGCGTCGACTGCCGGGGGAGTGGGACGCGGGAGCCGGCCCGGCGCTGCGTGAGACCTTCGACGCGGCCGGGTCGCGGTGGCGCGGCATCCTGCTCCTGGTGGCCTCTCTCGCGATCGGCGTGCTCAGCCACATCGCGTGGGACGTGTTCACCCACGAGGGCCGGTGGGGCGTGCTTCTGGTGCCCGCTCTCGACGAGCAATGGGGTCCGCTCACCGGATACAAGTGGCTCCAGCACGGGTCTTCCGCGGGCGGTCTGCTCATCCTCGGGGTGTGGGCCGTGTTCTGGCTGCGCCGTCGCCCGGCGACCGTCGGACCTGAGGCCGTCCTCCCGGCAGCCGTGCGCATCGGCTGGCTCGCCGGCCTTCCGGTGATCCTCGGCGCGGCATGGTTGATCGGGCTCGCCGTCTACGGACCGATCACCGCCGAATGGACGCTCGCGCACCTGGCCTACCGGGTGCTTCCGCCGGCGTGCGCGGTGTGGGGCGCGGCGACGGTCGTGCTCGCGGTCGCCGTGCAGATCCTGCGGTCGCGGCAGGATCGTCGCACGCGAGTCAGCTAGACCACTCGGGCGCGTCCCGCCCCCAGCGGCGCGGCGACGCGAAGCGATCGGGTCCACCCGGATACGACACAGCGGGGCCGACCGTGGTCACCGACATCCCGTCGAGGTCGAACCGCTGCAGGTGCGGCGCAGGATCGGGCGCCGAAACCTCGGGCGGGACGGGCTCGCGCGGCATCCCGAGCAGCTCGGCGGCGACCCGCCGAAGAGAGACCTCGACGATCCACGCGCCGCCCTCGGTGCGACGCCGACGCAACGCCGTCAGGGTGCCGGCGGCGAGCAGGTACGCCGCGCTGTGGTCCAGTGCCTGCGCGGGCAGCGCACCGGGAGTGTCGCCGTCCGCCGACTCGATCCACGCGATCCCGCTCGCCGCCTGGACGAGGCTGTCGAATCCACGGCGATCCGCCGCTCGATCGTCCACGCCCGATTCATCGGTGCCCCACGCGGTCAGGCGCGCCACGACAAGACCGGGATGACGTGCGACGAGAGCCGGCGGATCCCACCCGAGACGCTCGAGCGAGCGCGCACGGTACCCCGTGACGACGACGTCCGCAGAGGCGAGAAGACGCTCGAGCGTCCCGCGGCCCGATGTCGATCGCATGTCCAGCAGCGCGGATCGCTTGCCGTGACCGGTGTCGAGGTGGACCCACTCCGTTTCAGGAAGGAAGGGCGGGTCGATCCGCAGCACGTCGGCCCCGAGGAGGGCGAGGGTACGCGCGGCGATCGGCCCCGCGATCACGCGCGTGAGGTCGAGCACGCGGATGCCGCGCAGGGGCGCCCCTACCGGGGCGGGAGGCGCCGGCAGACGCGGCGAGTCGGTCACGCGCCGCAAGGACACGAGTGGGTCCCGGCGACGGATCTCGTCCGAATGCGGATCCTCCGCGCGGACGGCGACGCACAGCCCGCCGGCGACATCGGCTGCGCTCTCCGCGACATCGGTGGCGAGTTCCCCGAGTGCGTCCGCGAGTTCGGCGCGCCCCGCGGTCGCGGGCAGACCGAATGCTCGGCGGAGCGCCTCGGCGTGATGCGCGTAATTCGCGTGCGTGCGCACCCACCCGTCGCGCGTGCGGAAGAAGCCGGACATCTCCGCCCACACCGAGACGGCCCTGTCGTCGATACGCACGTGGCGCTCGCTCGTGAAAGCGAGCGCGATCCGCGCCGGGTCCGGAGAAGCGACCGTCGCGCCGACGAGATCGCCTGCCGCACGGGCTGCCGCCGTCACACTCGCCCAGGCGAGGGCGTCGACGCGCGTGCGGGCCGGGAGGGGAACGACATGCGCGGGTGGCGGATCGGACGGGCCGGCGTCCGCGCCGAGGTCGCGACGCACACGGGCGAGCATGTCCTGCGCCGAGTGGGACGGAGTCGGCTGGGGCGGAGCGGGAGTCATGACGGCAGGCTACGCCCGCGGGATTCCGCGCGACACGCCCGGGATACGGGCTGGATTTGCCACACGTGCGGTGGCCACGTAACTTATTACTTGTTCGCCCCACAGGGAAGCGGAGAGGCCGAGAAGCCTTACCCCCCTCAAGCGGAGAACCACCCCCCATCACAGAGAGACTCATTGAGTCTCTTCACCTCCGGGTCTATGATGAGGGATCCCACTCCTCGAAGCTGCGAAGAGTGCTGCGTGCCGACGCCGAAAGGTTCGGAACGAAGCCGATTTGACACGCTGACGGAGAGGGATAAGATAGAGAAGTTGCCCAGCGGGCCGGCTCACACGCCGAGACGCAGGGCCGCCGATCTAGCTTCGTGAGATGTCGTCACTGACAGCTGCTTCCGACTTCGGAACATGCCGATTTGACAGACGAACTACGAAGTGTAAGATAGAGAAGTTGCCCTGCCGGGCCAGCCGAGAGGTTGGAAGCAGGAGCATCCGATCCTTGAGAACTCAACAGCGTGCACTTGTCAAATGCCAAAAAACCTCGCGGTCAGCTTGTCTGGCCGATGAGATTCTTTTGAGATTAAACGAGATGTCAGCAATGACATCCGATCGTCAGATCAAACTCGCTCGGTGCGACCCATTCCGGTCTCATCGCAGCAAAATTCTTTTACGGAGAGTTTGATCCTGGCTCAGGATGAACGCTGGCGGCGTGCTTAACACATGCAAGTCGAACGGTGAAAGAGAGCTTGCTCTCTGGATCAGTGGCGAACGGGTGAGTAACACGTGAGCAATCTGCCCCTGACTCTGGGATAAGCGCTGGAAACGGCGTCTAATACCGGATACGAGCTGCGAAGGCATCTTCAGCAGCTGGAAAGAACTTCGGTCAGGGATGAGCTCGCGGCCTATCAGCTAGTTGGTGAGGTAATGGCTCACCAAGGCGTCGACGGGTAGCCGGCCTGAGAGGGTGACCGGCCACACTGGGACTGAGACACGGCCCAGACTCCTACGGGAGGCAGCAGTGGGGAATATTGCACAATGGGCGCAAGCCTGATGCAGCAACGCCGCGTGAGGGACGACGGCCTTCGGGTTGTAAACCTCTTTTAGCAGGGAAGAAGCGAAAGTGACGGTACCTGCAGAAAAAGCACCGGCTAACTACGTGCCAGCAGCCGCGGTAATACGTAGGGTGCAAGCGTTATCCGGAATTATTGGGCGTAAAGAGCTCGTAGGCGGTTTGTCGCGTCTGCTGTGAAAACTGGGGGCTCAACCCCCAGCCTGCAGTGGGTACGGGCAGACTAGAGTGCGGTAGGGGAGATTGGAATTCCTGGTGTAGCGGTGGAATGCGCAGATATCAGGAGGAACACCGATGGCGAAGGCAGATCTCTGGGCCGTAACTGACGCTGAGGAGCGAAAGGGTGGGGAGCAAACAGGCTTAGATACCCTGGTAGTCCACCCCGTAAACGTTGGGAACTAGTTGTGGGGTCCATTCCACGGATTCCGTGACGCAGCTAACGCATTAAGTTCCCCGCCTGGGGAGTACGGCCGCAAGGCTAAAACTCAAAGGAATTGACGGGGACCCGCACAAGCGGCGGAGCATGCGGATTAATTCGATGCAACGCGAAGAACCTTACCAAGGCTTGACATATACGAGAACGGGCCAGAAATGGTCAACTCTTTGGACACTCGTAAACAGGTGGTGCATGGTTGTCGTCAGCTCGTGTCGTGAGATGTTGGGTTAAGTCCCGCAACGAGCGCAACCCTCGTTCTATGTTGCCAGCACGTAATGGTGGGAACTCATGGGATACTGCCGGGGTCAACTCGGAGGAAGGTGGGGATGACGTCAAATCATCATGCCCCTTATGTCTTGGGCTTCACGCATGCTACAATGGCCGGTACAAAGGGCTGCAATACCGTAAGGTGGAGCGAATCCCAAAAAGCCGGTCCCAGTTCGGATTGAGGTCTGCAACTCGACCTCATGAAGTCGGAGTCGCTAGTAATCGCAGATCAGCAACGCTGCGGTGAATACGTTCCCGGGTCTTGTACACACCGCCCGTCAAGTCATGAAAGTCGGTAACACCTGAAGCCGGTGGCCCAACCCTTGTGGAGGGAGCCGTCGAAGGTGGGATCGGTAATTAGGACTAAGTCGTAACAAGGTAGCCGTACCGGAAGGTGCGGCTGGATCACCTCCTTTCTAAGGAGCATCTGGCACTCTTCGGAGCGTCCAGGCGCCGGATCTGAGCGAATGTCTCAGCCGGTAGCTCATGGGTGGAACATTTGACACGGTGCGGAGGACGAAGTTCCTCACTCAGTACGCTGCTTGCAGCTGGAAAGGTGAGATTCATCAGAGACCGCACATGCACGCTGTTGGGTCCTGAGGGACCGGATGCGCTTCGGCGCAACCCATCCTCAGGACCTTTTCTGATGCCGGCAGTGCTGGCAGCGGGGAAGGTACCGCCCGTACTTTGAGAACTACACAGTGGACGCGAGCATCTTCGAGACGACTTCGGTCGTCTCGTAATAGATGATCTTAAAGATCATTAGTCAATTTCATGTCGGACTTTCGAGTCCGATGTCGATTCTGATAAAACTCATGTGATTTCAAGTCTTTAAGAGCAAACGGTGGATGCCTTGGCATCTGGAGCCGAAGAAGGACGTAGCAATCTGCGATAAGCCTCGGGGAGTGGATAAGCACACTTTGATCCGAGGGTGTCCGAATGGGGAAACCCCGCTGGGCGGCGTGCCGACCCAGTGACTCCCGCCTGAATATATAGGGCGGGTAGAGGGAACGTGGGGAAGTGAAACATCTCAGTACCCACAGGAAGAGAAAGCAACCGCGATTCCGTTAGTAGTGGCGAGCGAAACCGGAACAGGCTAAACCGAGTACGTGTGATATCCGGCAGGAGTTGCGTATTCGGGGTTGTGGGACTTTTCAGGTTGCTCTGCCGAGCAGCCGGCGTTACAAGAAGGTATAGACGAACTGGATTGAAAGCCAGGTCATAGAGGGTGCGAACCCCGTAGTCGAAATGCCTCCCTTGGCGCGAAGAGTATCCCAAGTAGCACGGGGCCCGAGAAATCCCGTGTGAATCTGTCAGGACCACCTGATAAGCCTAAATACTCCCAGATGACCGATAGCGGACAAGTACCGTGAGGGAAAGGTGAAAAGTACCCCGGGAGGGGAGTGAAATAGTACCTGAAACCGTTTGCTTACAAACCGTTGGAGCCTCCTTAGTAGGGGTGACAGCGTGCCTTTTGAAGAATGAGCCTGCGAGTTAGCGATATGTGGCGAGGTTAACCCGAGTGGGGTAGCCGTAGCGAAAGCGAGTCTGAATAGGGCGATTCAGTCGCATGTCCTAGACCCGAAGCGAAGTGATCTATCCATGGCCAGGTTGAAGCGACGGTAAGACGTCGTGGAGGACCGAACCCACTTAGGTTGAAAACTGAGGGGATGAGCTGTGGATAGGGGTGAAAGGCCAATCAAACTTCGTGATAGCTGGTTCTCTCCGAAATGCATTTAGGTGCAGCGTTGCGTGTTTCTTGCCGGAGGTAGAGCTACTGGATGGCCGATGGGCCCTACAAGGTTACTGACGTCAGCCAAACTCCGAATGCCGGTAAGTGAGAGCGCAGCAGTGAGACTGTGGGGGATAAGCTTCATAGTCGAGAGGGAAACAACCCAGACCACCAACTAAGGTCCCAAAGCGCGTGCTAAGTGGGAAAGGATGTGGAGTTGCCTTGACAACCAGGAGGTTGGCTTAGAAGCAGCCACCCTTGAAAGAGTGCGTAATAGCTCACTGGTCAAGTGATTCCGCGCCGACAATGTAACGGGGCTCAAGCACGCCACCGAAGTTGTGGCATTGACATTATTGGTAGGCCTTCGTGGTCCAGCCGTGTTGATGGGTAGGAGAGCGTCGTGTGGCCAGCGAAGCGGCGGTGTGAACCAGCCGTGGAGGCTACACGAGTGAGAATGCAGGCATGAGTAGCGAAAGACGTGTGAGAAACACGTCCTCCGAAAGACCAAGGGTTCCAGGGTCAAGCTAATCTTCCCTGGGTAAGTCGGGACCTAAGGCGAGGCCGACAGGCGTAGTCGATGGACAACGGGTTGATATTCCCGTACCGGCGAAGAACCGCCCAAACCAATCCAGTAATGCTAAGTGTCTGAATCCCAATGACCGATCCCTTCGGGGTGACGCTTTGGGCCTAGCACACGACCCTATGCTGAGGCGGTTAGCGTATTAACAGGTGTGACGCAGGAAGGTAGCCCAAGCCAGGCGATGGTTGTCCTGGTGCAAGTGCGTAGGCCGAGTGATAGGCAAATCCGTCACTCATACAGGCTGAGACACGATGCGGATAAAAAGTGGGTGATCCTATGCTGCCAAGAAAAGCATCGACGCGAGGTTCTAGCTGCCCGTACCCCAAACCGACTCAGGTGGTCAGGTAGAGAATACCAAGGAGATCGAGAGAATCGTGGTTAAGGAACTCGGCAAAATGCCCCCGTAACTTCGGGAGAAGGGGGGCCTTCGACGTATTAGGACTTGCTCCGAAAGCGTTTGGAGGCCGCAGAGACTAGTGGGTAGCGACTGTTTACTAAAAACACAGGTCCGTGCCAAGTCGCAAGACGATGTATACGGACTGACGCCTGCCCGGTGCTGGAAGGTTAAGAGGACCGGTTAGCCGCAAGGCGAAGCTGAGAATTTAAGCCCCAGTAAACGGCGGTGGTAACTATAACCATCCTAAGGTAGCGAAATTCCTTGTCGGGTAAGTTCCGACCTGCACGAATGGCGTAACGACTTCCCAACTGTCTCAACCGCGAACTCGGCGAAATTGCATTACGAGTAAAGATGCTCGTTACGCGCAGCAGGACGGAAAGACCCCGTGACCTTTACTATAGTTTGGTATTGGTGTTCGGTGTGGCTTGTGTAGGATAGGTGGGAGACTTTGAAGCATGGACGCCAGTTCATGTGGAGTCATTGTTGAAATACCACTCTGGTCACTCTGGATATCTAACTTAGAACCGTAATCCGGTTCAGGGACAGTGCCTGATGGGTAGTTTAACTGGGGCGGTTGCCTCCCAAAAAGTAACGGAGGCGCCCAAAGGTTCCCTCAACCTGGTTGGCAATCAGGTGGCGAGTGTAAGTGCACAAGGGAGCTTGACTGTGAGACTGACAGGTCGAGCAGGGACGAAAGTCGGGACTAGTGATCCGGCAGTGGCTTGTGGAAGCGCTGTCGCTCAACGGATAAAAGGTACCTCGGGGATAACAGGCTGATCTTGCCCAAGAGTCCATATCGACGGCATGGTTTGGCACCTCGATGTCGGCTCGTCGCATCCTGGGGCTGGAGTAGGTCCCAAGGGTTGGGCTGTTCGCCCATTAAAGCGGTACGCGAGCTGGGTTTAGAACGTCGTGAGACAGTTCGGTCCCTATCCGCTGCGCGCGCAGGAAATTTGAGAGGATCTGACCCTAGTACGAGAGGACCGGGTTGGACGAACCTCTGGTGTGTCAGTTGTTCCGCCAGGAGCACCGCTGATTAGCTACGTTCGGGATGGATAACCGCTGAAAGCATCTAAGCGGGAAGCCGGCCTCAAGATGAGATTTCCATGCCTTAGGGCGAGAGGCTCCCAGCCAGATTACTGGGTTGATAGGCCAGATGTGTAAGCGTGGCAACACGTGTAGCTGACTGGTACTAATAAGCCGATGACTTGATAACACACCGTTTTTGGTGCTTGCGTCCACTGAGTGGTTCTCGATGTACGGTCGAGAACCGCATGACAATGACTTTGTTATGCAGACTTGAAACATCAATAGTGTTTCGGCGGCCATAGCGTGAGGGAAACGCCCGGTTACATTCCGAACCCGGAAGCTAAGCCTCACAGCGCCGATGGTACTGCAGGGGGGACCCTGTGGGAGAGTAGGACACCGCCGGACTTCTTTCGTGAAAGGGCCACCCATCGTTGGGTGGCCTTTTCTCGTTAACACGCCGATTTCGTGAGGATCACACCATGGCAGACGACGATCCGACACCGCGCCGTGCCCACGCCGGCGAGAAGAAGCCGTACGCGAAGCGCGATGGTGAGAAGAAGCCGTACGCGAAGCGGGACGGTGAGAAGAAGCCGTACGCGAAGCGGGACGGTGAGAAGAAGCCGTACGCGAAGCGGGACGGTGAGAGGAAGCCGTACGCGAAGCGCGACGGTGAGAAGAAGCCGTACACCCCGCGCGACGGGAGTGCGCGACCCCCGCGCGGCGGCAGCGGACGGGACGGTCAGCGCGATGCGCGCAGGGATGAGCGCCAGTCGCGTCCGGACGAGTTGCGTTCTGTGCGGTCCGCCTTCGACGAGCCGGCGCTGCCGGCCGAGATCACTGCTTCGTCGCTGAACGCCGCGGCGCGCAATCAGCTGAAGACGCTGAGCAAGGAGAACGCGGAGGACGTCGCCCGTCACCTGGCGATGGCGGCGGAACTCATCGACAGTGATCCCGAGCTCGCCCATCGCCATGCGATCGCCGCGACGCGGCGTGCCGGTCGCATCGGCATCGTCCGCGAGACCGCCGCGATCACGGCATACGCGATCGGCGACTACGCGCTCGCTTTGCGTGAGCTGCGCACCTATCGGCGCATTTCCGGCAGCGACGACCAGATCGCGCTGATGGTCGACAGCGAACGCGGTGTCGGTCGACCCGACCGCGCCCTCGAGGTGGGCCGTGCCGTGGATCGCGGCTCCCTGCCCGCCGGTGTCCGTGTCGAACTCGCGATCGCCATGTCCGGGGCGCGCCTGGATCTGGGTGAGACCGAGCGCGCGCTCCAGGAACTCGACATCCCCGAACTGGATCCGAACCGCGCGTTCGAATGGAGTCCGGGTCTTTTCGCCGCGCGCGCCACCGTGCTGGAGGAACTCGGTCGAGCCGAAGAGGCGGAACAGTGGCGCACGCGCGCGGAGATCGCCGAGCAGGCTCTGCGCGCCGCCAGCGGCGAAGACGATCTCGAAGTCATCGAGATCGAGGAGATCTTCGAGGACCCCGGGGCCGCAGAGGAGCCCGAGGGGGAGCGCTGATGGGTCTGTTCTCCCGCAGGTCGTCGTCCCGCGTGTTGCTGGACGGGGTCGATGTCATCCTCGCCGACCTCGACGGTGTGGTCTACGCCGGGCCGGGAGCGATCCCGCACGCGGTGGAGAGCCTGAACGCGAGCCGTGACGGTCGCCGGCTCGGATACATCACGAACAACGCTTCCCGCACGGACGCGTCGGTGGCCGGACACCTGAGCGACCTCGGCCTGCCGACGAGTCCGGAGGAGGTCGTCACGAGTCCGCAGGCGGCCATGCGTCTCCTCGCGACGAAGATCGCACCGGGCGCCACGGTTCTGGTCGTCGGCGGAGACGGGCTCGTCCATGAGCTCGAGAAGGCGGGCTTCGTCGTGACACGAAGCGTCGATGACGCGCCCGCGGCGGTCGTGCAAGGTTTCGCGCCGGAGGTCGGGTGGTCGCAGCTCGCCGAGGCCGCGTACGCGCTCGCGCTGCCGGAGGACGAGGGTGGGATCCCCTGGATCGCCACGAACACCGACTGGACGATTCCGCAGGCCCGAGGCATCGCTCCGGGCAACGGCACACTCGTCTCCGCGGTGCACACGGCGGTCGGGCGTCTGGCGACGGTCGCCGGAAAGCCGGAGACTCCGATTTTCGAAGAGGCCGTCGCGCGTTTCGGGGCTCGGAACCCGCTGTTCCTCGGCGATCGGCTGGACACCGACATCCTCGGCGCCAATCGTGCCGGCATCCGCTCTGCGCTCGTGTTGACCGGCATCGACCGCCCGAAGCACGTGCTCGCGGCGCCGTCGGGCTCCCAGCCGACCTTCATCCTCGAGGATCTGCGCGACCTTCATGAGCCGTATCCCGAGGCCGAAGTGGCGGGCGGCGTCGTCGCGGTCCGCGGGGCGCGCGTGCGCATAGACGGACCTGATGTCGTCATCCTCGACGAAGGAGAGCGCCCCATCGATCTCCTCCGCGCCGGCGCGAAGGCGATCTGGGACACCGGCCGGGCGATCTACGGCTTCCGCGTGCCCGAACGCCTGTACGCCGATCCGTTCCATCGCCGGTGAGGTCGACGGTATCTGCGCATCGCCACGTATCCTGAGGTGATGGACCACACCGCGCGGGGCGAGCAGGAACACCTCGATCTCCTCTCGACCCTCGAGGTGATCGAAGCGCAGCCGCTCTCCAGCCGGGCCGAAGGGTATCTGGGTGTGCACGACGCCCTCGCGCGGCGACTGGAATCAGGTCCGTCCGGCATCTCTTCTTCATGACGAGTCGCCTCGACACCGCCCTGGCTGAGCGTGGTCTCGCGAGATCGCGCACGCACGCGGCGACCCTGATCGCGGACGGTCTCGTCACCGTTGACGGGCGACCCGTCGTGAAGCCGTCGACGGCCGTCTCGGCGGACGCCGTGCTCGAAGTCGCGGCGACGGATCACTACGTGAGTAGGGCCGCTCACAAGCTCATCGCCGCGCTCGACACCTTCGGCGTCGCCGTCGTCGGCCGCGTCGCGCTGGACATGGGCGCCTCCACCGGCGGCTTCACCCAGGTTCTTCGTGAGCGGGGCGCGGATCCGGTCATCGCGGTCGACGTCGGTCACGATCAGCTGGCTGCCGTGGTCCGAGACGATCCCGGCGTCGTCGTCGTCGAGGGATTCAACGTCCGCTACATGACGCCCGCTTCGCTCGCGGACGCCAGCGGTGTCGCTGCGGCGCCCGCGGTGATCACGGGCGATCTCTCGTTCATCTCGCTCGCCCACGTCCTCCCCGCCGCGCGCGATGTCGCCGCTGCCGGCGCGGACCTGATTCTGCTGATCAAGCCTCAATTCGAAGCCGGCCGCACGGCGGTGAAAGGCGGGCTCGTCACCGACGCCGCCACGCGGGCCGACGCGGTTGCCGGGGTGTTGTGGTCGGCGTGGGATGCCGGGCTCGGCACGTGCGGCGTGATCGCATCGCCGATCGTCGGCACGCACGGCAACGCGGAGTATCTGGCGCACCTGCGGGCGATGCCGGACGACCTCGGACGCGCGACCAATCCGACAGAATGGTTGAGCACCGTGAATCGATTGACGGGGAGTCAATGACCGACGTCGAACGCAACATCTTGGTCGTCGTGCACGCACGCCGCGACGACACCGTCGTCGCCGCCGAGCGCGTCGTCTCGGCACTGCGCGGTGCGGGTGCCCGACCGGTGCTGTCGGCGGATGACCGCGCCGAACTCGGCGATGCGCTTCCCCTGCTGGGCGACGTGGCGACGCTGGATGTCGACGTGTCCGTCGAGGACATCGAACTGGCCATTGTGCTGGGCGGCGACGGGACGATCCTGCGCGCCGCCGAGCTCGTCCGGGAGGGCACGGCCCCGGTGCTCGGCATCAACATGGGTCATGTCGGTTTCCTCGCCGAAATCGAGCGCGACGACATGGACCTGGCAGTCGCGCGCGTCATCGCACGCGACTACGCCGTCGAAGAGCGGCTCGCCCTCCAGGTCCGCGTCAAGGACTCCGCAGATGCCGTCCTGTACGACACCTGGGCGCTCAACGAGGCCACCGTGGAGAAGGCCAGCCGCGAGCGGATGCTGGAAGTCGTGATCGAGGTCGACGGCAGGCCGCTGTCGTCGTTCGGCTGCGACGGCGTCGTGGTGTCCACACCGACCGGTTCCACTGCCTACAACTTCTCTGCGGGCGGCCCCGTGATCTGGCCGACGGTGCAGGCGATCGCCGTCGTCCCGCTCTCCGCTCACGCCCTTTTCGCCAAGCCCCTCGTGGTGGGGCCCGAGCACGCCGTGGCCATCGAGGTGCTCGAGCGCACGAACGGAACCGGCGTCCTCTGGTGCGACGGGCGGCGTTCGCACGATCTTCCTCCCGGAGCCCGCGTCGTCGTGCGCCGCTCGGAGCGTCCGGTCAGGCTTGCGCGTCTGCATCCGGCGGCGTTCACCGACCGGCTGGTGCGCAAGTTCCGGCTGCCCGTCGAAGGGTGGCGGGGCCCGGCGACGGCGTCGACCGGCCTGATCGGTCAGATTCCGTGATCGAGGAGATGCGACTGCGCGATCTGGGAGTGATCGCCGAGGCGACGCTCCCGATCGGGCCGGGATTCACCGCGATCACCGGAGAGACCGGTGCGGGCAAGACGATGGTCGTCACCGGGCTCGGCCTGCTGCTCGGGCAGCGCGCGGATTCGGGTGCCGTTCGCGGCGGCGCGGGTCAGGCATCGGTCGACGGGGTGTGGATCGTGCCGGATCACGGACCCGTCGCCGACCGTGTGCGCGAGGCCGGCGGTGAGCTGGAGCCGTTGCGTGACGGCATCGCCGAACTGTTCGTGGCCCGGACCATCACCGCCGAGGGCCGCAGCCGCGCGAGCGTGGGCGGCCGCGCCGCGCCCGCCGGGGTGCTGTCGGATCTCGCCGACGAGCTCGTCGTCGTGCACGGGCAGTCCGACCAGTTGCGGCTGCGCACCGCCGCCGCGCAGCGCGACGCGCTGGACCGCTTCGGAGGGGAGCCGATCGGGGCCGCCCTCGCCGCTTACCGCGAGACGTTCGAACACGCCCGCTCCGTCGGTCGCGAACTGCAGGAGCTCGTCGACGAGCGGGACGCGCGTGCACGGGAGGCGGAGGAGCTCCGCGCGGCGATCGCCGAGATCGAGCAGATCTCACCGCAGCCGGGGGAGGACGCCGAGCTCGCCGTCCGCGCGGAACGGCTGGCCAACGCGGAAGAGCTTCGCAGTGCGGCCTCCGCGGCGCACGAGATGCTCTCGGGCGACGGCGACGTGCCTGATGTCGGCATCCTGCTGGCGGAGTGCCGGCGTGCGCTCGAACGGGCGCACGACCCGACGCTGGAGGAGCTCGCCACCCAGGCGGCGGACCTCGGCTACCGTGCGGCGGATCTCGCGCAGTCGCTCTCCGGCTTCCTCGCCGACCTCGATGATGCCGGGCCGCACGAGTTGGCCGCGGTCCAGGAACGCCGCGCCGATCTCGGCACGCTCGTGCGCGTTCACGGTTCGGTGGATGCCGCGATCGGACTCCTCGAAAGCGGTTCGGCGCGCCTCGTCGAGCTCGACGACGACGGTGCGCGCATCGACCGGCTCACGCAGGAGCGCGATGCCGCGGCATCCCTCCTCGACGAACGTGCCGCCGCGCTGACGACGGCACGCATCACGGCCGCGGAGACGCTCGGGGCCGCCGTCACCGAAGAGCTGCACGCCCTCGCGATGCCCGATGCGCGCGTCGTGGTCGCCGTCTCCCCAGGAGCGGAATCCGCGAGCGGGCGCGACGACATCTCGATCCTGCTCGCCCCGCATCCGGGAGCCGATCCTCGCCCGATCGCGAAGAGCGCTTCCGGCGGCGAGCTCAGCCGCGTCATGCTGGCGATCGAGGTCGTGATCGCCGGCGTCGACCCCGTCCCGACGTTCGTCTTCGACGAAGTGGATGCCGGCATCGGCGGCGCGGCGGCGATCGAGGTCGGGCGGCGTCTGCAGCGCCTTGCCCGCTCCTCCCAGGTGATCGCTGTCACGCACCTCGCCCAGGTCGCGGCGTTCGCGAACAACCACCTCTCGGTCGTGAAGGCCCACGACGGCGCGGTCACCGCGTCGGACGTGCGGACGCTGGAGGGCGCCGAACGCGAGGCGGAGATGGCCCGACTGCTGTCGGGGATGCCCGATTCGGATGCCGCGCTGACTCACGCGCGCGAGCTGCTGGGTCTTCGCGCCCAGACTGACTGATAGGATAAAAGCCCGTGGCGGAAACTCATACGGCAGGCATTTCGGACGGCAGCGCGAACGGCACCACTCGGCACATCTTCGTGACCGGCGGTGTCGTTTCTTCGTTGGGCAAGGGTCTCACGGCGGCGAGCCTCGGCAACCTTCTCACCGCCCGTGGGCTGCGGGTGGTCATGCAGAAGCTGGACCCGTATCTGAACGTCGATCCGGGCACGATGAACCCGTTCCAGCACGGCGAGGTCTTCGTGACCGACGACGGTGCCGAGACCGATCTGGACATCGGTCACTACGAGCGCTTCCTCGACATCAACCTCAGCCAGGCGGCGAACGTCACCACCGGGCAGATCTACTCGCAGGTGATCGCCCGCGAGCGCCGCGGCGAATACCTCGGCGACACCGTGCAGGTCATCCCGCACATCACCGACGAGATCAAGCGGCGCATGCGTCTGCAGGCCGACGAGACGCCTCAGCCCGACGTCATCATCACCGAGATCGGCGGCACGGTCGGCGACATCGAGTCGCAGCCGTTCATCGAGTCCGCGCGGCAGATCCGCCACGAGCTCGGCCGCCAGAACGTCTTCTTCGTGCACGTGTCGCTCGTCCCCTTCATGGGTGCGTCCGGTGAGCAGAAGACGAAGCCGACTCAGCACTCCGTCGCCGCGCTGCGTTCGATCGGCATCCAGCCGGACGCCCTCGTGCTGCGCAGCGACCGCCCCGTCACGGAGTCCAACAAGCGCAAGATCGCGCTGATGTGCGACGTCGACGAGGACGCCGTGGTCAACGCCGTGGACGTCCCGAGCATCTACGACATCCCGACGATGCTGCACGAGCAGGGACTGGACGAGTACATCGTCCGCTCGCTCGGGCTGGGCAAGGCCGCCGCGGTGGACTGGTCGCGCTGGGAGCGCGTGCTGCAGGCCGTGCACAACCCGAAGCACGAAGTGACGATCGGTCTCGTCGGCAAGTACATCGACCTCCCGGATGCCTACCTCTCCGTGACCGAGGCGCTCAAGGCCGGCGGCTTCGCGCACGAGACGCACGTCACGATCACCTGGATCCCGTCGGACCAGTGCGAGACCCCCGAAGGCGCCGCGAAGGCACTCAGCGGCGTGGACGGGATCGTCGTCCCCGGCGGGTTCGGCATCCGCGGCATCGAGGGCAAGCTCGGCGCGCTGCGCTTCGCGCGCGAACAGGGCATCCCGACGCTCGGACTGTGCCTCGGATTGCAGTGCATGGTGATCGAGTACGCGCGCCATGTCGCGGGGATCGGTGACGCGTCTTCGACCGAGTTCGATCCGGACACGACGAACCCGGTGATCGCCACGATGGCCGAGCAGGTCGAGATCATCGCCGGGGGAGACCTCGGCGGAACCATGCGTCTCGGCATGTACCCGGCAGAGCTCGCCGAGGGATCGCTCGCCCGTGAGGTGTACGGCGCCTCGCGCGTGGACGAGCGCCACCGACACCGCTACGAGGTCAACAACGCCTACCGCGACGCGCTCTCCAGCGCGGGGCTGTTCTTCTCCGGCCTGTCTCCGGACCGCAACCTCGTCGAGTACGTCGAGCTGCCGCGTGAGGTGCACCCCTACTACATCGCCACCCAGGCCCACCCGGAGCTGCGCTCCCGCCCGACCGACCCGCACCCGCTCTTCCGTGGGCTCGTGGGTGCGGCGCTCGAGCGGCACCGCGCGAGCGAACTTTTCGACGTCGAGAATGACTGACCCGGACCCGACGACGCTCCGGGACGAGCCGGTCGATCCCGAGGTTGTATCGAGCGAGCTGGTGTACTCCGGGCGCGTGTGGGACGTGCGCAGCGACACCGTCCGCTACGGCGACGGCGAGATCGTGCGTCAATACGTCGATCACCCCGGTGCGGCGGCGGTGGTGGCGGTCGACGCGCAGGACCGCGTTCTGCTGATCCAGCAGTACCGCCACCCGATCCGTCACCGTGACTGGGAGATCCCGGCGGGGCTGTTGGACGTGGCGGGGGAGGACCCGCTGCAGGCGGCGCAGCGCGAGCTCGCCGAAGAGGCCGACCTCGCGGCGCAGGACTGGGACCCGCTCGTGAGCGTTTTCACCACTCCCGGCGGCAACGACGAGGTCGTCCATCTCTTCCTGGCCCGCCGGCTCGCTCCGGTCGGCACCGCGCACGCGCGCGAAGAGGAGGAGGCCGACATCCGCACGGAGTGGGTCCCGCTCGATGACGTCGTGACGGGCGTGCTGCACGGGCGGCTGCGTAACGGCATCCTCGCGGTGGGTGTGCTGGCCGCCGCGGAACGACTGCGCCGCTCGGGACACTGACGTGCAGCTCGATCGAGCCGTCGACGCTTACTTGCGCCACGTCTCGATCGAGCGCGGACTGTCCGCGCACACCGCCGCGGCATACCGCAGGGACCTCTCGGGGTACCTGGACTGGCTCGCCGGCCGCGGCATCCGTGATTCGGGCGACGTGACGGCGACCGTTGTGGCCGAGTTCGCCGCCGAGCGCGCGTCCGCCGAGCCGCCCCCGGCGGCGTCGAGCCTCGCGCGCCTGCAGTCCTCCGTCCGGGGCCTGCACCGCTTCCTCGCACGCGAAGGGATCGAGAGCGAGGATCCGACCGGGAGGCTGCGCCCGCCCAAGGCCGGACGGCGGCTGCCGAAGGCGCTCACGGTGGATCAGGTGGAGAGACTCCTCGATGCCGCGGGACCCGCGACCGGCGGGGTCGACGCCGCCGACCTGATCGGGCTGCGCGACCGCGCGCTGCTGGAGCTGCTGTATGCGACCGGGGCCCGCGTGTCCGAGATCGTACAGCTGGACGTGGACGACATGGCTCAGGGTGATGTGGTCCGGCTGCGGGGGAAGGGCTCGAAGGAGCGTATCGTCCCGGTCGGCTCGTATGCGCGGGCGGCTCTCGAGGCCTATCTGACCCGCTCCCGCCCCGAGCTCTCGCGCCGCGGGCGCGCGACCCCGCGGCTGTTCCTCGGCGCACGCGGTGCGCCGCTGTCGCGGCAGAGCGCGTGGCTGGTGATCCAGCACGCCGCCGAGCGCGCCGAGCTGACCGCGCACGTGTCGCCGCACACCCTGCGACACTCCTTCGCGACCCACCTGCTGCAGGGCGGCGCCGACGTGCGCGTCGTGCAGGAGCTCCTCGGTCATGCGTCCGTGGCGACGACGCAGATATACACGCACGTCTCGGTGGACGCGCTGCGCGATGTGTACGCGACATCGCACCCGCGGGCGCGCTGAGCCGCGGCATCCGTTCGCCTCATCGCTAGAATCGACCGAGCACGACGAGAAGGTTGGGAGACCGCGTGGCTGGCAGTGTGACGAAGGGTTCGGCGAAGAAGCCGAAGGCGGGCGAGGGCGATGTGCCCATGGGCCCGACCGGTCGTCCCTACCAGGGGTTCCCCACGCCGCCCAAGCTCGACGGGCACGGGCCGGCACGCATCATCTCGCTCTGCAACCAGAAGGGCGGTGTGGGCAAGACCACCACGACGATCAACCTGGCGGCCTCGCTCGCGCAGTACGGTCGCAAAGTCCTCGCGGTGGATTTCGACCCGCAGGGCGCGCTGTCCGCCGGGCTCGGCATCCAGACCCACGACGTGCCGACGATCTACGACCTGCTGCTGGACACGAAGCGCGACCCGAAGGAAGTGATCGTCCACACCTCCGTCGAGGGCCTGGACATCCTCCCCGCGAACATCGACCTGTCCGCGGCCGAAGTGCACCTCGTGAACGAGGTCGCCCGCGAGACGATCCTCGCCCGGGTGCTCCGCAAGGTCTCGGCCGAGTACGACGTCATCCTGATCGACTGCCAGCCCTCGCTCGGGCTGCTGACCGTGAACGCCCTCACGGCGAGTCACGGTGTGCTGATCCCGCTCGAGTGCGAGTTCTTCGCGCTGCGCGGCGTCGCGCTGCTCATCGAGACCATCGACAAGGTGCGCGACCGGCTGAACCCCTCGATCGAGCTGGACGGCGTGCTCGCGACGATGTACGACCCGCGGACGCTGCACTCGCGAGAAGTCCTGGAACGCGTCGTCGAGGCCTTCGGCGACGACGTGCTGGAGACCGTGATCGGGCGCACCGTGAAGTTCCCCGACGCGTCGGTGTCGGGTATGCCGATCACCGAGTTCGCGCCGGAGCACGCGGCGGCACAGGCATATCTGCGGCTGGCGCGGGAGCTGGTCGCGCGTGGTGCCGTCGCCTGAGGACGCCGCCGCGCCCGAGGACGCCCCCACCGACGGCGAGGGATTCCGCGTCTCGCTCGGGGTCTTCGACGGACCCTTCGACCTCCTGCTGACGCTGCTGTCCAAGCACGAGCTCGACATCACCGAGGTCGCCCTGAGCCGCGTGACGGCGGAGTTCATCTCCTACCTGCGCGAACTGGATGCCGATGAGGAGCTCGAGCAGGCATCCGAGTTCCTGGTGGTCGCGGCGACGCTTCTGGACATGAAGGTCGCGGGCCTGCTGCCGCAGGGCGAACTGGTCGACGCGGAGTCCGTCGCGCTCCTCGAGGCCCGCGACCTCCTGTTCGCGCGGCTCCTGCAGTACCGGGCCTTCAAGGAGGTCTCGACGTGGTTCGCCGCGCGGCTCCGCGCCGAGGACGGGCGGCACACGCGCGCGGTCCGACTCGACGAGAAGTACCGCGCCGCGGTGCCGGAACTCGTGTGGACCCTCAGCCTCGAGGACTTCGCGGCGCTCGCGATCCTCGCGATGACCCCGAAGGAGATCCCGCACGTCGGCCTGGACCACCTGCACGCGCCGCTCGTCAGCATCCGCGAGCAGGCCGCGATCGTGGTGACGCTGCTGCGGGATGCCGGATCCCTGAGCTTCCGTGAGCTCGTCGCCGGGGCCACGGCGCCCGGCGTCGTCGTCGCGCGCTTCCTGTCCGTGCTCGAGCTGTACCGGCACGCCGCACTGTCGTTCGAGCAGCTGGAGCCGCTCGGCGAACTCACCCTCCGCTGGACCGCCGAGCGGTGGTCCGATGAGAACCTCGCCAGCCTGGGAGCCGATTATGACCGATGAGAACCCGCCCGTCCCTCCTCCCGCGGACGTCGCGCGCAGGCTCGAGGCGATCCTGCTGATCGTCGAGGAGCCGCAGAGCCTGGTGGCGCTCGCGACGGCGGTCGGAGCACCGGTGCCCGCCGTCCGTCAGGCCGTCGAGGCGCTCGTGGCCGATTACGACGGCCTCGCCGGCGGTCCGCGCCGCGGATTCGAGCTGCGCGAGGTCGGCGGCGGATGGCGACTGTACGTGCGCGCCGAGCACGACGAGCTGGTGAGCGAATTCGTGAACACGCAGGCACCGTCCCGGCTGTCGCAGGCGGCTCTGGAGACCCTCGCGGTCATCGCCTACAAGCAGCCGGTCACGCGCGGGCAGGTCGCCTCGATCCGCGCGGTCAACGTCGACTCGGTCGTCCGCACCCTCCTCGCCCGCGGCCTGATCGCCGAGGCGTTCACGGATGCCGAGACCGGTGCGATCCACTACGCCACGACGGACGCTCTGCTCATCAACCTCGGGATCAACTCGCTCGACGAGCTCCCGCACATCTCGCCGCTCCTGGACGGCGGCGCCGACGGATTCGAGGACGTGCTGCGCGCATGAACGACGACGAACGCCCGACGGACGGCATCCGTCTGCAGAAAGTGCTCGCGAACGCGGGCGTCGCCTCGCGGCGGGTGGCGGAGAACCTCATCGTCGAAGGTCGGGTGCGCGTCAACGGCCAGGTCGTGACCGAGCTCGGCTCGCGTGTCGACCCGGAAGTCGACGAGGTCGATGTGGACGGCACGGCGATCCAGCTCGATGCCACGAAGCGCTACGTCGTGCTGAACAAGCCCCGTGGCGTGGTCAGCTCGATGAAGGACGAACGCGGGCGCCGCGACCTGCGTGAGTTCACGCGCGACTTCCAGGAGCGGCTGTACAACGTCGGGCGATTGGATGCCGACACGAGCGGTCTGCTCGTGCTCACCAACGACGGGGAGCTCGCCCATGTGCTCGCCCACCCCTCGTTCGGTGTCACGAAGGTGTACGTCGCGAAGGTCGAAGGCAAGGTCACCGCGCAGACGATCGCGCGCCTCACCAAAGGGATCGATCTGGAGGACGGCGCGATCGCGGCGGACAAGGCGCGGCTGCTCTCCAGCTCCGCCGAGGGCGGCGGGTCGCTCATCGAGCTCACCCTGCACTCCGGGCGCAACCGGATCGTCCGGCGGATGATGGCGGCGGTCGGCCACCCGGTCGTCGAACTCGTGCGCCGCCAGTTCGGGCCGCTGCACCTGGGAACCCTCCCAGTGGGTCGCGTCCGCGAGTTGACTAAAGTGGAGCGGGGTGCTCTGCTGACACTCGCGCGCAGCGCGACCGCGGACACCGCCACCCCGCCTCCCGCGAGCCCGTAGCGCCGCGCCGGCGCACACCACCAGGAGAGCCAGTGAGCGAAGAATCGGCCGTGCCCGCGCATGCCGCGCTCGCTGCGCGCACCCGCGGGACGGTGCGCATCGTCGGGGCAGGCCTCCTGGGGTCGAGCATCGGACACGCGCTCAGGGCGCGTGGCGTCGATGTCGCCCTCGACGACACCTCCCCGTCGCAGCTGCGGCTCGCGATCGACTACGGCGCCGGGCGCACACCGCGCGAGGAGGACGATCCGTCGCTGATCGTCGTGGCCGTGCCGCCGGACGTGACCGCGGACGTGATCCAGCGGGAGCTCGCCCGCTTCCCCTCGGCCGTCGTCACGGATGTCGCGAGTGTGAAGCTCGAGCCGCTGCGGACGCTGCGCGCGCGCGGCGTCGACCTCGCGAAGTACATCGGCTCGCACCCGCTCGCCGGTCGCGAGCGCGGGGGAGCCATCTCGGCCCGCGCCGACATCTTCGTCGGCCGGCCCTGGGTGGTCTGCCGGGACGGGGAGACCTCGGCCGCCGATCTCGCGCTGGTCGAGGGCCTCGCGCTCGACGTCGGCGCCATGCCGCTGGAGATGACACCCGAAGACCACGACCGCGCCGTCGCCCTCGTCTCGCACGTTCCGCAGCTCGTCGCGAGCCTCCTCGCCGGGCGCTTCGTCGAGGCCCCGGACGGGTCGTTGAGCCTCGCCGGCCAGGGCGTGCGCGACACGACGCGCATCGCGGCGTCCGCCCCTGAGCTGTGGGTGCAGATTCTGGGCGCGAACGCCGCTCCGGTCGTCGACGTGCTCGACGCCCTCGCCGCCGATCTGAGCGCGGTCGCCGCCGCGTTGCGCGAACCGGAAGCCCCCGGGTCCCGTCGGGCCGTCGCGGACACGATCCGTCGAGGCAACGACGGCGTGGAGCGGCTCCCCGGCAAGCACGGGCAGAACCGCCGCTTCGAGCAGGTCGTGGTGATGGTCGACGACACCCCCGGTCAGCTCGGACGACTGTTCGGCGAGCTCGGCGACCTCGAGGTGAACGTCGAGGACCTCCGCCTCGAGCACTCGCCGGGCGCTCAGTTCGGTCTGGCCGAGATCAGCGTCGTCCCGAGCGCCGTGCGCCGCGCGGTCGACGGCCTCCAGTCCCGCGGCTGGAAGATTGCGAGCACCACGAATGACTGAACCGACCACGCCCGTCCTGGTGGCCGTCGACGGCCCCGCAGGCAGCGGAAAGTCGAGCGTCTCCAAGCAGGTGGCCCGTCGCCTCGGCTTCGGCTACCTCGACACCGGAGCGGCCTATCGCGCCCTCGCCTGGCACGTCCTCGCGCACGACGCGGACACGTCGGACGCGGCATCCGTCCTCGACGTGCTCGGCGACTTCGACTTCTCGATCTCGCTGGACCCCGATCAGTACTGGGTGCGCGTCGGGGACACGGACGTCACCGACGCGATCCGCGAACCGCGGGTGACGGATGCCGTGAGCGGCGTCGCGCGCGTTCCGGCGGTCCGCCACGCCGCCACGACGCTGTTCCGCTCGCTCGTCGCGGCAGCCGACCGGCCCGGCGTCGTCGTGGAAGGACGCGACATCACCACGGTGGTCGCGCCGGACGCGCCGGTGCGCGTCCTCCTGACAGCGGCTCCCGACATCCGCGCCGCCCGCCGCAGCGCCGAGCTCTCCGGGCATGACGCCGGCGCCGTCGCCGACGCCCTGCACCGTCGGGACGCGGCCGATTCCTCCGTCGTGGACTTCCTCACCGCCGCACCGGGCGTCCAGGTCGTCGACTCGTCGGATCTCGATTTCACACAGACCGTGGATGCCGTCCTCGACGTCATCGCCGCGGCCCTCCCTCCACAGACAGGAAGCCATGATGGGCGCTGACGACGAATACGAAGGCGGCGACGACAACATCGCCGAGGCCCTCGCCGATCTCGACGAGGACCTTGCCGACGCGCGCGCGGAAGCGCTGCGCGCGAGCCTGTCCGACTACGAGCTCGACGACGACGACGCCGAGCTGCTGTCGGGCGTCACGCTCGGCGAGCATGGTGTGGAGTACTCCCCGGCGCTGCCGGTCGTGGCGATCGTCGGTCGCCCGAACGTCGGGAAGTCGGCGCTGGTCAACCGCATCCTGGGGCGCCGCGAAGCTGTCGTCGAGGACACCCCCGGTGTCACGCGCGACCGGGTGACGTACAAGGCCGAGTGGATGGACCGCCGCTTCACGGTCGTCGACACCGGCGGCTGGGAGCCGGACGCACGAGGCATCGATGCTTCCGTCGCGGCTCAGGCCGAGATCGCGATCGACCTGTGCGATGTCGTGCTGTTCGTGGTCGACGCGATGGTCGGCGCGACCTCGACCGACGAGCACGTCGTCAGGCTGCTGCGCAAGAGCGGCAAGCCCGTCTTCCTCGTCGCGAACAAGATCGACGACGCCCGGCAGGAGCCCGAGGCCGCCGTGCTCTGGGGGATGGGTCTCGGTGAGCCGTACCCCGTCTCCGCGATCCACGGTCGCGGTGTGGCGGATCTCCTCGACGAGGTCATGAAGGTTCTGCCTACGGTCTCCGCGGTGGCGAAGCAGGAGATCGGCGGACCGCGCCGCGTCGCGATCCTCGGCCGCCCGAACGTGGGCAAGTCCTCGCTGCTGAACAAGGCCGCGGGGGAGGAGCGGGTCGTCGTGAACGATCTCGCCGGCACCACGCGCGACCCGGTCGACGAGATCGTCGACCTCGGCGGGCGCCTCTGGCGGTTCGTCGACACCGCCGGCATCCGTCGGCGAGTCCACCTGCAGCAGGGCGCCGACTTCTACGCGTCGCTGCGGACCTCCGCCGCCCTGGAGAAAGCCGAAGTGGCCGTCGTCGTGCTCGATGTCAGCGAGTCGATCAGCGAGCAGGACGTGCGCATCATCGATCTCGTGCTCGAGTCCGGCCGCGCCCTCGTTCTCGCGTTCAACAAGTGGGACCGCTTGAACGACGACGATCTCGAGAACGCCGATCGCCGCCGCTACCTCGAACGCGAGATCGAGCAGGACCTCGCGCACGTGTCTTGGGCGCCGCGCGTGAACATCTCCGCGCGCACCGGCCGGCACCTCGACAAGCTCGTGCCGGCGCTCGAGACCGCACTGGACTCGTGGGACACCCGCATCCCGACCGGCAAGTTCAACGCATTCCTCGCCGAGCTCGTCGCGGAGCACCCGCATCCGCTCCGCGGCGGCAAGCAGCCGCGCATCCTGTTCGGCACGCAGGCCTCGACGCGTCCGCCGACGTTCGTGCTGTTCACGACCGGATTCCTCGACCCGGGCTACCGCCGGTTCATCCAGCGGCGCCTCCGCGAGATCTGGGGCTTCGAAGGCACGCCGATCGTGGTGAACATGCGGGTGCGCGAGAAGCGCCAGCGCTGAGTCCTCCGGGTGCGCGCGGTGGCGCCCCTGCGGTCAGGCGATCGCCGGGAGGGCCGGCGGGCGGACCATCGCGGTGGCGTCCGGCACGGCGAAGCCGAACTGCTCGTACAGTCCGTGCGCGTCGGCGGTGAACAGGACCCAGCGGAACCCGGCCCCCGGCCCGTCATCGATCATCGCGCGCATCAGCCGCTTGCCGATGCCCTGGCCCCGATGATCCGCGACGACGAACACGTCGGCGAGATAGGCGAAGGCGACGCCGTCGGATGCCGCCCGCGCGAATCCGACCAGCTCGTCCGTCCCCGCCCGGTAGGCGCCCACCACGCGCCACGCGGCGTCGAGCTGTGCGTCGACATCGGCGCGCGCACGCCAGCGCGCCCAGTAGGCCTCGGTCGACAGCCACTCCCAGACCGTGTCGCGCGGGATCCGGCGCGGGTCGTCGTCGATCTCGTATCCGTCGTGCATCCCAGCATTCTCATGCAGGCCGTGTTTCCTCGTGTGGCCGCGGAGCGGGCCGATCGGCATCCCGTGGCATGCGGGTGTGCGAGGGTGGACGCGTGAGCATCCTTCCCCCCGCGCCCGGTGAGCCGCGTCGGCCGAGCGGACCGCGGGATCCGGGGGACGCCTGGGTCGTCGCGCCCACGGGCGAGCGATACTGGGGGGTCTTCGGCGCGGCGGGGCTCATGGCGGTGGATGCCGAGCGCGGCGTGCTGCTGCAGCACCGCGTGACCTGGTCGCACTTCGGCGACACGTGGGCACTGCCCGGCGGGGCGCGGCACGAGGGGGAGTCGGCGTGCGACGGCGCGCTGCGGGAGGCGGCCGAGGAGGCAGGCGTCCCCGACGCGGCCGTGCGGCCTCGGCTGCTGAGCGTGCTCGATCTCGGCTACTGGTCGTACACGACGGTCGTGGGCGATGTGATCCGGCCGTTCGAGCCGACCATCAGCGACCCCGAGAGTCATGAGCTCGCATGGGTTTCCGCATCCGAAGTCATCGATCGTCCCCTGCATCCGGCGTTCGCGGAGTCGTGGGTGCGCCTGCAGAGCCTGCTCGCGGTCCGTCCGGCGATCGTGGTGGACGCCGCGAACGTCGTGGGTGCCGTGCCCGACGGCTGGTGGCGCGACCGTGCCGCAGCGACCGACCGGCTTCTCGACCGGATCGGGCGCCTCGCGGACGACGGGGTGGACGCGGCTCTCCTGAGTCTCCCCGAGTCCCGGTGGTACCCCGAGTGGACAGTCGTCGTCGAGGGTGAGGCGCGCGCCGCCGCGACGGCACCGGACGACGTCCGGATCGCGCGCGCGGCGGCATCCGGCGACGACGCGATCGTCGCCGAGGCCGAGCGGCTCGTATCCACCGGGCGCACCGTGATCGTCGTGACGAGCGACCGCGAGCTGGCCGGCCGTGTCGAGGCGGCCGGGGCCACGACACGCGGGGCGGGGTGGCTGCTCGACCAGTTCGACTGAGCCCGTCGCCTATCGGTCGGGCTCGAGGCCGTCGCGGCCGCGGAGCCGGTCGATGTCGCGCCGCTCGCGCTTCGTCGGCCGCCCGGCGCCCCGGTCGCGGATCGGGACGAACGCGCGCTCCTCGCGCGGCGGCGGCGGGGGAGTCCTGTCTTCGACGGCCGCCGCGGCGAGCGGAGCCCCGACTCGCTTGGAGATGGGCTCCTTCACCACGAGGATCCGGTCGAACCCCGCGATCCGCACCCTCAGTTCGTCGCCCGGCCTGACCGGTTGCGCGGCCTTCGCCCGCTCGCCGCCGATCCGCACGTGACCGGCCCGACATGCCGCGGTCGCCGCCGAGCGGGTCTTGTAGACGCGTACGGCCCAGAGCCACGCGTCCACCCGCGCCGAGGAGCTCATGCCGGCACCACCCGGGCGCGGGGGCTCGGCATCCGATTCATGGCTCTCTCCTCACCCTGACCGACGGCACCATCATCGTCGCACGGCGGATGCCTCCGCCCGCATCGGCCTGCGCCACAAGATCGGCGCGTCACCGGGGAGTTCCGCCCGGGGCGCCGCTCGTCAGGCGGTGAGGTCGAGCATCACGATCGCGCGGTCGGGTCGCGGGCGCGCGACCTCGCGGAATCCGGCGGCGAGGAACGTGGACAGCACCCCGTGGTAGAGCTCGTTCGCCGAGGCGTGCGCGACGGCGGTGTCGACGGGATAGGCCTCGACGACGCGCGCGCCGTGGTCACGCGCGAACGCGACCGCGGCGTCGATCAGCCGGGCGTTCAGCCCGATGCCGCGGTGCTCACGCCGTACGACGAAGCAGGAGATCGCCCAGACGTCCGGGTCATCCAGCGGCAGCTCGGTGTTCGCGGCGAGAGCGCGCGTGCGCGCGATGCGCACCTGGTGCACGCGGGGTCCCACCCGCACCCAGCCGGCCGCTTCGCCGCTGACCGAGGCGATGAGCGCGGGCGGGACCGACGCCACGGCCAGTTCGTTCCGCAGCAGGTCGGTGCGCTCGGCGGTTTCCAGCCGCTGGAACTGCGCGTTGGGCATCATCCACCATTGGCACTGGCAGGACCTGCCGTCTCCACCGCCGGTGAGCGCGTGCTCGGCGTCCTCGAAGCGGTCGGCGGTCGCGGGGGAGATGACGATCTCAGCCATGGGTCGACCGTAGCCCCGGCACCGGACAGGCCGCTGCTCATAACTCCTGCATCTTCGCCGCGCTGCCGTCGATGGTGCGCGGAATCACGCCGTGGGCGTGTCACGCGGTTTCGTTTTGCGGGAGTTGTGAACACGTTGGCCGGAAACCGGCGCGGTGTGTCCGCTGCGCGCACGTCGTGCGACCCGTGTGCAGGGGACGATGGGGTGTGCAGATCGCCGACTTCCCCGTTCCCGATACCCTGGCCGCGCGCGGCGCGCTCGAGATCGCCCGCAGCTACCAGTCGCCGGCCCTCACCGCGCATGCGCTCCGGTCCTGGCTCTGGGCGGAGGGATTCGCGCGGATCGACGGCATCTCCGGCATCGACCACGAACTGCTGTACGTCTCTGCCGTGCTGCACGACATCGGCACGGTCCCGGAGTTCGACAACCACACGATCTCGTACGAGCACGCGGGCGGACATGTCGCGGTCGCGCTCACGGCGGGTGCGGGCTGGCCGGCGCCGCGCCGCCGCCGCGCGCTCGAGGTGATCGTCCGGCACAACTGGCCGAGCGTCGATCCGACGATGGATGCCGAGGGCCACCTGCTCGAGATCGCCACGGGTCTGGACATCTCGGGTTCGCGGCCCGAGGTACTGCCCGAGGAGTTCCGGCGCGAGGTTCTGCGCGCGCATCCGCGCGGCACCCTCGCGGCCGAGTTCGGTGCGTGCGTGATCGACCAGGCGGCCCGCAAGCCCGACACGGCGGCGCGGCGGCTGGTCGACGCCGGGATCATCGGCAAGCTCGCCGCCAACCCGCTGGAGAGCTTCTGAACCCGCGAAAAAGGGCCGGCCTCACGGCCGACCCTTTTCGATGTGGTCGGGATGACAGGATTTGAACCTGCGACCCCTTGACCCCCAGTCAAGTGCGCTACCAAGCTGCGCCACATCCCGATGTCCGCGAGCGGACAACTCCCCTATCCTAGCCGGTCGGCGGAGCCCCCGCGAACGAGCACATCCACGCTCACCGGTCCACACGAAGACGCGAGACCGCGGTCCCCCCAGACCGCGGCCTCGCGGACCTGTCACCAGGTCGAATCGCCCCGGATGACCGCATCCGACCCGCCGTCGATGAAGATCACCTGCCCGCACAGGTGGGCGTTCTCCTTGCTCGCGAGCCACCCGAGGAGGTAGGCCACGTCGCGAGGTTCGAAGATGCCGTTCAGCGGCATCGGGACCATCTGCAGGATCGCCTCGCGGGCTTCCGCGGTGTCGGTGAACGCTTTGGTCATCGGGGTCACGACGACTCCCGGAGCGACGGCGTTGAGCGGGATCCCTGCGCCGGCCCATTCGGGGGAGGCCGCGTGGCGGCGGATCCATCGGGCGAGCGCGCGCTTGGTCGTGCCGTAGATCAGGTTCGCCGTGTCACCGCCGGCGGCTTCGAGCTCCGCGCCCCGCGCCAGAGCGCCCGGTTCGTCGCCGGCGAGCAGCAACTCGAGCAGAGCCTCATCCGGCGGGTAGAGCGACGCCATGGACGCCGTCGCGACGGCGCGTGGCGCGGGCGAACCGCCCAGAAGCGGCCGGAGACCTTCGAGCGTGGCCACGGCGCCGAAGTAGTTGACGGCGACCGTCGCAGCGGTGGGTGTCGCGAGCCCGGCGTTCGCGATCACCGCGTCGATCGTCCCCCGGCTCATGTCGGACACGGCGGCGACCATGGACTCCCGTCCGGCGGCGGTCGACAGGTCCGCATCGATGTCCGTACCGTGCAGGTCCACGCCGATCACCTTGTGACCCCGCTCGACGAGCAGGTCGGCCGTCGCCTTTCCGATGCCGCTGGCGGCGCCGGTGATGACGTATGTGCGGGACATGGGAACCTCTTCCTGACGGCCTCAGGTGCGCCGTCGCCTTCAGTGTCTCCGTCTCGCGTCGGCCGTGCGTAGGCCGAAAGACCCACGGGTCACCCGTGTGGTGTCCGCACCGCCAGGTACAGGTCGATCAGCGCGTCTCCGAGCGCCGCCCGCAGGACGACGGACCGGTCGAGCTCCGCCAGCGCTTCGGTGAGGCTCGACGGCAGGGGGTGGATGCCGCCGGTGGCGCGTTCGCTCTCGGACAGGCGTGTCGGGCTGATCAGGACCGGTGCGGGCGGAACGGCTCCACGGGCGATGCCGTTCTCGGCCGCCGCCAGGAGGGCAGCCACGGCGTAGTAGGGGTTGGCGGACGCGTCCCCCGGCTTGATCTCGATGTTGGCGCCGCGAGCCGAACCGCCGGCGGTCGATGCGACGTAGCGGACGGCCGCTTCGCGGTTGCCCGGCCCCCAGCAGACCGTGGCGCCCGACCAACGGCCGGGCCGGAGACGCTCGTAGCTCGGCAGGCTCCCCGCGAGGAGCGCCGTCAGCGCGGGAAACTCCGCCAGGATCCCGGCGATCGCCGCCATGCCGTCGGGTCCGGGGGCGTCATCGGAATCCGGGCTGAAGAGCGGCACGCCGTCGCGGGCGAGCGAGAGGTGGATGTGCATCCCGTTCGACGCCGCGCCCACGCGGGGGATCGGCGAGAAGTCCGCCCGCAGTCCGTGCCGAAGCGCGACGCGGTCGATCACCAGCCGCGCCAGCACGTCGTCGTCGCAGGCGTCCAGAGGGTCGCGGGCATCGAGGGCGACCTCGAACTGGCCGTGTCCGTGCTCCGCGTGGAGCTGCAGTGCGGGGACGCCGGCCGCGTCGAACTCGGTCAGCAGCTCGGTCGCGAACGCTTCGTTCTGCAGGATCGGATGCTGGCCGTAAGCGGGTCCGGTGTGTGCCGGTGACGGATCGACCGCCTCGCCGCCGTCGAGGGTGAACTCGATCTCGAAGCCGATCCGCGCGCTCAGTCCCCGCTCGGCGAGGCGCGTCTGCTGGCGGCGCACGGCGTGCCGACCGCATCCCGCGAACGGCGTGCCGTCGATCTCGCGGACGTCCGCGGGCGTCCAGGCCGGACCGCGCTCGCCGAGTCGTGCGATGCGCTCGGCATCCGGGGCTAGCAGGAGATCGCCGATCACCGCATCCCGGCCGAGCGCATCGACCGGATCATCGGTCGGCGTGAAGAGGGCGACGCTGCTGATCGACGCGTGCACCCCCGTCCGCAGCACGGAATCCACCCGTGCCCGGGGGATCAGCCGCGAGCGTTCGCGCCCGGCGGCGTCGACGGACGTGATCAGAAGCGGCCCGTCGACGCCGACCGGCCGGTCGTCCGTGCTGCCGCTCATGATCCGCTCCTCGGATGCCGATGATGGGACATCATCGCGGTTGCCGGCTCCGTCGTCCACTCGCGCGCGCCGCGTCGTCACCGCGTGTAATGCTGGAAAGCGATGCCCGAACCGGGCACGCGAAGGAGGATCCCCATGCAGCAGCGCCCCCTCGGACGCACCGGCCGATCGATCTCCGAGATCGGCCTGGGTACCTGGCAGCTCGGGGCTGACTGGGGTGCGGTCAGCGAGGAGGACGCGCTCGCCGTGCTGGCGGCATCCGCTGAACGCGGCGTGACCCTCTTCGACACCGCCGACGTCTACGGCGACGGGCGCAGTGAGTCGCTCATCGGGCGGTTCCTCGCGGGGCGCGCGGATCACGGCATCACGGTCGCCACGAAGATGGGCCGCCGCCTGCCGCAGGAACCGGAGAACTACACGCCCGAGAACTTCCGCGCATGGACCGACCGCTCGCGCGCGAACCTCGGCGTCGACATCCTGGACCTCGTGCAGTTGCACTGCCCGCCGACGGCGGTGATCGAGGACGACGCGACGTACGAGGCTCTCGACGCGCTCGTCGACGCGGGCACGATCGCCGCGTACGGCGTCTCGGTCGAGACCTGCGAGCAGGCGCTCGCGGCGATCGCGCGGCCGAACGTCACGAACGTGCAGATCATCTTCAGCCCCTTCCGCCTGAAGCCGCTGGACGATGTGCTGCCTGCGGCCGCGGCGAACGGTGTCGCGGTCTTCGCGCGGGTGCCGCTGGCGTCGGGGGTGCTGTCGGGGAAGTACACGACTGAGACGTCGTTCGCCGACAACGACCACCGGTCGTACAACCGGCACGGCGAAGCGTTCGACCGCGGGGAGACCTTCTCAGGTGTCGATTTCGAGGTGGGTCTCGCCGCAGCCGCGGAACTGGCGGCCGCGCTGCCCGAAGGCGTGTCCCTGCCGGCGGCGACGCTCGCGTGGATCGCGGCGCAGTCCGGCGTCACTAGCGTCATCCCGGGCGCCCGCAACGTGGGGCAGGCGCAGTCGAATGCGGATGCCGCCGACGCCGTCTCCGCCGGGTTCGATGTCGACGCGTTCGACGCGGTGGTCCGTGAGGTCTACGACCGTCGCCTTCGGGAGGCCATCCACCCGCTCTGGTGAGTCTCGGTTCCCTCAGAAATGGGGGGTGTGTTACTGCAGTGAACTTCTGCTACATATGTTACTGAGTCGCGCCCCCGTGCGGCCGAGAGTGCCCCCGCCCACCCCGACTGCGAAAAGGTCCCCACCATGCGCGCACGCACGAAAAGATTCACCGTCCTCGGATCCGTCCTCGGCCTGGCCCTCGCGGCCGGCGTCGTGGTCGCACCCGCCGCCGCCCCGCCCGCATCCGCGGCCGTCGGGTGCTCGTACTTCAACGGTCTCAAGGTGACCGCGAACTACGTCTCGATCAACGACATCGCCCTGAAGGCCGGCGAGTCGATCACCGCGAAGGCGTCGCCGGCGACCACGGGTGACAAGATCATCCTCTCCGGCAGCTCCGGTCTGAGTATCGTCTTCAACGAAGCCGACGCCGCGACCGGCATCACCTTCACCGCCGGCACGTCGTCCAGCTACAACCTCGGCTGGTCCTTCGAGGCCGCAGGCACCCGTCCGTCGAGCTTGACCTACTCGTTCACGTCGAAGTGTTCGACGACGACGGTCTCGCCCTCGCCGACCCCGACGCCGACCGCCACCACGAAGCCCGGAAAGGGCAGGAAGTAACGACCCCTCATACACGGATGCCCCGGCTCGAGAGCCGGGGCATCCGTGTGCGAGGGCACCGCCTACGGTGTCGGGTAGTCGACGACGTAGGCCGGGATGCCGGTCCTGCTGTTGTCGACCTGATCTCCGATGCCGTTCACGACGTGCTGGATCGTGCCGGCCGCGAGGTTTACCGTCATGATGTGGTGCAGCTGCACGCCCGGTGTCTGCGGAGCCTCGAACCCGTTCGCCGTCACGATCGACGGGTCGTTCTGGTTGAACACGTAGACGCCGGCACCGTCGAGGCGGTGCGTGGTGACCTTGTCGCCGATCTTGTAGCCGGGGTAGCCGAGCGTGCCGTTCGGCTGGGTCCAGTCGGCTTGGCTGGGCGGGTCGTACGGCAGCTCGTTCTGGTACAGGATTACGCGCCCGTTCTGGCCGTTCCACACGGTGTTGTACGTCTGGAAGTGCTCGACGAACAGGCCGGTCGCGGTGACGTTCGCGCCGTTCACCACGACGCCGGTCGTGCCGATGTTCGTGTTCCATCGGTCGGTGTCGCCGTTCACGCCGTTCGTGAAGCCCTCGATGCCGTGGTCTGCGCGCCAGACCCAGATGTGATCGATCAGCATGTTGTCGGCGTTGACCTCGAGCGCGGTGGTCACTTTGCCGATGTGAGGCCCGCCGACGCGGAAGTACACGTCGCTCAGGGTGATCGGGTCGGCCGGGTCGAGCTTCTTCCCGCCCTTCGCGCTGCCGATCCGCATGAGGGCCGGGGAGAGGGTCTCGCCCGCGTCGACCGTGATCCCTGCGATGACGACGCCGGCGGCATCCTTCACCTCGACGGGAACCGCACCGCGCGCGGACGTGAGCGTCGCGTGGCCCATGCCGAGGATCACCGTCCTCGCACGCTTGACCTCGATCGTGCGATCGATGTCGTAGACGCCGGGGGTGAAGATGAGGTGCTGGCCGCGTGCCAGGGCGTTGTTGATGTCCTTCACCGAGTCGTCCGGGGTCGCGATGAAGAACTCCGTGATCGGGATGCTGCGTCCTGCGGTCTCCGCCGCGGCCCACGAGGTTCCGCTCGTCGCCGTCTGCGCAGCCGGCACCCGGACGTTGTAGCGCCCGCTGTCATCGACGTACAGATAGGGCTTCTCGCGGCTCACCGGCGTCTGGTCGATCGTCGTGTAGGGCGGGTTCGGGAACCCGGCGTCGTCCGGAGCGCCCTGTACGCCGGAGAAGACCTGGTTCCACACGCCGTTGCTCCAGCCGGCCACGGCGCTGTTGCGGGTGAGCCACTGCTGCTGCGAGCCGCTGATCACGAACGGCAGGTTCGAATCGGCGATGTACCCGCCGCTGGCGTACTGCGGACCTGCGGTGCAGTAGTCCATGAGCGACAGGTTCGCTCCGCCGATCTCGACCCGGCGCATCGAGACCGCCTGCGAGACGGCCCAGAAGTTGGCGCTCTGCCGGCATCCGTCCTGGCCCGCCTTGTTCACCTGAATCGACAGGTTCGACAGGGTGCGCCAGAAGTTGTTCAACGCGATGCAGTTGGTCGTCCCGCCGTCGCCGAGGCACCGGTTGTACACCTCGATCGCACCGTTGACGGTGACATCGCCGGGGGCGGCGCCGAGTCCGGCCACCTCGGTGTAGTAGCCGACCTCGAACTGCAACGGCTGCGCGGCAGTTCCGTACTCACCCGGCAGGAAGTAGACGGCGTGCCGCGCGGAGCCCATCTCGTTGTCGCGCTGCTGGTCGGCCAGCGCGTCCATCGTGGACTGGATCTCCGTCAGCGGAGCGTCCGGGCCGAAGATCTGCACGTTCGGACCGAAATCGGGGTTGACCGGGTCGACCGGGCGCGGCGGCGCCGCGTGGGCCGGCGCGGCGAGAAGTGCGCCGCCGACGAGCGCGAGCCCGGTGACGACGGCCGCCGCGCGACGAACGCGTGAGGGTGGGGGAGCGAGTGGGGACACGCGGATTTCCTCTCCGTTGAGGGTGGCGCGGCGGGGGTGCGGCGCCGGCGCGGTGGGGACCGTGCTGGTCTGACTGTAGACCCGCGTGAGAGCGGTTCCAAGGGCCATCTCCGGAGAGCTTCAGGTCTGTCGGTCGCCCTCGTTACGGTGTGGACATGACCGAGTTGACGCAGGACGTGCGGGTGGCGGCATCCGTCGAGCAGGTGTGGGCGGATCTGACAACTGCGGACGTCGCCGCGTGGTTCTGGCCCCCTCGGCTCGAGGCGACCGCCGTGGTCGAGCTCGAGCCGGACGGCCGGTGGGAGGTGCGCTCGGAGGTCGCCGACATGGCCGTGGAGGGTGTGATCCGAGCAGTGGACCCGATGCGGTTGCTCGACATCGATTGGCGGTGGGCGGGCGAACGCCCCGTGACCCAGGTCGGGGTCCGCCTGTCGTCCGTCTCCTCCGTCGCAGGGCAGGTGACGCAGGTGTCGGTGACGCACCGCGGATTCGCGAGCCCGGAGGAGCGCGACGCGCACGTGCAGGGGTGGACGGACTGCCTCCAGCGGCTCGTCGCGCGTCACGAACCGACGCCGTGACCCGACGCCGGCGGCGCAACCGGTAAGTTTGGCGGGAGCCGGCACAGCTCCTGGGGAGGACGTGCCGCCGTAGGACGTCTCTTGGGGGAGATGATGACCGACCGCACGCCGTCAGCGGCGCCCACGCACCGCACACGCGCCGAGCACCGCGCTGCCGAAGCCACCGCGATCGCGCCACCCGAGCAGCCGCTGACGCGAGCGCAGCTGCGGGAGCGCGCGCGGTCGGCGACGGGTGACTCGTCCGGGCTGGTGGCCGAACCCGTGCCCGTGCCCGAGCCGCAGTCCATGCCTGTGGCCGAGTCCGTGCCCGCGTCGATGCCGGCGTTCGACGCGAAGCAGGCTCCCGAGGCACAGTCGCAATCGAAGCACGTGACCGAGGGCGACCGGCGAGAACTGTCGCTGGACCAGGTCATCGGAAGCGGCATCCGGTTCGACGACCGACCGCTGCCGCCGGTCGTCCACGTCCCACAGCCGACGCCGTTCGTGCGTGTGCCGCGGGTGTCCTATGTGCCGGTCGCGGCGGCGAACGGGCCGGCCACGACCTCGCTCGTCGTCGCCGGCCTCGCCTTGATCGGCGGGCTGATCGCAAACCTGCTGCTTCGATCGGACCCTGTCCTCGCGGGTCTGGTCAACCTCGCGATCGTGGCGCTGCTGATCGCAGCGTTCCTTCTTGCGGCAGTCGGGATGACCTTGGCCGTGCAACGCCCGACCCGCAAGCTGATCCCGGTGATCGCCCTCGTCGTGGCTGTGCTGGCGCTCGCCGGCGTCGTCGCGCTGGTGGCCGCCCGCCTGATCTCTCTCGGAGCCCTGCTCGCCACGTAGCCAGGGTTTCTGCGCCCCTCCCGCCGAGATGGTGTCTTTCCCGTCGAGGTGGTTGTTCTTCCGCCGAGGTGGTTGTTCTTCGCCCGAGATGGTGGGACGTTCTCGGGCGAACATGCACCATCTCGCGGGAAGATGCACCATCTCGGCGGAGAGGCGGGGCTGGTTGGCCGGATGGGATGGGGGAAAATCGGGGGGAAATCGGTGCGTTCATTGTCGGATCGCTGTGCGACTCCTGCGGGAACGCTGAGCCGAATTGCGTTGACACGGCATGAGAGAGATCTCATGATCAGTGGTGGGAGAAGATCCACGTAAGCGGTGGATCCCGCAGGCACCTTTTGGGGAGGTGACCGGGGATCCGACGTGAACGACTCGATCCAGGTCTGGGGATGCTGGAGAGGGACTATCGGCGTGCGTCTGCTCCTGCTCTGGGGAATAGGGACGCCTCGGCGTCCAACCGGTCTGGGGCCGGTCGGTCAGAGGTGACCCGTAAAAACAATCATCAATGGGGAGTGGCACGCTCATGCGTACTTTCAAGAACTATCTCGAGGCCGAAAAGGCCAAGCGCGAAGAGAACGGCGAGGGCGGCTTCTCGCTCATCGAGCTCATCGTCGTCGTCGTGATCCTCGGCATCCTGGCCGCGATCGCAATCCCGATCTTCCTGAACATCCAGAAGCAGGCCGACGAAAATGCTCTGAAGGCAATCGCGGCAAATGGCGCCACTCAGGTCGCTGCATCCGTGGCACAGACATCGGGCCAGGCGCCTACGGCCGTCGACGTGACCAACCTTGAGACGGGCGGCGTCACGCTCGCCGTGGCAGGAACCTCTCTCGATGACATTTGTGTGACGGCATCGAAGACTGGCGTCACCGCTCAGAAGTCTGGTCCGGGCTGTTGATCGCGACGCTGGAGATTCGCTCTTGTAGCGAGTCTCCAGCGTCCTCAGGACCGGGGAGGCTCAAATGCGTTCGAGTACGCATTCAGACGCTGGCTTCAGCATCGTCGAGGTCATCATCGCGATGTTCCTCCTGGCGATCATCGCGGTCGCTCTCCTGCCGGCGCTGTTCAACGGCATCCAGTACTCGAGCCAGCAGTCATCCGTCGCGACGGCGACGCGGCAGCTGAACTCCCTCGTCGAACAGGCCCGCCAAGCACCGTCGTGCGCGGCGCTCACCAGCGCCGCGGCGACCCAGACCTTCACCGACGGCGTGGGCCGCACGCTCACGAGTTCGGGGACGGTCGGCACGTGCGCGACGAAGAAGGCGGTGTCCCTCAAGCTCACCGCCGTCGACGGCTCGGGCACGACGCTCGCCAGCACGTCCGCGCTGATCTACATCCCATGAACGAGAACCGCAAAGCCGATGACGACGGACTGTCGCTCATCGAGCTCATCGTCTACTTCCTGATCGCCAGCATCGTGGTCCTCGCGACCGCGGCGATCCTGGTCAATTCGTGGACGACCCAACGGAATGTGACGAACGTGACCGAAGCGACGAACCGCGGACAGGTGATCACCTCCGCCGTCGAGCGCGCGATGCGCAACGCGATCGCGTTCGACGTCTCGGCCGACGGTTCGACACTCATCGTCCACACCTCGCTCGGATCGGGCCTGGAGTGCCAGGGCTTCTCGCTCGCCACGGGCGAGTCGCGCATGACGGCGCGCTCCACCGCCCTCGGCGCCTCCTCGACGTGGCCCGTGTGGCAGCCCGGCATCGCCCAACGCGGCTCGACGCCGTTCTTCGCCGAGACGGGCGCGACCGTGAAATACACCTTCGACATCACGACCACCGCGGCGCCCGTGCGCTTCGGCGGTCAGGCGGCGGCGCGGTCCGCCGCGACGGGAGTGAGCGCGCCATGCTGGTGATCCGCCGACTTCTCACACCGCGCAAGGACGACGACGCCGGTGCGGTTCTGGTCACCGTCCTCGTCGTCATGCTCGTGGGTTTCATCGTCGCGAGCGTGGTCGCGGCATCCGTCCTCTTCACCGTCCAGTCCAACTCTGGCAACCGCAGCCGCACGCAGGCCTTCATCGCCGCCGAGTCCGGCCGCGATGCCGCGGTGGCGGGCATCGTCGGAGGGTGCGCGGCGACGACCTACGCGGGCAGCGACCCGCAGTACGCGGCGACCGTCTACGTCACGACCGGCAACCAGCCCACCTCGGCGACCGACGCCGGTGTCGCGCAGGGGTGCCCCTCGGCATCCACGCGGTTCATCGTCATCCGCTCGACCGGCACCGGCCCCGACGGCTCGACCAGCACGATCGATGCCGTCTACCCGTGGGTCGTCAGCTATTCGCAGCAGCCCGGCGGCGTCGTCACCTACTTCTCGGGCGGCTTCACCGCCGGCGTCTCGCACTACACCGGTGACCTGGTGCTGCGCACCGGCAACTGGAACTGCACGCAGGGTGCGCTTCTCACCGGGGACCTGTACGTCCTCAACGGCACCGTGAACTTCAGCAACAACTGCCGCGTCGAGGGCGACATCTGGGCCGACGGCAATGTGACGAGCAACAGCCAGGCGATCTCGGTGACCGGGTCGATCACGACGAACGGCCTTGTCAGCCTGAGCTCGAACGGCGGAGCCACGGTCGGCAAGGACATCAACGCCAAGGGCAATATCGATCTGAGCAACCAGGGGAGCTCGACCGCGACCGTCGGCGGCAATGTGACGAGCAAGAACACGATCACCAAGGGCTCGAACTGGACGGTCACGGGTACTCAGACGCCGAACGGTCCCGATCCGGTCTTCGACCCGACGCTCGCCTGGCTGAAGGCCGCCACCCAGTGGATCGACTTCACCTCGAGCACGAACTGGGGCACGAAGTACAGCGCGACCTCGGTCTGCAATCTCGTGAAGAACAACCCGAACCCGACGATCAAGAGCCTGCTCGAGACCTCCGGGGCGCCGCTCGTGCTCGACTTCTCGTCCTGCACCGGCAACGGCAACAGCTCGTTCGCGGTCAACGTCGCGCTCTCGAACGTCACGCTCGCTCGGGATGCCGTCATCATCGCCGGCTCGACCGCGTCGATGAGCGTGAACCTCACCGGCACGATCAATCCCGCGAGCGGCACGACCAAGCAGCTGCTGTTCATCCACAACGACGCCAGCACCAACTACGCGAACGGCGAGCCGGTGCCAAACTGCGGCAATGGCAACCAGAAGGACACGTTCAACGTGGGCGGCACGGTGAGCGCCGACGTGAAAGTGATGATGTACTCGCCGTGCGGTCTGACCGGCACGCTCACCTCGAGCTTCAGCGGGCAGCTCTACACGAACGACAGCACGAACCTGCACTCGTCGGGCAACATCACGACAACCTACACGTGCGCCGCGATGGCGTGGACGCCGGCGTTCAACCAGCTGGGCTGCAAGATCAAGGGACAGGGCGGCGTGCAGACCGGCACGCAGACCCAGAGCCTCGGCACCCTCGCGTATCAGACGGAGCGTTAGGGAATGACGTCGCTGACCCCGCTCCTCGTCGTCTGCGCGGGCCTCCTGGGCCTCGCGATCGGCTCTTTCCTCAACGTCGTCGCCTACCGCGTGCCCGCGGGGATCCCGCTCACGCGCGAGAGTCGCTGCCCGAAGTGCGACACCGCGATCGCCGCGCGCCACAACGTGCCGGTGATCGGCTGGCTCGCCCTGCGCGGAAAGTGCGCGCACTGCGGTGCGCCGATCTCGACGCGGTATCCCCTCGTCGAGGCCTTCACCGGCGTCGCGTTCGCCGCAGTGGCATGGTTCTTCCTCGCGGCCTTCCCCGACACGCCGTGGGCGCGGATGCCGATCGCCCTGGCCCTGGTCGTGATCGCGTACCTGTACTTCGCCGCGATCAGCATCGTGCTGACGCTCATCGACCTGGACACCCACCGCCTCCCGAACGCGATCGTGCTGCCGAGCTACCCGATCGCGATCGTGCTGCTGACCCTGGCGGCGCTGTTCAGCGCGGACTGGCCCGCGCTGCTGCGTGCCGGCATCGGCATGGCGATCCTGTACGCGTTCTACTTCCTGCTGCGGCTCATCCGGCCCGGCGGCATGGGCGGTGGCGACGTCAAGCTCGCCGGGATCGTCGGGCTCTTCCTCGGCTGGATCGGCTGGGGCGCGCTCGCGGTCGGCGCGTTCTTCGCGTTCGTCTACGGGGGCGTCTTCGGAATCGCGCTGATGATCGCCCGTCGCGCCCGTCGCAAGACCGCGATCCCGTTCGGTCCCTGGATGATCCTCGGCGCGTGGACCGGAGTGTTCGCCGGCGAAAGCATCGGCAGCGCATATCTCAGCCTCTACACGGGCAGTTAGGAAGGTCGTCGACATGGCGAAGACAGTCGTCGGACTGGAAGTGACCGAAGAGAGTGTGCGTGCCGCCGAGGTCACCGTCGGTCGCGCGCCGCAGCTGGTCGGCTACGGCGAGGTGCCGTTGCCGATCGACGCGGCCAAGGACTCCGAAGTCGTCGACGCGGGAGCCGTCGCCGTCGCACTGCGACAGCTGTGGACCGGCGCCCGCTTCAAGGCGAAAGAAGTCACTCTGGGCGTGGCCAGTCGTCGGATCCTCGTGCGCGAATACACGACGCAGGCCATGCGCCCGGATCTCCTCCGCGATGCCCTGCCGTACCAGGTGCAGGACCTCCTCCCGGTTCCCGCGAGCCAGGCGGTCCTCGACTTCTTCCCGCTGTCGCAACAGGGCGACCAGATCAGCGGACTGCTCGTCGCCGCCGTGTCCGAGTCGATCGAGCACATCATCACGACCCTCGACCGCGTGAAGCTGCGCACCCGCCACGTCGACCTCACCGCGTTCGGTCTCGCCCGCGCGTCGGCCGCGCTCGCCGCCCCGGAGGAGACGATCGCCTTCGTCTATGTCGGCGATCACACCACGCAGGTGGTCGTGGCACAGGGAGGTGTCCCGCACTTCGTGCGCATCCTCCCGATCGACATGCCCACCGCCGCGGTCCTGCGCAAATCCGGCCTGCCCGAGCTGCCGGTCGTCGAGCCCGTCGCCGAGACCGTGCCCGCCGGTGCGATCCGGCCCCGCGGCGCCCTGCGCCCGGGCGGCACCGGACCGGCGATATCCGACCTCGCCGGGCGCGTGCGCAGCACTCTCGCCTTCTTCGGAAGCCGGCCGGGCACCGCGCCGCTGACCTCGGTGCTCGTCGCGGGCGCCGGCATCGCCGCCGACGGCGCGCTGTCGGCGCTCACCAGCGCCCTGGACATCCCGGTCCGCGTCGTGAACGTCGGCGATGTCGTCACGCTCAAGTCCGAGTTGCCGCCGGGGGAGCTCTCGCTGAACCTCGTCAGCACCGTCGGACTCGCACTCGGAGAGGGACGCTGATGGCCCGCACCGCCGTACCCGCCTACGCGGGCATGCCCCGCCTGAACCTCATGCCCCGGGTCGAAGTCGCCCGCCGCGAACGGGAGAGTCTCACCCGTCGCTGGGTCTGGGCCGCTCTCGGCGCGATCGTCGTCACCCTGCTGATCATCGCGGCGGCATTCGCTCTGAAGTTCCTCGCCGATCAGCGCCTCGTCGCCGAACAGGCCCGCACGAACGACCTCCTCGTGCAGCTGTCCGCCCTGTCGGAAGTGAGCCAGGCGCTCGCCACCGAGCAGGAGCTCACGCAGTACCGCTCGGAGGCGATGGCCGCGGACTTCGCCTGGGCGCCGGTCATCTCGAAGGTCACCGGCATCCTTCCCGCCGAAGTGACACTGACGGGCTTCGACCTCACGAGCGGCGGGGCGCCGCAGGGCGACGAGCCGGAGTCGGAGGAGGGCCTGGTGGGCACATTCGCGTTCGACAGCCCGAATCCGATCGACATCGTCGCGGCCGTGCGGTCGTTGCGCGGAGTGGACGGCGTCCTCTACGCCGACGGTCAAGCCGTCACCGCCAGCACGGTGATCGAGGGGCACTACGCCTATGAGCTGACCGTCACGTTCGACCAGACCATCTATTCGAACGCGTACGCGAGCGAAGAGGGGACCGGCTGATGCCCAAGCAGCTCATCACGATCATCGGCCTCGTCGTCTCGCTCGGCATCATCGCGCTCGGTGTCGTCCTCGTAGCGGTGCCGATGCTGCTGTCGTCGTTCGTCGTCGACGGGCAGACCGCGTCGGTCGCGGCTTCGAACTCGGTGTACCAGTCTCAAGTGGACGGGCTGAAGGAGCAGGAGGCGCGTCAGGACGAGATCGACGCGTCCGTGGCCTCCCTGCGGGGGCAGATCCCTGCGACCGCGAAGCTCGACGACGTCTTCGAGGTGGTCGCGAACGCCGCGGCGGCATCCGGCGTCACGATCACGAGCGTGACCGCGGGTGACGCGTCCGCGTTCGCGGTTCGCACCGGAGCAACGGACCCCGCCGACGGGGCAGACACGGGCGCAGCCGACGCCGCCGCAGCACCCACCGAGACCGCCGACCCCGCGGCGACCCCGGCCGCGACGGATGCCGCGTCCGACGGCACGGCCGAGGCGGGTACGACGACGGATGCCGCGCCCGCCGGCCGGCAGCAGGTCGATTTCAGCATCCAGGTGCGGGCGTCCGACATGAATCAGGTGACCGCGTTCCTCGACGCTCTGCGGTCGGGGACGAGGCTCTTCAGCAGCATCACGGCGCTGTCGACGACGTCCGGGGACGGGATCGAAGTGCAGGTGGACGGGTTGACGTTCGTGGACGCGGAGGGCTGAGTCATGGAGAACGCCGAATTGGAAGCCATCCTGACCCGCGCCGCGCGCGATCGGGCGTCGGACGTGCACATCACCGCCGGGGCTGCACCGCTCATGCGCGTGGACGGAGATCTCGTCGGCATCCCCGGCTACCTCAACCCGCAGTCCGAGGCCTGGGTCGAGGCGGCGGCGACGAGCCTCATGGGCCCGGGTCAGCGCGCCGAGTTCGCCGAGCGGCACGAAGTCGACCTCGCGCATGCCGCGCCGGGACTCGGGCGCTTCCGCGTGAACGTGTTCCGCCAGCTCGGGTCGATCGCGATCGCGCTGCGGTTCATCCCCGACCGGGTGTACACGCTCGAGGAGCTCGGCGCGCCCGCGATCGCGCGCGACCTCGCTCTGCTGCCGCGTGGTCTCGTGCTGCTGACCGGACCCACGGGCTCGGGCAAGTCGACGACCCTCACCGCGATGGTCGACATCATCAACGAGCAGATCCCCGCGCACGTCATCACGATCGAGGACCCGATCGAGTTCCACCACGACAGCAAACGGGCACTCATCCACCAGCGTGAGATCGGCACCGACACCGGTTCGTTCGCCGAGGCGCTGCGACGCGTGCTGCGCCAGGACCCCGACGTGATCCTGATCGGCGAGCTGCGCGACCCGGAGTCTATCCGCGCCGCGCTCTCGGCGGCCGAGACCGGTCACCTCGTGCTGTCGACCCTGCACACCCAGGGCGCCGCGAAGAGCATCAACCGCATCGTCGACGTGTTCCCGGCCGATCAGCAGGCGCAGATCCGCACGCAACTCGGCGACACCCTGCAGGGCGTGATCAGCCAGACGCTGCTGCCGCTGTCGCAGACCGACGGGCGCACGATCGCCACCGAGGTGCTCATCAACACCCCGGCGGTGGCGAACATGATCCGCGAGGGCCAGGTGGCGCAGCTGTACTCGGCGATGCAGGCCGGATCCGCGGTCGGCATGCACACGCTCGACCAGGACCTCAAGCGCCTCGTCGAAGAGGGGACGATCGCCCAGCATGTCGCGAAGGCGTTCGCGGTCGACCCCAAGAGCCTTGACGACGTGTACGTGAGACCCCAGGAACTCGACGCCGAGGCGTGGTCTTTGCACGCCGGTGAGTGGCACCAGCAGCGAGCGGAGGTCTGACCATGGCCGTCACCCAGGAGTTCATGTACCGGGCGATCGATCCGCAGGGCGGGGCGATCCTCAAGGGGACGATCGAGGCCGGCACCGAGGCGGCCGTCACGAGCAAGCTCAAGGCGCAGGGGCTCACCCCGCTCGAGGTCACACTCAAGTCCAACACCGGTCTCAACCGCGACATCAAGCTGCCCGGACTCACGCGTGCGCCGTCGGCGAAGTCCCTCGCCGTCTTCGCCCGCCAGATGAGCGGTCTCATCAACGCCGGCCTGCCCCTCATGCGCACGCTCACGATCCTGATCGAGCAGACCGAGGACAAGAAGCTGCAGCCGGCGCTCGTGGCAGTCCAAGCCGATGTCGAGAGCGGCTCGTCGTTCTCGGCGGCGCTCGCTCGGCATCCGGAGGTCTTCCCCCCGCTCTTGCTGAGCATCGTCCGGGTCGGCGAGACGGGCGGCTTCCTCGGCCCCGCGCTCGCTTCGATCGCCGAGAACTACAAGCGCGAAGCAGAGCTGCAGAACAAGATCCGGGCGGCGACGACCTACCCGACGATCGTCCTCATCATCGCGATGCTCGGCGTGCTGGCGATGGTGACGTTCGTCGTCCCCGTCTTCGAGAAGATGTTCGAGGGCATCGGGGGGTCCCTGCCGATCCCCACGCAGATCCTCGTGAACATCTCGAACAACATGTGGTGGATCCTGCCGTCGCTCGCGATCGTCGTGATCGTCATCGCGGTGTGGTGGTCGCGCAACAAGCACACCGACCAGGTGCGGCGCGTCGTGGACCCGCTCAAGCTCAAGCTGCCGGTGTTCGGCAAGCTCGCGACGAAGATCGCGGTGGCGCGGTTCGCCCGCAACCTGTCGATGATGCTCAACGCGGGAGTGCCGATCATCCAGGCGCTCTCGATCGTGGCGCAGGCCTCGAACAACTGGAAGATCGAGCAGGCCGTCCGCGACGTGCAGGAGTCGATCCGACAGGGCAAGTCGTTCGCCGGACCACTCGCCAAGGCCGAGGTCTTCCCGGCGATGGTGCCGCAGATGGTCTCGGTCGGCGAGGAGTCCGGAACGCTCGTGGAGATGCTCGCGAGCATCGCCGACTTCTACGAGGACGAGGTCGAGACCGCGACGGGCCAGCTCTCGTCCGCGATCGAACCGCTGCTCATCGTCGTGCTCGGCGTCGTGATCGGCGGCATGGTGATCTCGCTGTACCTGCCGATCTTCACGTTGTACGCCGACCTGGCGAAGCAGTCCTGACCCGGGGGAGGGAGGCTCCGCGTCAGCGGTGGCGCGGAGCTGCCCCGGTCACACCGTGACGCGGAGGACTTCCTCGATCGTGGTGAGCCCCTGCGCGACCTTCGACCACCCGTCGTCGCGCAGCGAGATCATGCCCTGTTCGAGCGCCACCTGCCGGATCTCGCCGCCGGTCGCACGGGTCACGACGAGCGACTCGAGCTCTTCGCTCAGCGACATGACCTCGTGCAGCGCCACACGGCCGCGGTAGCCGGTGTTCGAGCACGCGGGGCAGCCGCCCGCGCGGAACAACTGGGGCAGGTCGAGCGGGTCGTGCGGGAAGCGCAGCGCGGAAAGGACTTCGCTCGTCTCGGTCACCGGGACTTTGCACTTCACGCACAGGCGCCGAGCGAGGCGCTGCGCGATCACGGCGCTGAGCGCGGTCGCCACCAGGAACGGCTCGCAGCCGATCTCGGTGAGACGGGTGAGGGCGCTCGGTGCGTCGTTCGTGTGCAGGGTGGACAGGACCAGGTGACCGGTCAGCGCCGCCTCGATCGAGATGTTCGCGGTCTCGAAGTCCCGGATCTCGCCGACCAGGACGACATCGGGGTCCGAGCGCAGGATGGACCGCAGCGCGGTGGAGAACGTCAGCCCGGCCTTGTTGTTGACCTGCACCTGATTGATGCCGGCGATGCGGTACTCCACCGGGTCCTCGACGGTGATCACGTTGATCGTCGGGTTCGCCACGGCGCGCAGGGCGGTGTACAGGCTCGTCGACTTGCCCGACCCGGTCGGGCCGGTCGCGAGGATCATGCCGTGCGGCTGGCTGATCGCCGCGCGGAAGCGCTCGTCGTTCGTGGGGGAGAAGAGCAGGTCGCGCATCGTCATGACCTGACCCGTGTTGTCGAGGATGCGCATGACGATCTTCTCGCCCCACACGGTCGGCAGCGTCGCCACGCGGAGGTCGATCGCACGCCCCTCGTGGGTCACGGTCAGGCGGCCGTCCTGCGGCTTGCGCTTCTCGGCGATGTCGATCGAGGACATGATCTTCAGACGCGAGATGATGCCGTCCTGGATCGCCCGGTCGGCTTTCTGCATCTCGTGCAGCACGCCGTCGATCCGCAGGCGCACGGTGAGCTGGCGCTCGCCGGGTTCGACGTGGATATCGCTGGCACGGTCGTTGATCGCCTGGGCGATCAGCAGATTGACGAAGCGGATGACCGGCGCATCGGCATCCTGCTCGTCGAGCGTCTCCGTGAACGCCGTCTCGGTGGTCTGCGACGTCTCCTCGATCGCGCTGGAAAGCTCGCTGAGCTCCTCGTCGGAGCGCAGGAACCGCTCGAACATCTGCGCGAGCGCGTCCTGGGCGACCACGACCGGTTCGACGAACAGGTCGGTCACGCTCGCGACGTCGTCGAGCGCGACGATGTCGTTCGGGTCGAGGATGCCGACCGTGAGGCGCTCGTTGCGGCGATCGATCGGCAGCAGCTGGTACTTGCGGCACAGGGCGCTCGGCACGAGCGCGATCACGCTCGGGTCCAGTGCCATGTTCGACAGGTCGACGAAGCGGTGGCCGGTGTGCAGCGCCACGGCCTCCGCGAGCTGCGACTCGGTGACCTGGCCCTGGGCGACCAGGTAGCGGCCGAGTTCCGGGGTGTCGCCGAACTGTCCGAGCGCGGTCGACATCTCGGCGGCGCGCACCGCTCCGGTGAGCACCAGCGTCTGTGCGAGTCCTCGCATGCGATCTCCCCCCGTCCCCCCGTTCATCCTACGAGCACGGACGCCGCGCAGCGTCAAGTCCCGACGACCGGTTTCCGGGCCGGTTAGCCTCGATCGCATGCCTGAACTCATCGCACGGATCACCGCGTGGGCGCTCACCCTCAAGCCCGTCCGCGCCTTCCTCCTGTACGGCGAGCACCGCGGACCGATGCTCGCGGACAGCGTCACATATCGCGCGCTGTTCAGCGTGTTCGCCGGCGTCCTCCTCGGGTTCTCCGTCGCGGGGCTCTTCCTCGCGGGCAACCCGGCGGCCCTGCAGTCGCTCGTCGACTCGGTGGATGCCGCCATCCCCGGGCTCGTCGGAGAAGAGGGTCTCATCGATCCGAGCTCGATCGCCGTCTCCGGCGGGCTCACCGTCGCGACCGTGCTGTCGATCGTGGGTCTGATCGGCGCCGCGATCGGCGCGATCGGCGCACTGCGCGCCGCGTTCCACGCCCTCTCGGGACAGCTGACCGACGATCTCTTCTGGGTCCTCGCGCTCCTGCGCAACCTCCTGATCGCGGTCGGGATCGGCGCCGCATTCGCGGCATCCGCCGTCGTCACCTTCTTCGCCAACGCCGGCATCGGCTTGCTCAGCGGGCTGATCGGGGTATCCGACACCGACCCGCTCACGCTCATCGGCACGCGCGTGGTCTCCGTCGTCGTCGTCTTCCTCCTGGACGCTGCCGCGATCGCGGTCCTGTTCCGGACGCTGTCCGGAGTGAAGGCCTCGTGGCGCTCACTGCTGCCGGGTGCGCTGCTCGGCGCCGTCGGACTGACCGCGCTCCAGCAGCTGTCCAGCCTCTTCGTCGCCGGCGCGTCCTCGAACCCGCTCCTCGCCTCGTTCGCATCGCTCATCGCGCTGCTGCTGTGGTTCAACCTTTCGGCGCAGGTGATCCTGATCGCGGGCGCCTACATCATCACCGGGGTCGAGGAGGAGCAGGATCGCGTGCGCGCCCGCTTCGGCGCATCGACGTTCGCGCAGCGGCGGGTGCGACGCGCCGAGGAGTCGGTGAGGGTCGCCACCGCCGAGCTCGCCGCGGCTCGTCGGGTGGAGGAGAAGGAGCGCACGGGAGTCTGAGCGTGGTGCGCGGAGCACGGGACGTGTGAAGATCTTGTAAACGCTTGCATCACGCGCTCGTCCGATGGGCGCGCGACCGAACCTGATCGGTAATTTCGTACCATGCCCGAAAAGCCCACCCTCGCCTCAGAGTCCGCGACGCGCGCGACGCATGCTCTCGCTCTGGCTCCCGTCACCGCGCCCGCCAGCACGGTCGACGGGTTCGTCCGGGAGTTCCTGCAGAACCTCAACTTCAACCGCGGCGTCGCGCTGTCCACCTCCAGCGCGACCGACCGGTACTTCGCGCTGGCGTACACCGTGCGGGACTACCTGATGGCGCGGTGGCTCGAAGACCTGCGCCGCCAGCGCGAAGTGCAGGCCAAGGGTGTGGCGTACCTGTCGGCCGAGTACCTGCTCGGCCGGCAGCTCGACAACAATCTCCTCGCGAGCGGTCTGACCGACATCGCGAGCGAGGCGCTCGCATCGTGCGGTATCGACCTCGACGATTTGCGCCAGCAGGAGGTCGAGCCCGGCCTCGGCAACGGCGGCCTGGGTCGTCTCGCGGCCTGCTTCATCGACTCGCTCGCCACGCTGGGTGTGCCGAACACCGGTTACGGCATCCGCTACGAGTACGGCATCTTCCGCCAGACCTTCGAGGACGGCCAGCAGGTCGAGCAGCCCGATTCCTGGCTCGCCTACGGATCGCCGTGGGAGTTCCCGCACCCCGAGGCTGCCCAGACGATCTCTTTCGGCGGTCACACCGAGACGTACGACGACGGTGGCGTGCAGCGCTCCCGCTGGGTGCCGGGCTGGAACGTCCAGGCCGTTCCGTACAACTACATGGTGCCGGGCTACCAGAACGGCCGGGTCAACACGCTCCGCCTGTGGAGCGCGAAGGCGACGAACTCGTTCGACCTGCGCGTGTTCAACTCCGGCGACTACGAAGAGGCCGTCCGCGCGCAGACGTTCGCCGAGAACATCTCCAAAGTGCTGTACCCCGAGGACTCCACGCCCCAGGGCAAGGAGCTGCGGCTGCAGCAGCAGTACTTCTTCGTCGCGGCATCCATCAAGGACTTCCTCGACGTCACACTGCCGAAGGATTTCGACCTCACGAAGCTGCCCGACCGCATCATCTTCCAGCTGAACGACACCCACCCGGTCATCGCCGTGCCCGAGCTCATGCGTGTGCTCGTGGACGAGAAGAAGATGGAGTGGGAGGACGCGTGGGCGATCACCCAGAAGTGCTTCGCGTACACGTGCCACACGCTGCTGCCCGAAGCCCTCGAGGTCTGGTCGGTCGATCTGCTCGGCCACCTGCTGCCGCGGCACCTCGAGATCATCTACCGCATCAACGACGACTTCCTGGATGCCGTCCGCGAGCGCTTCGGCGACGACGAGATGCGCATCCGCGACATGTCGATCATCGGCGAGCACCCGGTCCGATCCGTGCGCATGGCCTACCTCGCGACGGTCGCCGGCGCGAAGGTCAACGGCGTCGCCGAGCTGCACTCGCAGCTGCTGCGCGAGAAGGTGCTGCCGGACTTCGACGAGTTCTTCCCCGGCAAGTTCACGAATGTCACGAACGGCGTCACCCCGCGCCGTTTCGTCCGCCTCGCCAACCCCGAGCTGTCGGCGCTGATCACCGACGCCCTCGGATCGGGCTGGGTCACCGATCTGGAGCGCCTGCGCGAACTCGAGACGCACGCCGAGGATCCGGAGTTCCGTGCCCGCTTCGCCGAGGTGAAGGCCGCGAACAAGCGCCGCCTCAGCGCCGTGCTGCGCGAGCGCGACGGGTTCGAGGTGAGCGACGGCCACATGCTCGATGTCATGGTCAAGCGTCTGCACGAGTACAAGCGCCAGATGCTCAAGATCCTGCACGTGGTGACGCAGTACGAGAGCGTCATCTCGGGGCGCGTGGTGGCCGCCGACCTGCAGCCACGGACGGCGATCTTCGGTGCGAAGGCCGCCCCGGGCTACGCGATGGCGAAGAACATCATCCACCTGATCAACGCCGTGGGTTCCGTCGTGAACGCCGACACGCGCCTCGAGGGGCGCCTCAAGGTCCTGTTCCCGCCGAACTACAACGTGACCCTCGCCGAGCGCGTGATCCCCGCCGCCGACCTGTCCGAGCAGATCTCGCTCGCCGGCAAGGAGGCGTCGGGCACGGGCAACATGAAGTTCGCCCTGAACGGCGCCCTCACGATCGGCACGGACGACGGGGCGAACGTCGAGATCCGCGAGCTCGTCGGCGACGAGAACTTCTTCCTGTTCGGAATGAGCGAGCCCGAGGTCGAGGCGCTCTGGGCGCGCGGCTACAAGCCCGCCGAGTTCTATCAGGCCGACGACAACCTGCGCCGTGCGCTGGATCTCATCGCCTCGGGGGCGTTCTCCCGCGGCGACCGGTCGACGTTCGAGCCGATCGTGTCGAACCTGCTGTACGACGACCGGTTCATGGTCCTCGCCGACTACTCGTCGTACATCGCCGAGCAGGTGAAGGTGGACGCGGCCTATGCCGACCAGGATGCGTGGAACCGCTCCGCGATCCTCAATGTCGCCCGCACCGGTTTCTTCTCGTCGGACCGGTCGATGCGCGACTACATCGACCGCATCTGGCACACCCCGCCTTCGTTCTGACCGGTCGTGGAGCGGTGCGTCCTAACGGGCGTACCGCTCCACGAACGTGCGGAGGATGCGGCTCGGGTGCGACACGGGCGCCCGGCGCACGGCATCCAGAGTCAGCTCGAGCTCGTGACCGGCGAAATAGCCGTGGTCCGCGTAGACGTGGATGCGGGTCGTGATGCCGTCGACGTCGAGCTCCGGGTGGAACTGCGTCGCATACACGTTCTGACCGACGCGGAACATCTGCACGGGGCACGCGGGGGAGGAGGCGAGGAGGACAGCGGACGGCGGCAGTGCGCTGATCGCCTCCTTGTGCCCCACGAACGCCTCGAACGTGGGCGGCAGCTCCTGCAGGAGCGGGTCGTCGCGGCCGGCATCCGTCATCGTGACCGGCACGACGCTGATCGGCTCGGAGTGCACGCGGTCGATCGTGGCGCCGAGGAAGGCACCGACCGTGCCGACGCCGTAGCAGGCGCCCAGGAACGGGAAGTCGCGCGCGACGACATCGCCGAGCAGTGCGGCGAATTCCGCCTCCACGCGGTGCTGGACCGCGGACTTCTTCTCGGGGGCGTCGGACGCGTTGAACGGACCGCCGCCGACGAAGATGCCGGACAGCTCGTCGAGGTCGAGCGGAGGCATCGCCCCTGCCTCCAGCCGCACGCGGACGAGCTCGCTCTCGCGCAGGCCCGAGTAGCGCAGGAACAGGGCGTATTCCTCGTCGGCGGGCACGTCCTCCGCCCGGGTCGCGAGGAGGACGAACGGCTTCACGCATCAAGCCTAGGCGGTCGCCGTCAAGGGCCCCGTCGCGGTCGACGTGCGGGTCTAGGCTGGAGGCATGGCTATCGCACGACTGCACGGCGGACCCCTCGACGGGCAGCTTCTGCCTCTGGACGACCCCGAACTCGACAAGCTCATCGTCCCCTACAGCGAGACCCAGGTGGTCTACGAGCGCAAGGGTGCACCCGAGCACACCGGCGAGGGCGACGGACCGACCGAGGCGGAATTCTGGTTCGTCGAGTCCGAGGACGAGATCGACCCCTACAGCGACACGGCGCGTGACCGCCGCTGAGCCCAGCGCTCATCCCGAGCCGTCTCGATCGATCGAGATCGAGCTCAAGTTCGACGTGGAGGACGGCACGCCGCTGCCGGAGTGGACGACGCTTCCCGGCGTGGCTTCGGTCGGCGACGCCGAGGTGCGCGAGCTCGACGCCCGCTACCTCGACACCGCGGAGTTCGCTCTCGCGTCGGCGGGCTACGCGCTGCGCCGGCGCAGCGGCGGACCCGATGCGGGGTGGCACATCAAGGGCCCCCGCATCGGCGGCGGCCGCACCGAGCTGCACTGGCCGCTCGGCGAGACCGACGACGTTCCGGATGCCGTCCGCGCGGCGATCGCGCCGGTGACGGACTCCGCGCTCACCCCGATCGCGCGCATCCTCAACACGCGCACCGCGTACGCCCTGAACGACGGCGCCGGGGGACTGGTCGCCGAGTTCGTCGATGACCGCGTGACCGCGACCGACGTACGCTCGGGCGCCGTCCGGGAGTGGCGGGAGTGGGAGATCGAACTGGGTCCCGCAGCGCCCGCCGACCCGCGGGAGTTCTTCGCCGCCGTGGAGGCGGCTGTCATCGCGGCGGGCGGCAGGGCCGCGGCGTCGGCGTCGAAGCTCGCTCGCGCCCTCGGGTACTGAGGAAGGGCTCAGCCGAACGGCGGCGTCGCACGGCAGCGGTCCGCATCGCCGGCCCCCGTGCGTCGGCTGTGCCCCCGCCACGTGAAAGACCGGGGACGAATCGGGCATGATGCCCCGCGGAGAGCCTCCGCGTGTCGATTCGTCCCCGGTCTTTCACACGGGTGCGGCCCGGGTTCACATGTTGATCATGTGACCCGCGAGACCGTGGAAGGCCTCCTGGACCGCTTCCGACAGCGTCGGGTGCGTGTGGACGTTTCGGGCCGCCTCGAGGGCCGTGAGGTCCCACTTCTGCGCGAGCGTGAGCTCGGGGAGCAGCTCGGAGACATCCGGGCCGATCAGGTGCCCGCCGAGGAGCTCGAGGTGCTCGCCGTCGGCGATGAGCTTCACGAAGCCGATCGGCTCGCCCAGGCCGTTCGCCTTGCCGTTGGCCGAGAACGGGAACTTGGCGACCTTCACGTCGTAGCCGGCGTCGCGCGCCTGCTGCTCGGTCAGGCCGAACGAGGCGACCTGCGGCGAGCAGAACGTCGCGCGCGGCATCATGCGGTAGTCGCCGAGGGTCATCGTCTCGGCCTTGCCGATCGTCTCGGCGGCGACGACGCCCTGGGCCTCGGCGACGTGCGCGAGCTGCAGCTTGGCGGTGACGTCGCCGATCGCGAAGATGTGCGGCACGTTCGTGCGCATGTAGTCGTCGATCTCGATCGCGCCGCGGTCGGTGAGCTTCACCCCGGTGTTCTCGAGACCGAAGTCCTCGACGTTCGGTGCGAAGCCGATCGACATGAGCACCTTGTCCGCGTCGATCGACTGGGTCTCGCCGCCCGCGTTGGGCGTGTAGGTGACCGTCACGCGGTCGCCGTGGTCGGTGACGGTCTCGACCTTGGTCGAGGTCAGGATGTCCACGCCGTACTTCTTGTACTGGCGGGCGATCTCCTTCGAGACGTCGGCATCCTCGTTCGGCAGCGCACGGTCGAGGAACTCGATGATCGTGACCTTCACGCCGTAGTTCGTCATGATGAAGCCGAACTCCATGCCGATCGCGCCGGCGCCGACGATGACGATCGAGGACGGCAGGCCACGCGTCATGATCTGCTCTTCGTACGTGACGACGTTCTCGCTGAGCTGTACGCCGGGCAGGAGCCGCACGCGGGAGCCGGTCGAGATGATGACGTTGTCGAACGTCACACGATCCGTTGAGCCGTCGGCCTTCTTCACGTCGATCGTGTTCGCGTCGACGAACGAACCGCGGCCCTCGTACTCGGTGACCTTGTTCTTCTTCATCAGGAAGTGGATGCCCTTGACGTGCGTCTCGGACACCTTGCGGCTGCGGTCCCACGCCGTTCCGAAGTCGAAGTTGACATCGCCCGAGATGCCGAACTGCTCGGCCTGGTGATGGAACACGTGGGCGAGGTCGGCGTTGCGCAGGAGCGCCTTGGAGGGAATGCACCCGACGTTCAGGCACACACCGCCCCAGTACTTCTCCTCGATGATCGCAACGGAAAGGCCGAGCTGAGCGGCCCGGACGGCGGCGACATACCCGCCGGGGCCCGCGCCGAGAATGGCGACGTCGTAGTGAGGCATGGTTCCAGCCTATCGGTCGGTGGGGCCGTCGGCAGGGGGCGCCGACGGGGTGGAGCCGCCGCCGGAGAGGGCGTCGGCGCGCGTCTGTTCGAGTTCCTTCTCGCGACGCGCCCGCGACACCAGGAGGTACAGGACGGCGCCGCCGAGGCCGGCGACGAGAAGGCCGCCGACGATCCACGGCCACACGTCGCCGAAGCTCGAATCATCGCTCGCGGGCGTCGCCGTCACGAGCGGCTCCGGCGTCGCGATCTCGTCCGGTTCGTCCGTGGGCTCCGTCGTGGGCTCGTCCGTCGGCGTCGCGGTGGGCGACGGCGGTGCCGTGACGGTGAAGGCGTACTCGCCCGAGATCGGGTGGCCGTCGCTCGAGACCACTTTCCAGAGCACGGTCACGACGCCGGATGCCGCCCCCGCGAGTGCCTGGGTCACCACGGTTCCCGCAACGACCGGCTCTCCATCGGCAAGTGAGGCGCCGGTCCCGTCGGTGACGGCGAGTTCTGTCGCGCCCGGGTCGGTCGCGAGCTCGCCGCTGAAGGTGAGCGTCAGCTGCGCCGGCAGCGTGTCGACGGCGGCGTCAGCGGCCGGGTCGGAGGACACGAGCTCGTCGTGTGCATGCGCGGGAGCCGCGACGAGGACGCCGCCCGCGGCGAGCAGGAGGGAAACGAGCATCGCGACCGCGAAGCGCAGACTGCGCACGGGCCCCCGACGGTCGGAAGCGGAGGAGGCAGAGAGAGTAGTCATCCGTTTCAGGCTACGCCCGAGGCTCGGCGTGTGACGTCCGTGTGAATTCGAGCTGGGCGTGCTCAGAACCCGGTGACGCCGTCGTGATCGAGGAGTAGCGTGCGGATCGGGCGGCGCACGCCGCTTTCAGGTCAAGAGAAGGAGAGCGCCGTGGACGCGATGATGATGGACATGATGTCCAAGGAGATGATGTCGAGCGGGTCGGCCGAGAACGGCATGGCCATGATGGACATGCAGCTCATGCAGGCGTGTATGGACGCCTGCTCGGCATGCGAGCAGGCGTGCACCGTCTGCTCGACGCAGATGATGTCGTGTGCGCCGGCGTGCATGAACTGCGCGGACATGTGCAACACGATGATGCGGTCGATGCTGCGGATGCAGGGCATGACCCCCGCCGTGATGATGTCGATGCTCGACGCGTGCATGGCGATGTGCCAGATGTGCATGGACGAGTGCATGGAGCACGCGGACTCCAGCGACGTCTGCAAGATGTGCGCTCAGGCGTGCCAGGCCTGCATGGATGCCTGCATGGCCCTCAAAGACAGCATGATGAAGGCGGCGTGACGCCGCACACTCGGTGAGCGTCCGGCGGATCAGCCGCGCAGGACGTTGAAGCGACGCGCTCCCACGGCGAGCACGTCGTACCGCCCGTGCAGCGCGATCGGTGTGCCCGTGAGGGCTTCCGCCGCGGCGCCGGCGCCGCTCCACAGCTCGACCAGTTCACCCTCGGCGAGCGTGCGCACCGCGATCACGCCGGTGCCGGCATCCGCGGATTCGACGATGCCGTCGACCCAGTCCGACGGCGTCGCCGCCGAGAGGCGTGCCTGGATCAGGTGCAGAGCGTGCCCGGGGGCGAAGGACGAGCAGGAGGCGCCGTGGATGCACATGCACGCCGCACGCTCACGCACCGGAACGGGCGGAAGGTGGCGGTGCGGACTCGACACGGTGATCTCCTGACAGGTAGGTTCGGTTATCCGTCAGGCTAGGCGCGATGCCGCCGGCGGGCACGTCACGCGACACACGACGCAACATTGCGTCCGGCGCCTTCATCCCCCCGATGCGGCCGTTTCGAGGGGCGCCCGATCCGTTACGCTGGAATGGACGAGAGGAACACCGTGGAGGACAACCGCCGCCCCGAGCCGGATGACATCCGCAAGGCTCCCGGTACGGGCGCCGACGCGGGCTTCTCGCACGGTGCCGACACGACGCAGACCTTCGGGCACGACTCCGACCTGTCGTTCGTGCCCTTCGGCAGCGACCTGAGCGAAGCCGAGCTCGACGCGATCGAGGCTCTCCCGACGCGCTCGGCGCTGTTCCTCGTCCGCTCCGGCCCGACAGCCGGAGCCCGGTACCTTCTGGACACCGACGTGACGACCGTGGGCCGCCACCCCGAGGCCGACATCTTCTTCGACGACGTGACCGTGTCCCGCCGTCATGCCGAGATCACGCGCAGCGGCACGTCTTTCGAGCTCGTCGACCAGCGTTCGCTGAACGGGACGTACGTCAACGGCGAGCGCGTCGACCGTGCCGTGCTCACGAACGGCTCGGAAGTGCGCGTCGGCAAGTTCCGCCTCAACTTCTTCGTCTCGCCCGCCGACCTCGCGCAGGCGGCGGACGCCTGATGCCGGCGTCGTCCGCCCGCGAACGCTCGTCGTCCGCGGGTCTGCTCAGCATCGGTCAGGTGCTGGCGCGGCTGAGCCCCGAGTTCCCGAATCTCACCTCGAGCAAACTCCGCTTCCTCGAGGTGCAGGGCATCGTGATGCCGACCCGGACCGAGTCCGGCTACCGCAAGTTCTCGCAGGGCGATCTCGAACGACTGCGACTCGCGCTGACGCTGCAGCGCGACCACTACATGCCCCTCGTCGTGATCCGCGAGTACCTGGCAGACCTCGACGCCGGGCGCGATCCGGCACTGCCCACGACGGTGCCGCCGTCGATCGTCGCGGCTCCGCGCCGCTACCGTCGCGAGGAGCTGCTTGCGGCCTCGGGAGCGGCTCCGCAGCTGCTCAACGACGCGATCAGCACGGGCGTCCTGACGGCAGCAGACGGGTACAACGACCAGGCCGTGGCGATTCTTCGGGCCCTCGTCGCCCTCGACCGGCACGGCATCGAGCCGCGCCACGTCCGCACGCTCCGCCAGAGCGCCGAACGCGATGTCGCCCTCGTAGAGTCGGCGCTCGCGCCGCTCCTCCGGCGATCGGATGCCGGATCCCGCGCCCGCGCGAGCGAACTGGCGCCCGAACTCGCTCAGCGTCTCGACGATGTGCGGGCGATCTTCGCCCGTGCGGCGCTGGATCGAATCCTTTCCTGATCAGCGACACGCCGCCCGTCCGGAGCGGATGTCGTTGCCCGAGGGCCGTGGCCCATCTAACGTTGAGATGTCCGATCATCAAGGAGGAGGCGTATGAACGCGCACGACGAGGGCGAACCCCGGTTCGTGACCGACCTCCTCTTCACGGACGGCCTGCCGGCGATGGATGACGAGGTCGGCTACCGCGGCGCCGTCGCAGCGCGCGCGGCCGGCATCACCTACCGTCAGCTGGACTACTGGGCCCGCACCGAACTGGTGGAACCCACGGTGCGGGGAGCGAACGGCTCGGGATCCCAGCGGTTGTACGGCTTCCGCGACATCCTCGTGCTCAAGCTCGTGAAGCGACTGCTGGACACCGGGATCTCCCTTCAGCAGATCCGCACCGCCGTCGAGCAGCTGAGAGCCTCCGGCATCCGCGACCTCGCCGGAACCACGCTCATGAGCGACGGCGCGTCCGTCTACCTGTGCACGTCGAACGATGAGGTCATCGACCTCGTCAGCCGCGGGCAGGGCGTCTTCGGCATCGCGGTCGGGAAGGTGCTGCACGAGGTCGAGTCGACGCTCGTCGACTTCGACGCGCAGGCGCCCGAGGCGATGGACGAGCTTTCCGCTCGCCGCGCCGCCCGCACCGCCTGACGCTCAGCCAGACGCGGGCTCCGCGCGACGGAGGAGCCGTGCGCGGGGGACGGGTTCAGGCGCGGGCTTCGCCGGCGACCGGGATGCGCCCGGTGCGGACGACGCGGTCCAGCAGGGCGTCGAAGTCCGCGGCGAGCTCCTGCGCGGAGTCGCCGGGCCAGATGTGCAGGGGCTTCGCGGCGCCCTGCGCCTGCTGAAGAGACGTGCGTTCCGGCAGCTGCGGCGAGAGCACGAGCGGGCCGAACATGTCGCGCAGCTCCTTGATGCGGAACTGGTGCTCGATCGACTGGGGCCGCACGCGGTTGACGACGATGCCGAGGGGCTGCAGGCGCGGCGAGAGACCACGCCGGATCTCCTCGATCGCGCGCAGAGCGCGGTCGGCGGCCGCGACGGAGAACAGACCGGGCTCGGTCACGACGATGACCCGATCGGATGCCGCCCACGCGGTGCGGGTCAGGGCGTTGAGCGACGGCGCACAGTCGATCAGCACGAGGTCGTAGTCGGCCTCGATCGTGGCCAGCGCCTCCTCCATCTTCCAGACGTCGCGCACGGAGGGGTGCGGCCCGTCGAAGTTGATCGCCGACGGGCTTCCGATCATCACGTCGATCGTTCCGGGGTGCACCTTCGCCCAGCCGCTCGAGGTGATCGCCTGACGGACGACCTTCTCCTTCGGGTTCGCCAGCACGTCGGCGACGTTGAGGCGACCGGCGACCTGGATGTCCATGCCGGTGGAGACATCGGACTGCGGGTCGAGATCCACCACGAGAGTCCGAACTCCCCGCGCGAATGCCGCGGAGGCGAGTCCCAGAGTCACGGTTGTCTTGCCGACCCCGCCCTTGAGCGAGCTGACGGAGAGTACGTGCACAATCCACCACGTTACCGTCCCCTAGGCTGAGAGCACACTCAGCCCGACCCCAGGCCTCATCGACGGGCCACCCAGCGAGGTGTGAATGTTCCGCAAGATCCTGGTCGCCAACCGCGGTGAAATCGCCATCCGCGCGTTCCGTGCCGCATACGAGCTGGGGGCGCGCACCGTCGCCGTCTTCCCTTACGAGGACAGGGGCTCGCTGCACCGGCAGAAAGCCGATGAGTCCTACGTGATCGGCGAGCCGGGGCATCCGGTACGCGCGTACCTCGACGTCGACGAGATCATCCGCGTCGCACTCGAATCCGGCGCGGACGCGATCTACCCCGGTTACGGCTTCCTGTCCGAGAATCCCGAGCTCGCCGCACGGGCCGCCGAGAACGGCATCACGTTCATCGGGCCGCCCTCGGCCGCCCTGGAGATGGCGGGCAACAAGGTGACCGCGAAGCAGTACGCGATCGCCGCGGGCGTCCCCGTGCTGCGCTCGACCGAGGCCTCGGAGGACGTCGACGTCCTCGTCGCCCAGGCCGCGGACATCGGCTTCCCGATCTTCGTGAAGGCCGTCGCCGGTGGCGGCGGTCGCGGCATGCGCCGTGTCGAGACGCCCGGGGCGCTCCCGCCGGCCATCGCGGAGGCGATGCGCGAAGCGGGTGCTGCGTTCGGCGACTCGCGCGTCTTCCTGGAGCAGGCCGTCGTCCGCCCGCGCCACATCGAGGTGCAGATCCTCGCGGACGCGACCGGGCACACCGTGCACCTGTTCGAGCGCGACTGCTCCGTGCAGCGTCGGCACCAGAAGGTGATCGAGATCGCGCCCGCACCGAACCTGGACGAGGAGCTACGTCGCCGCATCCACCGCGACGCCGTCGCGTTCGCGGAGTCGATCGGCTACGCGAACGCCGGAACGGTGGAGTTCCTGGTCGACACGGCGGGGGAGCGGGCGGGGGAGCACGTCTTCATCGAGATGAACCCCCGCATCCAGGTCGAGCACACCGTCACGGAAGAGGTCACCGACGTCGACCTGGTGCAGTCGCAGATCCGCATCGCGGCCGGCGAGACCCTGGTCGACCTCGGTCTGAATCAGGAGGACATCGTCCTGCGCGGGGCGGCGCTGCAGTGCCGCATCACGACGGAGGACCCGTCGCAGGGGTTCCGTCCCGACACCGGACGCATCACGACGTATCGGTCGCCCGGCGGTGCCGGCATCCGTCTCGACGGCGGAACGACCGCCGCAGGATCCCAGATCAGCCCTCACTTCGACTCGATGCTCGCCAAGCTCACGTGCCGCGGGAGGGACTTCCCCGCCGCCGTCGCCCGGGCCAAGCGCGCGCTCGCGGAGTTCCGCATCCGCGGTGTCGCGACCAACATCCCGTTCCTGCGCGCCGTGCTCGATGATCCGTCGTTCGTGGTGGGCGATCTCAGCACGGCGTTCATCGAGGAGCGTCCGGCGCTGCTGACCACGAACCCGTCCCGCGACCGCGCGACGAAGCTCATCAACTGGCTCGCCGACGTCACCGTGAATCGCCCCTACGGCGAGAAGCCGCTGGCGACCTCGCCCGGCAGCAAGCTTCCGGCGATCGACCTGTCGGCTCCCGCTCCCGCGGGAACTCTGGACCGACTGAGGGAGCTCGGCCCCGCCGGGTTCGCGCAGGCGCTGCGCGCCCAGGTGCCGCTCGCGGTCACCGAGACCACCTACCGCGACGCCCACCAGTCTCTCCTCGCGACACGCGTGCGCACGCGCGATCTCGTCCGCGTCGGTCCCCACGTCGCGCGGATGACCCCGGGGCTGCTGTCCGTGGAGGCGTGGGGTGGTGCGACGTACGACGTCGCGCTGCGCTTCCTCGCCGAGGATCCCTGGGAGCGTCTGGCGGCGGTACGCGAGGCGATCCCCAACATCCCGATCCAGATGCTGCTGCGCGGACGCAACACCGTCGGCTACACGCCGCGCCCGGTCGAGGTGACGGATGCCTTCGTGAAGGAGGCGGCCGCGACCGGCGTCGACATCTTCCGGATCTTCGACGCCCTCAACGACGTCGACCAGATGCGGCCGGCGATCGAATCCGTCCTGGACACGGGCACCGCCGTCGCCGAAGTCGCCGTCTGCTACACCGGCAATCTGCTCGACCCCGCGGAAGACCTCTACACGCTGGACTACTACCTGCGTCTGGCTGACCAGATCGTGGCTTCCGGCGCGCACATCCTCGCGATCAAGGACATGGCGGGACTTCTGCGTCCCGCCGCGGCGGCCCGGCTCGTCACCGCACTGCGCGAGCGATTCGACCTGCCCGTGCACCTGCACACGCACGACACGGCCGGCGGCCAGCTCGCGACCCTGCTCGCGGCGAGCGCTGCCGGCGTGGACGCCGTGGATGCCGCGGCCGCGCCGCTGTCGGGCACCACGAGCCAGCCCTCCCTGTCCGCGCTGGTCGCGGCTCTCGCCGACACCGACCGCGACACGGGTCTCGACCTCGCCGCGATCAGCGACTTGGAGCCGTACTGGGAGGGCGTCCGCCACCTGTACGCGCCATTCGAGTCGGGCCTGCCCGGGCCCACCGGCCGGGTGTACCACCACGAGATCCCCGGGGGTCAGCTCTCCAACCTCCGCCAGCAGGCGATCGCTCTGGGCATGGCGGATGATTTCGAACTCATCGAGGACATGTACGCCGCCGCCGACCGGATCCTCGGCCGGATCCCGAAGGTCACCCCCTCGTCGAAGGTCGTCGGCGATCTGGCCCTCGCGCTCGTGGCAGCGAAGGCGGATCCGGCCGACTTCGCCGAGAACCCGCAGAACTACGACATCCCCGACTCGGTCGTCGGCTTCATGGCCGGCGAACTCGGCGACCTTCCCGGAGGCTGGCCGGAGCCGTTCCGCACGAAGGTCCTCGCCGGTCGTCAGGTCTCGATCGAGATCCCTCCGCTGACGGATGCCGAGCGCGAAGGTCTCGCTGGGGACGCGGCATCCCGCCGTCGTACCCTGAACCGCCTGCTCTTCCCCGGCCCCGCGAAAGAGTTCGAGGCGGCGCGCGAGACGTACGGCGACCTGTCCAGTCTCGGCACCCCGGACTACCTCTATGGGCTCAAGCCCGGCGAGGAGCACGTGGCCGAGATCGATCCCGGCGTGCAGCTGTACGTCGGACTCGAGGCCATCGGCGAAGCCGACGCGAAGGGCATCCGCACCGTGATGACCACGCTGAACGGCCAGCTGCGCCCGGTGTATGTGCGCGACCGCAGCATCGCGGTGCAGGAGCGACAGGCCGAGCGCGCCGACACCACGAAGCCGGGTCAGGTCGCGGCGCCGTTCTCCGGCGTCGTGACGCTCAAGGCGTCGGTGGGGGAGACGGTCAAGGCCGGTCAGCCGGTCGCGTCGATCGAGGCGATGAAGATGGAGGCGGCGATCACCGCGCCGGTGGACGGCGTCGTGGAGCGTCTCGCGATCGGTGCGACGCAGCAGGTGGAGGCCGGCGACCTTTTGGTCGTCATCCGCACCGGACAGTAGCCTGGAGGATGCGCTGATCTTCGCGCACCTTCCCTTCCTGTCTTGGAGATACCCGTGACGCCCGATCGCAACGACCCGACGCACGACGACACCGGCGAGCACGCCGTGCTCTCGGACGCGGCCAGCGTCGAGACCTCGGGCATCGGCATCCTGGGCGGACACACCGCGCAAGTGGACGTCGTCCTGCCCCCGCACGAGGATGACGACCTCGTCGACGACGACGTGGTCGACGATGTGCGCGCTTTCACCGAAGACGGTCCTCTCGTGATCGAGATCCACGAGTCCGAGGTGGAGGCCGCGCCCGAGGTGCATCCGGAGATCGTCGCGGAAGCCGTCATCGAGGACGACACCGTCGTTCCGGAGTCGGTGCACGCGCCGGCGACCGGCGACGTCGAGGACGCGGTGGTCGTCGATGACATCCCCCCTCGCCCGGCTGCACCCGTCCTCGACGCCCCCTCCACCGCCGTCGCGGACACCGGATCGGTGCCGACCACGCGACGGGAGGCGCACCACCCCGGCGAGGCCGTCCGCCCGCAGCCTGCGATGCAGCCGCGCACCGAGGTCGCGATGACCTCCAAGCGCCTGGGTGAATTCGAGGCGGATCGGGAGACCGCGGATCTGCTCACCGCCGATCGGCTGCTGGACCCGCAGCACATCGTCCGCCCCGAGCCCGAGGGCGTGTGGCAGCACTTCGTCTACTCGATCTCACGTCGTCGCATCAACCTCGGCGACGGCAAGCGTGCACGGGATCGCAAGGAGCTCGATCGGCGGATCTCGGCTCCGTTGAGCGGGGGAGCGCGATTCGTGCCGGTGCTCTCGAGGAAGGGCGGGGTCGGCAAGACCACGGTCACCACCCTCCTCGGCATGGCTCTGGCCGATGCGCGCGACGACCGGGTGATCGCCGTGGACGCGAACCCGGATCGCGGCACGCTCGCGGAGCGTATCTCGCGCTCGAGCGGCAAGACGGTGCGAGACCTCGTGAAGGTGCGGTCCGAGGTCTCGGGCTACAACGACATCTCGAACATCGTCGCCCGAGACGAGACCCGGCTGGACGTGCTCGCATCGGATGCCGATCCGCGGGTTTCCGAGGCTCTCAGCGACCGCGACTACCACGACGTCGCCGGCGTCGCCGCGCACTACTACTCGATCGTGCTGACCGACACGGGCACGGGGATCGTGCACTCCGTGATGGGCGCGACCCTCGACCTCGCCGACCAGATCGTCGTCGTCGCGGGGCTGAGCGTCGACGAGGCCCGCCTCGCCTCGGAGACCCTCACCTGGCTGGAGACGAACGGCTACGCCGAGCAGGTCCGCGGTGCTGTCGTGGTGATCAACAACGCCCGGCCCGGTGCGCCGCTCGTGCGTCAGGACGAGCTCGAAGGGCACTTCCGCAGCCGGGTCCGTACGGTCGTGCGGGTCCCGTACGATCCGCACATCGCCGCGGGCAGCGCGATCTCGTACCGCGAGCTGCAGCAGGGGACGCGCCAGGCTGCACGCGAACTCGCCGCCGCGGTGGTCGAGGGGCTCCGCTCGCTCGCGTCGGCGGCCTGAACGCATGACCGTCCGACCCATTCGCGTCTTCGGCGACCCCATCCTGCGAGCGCCCAGCGCGCCGATCGGGGAGATCGATGACGGCATCCGGTCCCTCGTCCGCGATCTGCTGGACACCGTCGAGCTGCCCGGTCGCGCCGGCGTCGCCGCCCCGCAGATCGGCGTGGGTCTGCGCGCGTTCAGCTACAACATCGACGGCGACATCGGATATGTCCTGAATCCGGTGCTGGTCGCCGTCGAGGGGGAGGCCGAACTCGTCGGCGAGGGCTGCCTGTCGGTCCCGGGGCTGTGGCATGAGGCGCTGCGCCACCCGCACGCGCGAGTCGAGGGCATCGATTTGGACGGCAACCCGGTCGTGCTGGAGGGCGACGGTCTGCTGGCTCAGGCGCTGCAGCACGAGACCGACCACCTCGACGGCATGCTGTACCTCAGTCGCCTTCCTGCCGAGACCCGGCGTACGGCGATGCGGGAGATCCGCGAAAGCGACTGGTTCTGACCCACGATGCGGAAAGCCCCGAGGCCGAGCCTCGGGGCTTTCCGCATCCGTCCTCGCGTCAGCCCAGCGACACGTTGGTCGTGGAGACCGGGACGCTGTACAGCTCGTCGACGTCGCCGGCGAAGTCGGCCATGATCACGTTGCGCTTGATGCTCATCTTCGGAGTCAGATGACCGCTCGCCTCGGACCACTCCGTGTCGAGGATCGTGAACTTGCGGATCGATTCCGCTCGGGACACGCGCGCATTGGCGCCGTCGATGGCGCGCTGGACCTCGGCGCGCACCGCCGGGTTCTTCGCGGCATCCGTCAGCGACATGTCCGAGGGCAGCCCGTTGTTGCCGAGCCACGTGGGGAGCATCTCGCTGTCGAGGGTCACCAGAGCGGCGATGAACGGCTTCTGATCGCCGACCACGACGACCTGGCCCACGATCGGGTTGGCGCGGATCGGGTCCTCCAGCGCGGCGGGGGCGACGTTCTTGCCGCCGGCCGTGACGATGATCTCCTTCTTGCGACCGGTGATCGTGAGGAAGCCCTCGGCATCGAAGGCTCCGATGTCGCCGGTCTTGAACCAGTCGCCGTCGAACGTGGCGGCCGTGGCCTCGGGGTTTCGCCAGTACTCCTTGAACACGTTGACACCGCGCACCTGGATCTCGCCGTCGTCGGCGATGCGGATGCCGACGCCCGGGATGACCGGACCGACCGTGCCGATCTTCGACTTGCTCGCCTGGTTGACCGTGGCGGGAGCCGTCGTCTCCGTCAGTCCGTAGCCTTCGAGAATCGTGATGCCGAGGCTGTGGAAGAAGTGCCCGAGTCGCGGGCCGAGGGGAGCCGAGCCGGACACCGCGTACTCGACGCGGCCGCCCATGGCTGCCCGCAGCTTGCTGTAGACGAGCCGGTCGAACAGGGCGAACTTGATCTTCAGGCCGAACGGGATCTTCTTGCCGTCCTGCAGGAGCTTCGAGTGCTCGATCGCTGCGTCTGCAGCCGCGCGGAAGATCTTGCCCTTGCCGCCGGCCTCCGCCTTCTGCTCGGAGGAGTTGTACACCTTCTCGAACACGCGGGGGACGGCGAGGAGGAACGTCGGCTTGAACGAGCCGAGCGCGGGAAGAAGCTGCTTCGTGTCGGGCTGGTGACCCGTCTTCACGCCTGCGTGGATGTCGAGGATCGAGATGAAGCGCGCGAAGATGTGCGCGGTGGTGATGAACAGCAGGGTGGACGCGCCGGGAGACTCGAAGACCTCTTTGTTGGAGCGCGTCGCGTTGCGGATGAGTTCGACGAAGTTGCTGTGCGTGAGAACGCATCCCTTGGGGCGGCCGGTCGAGCCGGACGTGTAGATCAGCGTTGCGATGTCGGCGCCGTTCGCGATGTTGCGCCGACGCTCGATCTCGGCATCCGTCACGTCCTTGCCCTGGCTCACGAGCTTGTCGAGATCGCCGCGGTGCATCTCCCACACCGACCGGACCAGGGGCACCTCGGCGCGGATCTCGTCGAGCCGGGCCGAGTGGTCGGTGGACTCGGTGATGCAGGCGATCGCGCCGGAGTCCGTGAGGTTCCAGGCGATCTGTGCGGGCGAGCTCGTCTCGTAGATCGGCACCATCACGGCGCCGGCGAAGAAGAGGGCGAAGTCGACCAGCGTCCAGTCGTACGTCGTGCGGGCGATGAAGCCGACCTTGTCGCCGGGCTCGATGCCGGCGGCGACCAGGCCTTTGGCCAGGGCGATCACCTGGGCGTGGAATTCGGCGGCGGTGATGTCCCGCCATCCGTCGCCCTCGGGAACGGCGAACAGGGCCAGATTCGGGGTGGCCTTGACGCGATCGACCAGGAGATCGGTGACATTAGCCTGCGGATCGGCAGGCACGATTGCGGGTACTTCGAACTGGACCACGGCAGCTCCTTCGGTGTCGGGTGACGATCGGATTCGAGTCTACCGTGGCGCGACGCGGGCCTACCAGCGAAGGTGGTGACACTGGGTTTCACCTGCGCTGATTCTCAGTGTCACGCATGTCGTGCGAATGCGCCGCCGGTCCTCCCGCACTGGCCGCCGGCGCCCCCGGGGATAGACTTCAAGACGCCGTCGCGCGCGTGTCGGCCGGGAGGGACGGGCAGTGCTCAAGGTCGGCATCGACATCGGCGGGACGAAGATCGCGGGCGGCGTGGTCGACGCGGACGGACGCATCGTGGAGAAGCTGCGCGTGGACACGCCCGTGGACACCGGCGAACTCGCGGATGCCGTCGTCGACATGTCCCGGCACTTCGCCGCACACCATGACATCGCCGCCGTCGGGGTCGCGGCCGCGGGCTTCATCGATCGGCAGCGGGCGAACGTGATCCACGCGCCGAACATCGCGTGGCGCGACGAGCCCCTCAAAGCGATCCTGGAAGCCCGCATCGACGTGCCCGTCACGATCGAGAACGACGCGAACGCCGCCGGTTGGGCGGAGTTCCGGTTCGGCGCGGGGCGCGACGTCGACGACATGGTCATGCTCACGATGGGCACCGGTGTCGGCGGGGCGGTGATCGCGAGCGGCGCGCTCTATCGCGGCGGTCACGGAATCGGCGGCGAGCTCGGACACATCCGCTTCACGCGCGACGGACTGCCGTGCGGCTGCGGCCAGAACGGATGCCTCGAGCAGTATGCGTCCGGGCGGGCCCTCCAGCGCGAGGCGAACGCGATCGCGGATGCCGGTGGCATCGGCACCGCGCTCGCAGAGCTCCGGGCGCAGAAGGGCTCGATCAGCGGACCGGCCGTGTCCCGGCTGGTGCTCGCCGGCGACCCGGGCGCCGTCGAGGCGCTCCGGAGGGTGGCGACCGCTCTCGGTGAGGCGTGCGGCGGCTTCCAGGCGGTGCTGGATCCCGAACTGTTCGTGATCGGCGGCGGTGTCGCGCAGCTCGGCGAAGACCTTCTCGGCCCGGTGCGCATCGCGTACGAGACCTCGCTCCCCGGATACGGCGACCGTCCGATCGCCGCGTTCGCGATCGCGGAGCTCGGCAACGACGCCGGTTTCATCGGCGCGGCCGATCTCGCCGAGACGGCACGGTCAGGGGAAGGCGCGTAGCCGATGTTCTACTGGCTGATGAAGTACATCGTGATCGGGCCGCTGGTCAAGGCGATCTTCCGACCGTGGATCGTCGGGCGGCGCAACGTCCCGAGCGAGGGCGCCGCGATCCTCGCGAGCAACCACCTCTCGGTGTCGGACTCGATCTTCCTCCCGCTGATGATCGACCGGCCGATGTCCTTCCTCGCCAAGAGCGACTACTTCACCGGCAAGGGCCTGAAAGGCTGGGCCACCCGGATGTTCATGAAGGCGACGGGGCAGATCCCGATCGACCGGACCGGCGGGAAGGCGTCGGAGGCGTCGCTGAACACCGGGCTGCAGGTGCTGGGACGCGGCGATCTGCTCGGCATCTACCCTGAGGGCACCCGCAGCCCCGACGGCAAGCTGTACCGGGGTCGCACGGGCCTGGCCCGGATGGCGCTCGAAGCGCACGTGCCGGTGATCCCCGTCGTGATGGTGGACACGGACGTCATCATGCCGATCGGGCGCAGCATCCCGCGTGTCGGTCGTGTGGGAGTCGTGATCGGCGAGCCGCTCGATTTCTCGCGCTTCGCGGGAATGGAGGGCGATCGCTACATCCTCCGTTCGGTCACCGACGAGATCATGGTCGCACTGCAGCGGTTGGGGGAGCAGACGTACGACGACGTGTACGCCTCCACTGTCAAGAACCGCATGCCGGCTTCGCCGGCGCCCTGAGCGCGCACGGTCGGCGGCGGCGTCATGGCGCGGAGGGCGGGGCCCGGGCGCCGATAGACTGAGCGGATGCTCCAGCAGCTTGACACCCTCGACCACTGGCGGACTCTTCCCATCAAGCAGCAGCCCACGTGGTACGACACCGACGCCGTGGCCGCCGTCTCGGCCGAGATCGCGTCGCTGCCTCCGCTCGTGTTCGCCGGTGAGGTCGACAAGCTCCGCGTCGACCTCGCCCGTGCGGCATCCGGTCGCGCATTCGTGCTGCAGGGCGGCGACTGCGCCGAGACGTTCGCGGGCGCGACCGCGGAGCAGATCCGCAACCGCATCAAGACCGTCCTGCAGATGGCGGTCGTCCTGACGTACGGCGCCGCGATGCCCGTCGTGAAGATGGGTCGGATGGCGGGGCAGTTCGCCAAGCCGCGCTCGAGTGACACCGAGACCCGCGGCGACGTGACGCTTCCGGCCTACCGGGGCGACATCGTCAACGGCTTCGACTTCACCGAGGGATCGCGTCGCGCGGACCCCGCGCGGCTGCTCAAGGGCTACCATATGGCCGCGTCGACGATCAATCTGATCCGGGCGTTCACACAGGGTGGTTTCGCCGACCTCCGCGAGGTGCACAGCTGGAACAAGGGGTTCGCCGAGAACCCGGCGAACCAGGCGTACGAGCGACTCGCGCACGACATCGACCGCGCCATCAAGTTCATGGAGGCGGCCGGCGCCGACTTCGATGAGCTGCGTCGCGTCGACTTCTACACCGGCCACGAGGGTCTGCTCATGGACTACGAGCGGCCGATGACGCGCATCGACTCGCGCACGTCGACGCCGTACAACACGTCCGCGCACTTCCTCTGGATCGGGGAGCGCACGCGCGACCTCGACGGCGCGCACGTGGACTACTTCTCGAAGATCCGCAACCCGATCGGCGTGAAGCTCGGCCCCACGACGACGCCCGAAACCGCTCTCGCCCTGATCGACAAGCTCGACCCCGAGCGCGAGCCCGGCCGCCTGACGTTCATCACCCGGATGGGCGCCGGCAAGATCCGCGACGCGCTGCCTCCGCTGCTGGAGGCCGTGCGCGACTCCGGAGCCGTGCCGCTGTGGGTGACCGATCCGATGCACGGCAACGGCATCACGACCCCGACCGGCTACAAGACGCGCCGGTTCGACGACGTCGTGGACGAGGTGCGCGGCTTCTTCGACGCGCATCGCGCCGTCGGCACCCACCCGGGCGGCATCCACGTCGAGCTGACCGGCGACGACGTGACGGAGTGCCTCGGGGGTTCGGAGATGATCGACGAGGCCACGCTCGCCACCCGTTACGAGAGCCTGTGCGATCCGCGACTGAATCACATGCAGTCCCTCGAGCTCGCGTTCCTCGTGGCCGAGGAGCTCGACAAGCGCTGACAGCTCCTCCGCGAGAGGGCACTTCTGTAGGGCGACACGCCGTGCGGCAGGTGCTTTTCTGCCCTCTCGCGGACGGCAGGCGCCTCCTCCCCAGACGGCGTGCGGGGATCGGTTGTCCACCGGAGTGAGTACTGCGAGACGATCGCGGCGTGCGATCGCGCACGATCAGGGCATGCGCTACACGCCGCTCCCGTCGGAGTTGACGGCTCGATCCTTCAGCCTCGCCGATGCCGCGGCCGCGGGCGTGGGTCGAGCCCGGCTGCGAAGCGCCGACATCGGGCATCCGTTCCACGGCGTGTACACCGCCGGTCTCGCGGACGACGAGGAGGACCGCTGCCGCGCTCTCGCGCCGACCCTCGAGGTCGACGAGTGGTTCAGTCACCTGACGGCGGCGCGGCTGTACCGGATGCCGCTCCCCGCGTTCGCGCAGCACGAGAACGCTGTGCACGTGACTTCGGTCGGTACCGACGACCGGGTGCGGCGCGCCGGGGTGACCGGGTGGCGTGTTCTCGAGCGGCCACCGTCCCGGCGGTGGGAGAACGGGGTGCGGATCGTCGCGCCGGCGGATGTGTGGGCGAGCCTGTCCGTCCGTTCGGCGCTTCGGCCCGGCGCCACGCTCTCCACCGAGTGGCTCGTCGCGATCGGCGACTTCCTCGTGAGCGGCGAGCGCACGGATGCGGGTCGGGCACCGGCTCTCTGCACTCTCGCCGAGCTCGAGGCGGCGGCCGACCGACGTAACGGGAAGCGCGGAGCGAAGGCGCTGCGGGTCGCGGTGGCGGCGGTGCGGCATCCGGTCGACTCGGTGAAGGAGACCTTCCTGCGTCTCGGCCTCGTCGGCTGCGGGCTGCCCGAGCCGGAGGTCCAGTTGCCCGTCGAGACCGCCCAGGGACTCAGGCATGCCGACCTCGGCTACCGCAGGGAACGACTGCTGCTGGAGTTCCAGGGTGATGAGCACCGCACGTCGCGTGCGCGCTGGCTCGCAGATCTGACGAGGGTGCAACTGCTCCAGGATGCCGGCTACCGCGTGATGCTGATCGGCGACGCCGACCTCGTGCCGGACTGCCGGGCACTCGCCGCGCGGGTTCGTCGGGCACTCACCTGCTGACGCGAGAGGGCACTTCTGTTGGGCAACACGCCGTAGAAGGGGTGCATATCTGCCCTCTCGCGAGGAGCAGGTGGGTCAGAACGCGCCCTGGATGCGGAACGACACCACGGTGCCCTTCGCGCGCTCGCTGCCCGCGGCCGGGACCTGCGACTCGACCTTCGTGATCTCGTTGAGGACGGCATCCCACAGCGTCGCGTATTCGAAGTCGAAGCCGGCGTCCGTCAGGGTCTTCTTCGCCTCATCGCGGGTCATCCCGACGATGTTGGGCACGGGGAACAGGGGCGGACCGCTCGAGACCACGAGGGTGACGCTCTCGCCGGGACGCCAGTTTCCGCCGCCGTCGCGATCGGCGAGGCGGATGACGCTGCCTGCATCGAACGAGTCGCTGGGTTCCTCGACGGTGCCGGCGACCGTGAGGCCCTTGTCGCCGAGCGTGACGGTCGCCGAGTCCACACTCATACCGCTCACGTCCGGCACCGGGCCGACCGAGACTGACAGCGTCGCCGTGTCGCCCTCGAGCACCGTGCATCCCTGCGTGCAGTCGACGGCGTCGCCGCCCGCCCGGGGCGCGACCGACACACCGATCACGCTGCCCTCGGCGGCATCCGTGAAGAATTCCTGGTCCGGTTCGGCCACCGTCAGGTTTATCGCCTGCAGGATGCCGCGCGCCTCGTTCGCGGCGACACCGGCGAGCGCCTGCACCGTCTGCGGCTGCGGCCCTTGCGAGACGAGCACCGACACCGATGCGTCCTTGTCGAGCCGAGAACCGGCCGGCGGGTCGGTGCCGACGACGAGTCCGGCCTCGATGTCGATGTCGTAGACGTCCTGCTGCACCGCCTGCAGTCCCCGCTCGGCGAGGATGGTCTGCGCCTCGGCGAAGCTGCGTCCGCTCACATTCGGTACACCGACCAGAGACCCGGGCCCGGAGCCGAACCACCAACCGGCCCCCGCGGCCAGACCGGCCAGCAGCAGAACCAGGGCGACGAGCCATGCGCCGCGCCGGGAGCGTCTGCGCGACGCGGTGCGCAGGCGCGTGGCGTTGTCGGCTTCCTCCACCGCGCCCGTCGGGCCTGTCATGGCCGCGGGCAGCACCTGCGTGAGATCCCCCGAGTCGCCGGCCACCTCTTCGCGGATGATCCCGGCCGACAAGGTGCGCGCGACCTGCGGCGCGATGCCGAGTTCGCGTTCGATCTCGCGGAGCCGGTCGAGCATCACCGAGGCATCGGTGGGTCGTTCGTCGGGGCTCTTCTCGGTCGCCCACAGCACGAGCTCGTCGAGCTGCTCGGGGACGCCGGGGTTCTTCACGCTCGGCCGCGGCACGGAATCCGTCGCATGCTGAAAGGCGATCTGCATGGGCTGCTCGCCCTTGTAAGGCTGCTCGCCGACGAGCATCTCGTACAGCATGATGCCGAGCGAGTAGATGTCGCTGCGCGCGTCGGCCATGCCGCGCGTCACGAGCTCCGGGGCGAGATAGGCGATCGTGCCGAGCAGCTGCGCTCCGCTCGCGGTGTTCGCCGTCGTGGCGCGGGCGAGACCGAAATCTCCGATCTTGATCCGGCCGTCCTCCGCGAGGAGCACGTTCTCGGGCTTCACGTCGCGATGCACGATTCCCGCGCGGTGGGCGGCTGCGAGCCCGGAGAGGATCGCATCCATGATCGTGACGGTCTGCGGGACGGTGAGCCGCCGCTGTTCGCGCAGCAGCTCGCGCAGCGTGATGCCCGGCAGGTACTCCATGACGAGGTAGGCCATGTCGCCGTCCTGGCCCTGGTCGAAGACGTTCACGACATGCGGGTCGGCCAGGCGCGCCGCGGCGCGGGCCTCTTGGATGAACCTGCTCTGGAAGACGGTGTCGTCGCTGAGGTGACCGTGCATCACCTTCAGAGCGATCCTCCGCTCGAGGCGGAGGTCCGTGGCCACGTAGACGGTCGCCATGCCCCCGCGCGCGATCCGCGCGCGCACCCGGTATCGGCCGTCGACAAGACGACCGATCAACGGGTCGGCCTGCTGACTCGTGCTCACGATCCGAGTCTACGGACGGGTTCCTGCGAGCCCGCGGAGCGGCTCACCCCTGCAACCGCCCGGATTCCCGGGTCGGGAGCACTCACCCGTGGGCGGCGAGCCACGCGTACGCGGGCTGTTCCCACTGCGCGTAGCGCTCGGGGTAGGCCGAGATCTGGACCGCCTGCGCGGCATCCGCGTACGACATGTCCTGCCAGCCGGGGATGTCCAGAAGCCCCCGGGTGGCGGTTCCGTTCGGATCCGCGGGGCCGCCGTAGAAGACGCGCACCGCGCGGGCGGGGTCACGCACCTGCTCGGGTGTGCCCCAACCGGAGCTCGGTCGCTGCTGGAAAAGACCGAGCGAGTCGCGATCGCCCCAGTCCAGGTTGCGCAGCCACGATTCCTGCATGGCGGTTCCCAGCGCGATCGCGATTCCCCGATCCGGGATGCCGAGTTCCCTGCCGATCTGGATGATGAGAGCCGCGTTGCCGGCCTGCTCGGCGTCGAGTCCGCTCGATGCGGGCGCGGGCGCCGTCTGCGCGGCGAGCATCGGCGAGACCGAGACCGGGATGGAGAGTGTCTGCCCCGGGTAGATGATCGAGGAGGCGTCCAGCCCGTTCGCACTGAGGACGGCCTGCGTGGACATCCCGTGCTGGCGGGCGATCCCGCTGATCGTGTCGCCGGACACCACGACGTACGTTCCGGCCGTCTCCGGCGCAGCGGGAGCCGCGGGCGCCGCGGGCGCCGGCGGAGCAGCCGGTGACGTTGCGCCGGGGATGGCGATGCTCTGCCCGGGGTAGATCACGGACGACCAGTCCAGACCGTTCGCGGTGAGCACGCTCTGCACGGACAGTCCGTACCTCGCGGCGATCGCGCTGATGGTCTCGCCGGCGCTCACGACGTGCGCGGAGCCGGTCGGCGCGGAAGCGGCGGGCGCACCCTCGGTTACCGCGCCGATCAGGCGCAGGGTCTGTCCGGGGTAGATGATCGACGACGCGGACAAGCCGTTGATCGCGAGGACGTCGGCGGTGCGCAGGCCGTTGCGCGCGGCGATCGCCGACACGGTGTCGCCCGGTTGGACCTCGTAGGTGTCCGGCGCGGTGGTCGTCACGCGGAGGGTCGCCGCGGAGGACAGGGTCGCACGGTCGAGCGCCGTGAGCGCACCGAGGTCGATCGGTGCGACGGAGCGCTCCGGCTGCTGCACGGCGTGCGCCGGGGCGGCTGTCATGAGGACCGCGAGCGATCCGGCGAGCGCGGGCAGGGCGTTCGCAGCGATCCGCCGCGGTGGCGCGGCCATATGGAAGGAGTCGGCTCTCACGGGATCCCCCTCTGTCGACTGCGTGAAACGGTGTCACGGATGCTAACTGCTGTCAACCAATGTGACTGGTGTGACTGAAGTGAACATCGGAACGATGTCCGGTCCGCGCGTGTGAACTCCGTCCGGGCGTTGCGAACTGGTGGGACACCTTCCGCCGTGCGCGATACTGGGACCGTGACTGACGCCACGCCTGTCGAAACCGAATGGCTGACCCTTGCCGATCTGACCGAGATCCTCGGCGAACCGCTCGGCCGGGTGCGCCGCCTCCTGGATGAGCAGCATCTGGTCGGTTCGCGACGTCACGGGGCTCTTCGCGTGCCGTCCGTCTTCCTGATGGACGATGCGCCCATCGGATCCCTCCGCGGAACACTGTTCGTGCTCCACGATGCGGGCTTCTCAGACGACGAGGCCATCGACTGGCTGCTGGCGCCGGAGGAGTCCATCGGCGTGGCGCCGATCGAGGCGCTCCGTGCCGGCCGCAAGAGCGAAGTCCGCCGCGTCGCCCAGGCGCTCGGCTGATCCGGCTCGGCTGAACCGGGCGGCGACCGTCAGGTCGTGCGGACGGTCGCGGCGCGGGCGAGGTCGCGCAGGCCTCCGACGGCCGCGTTGCCCAGGCGGGCGCCGGACAGCGATCGCTCACCTTCGCGCGCGTAGTCGGCGATCAGGTGCTCGACGCGCTCCAGGGCTCCCGTCTCGATGATCGTCTGCTGCAGCGACGCGATCTGCTGCGCGTCCAGCGCGGGATCGCCGATGAGCTCGTCCATCACCCGACGGGCCGTCGAGCCCAGGCCTTCGCGCGCGTAGGCGATGAGCACGGTGCGCTTACCCTCGCGCAGATCGTCGCCGGAGGGCTTGCCCGTCTCGGATTCGTCGCCGAACACGCCCAGCACGTCGTCGCGCAGCTGGAAGGCCATGCCGACCGGATGGCCGAAAGCAGCCAGGGCCGCCTGCTGGTCGGCATCCGCTCCCGCGAGCGCGGCGCCGATCGCAAGCGGCTGCTGGATGCTGTACCGGGCCGACTTGAGCGACGCCACACGCAAGGCGCGCGCCGCGTGCTCGTCGTCGGGCTCCGTGACGTAGGCGGATTCCTCGGCGATGTCGAGGAACTGGCCGATCGTGACCTCTCGCCGCATGATCGCGTATTCCCTGCGCGCCGCCGACGCGCGCGCGGGGGATGCTGCGGCCAGGCCTTCTTCGAGAAGATCATCGCTCCAGGCCACGAGCAGGTCGCCCAGCAGGATCGCTCCCGACCTGCCGAAGGCTCCGGCGTCGCCGACCCAGTGCCGCGAGCGGTGCGCGGCCTCGAGCGCCCGGTGGGCGGCAGGACGCCCGCGACGCGTGTCGGAGTTGTCGATCACGTCGTCGTGGACGAGGGCGGCGGCATGGAAGATCTCCAGGGAGGCGGCGACCGTGATGAGGTCATCCGGGAGCGCCGGGGAGGATCCTCCGGCCTCCTCCACAGCCCTCCACCCTGCGACGCAGAACCTGCCGCGCAGACGCTTCCCGCCCTCCAGAGCGGTCGCACCGGCCTCGACGAGGAGTACCGCCTCAGGCCCGAAATCGGCGGCGGCGGCGCGCTGCGCCGTCAGGAACATGTTCAGACGCTGAGAAACAGCTTCGACGGCATCCGGAGAGGGTGACACGGGCCTAGCCTAGTGATCGAGGGCGCGCGTAGAATCGTCGGGTCCGAGCAAGCAGAGGGGGATGCATGCCACTCTCCGAACAGGAGCAGCGTCTGCTCGACGAGATGGAACGCCATCTCATGCGCAATGACGCCGATGTGGTCAGCGCGCCGACGGACGGTCGCACGCTGAGTTATCGCAACATCGTGTACGGCACGATCCTCGTGCTCGTGGGTCTCGGCGCCCTCATCGTCGGCGTCTCCACTCAGCTCATCGTCGTGGGCGTCATCGGCTTCGTCGTGATGCTCGGCGGCGTGATCCTGGCGGTCACGCCGACGCGCGGGATCCCGCGCGGACCCGTCGACATCGCGCCGTCTGCCGCGAAGTCCCGGCCCGCATCTTCGTTCATGGATCGCATGAACGATCGCTGGGACCGGCGGCGCGAGGGCCAGTAGCCGCGCGCGACGTCACACCAAAGCACCGACCTTCGGGTCGGTGCTTTTTTTTGCCCCACCACGCGGGTGGAGAAGAGGCGGGGGAGGAGTGGGGGGCTTTGAGGTCACGAATGGGTGACAAAGTGGAGTGAAGTGGAGTAAAGTGGCGAGCATCCCGCGGGGGTCGGACGAAGGGGGTGGTGGCGATGCTTCTCGGCACGCACACTCCCAAGCTCGACGAAAAAGGTCGCGTGATCCTCCCGGCGAAATTCCGCGACGACCTGGGTGCGGGAATCGTCATCACGCGCGGCCAGGAACGGTGCCTCTACGTGTTCAGCGCGGACGAATTCGAGCGGATCCACGAGCGGATCCGTGAGACGCCGCTGTCGAACAAGCAGGCGCGCGACTTCCTGCGCATGTTCCTTTCCGGAGCGAGCGCGGAGAAGCCCGACGGGCAGAACCGCATCACGATCCCGCCGTCGCTTCGGGCCTACGCCGGGCTCGAGAAGGAGCTCGTCGTCACGGGCGTCGGGGCGCACGCCGAGATCTGGAACGCGGAGGCATGGAACGCCTACGCCGAAGGAAACGAAGAGAGCTACGCCGAACTCGAGCAGGAGGTGATTCCGGGACTTTTCTAGCCCCCCCGGCCCTGACTCCCAGCCGCTCACGCCCTGACGCACTTCCCCGGTGTCAGGTCAGAGCGGATGGGGATCAGGATCTGGGGTCGACGATCCCGAGACACCATGAGCCTGCGCGACATCCACACCCCCGTCCTTCTCGAGCGCTGCATCGAGCTGCTCGCGCCCGCGCTCGAACGCGACGGCGCGGTCCTCGTGGACGCGACCCTCGGCATGGGGGGCCACTCCGAGGCATTGCTCGAGCGTTTCCCCGGCGTGCACCTGGTGGGATTGGACCGAGACCAGGACGCGCTGCGCATCGCCGGTGAGCGGCTGGAGCGGTTCGCGGACCGGATCACCCTCGTCCACACGGTCTACGACGGCATCGCCGCAGCTCTCGCCTCCGCCGGCTTCGACTCCGCGGACGGCATCCTGTTCGACCTCGGGGTGTCCTCGCTGCAGCTGGATGTCGCCGACCGCGGGTTCGCCTACTCCCAGGACGCTCCGCTGGACATGCGCATGGACCAGAGCAGCGGGCCGACGGCGGCCTACGTGCTCGCCACGTACAGCGAAGGCGAACTGCGGCGGATCTTCGAACGGTACGGCGAGGAGAAGCTGGCTGGACGCTACGCGCGCGCGATCATCGCGGCGCGCCAGGTCGCGCCGATCGAGCGCTCCGGGCAATTGGTCGAGATCCTCGTGGCGGCCACGCCGTATGCCGCACAGCGCGCCGGTCACCCCGCGAAGCGCGTGTTCCAGGCTCTGCGCATCGAGGTGAACGGCGAGCTCGCCGTTCTCGAACGAGCGATTCCCGCCGCTCTGGGCACCCTTCCCATCGGCGGCCGCATCGTCGTGCTGGCTTATCAGTCTCTCGAGGACCGCCTCGTGAAGCGAGCGTTCGCCGAGGCCTCGGCATCCACGTCTCCCGCGGGACTTCCCGTGGAACTGCCCGAGCACGCGCCGCGCTTCCGCCTTCTCGTGAAAGGCGCCGAGCTGGCCACGGACGACGAACGTGCCAGCAATCCGCGGGCGACCCCGGTGCGTCTGCGCGCCGCCGAACGAGTGAGGGCTGACCGATGAGCGCTGTCGACCCGTTGCTCGACTTCGACCTGCTTCGCCCGACCGAGAGGGTGCCGTCATCGGGTCGGCGCCTTCGCGTGGTCGAGGAGCCGTCTCGCCGCCGCCGCCCGAAGCTCGTCTACGGGATCGTCGCCCTCGCCGGGGCTCTCGCGATCGGGACCGCGCAGATGGCGCTTTCGATCATGACGACGCAGAGCTCCTACGAGCTCTCCGCGCTGACGCAGGAAGCACGCCAGCTCACGTGGCAGAAGCAGATCCTCGCCGACGACGTCGCGGGTCTGAGCTCTCCCCAGTACCTCGCCGCCAACGCGTCGGCGCTCGGCATGGTGATCGAGGAATCTCCGAGCTACCTCCGGTTGAGCGACGGCGCCCTGCTCGGTGCCGGGCAGGCGGCACTCGGAGCGTCTTCGGTCGACGCGATCGGACGCTCCACGGTTCCGAACGCACTCATCACCGACACGCCCCTCGTGACGGCGCCCGACGCGACGATCGAGGGCGCCCCGGTCGAGACGGACGTGGTCGCCACGGACGGCGGAGTCGCGAACACTCCGCCGCCGCTCACCGACGGACTGCCCACCCCGAGCACACACTGAGTACATGACCACGAGAAGCACGCGCAGTCCTCGTCGGCGCACCGTGGTCGCTCTGGCCGTCGTCCTGGCCGTTCTCTCCGGATTCATCGTGCGACTGGTCGACATCCAGATCGTCAACGCGGACGACCACATCGCCGATTCGATGCAGGTCGCCCTCGGCGCCTCGCGGACGCTCTACGGCACTCGCGGCGAGATCGTCGACGAGACCGGGCAGACACTGGCCGGCAGCATCCTCCTCTACGACGGCGTCCTGGACCCCAAGAACGCCGGCCCGATCACCCGGGCGGACGAGGACGGCACGCGGAAGGTCGTGTCGTGGCCGGCCGTCGCCGCCGAGATCGGGGCCGTGACCGGCCAGACCGGCGCCGAGGTCGAGAAGATCGTCGCCGACGCCCTCGCCGAGAACCCGGACTCCCAGTTCGCCTACCTCAAGCGCGGTCTCACGACCGAGCAGTATCGCGCCCTGGTGGACATCGGCGCGCCGTTCCTGACCTTCGACTCCCACCCGGCGCGGACCTACCCCGACGGCGCCGTCGCCGGGAACCTGGTCGGATTCATGAGCGTGGACAGCGAGCCGCTCGCCGGAATCGAGCAGAGCGCGAACGACTGCCTTCAAGCCAGCAACGGCTCGCTCACCTTCCAGAAGGGCAAGGACGGCGTCGTCATCCCCGGTACCGAGGTGGAGACCCCTGCCGTCAACGGCGGCACGCTGCAGCTGACGATCAACCGCGACCTGCAGTGGTACCTGCAGCAGCTCATCGGCGAACAGGTGCAGGACATGGGAGCCAAGCGCGGCACGATCACCGTGGTGGAGGTGGAGACGGGGAAGGTGCGTGCGGCGGCGGAGTATCCGTCCGTCGACCCGAACGATCCGGCCGCCGCGCCGACCGAAGATCGTCGCAGCCACATCTTCACCGACACGTTCGAGCCCGGCTCGACGTTCAAGGCGCTGACCGGAGCGACCGTGCTCGATGCGGGCGGGCAGGATCTGTCGTCCACCGTGGTCGCGTCGAGCACCGAGACGTTCCCGAACGGAGCCCGGGTCCGCGACGCCTTCCAGCACGAGCCGTACCTGTACACGCTCGCGGGAGTGCTCATCGACTCCTCGAACGCGGGCATCTCCAAGTTCAGCGAGCGGGTCAGCCCGCAGACGCGCTTCGATTACCTGCAGAAGTTCGGCATCGGCTCGGGCAGCGCGGTCGGCTTCCAGGGTGAGGAGCAGGGGCTGCTCTACCCCGTGGCGCAGTGGGACAACCAGCAGCTGTACAACACGTCCTTCGGGCAGGGCGTCACGACGACGGTGCCCGAGCTGGTCGGAGCGTACGACGCGATCGCCAACGACGGGACGCGCATGCCGCTGTCGATCGTCGAGTCGTGCACGAAGGCCGACGGCACCGTCGTGACGCCGGACCTCCCCGAACCCGTCCAGGTGATCAGCGCCCAGACCTCTGCCGAGATGCGGGAGATCCTCGAGAACGTCGCGATGCAGGCGAGCTACGCGAAGCAGGTCGAGGTCCCGGGCTACCGGATCGCGACGAAGACCGGAACGGGTGAGAAATCCGACGGCAGCGGCGGCTACAAAGCCGGGGTCTACTTCACCACCATGATCGGATTCGCGCCCGCGGACGATCCCAAGTACCTCGTCGCCGTGACTCTCGACGAGCCCACTACGGTAACCTCGTCTTCGGCCAATGCGCCGGCGTTCCAGAAGGCGATGACCCAGGTCCTCAAGACCTACCGGGTCATGCCCGCGACGACGGCGCCGACGCTGCTCCCGAAGTTCGGCTGATCCCTGCCGATGTCGGCACAGCGCCCCATCCGGCCGGAGAACCCATGATCTCGCTCACGCTCACCCGACTGTCCGACGTCCTCCACGGAGAACTCCATCTCGGCCCCGACGCGGCTCCCGGCGACCGCGTCGACGGCCTCGTGGACACCGACTCGCGGCTCATCGAGCCGGGCGGCATCTTCGTCGCGAAGCCGGGTGAAGTCACCGACGGACACGTGTTCGTCGACGCCGCCGTCGAGCGTGGCGCCGCTGTCGCGATCGTCGAGCGCCTCGTGCCGGCCGAGATCACCCAGATCGTCGTCGCCGACGCCGTCACCGCCCTCGCCGACCTCGCGCGCGCGGTCGTGGGGACCGTTCGGGATGCCGGGCGGCTGCGCATCGTCGGCATCACGGGTTCGAACGGCAAGACCACGACCAAGAACCTGCTCGCCCGCATCCTCGAAGACGAAGGCGAGACGGTCGCCCCGCGCGCCTCGTTCAACAACGAGGTCGGCGCGCCGCTCACGATGCTGCGCGTCACCGAGGACACCCGCTATCTCGTGAGCGAGTTCGGCGCGAGCGGACCGGGCGCGATCGCGCGTCTCGCCGGGCTCGTCGAACCCGACATGGGCGTCGTGCTGATGGTCGGTCTCGCCCATGCGGGGGGATTCGGCGGCATCGAGGGCACCTTCCGAGCAAAGTCCGAACTCGTCCGAGCCCTTCGCCCCGGTGGCGTGGCCGTGCTGAACGTCGACGATCCGCGCGTGGCGGCGATGGCGCCCATCGCGCACGAGCGCGGCGTCTCCGTCCGCTGGTTCGGCCGCGGCGAAGACGCCGAGGTCCGAGCCGATGACGTCGAGGTCACCGCCGACGGCACGCGCTGCACCGTGACCGCAGGAGGACGGACCGCGAGACTGCACCTGCGGGTGCTCGGCGAGCACCACGTCATGAACGCCCTCGCCGCGATCGCCGCAGCCACCGAGCTCGGGGTGGCGCTGGACGCGTGCGTGGAGCGCCTCCAGACCGTCGAGCTCGCTGAGCGCTGGCGCATGCAGCCCCTCGGATCGGATCGGGTGCGGATCATCAACGATGCGTACAACGCGAGTCCCGACTCGATGGCGGCAGCGCTGCGCACACTCGCTCAGATCACGGGTCCCGGCGAGCGCACCGTCGCGGTTCTGGGATCCATGAGCGAGCTCGGCGAGTACGCGGACGAAGAGCACGACCGTGTGGGCCTGCTGGCCGTGCGGCTCGGCATCCAGCGCATCGTCGTGATCGGGCAGGCCGCCCGCCGGATGTATCTGGAAGCCGTGGCGCAAGGCTCGTGGGACGCCGAGGCGGTGTTCTTCGCGACGGACGACGAAGCCTACGAGTATCTGATGGGCGAGCTGCGCGACGGCGATCGCGTATTGGTGAAGTCTTCGAACTCGGCGGGTCTGCGGTTCCTGGGCGATCGTCTGGGAGAATCCTTCTCGTGAGATCACTCCTGACGGCAGCGGCGATCTCGCTGGCATTCACGCTTTTCCTCACCCCCGTCTTCCTGCGGCTGTTCCGCAAATGGGGCTGGGGTCAGGTGATCCGCACCCCGGAGAACGTGCACAATCCCAGTCACGGCGAGAAGCGCGGTGTGCCGACCATGGGCGGCACGATCTTCATCGTCGGCACGATCGTGGGCTATCTGGTCGGCGCGTACAGCGGTAACAATCCGCCCACGATCTCGGGCTGGCTCGTCGTCTGGATGATGGTCGGCTTCGGGGCGGTCGGCTTCATCGACGACTTCATGAAAGTACGCCGCCAGCGCAGCCTCGGGCTGACGGGGTGGCGCAAGATCGTCGGTCAGATTCTGGTGGCCGTGCCGTTCGGCATCGTGGCGCTGAACTTCCCGAACGCCTGGAACCAGACGCCGGCCTCGGCGTACGTGTCGTTCTTCCGGGATATCCCGATGCTGTCCTTCATGGCCCTCGGCCCGATCATCGGGTGGCTCCTGTACCTCGCGTGGACGACATTCATCGGCGTCGCCTACTCGAACAGCGTCAACGTCACCGACGGGCTGGACGGCCTCGCCGCGGGCGCCGGCGTCTTCGTGGTCGGGGCGTTCTCGCTCATCGCCTTCTGGCAGTTCAACCAGTCCTGCAGCGGGGGAGCGATCCTCTCCGACGGGGTGGCCGGCGCCTGCTACGCCACGAGGGACCCGTTCGATCTCGCGATCGTCTCAGCGGCGTTCATCGGAGCCCTCGTCGGGTTCCTGTGGTGGAACGCACCGAAGGCGCAGGTGTTCATGGGCGACGTCGGATCGATGGCGATCGGCGGCGTCATCGCGGCCATGGCGATCCTCACCCGCACCGAGCTGCTGTCCGTCCTGATCGCCGGCGTCTTCGTGATCGGCCCGGGCTCGGTCATCCTGCAGCGGGCCTACTTCAAGCTGACGCGCGGCAAGCGCCTCTTCCTGATGAGCCCCTTCCACCACCATCTCGAGATGCGTGGCTGGTCCGAGATCACGATCGTCGTCCGCATGTGGATCATCGCGGGGCTCCTCGCCGTCTCGGGCATCGGCTTCTTCTACGTCGAGTGGCTCTCGCAGACATGAGCGCCGCGCGTCTGGACGGGCTGTACAGCTGGCACGCGGACTGGCGAGGAGTGAAGGTCGCGGTCCTGGGACTGTCGGTCACAGGATTCTCGGTCGCCGACACGCTCGCCGAACTCGGCGCCGACGTGGTCGTGTTCTCCGAGTCGGCCGACCCCGAGTACGAGACCCTGCTGCCGGTGATCGGCGTCCGCGCGCACGTCGGCGCCCTGTCCTCGCCCCCGGTCGAGCTCGTCGACTTCGCCCCGGACGTCGTGATCGCCTCGCCCGGGTTCTCGCCCGCGCACCCGGTCATCGTCTGGGCGAGGGATGCCGGCATCGCGGTGTGGGGCGACATCGAGCTCGCGTGGCGCGTGCGCGACAAGGTCGTGCGCGCCGACGGCACCCCCGCCGACTGGGTGGTGATCACCGGGACGAACGGCAAGACGACCACGACGCGGCTCACCGCGACGATGCTCGTCGAGGGCGGCTTGCGCGCCGCGCCCGTCGGCAACATCGGCACTCCTGTGCTGGATGCCGTCCGCGATCCGGAGGGGTTCGACGTGCTCGTCGTCGAACTCTCCAGCCACCAGCTCTGGTATCTCGGGCTGCAGAGCGGACCGCACCCCGTTTCGCCCCACTCGGCCGTCTGCCTGAACCTCGCCGACGACCACCTCGAGTGGCACGGGTCCTTCCAGGCCTACCGCGACGCCAAGGCGCACGTGTACGACAACACCCGGGTGGCGTGCGTGTACAACAAGGCCGATGTGGCGACGCGGGAGATGGTGGAGGACGCCGAGGTGGTCGAGGGCGCCCGCGCGATCGGCTTCGACCTGGGCGTGCCCGGCCCGAGCGATCTGGGCGTGGTGGACGGCATCCTGGTCGACCGCGCATTCCTGGAGGACCGTCGTACGAGCGCCCTGGAACTCACGACCGTCGCCGATCTCGCCGAGCGAGGCCTGTCCGCGCCGCACATCGTCGCGAACATCCTTGCCGCGAGTGCACTCGCCCGATCGCTCGAGGTGACCCCGGCAGCCATCCGGGACGCTCTGCAGGGCTTCACGCTGGACCCGCACCGCATCGAGGTCGTCGCCGTCTCGGGGGGGATCACCTGGATCGACGACTCGAAGGCGACGAATCCGCACGCGGCGGCATCCTCTCTCGCCGCCTACCCCGGCGCCGTGTGGGTCGTCGGCGGACTGCTGAAGGGTGTCGACATCTCCGAACTCGTGGCATCACGGGGGACCACCGCGAAGGCGGCGATCGTGATCGGCGCCGACCGCGAACCCGTGCTCGCGGCTTTCTCGCGACACGCGCCGGGGGTCCCGGTGTTCGCCGTGGAGGCCGATGAGACTGAAGAGGTCATGGCACGGGTCGTCGAACTGGCCTCCCTGGTCGCGCGTGACGGTGACGTGGTCCTCCTCGCCCCCGCCGCCGCTTCCTTCGATCAGTTCGCCTCCTACGCCGACCGTGGGCGGCGGTTCGCCGCCGCGGTGCGAGAGCACACAGCGAGGGAGTCCGGTGGCGAGTACGACGCAGGCACCACCGGCAACCCGTCCGCCGACTCCGACTGACGAGCCTTCGCGCAGCGGTCTCGCCGCACGCGTATTCCTCGGGCGCGTCTTCGCGCCCGTGCCGAGCGAGTTCCTGCTGATCGCCTCCACGGCGCTCCTGCTCACCGGATTCGGGCTCGTGATGGTGCTGTCGGCCACGTCCGCCACCGCAACGGCTGCGGGGGAGCCGCCCTATGAGGCGGTCATCAAGCAGGCCGTGTTCGCCGTGATCGGCATCCCGCTCATGTTCGTCGCGAGCCGCATGCCCGTGCGGTTCTGGAAGCGCATCGCGTGGCCGGCCCTCATCGGGGCCGTCCTGTTCCAGCTGCTGGTCTTCGTCCCGGGTCTCGGTGTGGAGGCCAACGGAAACCGGAACTGGGTGCAGATCGCCGGTCTGCAGTTCCAGCCCGCCGAGTTCCTCAAGATCACGCTCGCACTGTGGATCGGCTACGTGCTCTTCCGCAAGCAGACGCTGCTGGGGTTGTGGCGTCACGTCTTCATCCCGCTCGTACCGATGTCGATCCTCGTGATCGCCACGGTGATGGCGGGGCACGACATGGGCACCGCGATGATCCTCGCGCTCGTCGTCCTCGGCGCGCTGTTCTTCTCCGGCGTGAAGCTGCGGATCTTCATCCTCCCGCTCATCGGCGCGGCGATCGGAGCATTCCTGTTCGCGGTCAACAGCCCCGACCGCATGCGCCGCATCCTGAGCTTCTTGAATCCGAACTGCCTCGCGGACTACTTCAACGACTGCTACCAGCCGCTGCACGGCATCTGGGGGCTGGCCGGCGGCGGCCTGTTCGGGCTCGGCCTGGGCAATTCGAAGGAGAAGTACGACTGGCTGCCCGCGGCGGCGAACGACTACATCTTCGCGATCGTCGGCGAGGAGCTGGGACTCATCGGCTGCGCGGTGGTCCTCGCGCTTTTCGCCCTGTTCGCGATCGGCGCCTTCCACGTGATCCGCAAGACCGACGACCCGTTCGTGCGGATCGTCTCCGGCGCGATCACGGCGTGGATCGTCGGCCAGGCGCTCATCAACATCGGCGTGGTGCTGAGGGTGTTCCCGGTGCTCGGTGTGCCGCTGCCGTTCATGTCGCAGGGCGGTACGTCTCTGCTGTCCGTCCTCCTCGCCTCCGGGGTTCTTCTGGCGTTCGCGCGCACGCTGCCCGAAGCGGAGGCCAAGCGCCGCGCCGCGATCCAGCAGGCGGCCATCCGGCGCGAACGCGCGGCGGCGCGCGCCGGACGCTGATCTTCGCCGGTCGGCACCGCAACAGGAGCTTCGGCTGACACAGGTCTTTCCCGCCTCGGTTCTTCCTGCGCTTCCCGAAACACCTCTTCTCGTGCCGCACGGGGTCCCGCAGGCCGGGGTTCGAGGGTCGCGCGGGCCGCGGGTTAAGGTCGGTAGGTGACGACCTATCTTCTCGCCGGCGGCGGCACCGCCGGTCACGTCAACCCGCTGCTTGCGGTCGCCGACGCGCTCCGCGCCCGCGAGCCGGAGGCGGAGATCCTCGTCCTCGGCACGCGGGAAGGTCTCGAGGCACGACTGGTGCCCGAGCGCGGCTATGAGCTGCTCTTCGTCGACAAGGTGCCGTTCCCGCGTCGACCCGATCGCGCGGCCGCCGCCTTCCCCGCGCGCCTGCGGCGTGCGATCGCGCAGGTGCGCACCCACATCCGCGATCGCGGCGTCGAGGTCGTGGTCGGGTTCGGCGGCTACGCAGCGGCCCCCGCCTACCTCGCCGCCCGCCGCGCGCGGATTCCCGTCGTCGTACACGAGGCCAACGCGAAGCCAGGAATGGCCAATGCGCTCGGCGCGCGGCGCGCCGCGGCCGTCGGGGTTGCGTTCGAGGGGACCCCGATCAGGGGCGGGCGTGTCGTCGGGATGCCGTTGCGCCGTGAGATCGTCGACCTCGACCGGGCGGCCCGGCGGGCGGATGCCGCGGCGTACTTCGGACTGGACGCCGACCGGCCGACGCTGCTCGTCTTCGGCGGCTCCCTCGGCGCGCAGCGGCTGAACGAGGCGTTCGCGGATGCGTGGCGGGACGTCCTGGACGCCGGCTGGCAGCTCGTGCACGTCACGGGGGAGCGGTCCGAGCTGACCGACCCCGGTGCACCCGGTTACGCGGTGCGGCGTTACGTCGACCGGATGGACCTGGCGTTCGCGCTGTGCGACCTCATCGTCTCGCGCGCCGGCGCCGCGACGGTGAGCGAGATCAGCGCGCTCGGCATCCCCGCGGTCTACGTCCCGTATGCGGTCGGCAACGGCGAGCAGGCGCTCAATGCGGCGAGCGCCGTGCGCGCGGGTGCAGCCGTGCTGATTCCGGATGCCGAGTTCACCGGTGACCGCATCAGATCCGAGGTCGTGCCTCTCCTGGCCGACGAAACCCGACGCGAGGCGATGACGCGGGCTGCGGCATCCGTCGGCACGCGCAACGGCACCGAGAACGTCATCGCGATGATCGACGCCGCGCTCGGGAGGGTCGCATGACGGCCCGGCTCGTGGCGGCCGCCGCTCTGACAGGTGCGCTGGTCGCTCTCCTGTCCGGGTGCGCGCAGGGTCCGGCGACGCCGGCGCCGACCCCGACGCAGTTCACGGATCGCGCGGTGCTGCCCTCCTGCGGCGAGGTGGAGCTGGGCCAGGGCGACGAGATCCCCGCCGAGAACCTCACCTGCCTGCAGGATGCCGCGGACGAGGGGGCGGAGCTCGCGGTCACGCGCCCGACCACGGAGGGCGATCCCGTCACGGAGTACTACCGCGTGCTTCCCGGGGGCGGCTGGGAGGCCTACATCGACGGAAGCCAGGACAGCAACGGCGGCATCTGGTGGTTCACGCCGTGTCCCGAGGCGAAGACGCTCGAAGACCTGGCGACCTGCCAGGGTGGGCCGCTCTGAGGCGGTGACTTCTCGGGATCCGCACCGCACGGGGTGCCGGGGCGGGCTCCCAGACGCGCCGACCTAGGATTGTCGGGTCATGATCAGACCCGACCTGAGCCTCCCCATCCCCGAGCACATCGGCGCCGCCCACTTCATCGGAATCGGCGGATCCGGCATGTCCGGCCTCGCGCGCATGTTCCTGGAGCGCGGCATCCGCGTCTCGGGATCGGATCGCGCGGACAGTCAGGCTCTGCAGGATCTCGCGGCCCTCGGTGCCACCGTCCACGTCGGCCATGACGCCGCGAACCTCGGCGATGCCGACACGGTGATCCACACGGGGGCGATCTGGCCGGAGAACCCCGAGTTCGTCCTCGCGAAAGAACGCGGGATGCCGGTCATCCACCGTTCGCAGGCGCTGTACTGGCTGATCGGCGGCCGCCGGCTCGTCTCGGTCGCGGGAGCCCACGGCAAGACGACGTCGACCGGGATGATCGTCACCGCGCTGCGGGAGCTCGACGAGAACCCCACGTTCGTCAACGGCGGCGTGATCGCCCAGTTGGGCGTGTCCAGCGCCACGGGAGCCGACGACCTGTTCGTGATCGAAGCCGACGAGTCCGACGGAACGTTCCTGCTCTACGACACGTCGATCGCCCTCATCACGAACGTCGACCCCGACCACCTCGACCACTACGGCAGCGACGACGCGTTCATCGACGCGTTCGCCACGTTCGCGAACCGCGCCCGCGAGGCGGTCGTCATCTCGTCCGATGACCCCGGGGCGCGCACCGTCACCGAACGACTCGTCCACGAGCGCATCGTGACGTTCGGTCAGGCGTTGGATGCGGACGTGCGGGTGAGCGGCATCCGCACCGACGGTCCGGTCTCGTTCACCCTCACGCACGAGGGCGTCGATGCGCCGATGCGCCTTGCCGTCCCCGGCGCGCACAATGCGATCAACGCGGCCGGTGCCGTCGCGGTGCTCCTCACCCTCGGCCACGGGCTCGCCGACGCCGTCCGCGCGGTGGAGGGTTTCGAGGGGACGGTGCGCCGGTTCGAACTGCACGGCGTCCAGCGCGGCGTGAGCGTGTTCGACGACTACGCACACCACCCGACCGAGGTCGCGGCGGCGCTCGAGGCCGCGCGCACCGTGATCGGCGACGGCCGGATCATCGCGATCCAGCAGCCCCACACGTATTCGCGCACGCAGCAGATGTACCGCGAGTTCGCTGAGGTGCTCGAGACGCACGCGGACCACACCGTGATGCTCGACGTCTACGGGGCGCGCGAGGATCCGGTTCCCGGGGTGACCGGCGAACTCGTCTCGAACGCCTTCGCCGACCCCGCCCACGTGCACTTCGTGGCCGACTGGCAGCAGGCGGCCGACTACACCGCGTCCGTTGCGCGCGAGGGCGACTACGTCATCACGCTCGGCTGCGGCAACGTGTACCAGATCATCCCGCAGGTGCTCGAGGCGCTCGCGAGCACCCCGACCGCCCGAGCAGCCGCGCCCGACGCGGCGGAGTGACCGCCGTTGCGCCGCCCACCGCCGCTGCCGCCGTCGGGGACGACCGCGGGTCCGGCGTCGACGACCGGCCGGGAGACCCGTCCCACGCACGACGATGAGCAGACGGATGCCGCTCCCGCCGCACCGGGGCCGAGTGAGGAGCCTGCGGCGGTCGCGCCGGTCATCCCCCTGACCGTTCCGCTCGCCTCTGCCGGCATGCAGCGCCCTGCGGGTCTGCCGACGTCCGCGGAGCAGCCGATCGAGCAGGCCCCCGACGATGCCGGAGACGAGGAGATCGGCATCCGCGAGGTCTGGTCGGCCGCGCGGGCGCGCCGGAAGGCTCTGCGGGCCGAGGTGCGGCGCTTCACCGGGCGGCAGAGGAGACGGCGCCTCCTCTGGGCGGGGGCAGCGGCATCCGTCGTGCTGCTCGTCCTGACGACGCTCGGCGCGGCGTACAGTCCGCTCTTCGCCGTCGAGCAGATCCGGATCGTCGGTACCGAGAACCTGGACACCCTTGCGGTGGAGAAGGCGCTGTCGGATCAGATCGGGACACCGTTGCCGCGTGTCGACGAGAGTGCCGTCAAGGCGGCACTCGTCGCCTTCCCCCTGGTCGAGTCGTACTCGCTCGAGGCCCGCCCGCCGCACGAACTGATCGTGCGGATCGTCGAGCGGACACCGATCGGTCTCGTCCAGACCCGGGCCGGGTACACCCTCGTGGACGCGGCCGGCGTCGCGCTGTCGACGACCGAGACACCGGCAGCGGGTCGCCCGCTGCTGACGGTCGAGGGGGGGACGCGGTCGAAGGCCTTCACCTCCGTCGGTCAGGTCATGCGATCGCTGCCGTCGTCGATCCTCGCGCAGGTGACGGCCGTGTCCGCTTCCACGCCGGATGACGTCACCCTCACTCTCGGCGACTCGAACGCGCAGGTGGTGTGGGGGAGCGCCGAGGATTCGGCATTGAAGGCTGTCACGCTCGAGAAGATCATGGCGGCGCGGCCGCCCGCCACGGTGAGCGTCTACGACGTGTCCTCGCCGAGCGCGATCGTCGTCCGCTGACCCGATCTCAGCCCCGCGCGGACGGGTTCTGGAGACGATGTCGCGACACGCCGCGACGATCCCCGCCGCGGGTCGGCGTCCGCATACTTTCGACCCAGAGGAATTGCATACCGGGCAATTCTTTAAGCCTCTAGATGAGGTTGAAGGTTTCACACCACGTGATTCCACCAGGGCGCAGCACAGACGGAGGCCGGCATGAGCCAGAACCAGAACTACCTCGCGGTGATCAAGGTCGTGGGTGTCGGCGGCGGCGGCGTCAACGCCGTCAACCGCATGATCGAACTCGGCCTTCGCGGCGTGGAGTTCATCGCGGTCAACACCGACGCGCAGGCTCTGCTCATGAGCGACGCCGACGTCAAGCTCGACGTCGGCCGGGAGCTCACGCGCGGCCTCGGTGCCGGCGCCGACCCCGAGGTGGGGCGCCGCGCCGCGGAAGACCACGCGGAAGAGATCGAAGAGGCGCTGCGCGGCGCCGACATGGTCTTCGTGACCGCGGGCGAGGGCGGCGGTACCGGTACCGGCGGTGCGCCCGTCGTCGCCAAGATCGCGAAGTCGATCGGTGCGCTCACGATCGGCGTCGTGACCAAGCCCTTCTCCTTCGAGGGCCGTCGCCGTCAGAGCCAGGCCGAGACCGGCGTTGCGAAGCTCAAGGAAGAGGTCGACACCCTCATCGTGGTGCCGAACGACCGACTGCTGGAGATCAGCGACCGCGGCATCAGCATGATCGAGGCGTTCGCCACGGCCGACCAGGTGCTCCTCGCCGGTGTGCAGGGCATCACGGACCTCATCACCACTCCCGGTCTGATCAACCTCGACTTCGCCGACGTGAAGTCGGTCATGCAGGGCGCCGGTTCGGCGCTCATGGGTATCGGGTCCGCGCGCGGTGCAGACCGCGCCATCAAGGCCGCCGAACTCGCGGTCGAGTCCCCGCTGCTCGAGGCGAGCATCGAAGGTGCGCACGGCGTGCTGCTGTCGATCCAGGGCGGGTCCAACCTGGGCATCTTCGAGATCAACGACGCTGCGCAGCTGGTGAAGGAGGCCGCGCACCCCGAGGCCAACATCATCTTCGGAACCGTGATCGACGACACTCTCGGCGACGAGGTCCGCGTCACCGTGATCGCGGCGGGCTTCGACAACGGCGAGCCCACGCTGCGCGTCGAGCCGATGGGCGCCGCCCGCGTCGTCAGCGCGCCGGTCGTGCCTGCCACTCCCGCGGCGGACGCCGCGAAGGAGCCGGCGCCGCGCGAGACCGAGCCCGTTCCGGTGGGTGCCGCCGTCCCTGACTCGAGCTACGACTCGGCGTTCGGTGACGACGACCTCGACATCCCCGACTTCCTCAAGTAACCCGTCAGGACGAGCGTGGAGCTTGCCGCACGACTCGCACAGGTCGACGCCGGGATCGAGGCTGCCGCACACGCGGCAGGCCGCGATCCCGCGTCCATCACGCGGATCGTCGTGACGAAGTTCCACCCGCCTGCTCTCGTCGAAGAGCTGTACGCGCTCGGTGTCCGAGATGTCGGGGAGAACCGACAGCAGGAGCTCTCCGAGAAGACGGCGGCGCTGAGCGCCCTGGGCGATCTGCGATGGCATTTCATCGGGCAGGCGCAGACCAACAAGGCGAAGGCGATCAGGGCGGCGGCATCCGTCGTGCACTCCGTCGACCGTCCGCGCATCGCGGACGCACTGGATGCCGCGGCGACGGCGGAGTCGCCCGTGCTGGACGTCCTGATCCAGGTGAACCTCACCGACGATGCCGGCCGCGGGGGCGTCGCGCCCGACGAGCTCGAGCGTCTCGCCGACCACGTGAGCGGATGCGGAACCCTGCGCCTGCGCGGGGTGATGGCCGTCGCGCCGTTGGGGGAGGACCCTGCCCCGGCGTTCTCGCGGCTCGCCGACTACTCCGCGCGCGTCCGTGCCGTCGCCGCCGACGCCACGTGGATCTCGGCCGGGATGACCGCCGATTTCCCACAGGCGATCGCCGCGGGCGCGACACACCTACGTATCGGGTCGGCAATCACCGGCCCGAGGCCGATACCCGGTTAACCTCGAAACACGACCACTCAGAGCATGAGTCAGCAGGAGGATGCGATGTCGAACCCATTGAAGAAGACCATGGTCTACCTCGGTCTCGCCGACGAGGAAGAGGTCTACGTAGAGCCCGCTTCCCAGCCGGCTGCCCGCAAGACCACCACGATCGAGAAGGCCGCTCCGGTGACCCCCATCCACCGCCCCGCCGTCGTCCGCCAGGTGACCCCGGCATCCATCAGCGAGATCCTCACCGTGCACCCCAAGCAGTATCGGGACGCGCAGGTCATCGCCGAGAACTTCCGCGAGGGCATCCCCGTCATCATCAACCTGTCGCAGATGAGCGACGCCGACGCACGTCGTCTGATCGACTTCGCCAGTGGCCTGTCGCTCGGGCTCTACGGCCGTATCGAGCGCGTCACGAGCAAGGTGTTCCTGCTCTCGCCCGAGAACGTCGCGGTCTCCGGCGACGGCGCCGTGGCGCAGGCGGACCCCGAGTCCGTCCCGTTCGCGCAGGGCTAGTACGACGCGCTGATACGATCGTTCTGTGAACATCGTCGGCGCGATTGCCACGATCCTCAATAGCCTCCTCCTGCTTTTCGTGATCGTGCTCCTGGTGCGGCTCGTGCTCGACTGGATCCCGTTCTTCAACCGGGAATGGCGTCCTCGCGGCGCGGGACTGGTGGCTGCGGAGATCGTCTATACGGTCACCGACCCACCGATCAAGATGTTCCGTCGCTTCATCCCGCCCCTGCGGGTCGGCGGGATCGGCATCGACTTCGGCTTCACGCTGACGATGCTCCTGTGCTTCGTCCTGCTGGCGGTCACGCGCGCGTTCATGCGCTGACGGCGGAGCATACCGGCCTTCGACACCTCCGTGAGGCGCGGCTATGCTTGCCTGGTACGACCGCCGGCCATCGGCGGAGCGGCCCCCGACATCGGCCAGCGACCAGAGCGCCCGAAAGAGGTACCACCATGGCATTGACCCCCGATGACGTCGTCACCAAGCAGTTCCAGCACGTCCGGTTCAAGGAAGGCTTCGACCCGGACGAGGTGGACGACTTCCTCGACGAGATCGTCGTCGAGTGGCGCAAGACGATCGCCGAGAACGACGAGCTGAAGGCGAAGCTGGCTGCGTACGAGTCCGGTTCCGAGGCTCCCGCCGAGGCGCCCGCCGCCGCTGAGGTCGTCGAAGAGACGCCCGCTCCGGTCGCCGCGGTGCCCGCTGCCGAGTCCGGCACGGCCCCCGCCGCAGCGAGCGCCGGAATCATCGAGCTCGCGCAGCGTCTGCACGATGAGCACGTCGCAGAGGGCATCGCGCAGCGCGACAAGCTCATCGCGGACGCCCAGTCGCAGGCGGCGTCGATCATCTCGGAGGCCGAGACGAAGGGCCGCGAGGAGATCGCACGCCTGGATAAGGAGCGCGCGAGCCTGGAGGGTCGCATCACCGAGCTGCGCAACTTTGAGCGCGACTACCGCGCACAGCTGCGCGGCTACATCGAGGGCAAGCTGCGGGACCTCGAGACCACGGGCACCAACTCCGGCTCGACCCCGGTCTCGGCCATCGGCCTCTAGGCCGGTCTTGACAGGCCGAGCCCCCCTGCACAAGGCGGCGGCCGGTGCCGTCGTCGCGATCCTCGCGGCGACGGTGCTGGCCGCCGACCAGTTCACGAAGTACCTCGCGATCGACAACCTCCCGCCCGAGCAGGCGGTGAAGATCCTGGGTGACTTCCTCATCTTCTATCTCGTCCGCAATCCGGGGGCGGCGTTCTCCCTCGGCGAGGGCGTCACGTGGATCTTCACGATCGCCCTCGCCGTCGTCGCGGTCGTGATCGTGTGGCTCGCCGCCACGCGACTGCGCTCGCGCCTCTGGGCCGTCGTGCTCGGTCTGCTCCTCGGTGGTGTGCTGGGCAACCTCACCGATCGCGCATTCCGCCAGCCGGGGTTCCCCGTCGGCCACGTCGTCGACTTCATCAACACTCCGTGGATGATGCCGGCGATCTACAACGTGGCCGACATCTTCATCGTGACGATGATGATCTCCGTCGCGCTGCTCGTCCTCATCGGCCTCCGACTGGACGGCACGCGAGAAGTCCGGGCGGCGAAGGACGGTCGGCCCGAGGACGGTCTGACCGAGGACGCCGCGGCGCCCGTCGACGGTCGTCCCGACGCGGATCGCTGACGTGGACTCGCGGACGCTGCCCGTTCCGGACGGGCTCGACGGCGCGCGAGTCGACGCCGCCCTGGCGAAGATGCTCGGCTTCTCGCGGACGTTCGCCGCAGAGGTGGCCGACGCCGGCGGCGTCGTGATGGACGGCCGCGTCCTCACCAAGTCCGATCGCCTCCATGGCGGATCCTGGCTCGAGGTGACGTGGCAGCCGAAAGAGGAGCCGCGTGTGGTTCCGCTCGCCGTGCCGGACCTCGGGATCGTCTACGAGGACGACGAGATCGTCGTCGTCGACAAGCCCGCCGGCGTCGCCGCCCACCCCTCACTCGGCTGGGAGGGTCCGACCGTCCTCGGGGCGCTGGCTGCCGGGGGAGTCCGCGTGGCCACGACGGGGGCGGCCGAGCGGCAGGGAATCGTCCACCGCCTCGACGTCGGCACGAGCGGTCTCATGGTGGTCGCGAAGACGGAACGGGCCTACACCGCGCTCAAGCGCGCCTTCAAGGAGCGCGAGGTCGAGAAGATCTACCACGCGGTCGTGCAGGGCCACCCCGATCCGCTCGCCGGAACGATCGACGCGCCCATCGGTCGGCATCCGTCCCACTCCTGGAAGTTCGCCGTCACGCCCGACGGCAAGGACTCCGTCACCCATTACGAGACACTCGAGGCCTTCCGACGCGCGGCGCTCCTGGAGATCCACCTCGAGACGGGGCGCACGCACCAGATCCGAGTGCACATGGCCGCCCATCGGCATCCGTGCGTGGGGGATCCGCTGTACGGCGGCGACCCGACCCTCGCCGCCCGGCTCGGCCTGACCCGTCAGTGGCTGCATGCTCGGCAGCTGTTGTTCCTGCATCCGGCGACGGGCGAGCAGGTCACCTTCACATCGGAGTACCCGGCCGACCTGGCGTCCGCGCTGGAGATCCTTCGCGCGGACTGATGCGGCGGTGAACAGAGGGTGTCGGCGGATCGTCTCCGCCGACACCCTCTTGTGCGGTGTTACTGCCAGTAACTCAGGTTGGAGATGATCTGGTCAGCGACCGTCTTCATCGCCGCAGCCTGGTCCTGGGGAACCACGCCGTTGGCTGCGAACCGCGACAGCTGGTCCTCGAAGCGCTTCACGTAGTCCAGCGCGCCGGCGGAATCGCCTTCGACAATGTCGTTCCAGCCCTTCTCGAGCTTGACCGTGAGCGCGTTCTTCGTGCCCTTGTGCGTCGCAGACCCGGCGACCGCATTGATGAGCTGCGTGAACTCGTCTGCCATGAATGCATCCTGCTGCCACACGTAATCGCGAGCGAAGACCGTGAACAACTGGTTCCACGCGTTGAAGTCGTGCGCCCCGGCGACCGTCGTGTTCTCGACGAACGCGACCTCGTCCAGCGCAGCGACCTGACCCGCATTCGGAAGACCGAAGTCCCAGGCACCGCCACCGTAGTGGATGTACGGTTTGTCGATGTTCGCCGTTGCCGGGGTCACACTGATGCCACCGCTCCACGGACCCCAGTATCCGAAGTACGTGGCGTCGTACCGGATCAGACCCTGCGTGACGATCGATCCCGCCGAGAGGCCGGCGAACGCGCGGTCGATCGGCCTGGTCGAGACGTTGTAGTTGCTCTCGACGAACGGGACGACGACTTCGCGCAGGTTGGGGTAGCCCTGGTTGGCCGCACCGAGGTAGTTGGTGTTGGCCGTGATGACCACCGCCGGTTCGGTCGTGCCGTCCTGGATCAGGTTGTCCATGATGACCGGCACGTCGCCCATGTTCATCCAGTCGGACTGATCCTGGCCGCCGCCGTGCTCCATGTAGATGGTCTTGTAGGGTTCGGCCCGGTCGGGGTCGTAGCCCGGGGGCAGGTAGACGCCCAGCGTGCGGCCGGTCTGGTTCGGGATCGCGATCGGGACGTAGCTCCACTCGCCCTTCGGGGAGTCCGCCCGCTCATTCTCGATCTGGCGCGCCTCCAGCGGTCCGAAGTTCTGCTTCGCGGCGTCGTACGGCACGAACACCTTGTTGAACGCGCGACGTGCGGGGAACGCGATGCCGTCCGGAGCGAAGATGGGCGAGTTCGCCGGATCGGCAAGCCATGCGTTGGTGTTGTTGTTCACGTAGAACCAGTACTGGTTGGCACCCGCCGCGAGGGGCACGCTCGTGTACCAGCAGCCGTCGCCGACGCTGGTCATCTCCACGTCGTACCCCCCACCCCCGCGCATGAGACCCGGCTTGTACTCGTAGGGCGTGTAGACCTTCGTGTCCGAGGTGTCCGCCCAGTTGCGAAGCATGATGTCCGCGACGAACCGCACGCTGGTCGCGTCCGGGTTGCAGTACACGAAGTGACCGGTGTAGCCGGTCGGGGAGCTCGGGTCGGCGACCACCGTCGGCCCGGGCGGGTACTCGGCTGCGGCCTGGGCAGCCACCGCCGACGATCCGAGCACGATCGTCGCCGCGACCGTGACCGTGGCGATCGGGCGCCAGTAGCGACCGCGCGTGCGGGCGCTGCGCCCGCCCGCTTCCGATTCGCTGGTTTGCAGAATTGTCATCACCGTTCCTCCTTGAAAGGGATTCGAACGACGGAGTTGGGGACCCGTCGCGGCCAGAGTATTAGAAGCTTTACGACGTTGTAAAGGAATTTCTTACGACGTTGTAAATGACAGGGGTGCCAGCAGATCGCGTGACCTGCAGGCACCCCGATCCGAGTGATGAGGACTCAGAAGGAGATGTTCTGGATCGCCTCCTGCGCCGCCACGATCAGAGCGTCCGCCTCCGCGGCGGTGAGCTTGACCCCGCGCAGACCGGTCACCTGTCCGATGAAGTCGTCCTGAAGCGCGAGCACGGCGCCTGCTGTGTCGCCCGCCCCGAGGCGCTTCTCCACCTGGTTCAGCTTCACAGTCAGTGCGTTCTTGATTCCGCCGTTCGCACCGATCGCGGCGATCGTGCTCTTGAGCCCTGTGATCTGCTCGGCAACTGTGACGTCACGGACCGTGATCGTCACCGTCTTGGTCGCGGACAAGGCGTAGCGATCCGTGCCGTCAGCCGTCGTGAACGTCACCGAGTACTCGCCCGCCTGGGCGTAGGACGGGGTCCACGTGAACTTGCGCGTGGCCGGGTCGAACGACGCACCCGACGGCAGATCGCCCGCCGAGTAGATGAGCGTATCGCCGTCCGGATCTGCCGCGTCGACCGTGAAGGTCAGGGCGCGATTCTCGTCGACCGCCTGTGTCTCGCCGCCGGCCGCGAAGACGGGAGCTCCGTTCACGAACGAGCGCGGCTGCCAGAGGTGGTCCCTCGCGAAGATCGCGAACAGCTGCGGCCACGCGTTGAAGTCATGGCCACCGGCGAGATCGGTGTACTCGTAGTTCACCTTGCCGTCCAGAACGCCCAACTGCGCTGTCGTCGGGCACAGGTTGAGGTTGTCCCACACGCCGCATCCGATGTGCACGTACGCCTGCTTGAGGTTGGCCGTATTCGGGTTGATCCCCGCGCGGAAGCTCCACACGCCGTAGTAGCCGAAGCGCAGCGGATTGTTGTTGATGATCTGCGTCGTCATGGACGCCCCCATCGACAGGCCCGCGAATGCTCGGTCCATCCGATCCTTCGAGACGTTGTAGTTGCTCTCGACGAAGGGGACGATGACGTTCGTCAGGTTGGTGTACGGCGCAGCTCCCATGTACGTCGAATTGGTCGAAACGATCACCGCCGGCTCGGTCGCGTTGTCCTGGAGCAGGTTGTCCATGATGATCGGGACGCTGCCGATATTGAGCCAGTCGGATTGATCCTGTCCACTGCCGTGTTGCACGTAGATCGTCTTGTACGGTTCGGTGCGGTTCGGGTCGTAATTCGGCGGGAGGTAGATGCCGAGTGTGCGCTGCGTGCCGTTGGCGAGCGGAGTCAGTCCCGGAACCGGGACGTAGCTCCATGTCCCCTTCGCGGAATCGGGTCGCGGATTCGCAATGACGCGCTCCGCGAGCGGAGCGTAGTTCTGTTTCTCAGCGTCGTAGGGCACGTACACGGCGTTGAAGGCGCGGCGGCTGTTGCCCGTGAGTCCGTCCGGAGCGAAGATCGGCGAGTTGGCCGGGTCGGGCACCCAGAAGTTGGTGTTGTTGTTCACGTAGAACCAGTACTGGTTGGGCCCGGCCGCCAGAGGCACCGCGGTCGACCAGTATCCGTTGCCGATGTTCGTCATCTGTACGTCGTACGCGCCGCCGCCCCGCATCAGACCCGGCTTGTAGTCGAACGGGCTGTAGACCTTCGTGTCGGTGCGGTCCTCCCAGTTCCGCAGCATGATGTCCGCCACGAAGCGCACGCTCGTGGCGGTTGGGTTGTAGTAGACGAACTCGCCGGTGTATCCGGTCGGCGAGTCCGGGTCGGCCACCACTGTGGGGCCGGGTGTGGGGGCTGAGTCCTCGGCCATTGCCGCACCCGGAGCCATGGTGAGGGTGAGTGCGGCCGCGAGCACGACCGCCGCCAGACACGTCAGCGCGTGCGAGCGCCTCGACGTGCCCGTACCGGATGTCCGGTCGTCGATCTGTTGTTCCTGCTGATGGGGACCCATCGCTGTTCCTCCTCGAATAGCGTTCGAGCGGGCCACATCGCCCGCTCCTCGCGGTCAGGGTAAACGATGTAATACGACGTTGTAAAGATTCGCGCGCTTCCGATTCATCTGCCTCAGAGGAAGCGCGCCTCGCCGCGCAGCGGCAGCGCGAAGCGCACCCGCTGGCGCATGTCCTCGTCGAGATCGGCGAGGACATCGAAGTCGAACCAGCCGACCTCCGTCATCTCGCCGTCGGCCGGCCACGGTTCGCCGCTCACCCACGTGCAGCGGAACGTCAGATCGAGGTAGTCGCTCTGGTCGCCGTTCTCGTACGTGACCCGCTCGATCTGGTGCACCCACGCCAGCCGATCGACGGTGATGACGACCCCGGCCTCCTCCAGGGCCTCGCGGGCCGCCGCGGTCGCCGGCTCCTCACCGGGATCGACGATGCCGGTGATCGGGGTGAGAGCGCCGTTGTCGCTGCGGCGCCCGAGCAGTACGGCATCGTCGCGCACGATGACCGCAGTGACGCCCACCAGCGGCAGCGGGTGCGTGCCGATGTGGCGGCGGAGTTCGAGGACGAAGTCGGGGGTCGGCATCCACTCACCCTAGAGCGAGCCTGGACGCGTGTCGGATGTACGGGGCACAGTGGCGCAATGACGATCAGCGTTCGACCGGCGACCGACTTCGATGACATCGCCACCCTCGTCGGGCCGAAGAAGCCGACGTCCAACGTCTGCTGGTGCCTGAGCTACCGCATCCCCGCGAAGGAGAATCTCGCTCTGAGCGGGACGGCGCGGGCCGAGCGGGTGAGGGGGCTCCTGCGCGAAGGTCCTCCCGGCGTCCTCGCCTACGACGACGGGGATGTCGTCGGTTGGGCGGCGGTGCACCCGCGCGCCGACACGTCGTTCGCGACGAGCCGCAAGATCCCGCACGTCGACGACCTGGATGTCTGGAGCGTCTGGTGCATCCGGGTCAGACCCGGACACCGCGGCTCCGGCATCTCGCATGCGCTCCTGGCCGGGGCGATCGGCTTCGCCCGTGAGAGCGGGGCTCCCGCCGTCGAGGGCTACCCCGTCGACAACCGCGGGCAGAAGGTGGACCTCACGATGGCCTACGTCGGAACGCGGTCCCTGTTCGAGAAGGCCGGCTTCCACCTCGCCGCGCCGACGGACTCCGTGCTGAACGGCTTCCCGCGCGTGGTCATGCGCCTCGATCTGCGGTGAGCGCACGGTGTCGGCGAGCGAACTTAGACTCGTCGGGTGGCAGCCGATTCCTTCGTTCACCTTCACGTTCACAGTGAATATTCGATGCTGGACGGCGCGGCGCGCATCGGTCCGATGGTGCAGGAAGCAGTCCGGCTCGAGATGCCGGCGATCGCCGTCACCGATCACGGCAACACGTTCGCGGCCTTCGAGTTCTACAAGACGGCCAAGGCCGCCGGAATCAAGCCGATCATCGGCATCGAAGCCTATGTGACCCCCGGCACCCACCGCACCGACAAGTCGCGCGTGCGGTGGGGATCACCCGAGCAGAGCGACGACGACGTCTCCGGTGCGGGCGCCTACACCCATATGACGCTTCTCTCCGAGACCACGGAGGGCATGCACAACCTGTTCCGGCTGTCGTCGAAGGCGAGCATGGAGGGGTACTACTTCAAGCCGCGGATGGACCGCGAGCTGCTGCAGAAGTACTCCAAGGGCCTGATCGCCACGACGGGATGCCCGTCGGGAGAGGTGCAGACGCGCCTGCGGCTCGGCCAGTACGAGGCCGCCCGTGCGGCCGCGGCGGAGTTCCAGGACATCTTCGGCAAAGACAACTACTTCACCGAGATCATGGACCACGGTCTGTCGATCGAGCGCCGGGTGATGTCGGACCTCATCAAGATCTCGAAAGACCTCGACATCCCGCTGGTGGGGACGAACGACCTCCACTACACCCACCAGCACGATGCGACCAGCCATGCGGCGCTGCTGTGCGTGCAGTCCGGATCCACCCTCGACGATCCCAAGCGCTTCAAGTTCGACGGAGACGGCTATTACGTCAAGTCCGCCGCTGAGATGCGGCAGGTCTTCCGCGATCATCCCGAGGCGTGTGACAACACCCTGCTGATCGCCGAGCGCTGCGATGTCGAGTTCAACACCTCCGCGAACTACATGCCCAACTTCCCGGTGCCCGACGGCGAGACGGAGGAGAGCTGGTTCGTCAAGGAGGTCGAGAAGGGTCTCGAGTACCGGTACCCCGACGGCATCCCCGACGCCGTCCGCGCACAGGCCGAGTACGAGACCTCCGTCATCGTCCAGATGGGCTTCCCGGGGTACTTCCTCGTGGTCGCCGACTTCATCAACTGGGCGAAGGACAACGGCATCCGGGTGGGCCCGGGCCGCGGATCCGGCGCCGGATCCATGGCCGCCTACGCCATGCGCATCACCGACCTCGACCCGCTGCAGCACGGTCTGATCTTCGAGCGCTTCCTGAACCCCGACCGCGTCTCGATGCCCGACTTCGACGTCGACTTCGACGACCGTCGCCGCGGCGAGGTCATCCAGTACGTCACGGAGAAGTACGGCAGCGAGCGGGTCGCCCAGATCGTGACGTACGGCACGATCAAGGCCAAGCAGGCGTTGAAGGATGCCGGGCGTGTGCTCGGATTCCCGTTCAGCATGGGGGAGAAGCTCACCAAGGCGATGCCGCCCGCCGTGATGGGCAAGGACATGCCTCTCGAGGGCATGTTCGACCGTGAGCACCCGCGCTTCAAGGAGGCGAGCGAGTTCCGCGCGCTCATCGAGACGGATGCCGAGGCCAAGACGGTCTTCGACACCGCGGTCGGGCTCGAGAACCTCAAGCGGCAGTGGGGCGTGCACGCCGCCGGTGTGATCATGTCCAGTGACCCGCTCGAGGACATCATCCCGATCATGCGGCGCGAACAGGACGGCCAGATCGTCACGCAGTTCGACTATCCGTCGTGCGAAGCGCTGGGTCTGATCAAGATGGACTTCCTGGGGCTGCGCAACCTCACGATCATCAACGATGCGCTCGACAACATCGCCGCGAACCGGGGCCACCCGCTCGTCCTCGAAGAGCTCGAGCTCGACGACGCGGCCTCCTACGAACTCCTCTCGCGCGGCGACACCCTCGGGGTGTTCCAGCTCGACGGCGGTCCGATGCGTTCTCTGCTGCGTCTGATGAAGCCCGACAACTTCGAAGACATCTCGGCCGTCATCGCGCTGTACCGACCCGGGCCCATGGGCGCGAACAGCCACATCAACTACGCCCTGCGCAAGAACGGCCAGCAGGAGATCACGCCGATCCACGAGGAGTTCAAGGACTCGCTCGCCGAGATCCTCGACACGAGCTACGGGTTGATCATCTACCAGGAGCAGGTGATGGCGATCGCTCAGCGCGTCGCCGGGTTCAGCCTCGGTCAGGCCGACATCCTCCGCCGCGCGATGGGCAAGAAGAAGAAGTCCGAGCTCGACAAGCAGTTCGAGGGCTTCCAGGCCGGGATGCACGCGAACGGCTACTCCGACGACGCGGTGAACAAGCTCTGGGAGATCCTCCTGCCGTTCTCGGACTACGCCTTCAACAAGGCGCACTCCGCCGCGTACGGCCTGGTCTCGTACTGGACCGCCTATCTGAAGGCGCATTACCCCGCCGAGTACATGGCCGCGCTGCTGACGAGCGTGGGCGATTCGAAAGACAAGATGGCGGTCTACCTCAACGAGTGCCGCCGTATGGGCATCCGCGTCCTCCCGCCGGACGTGGGGCAGTCGATCCGCTTCTTCGCCGCCGTCGGCGACGACATCCGCTTCGGTCTGGGGGCGGTCCGCAACGTCGGGGCGAACGTCGTCGACGGCATCGTCGCGTCCCGCGCCGATGCGCCGTTCACCGACTTCCACGACTTCCTCTCGAAGGTTCCCGCGCACGTGGCCAACAAGCGCACGGTCGAGTCGCTCATCAAGGCGGGTGCGTTCGATTCGCTCGGGGCGACGCGCCGGGCCCTCATGGAGATCCACGAGGACGCCACCGAGGCCGCGGTGCTCGACAAACGCCGCGAGGCCAACGGCGAGGTCGGCTTCGACTTCGACTCACTCTGGGGTGATGACGAGCCGCAGCAGGCGCACAAAGTGCCGGAGCGTCCGGAGTGGACGAAGAAGGACAAGCTCGCCTTCGAGCGCGAGATGCTCGGGCTGTACGTGTCCGATCATCCGCTGGCGGGGCTGGAGATCCCCCTCGCCAAACACGCGTCGATCAGCATCCACGATCTGCTGGCGTCGGAGGACATCTCCGACGGCGAGCAGGTGACCGTCGCCGGCCTGGTCACGAGCGTTCAGCACCGGGTCGCCAAGTCCAGCGGAAACCCGTACGGCATGATCACCGTCGAGGACTTCAACGGCGAGATCACGGTCATGTTCATGGGCAAGACCTATACGGAGTTCCAGTCGATGCTCGTCGCGGACTCGATCCTCGTGGTCCGCGGACGCGTGTCGCGGCGGGACGACGGCATGAACCTGCATGCGGTTTCGGCGTTCGCCCCCGACCTCGGTGCGGTCGACGAGTCCGGACCCCTGGTGCTGGTCCTGCCGGAACGGCGTGCGAGCCAGTCCACGATCGAAGAGCTGCGGCAGACGCTGGAGCGTCATCGTGGTGACACGGAGGTCACCGTCAAGCTCCACGCGGGCTCCACGGCGAAGATCTTCGAGGTGCCGTTGCCGGTGCGCGTGACCGCGGACCTCTACGGCGAGCTGAAGGGACTTCTCGGGCCGCAGTGCCTGGGATGAGCGCCGGCGCGGGCACGCAGGCCCGTGCCTATGGCTTGCCCGTGAGTGGGGCGGATCTCATCGGCGTCTCATGAGCCGCCGGTAGTATCGGGACGGTGTGCGCCGCGCGAGCGGCGGGGAGAGGATGATCGTGACCGACGAGCGAGCGAACGAGTACACCGAGGCCGGAGAAGAGCGGATCACGGAGCAGGATGTGCTTCCGACGACGTCCGATGAACGGCCCCAGTACGGCGTCGGACCGTTCTCGATCCGCGAAGTCGCGATCGTCGGCGTCTGGATCGTCGCGTTCATCGTGTCGTTCTTCTCCGTCGCCAGCGAGCAGGCGATGGCTCAGCTCCTGTTCGGCGGCTCCGTCTGGACGAACGGCCTGGATTGGATCCTCACGATCGGTCTACCGACCGTCGCGGTCTTCCTGATCGTCCTGCGCCGCTTCTCACCGGATGGCATCCGTCGGGTCGGTTCCCTGGGCATCGACCAGTTCGCCTCGGTCGCCTTCTCGGTCTCCGCCGTGGTGTGGCTCACTCTGCTGTGGCGCAACGTCGCCGTCTCGATCGAGACCGGTGTGTGGATCTACGGCTGGGTCGTGTGGGTGGAGTTCTTCCTCATGCTCGCCGGCGTCGTGCTGACGGTCGTCGCACCGCTGCTGCCGGTCCTCGGCGAGGACTTCGCAGGCCGCCGTGAGGTGCCCGCACACCGCAACGCGCGCCCGATCCGCCCCGTCTCGGCTCGGCCGCCGCGCCCCGCCGCACCGGCCGCGTCGGAGACCGACACGTTCGACACCGACGCCTCTCCGGCGTACGCAGATCAGACCGCCGCGTACTCGACCGCAGCGTACGCTGCCGGCCAGTCGGACACGATGCCCGTCGCGCGCACGGCCTCCGGCGAGCGTGAAGCCTGGGCTCCCGTGCAGACGCGCGACACGTTCGAACCGGTCGAGGCGCAACCGGAGGCCGACGAGTCCGCCGCGAGTGAGTCGAGCTCCGCCGTGCAGGCGTTCTGGGCGCTCGTGCCAGAGGACCGCGACGTCGTCGACGAGCGGGACGTCCCGATCTTCCGCATCGGGCCCACCGCGTGGGCGCTCGTCCTCGAGGACCGCGGCGAGGTGTTCGTCGTGCGGCACGAGGACGGCCGGATCGGCTACCTGCACGATGTCACCGGCGTGACGCGCGGCTGACCCCGCGTCGTCTCACCCGCTCGACCCGAAGGCTTCCCCCATGCTCCGCATGATCGACCTGCGCGGCCGTGACCACACTCCGGCCGAGCTCCTCGCCGCCGTTCCACGCGCCACGTCGGCGCGTGCGGAGGCGCTCCTGACGGCCGCCGGGCTCGTCGCCGACGTCGCCGCCCACGGTGAGGCGGCGCTGCGCGAGCAGGCCGAGAAGTTCGATGGAGCGTCCGGCCACGAGATCCGGGTGCCCGCTGCCCATCTCGATGAGGCGCTCGCCGCGCTGGATCCGAAGGTCCGCGCCGCCCTGGAGGAGGCCATCGTGCGCGTGCGCGCCGGGTCCGCCGCCCAGGTCCCGGCGCCGTCGGTGACACAGCTCGCGCCGGGCGCGTTCGTGCACCAGCGATGGCAGCCGGTGCGCCGTGTCGGCCTCTACGTGCCGGGCGGCAAGGCCGTCTACCCATCGAGCGTCGTGATGAACGTGGTTCCCGCGCAGGTCGCCGGCGTCCAGCAGATCGCGCTGGCCTCGCCGCCGCAGCGCGCCCACGGCGGGCGCGTGCACCCCGTCATCCTCGCGGCGGCACGACTGCTCGGTGTGGATGAGGTGTACGCCATGGGCGGCGCCGGAGCGGTCGGGGCGTTCGCGTACGGCGTGCCCACGCTCGCACTGGAGCCGGTCGATGTCGTCACCGGGCCGGGCAACAACTTCGTCGCCGCCGCCAAGCGCGCGGTGGCCGGTGTCGTGGGGACCGACTCCGAGGCGGGTGCGACCGAGATCCTCATCGTGGCGGACGACACCGCAGATCCCCGCCTGGTTGCGGCGGACCTGATCAGTCAGGCGGAGCACGACGAGCAGGCCTCGGCGGTGCTCGTCACGGAATCCGAATCCCTCGCTGCGGCGGTCCTGGACGAGATCGGGCCGCTCGCCGCGCGGACGCGGCACGCGGAGCGGGTCGCCGCGGCGCTCGGCGGACCGCAGTCGGCCGTCGTCCTCGTCGACGACCTCACGGCCGCGACAGCGTTCAGCAACGCCTACGCACCCGAACACCTCGAGCTTCACCTGTCGAACCCGGATGCCGCATCCTTCGTCCACGCCGGTGCCGTGTTCGTCGGACCCCACACCCCGGTGAGCCTCGGCGACTACCTGGCCGGCAGCAACCATGTCCTGCCCACCGGGGGACAGGCGCGCTACGCCGCGGGTCTCTCGGCGGCGACCTTCCTGCGACCGCAGCAGGTGATCGAGTACGACCGTGCGGCACTCGCGGAGGTGCGCGAGGCCGTCGTGACACTCGCCGAAGCTGAAGACCTGCCCGCGCACGGCGAAGCCGTGCAGGCACGCTTCCCCGCGTAGTCTGGGTCCGCCATGCATTGCCCGTTCTGCCGCCATCCCGATTCCCGCGTGATCGACTCGCGGACGAGTGACGACGGGCTCAGCATCCGTCGTCGTCGTCAGTGCCCGCAGTGCGGGGGCCGGTTCTCGACGATCGAGACGGCGAGTCTGAACGTGATCAAGCGCTCGGGCGTCGTCGAGCCGTTCAGCCGCGAGAAGGTCATGTCCGGCGTCCGCAAGGCCTGTCAGGGGCGCCCGGTCACCGAGGGCGACCTCGCGGTGCTCGCGCAGAAAGTCGAGGAGGCCGTACGCCAGACGGGTTCCTCGCAGGTCGACACGAACGAGATCGGACTGGCGATCCTGGGTCCGCTCCGCGACCTCGACGAGGTCGCGTACCTCCGCTTCGCCAGCGTCTACCAGGCGTTCGACTCGCTCGAGGACTTCGAATCGGCGATCGGCCAGCTCCGCGCAGACCACGCTTCTCCGGCTCCGGACGAATCGGTCGCACCCGCCTGAGCGGATAGCCTGGAGGCGATGTATCCCCTCCTCTTCCGCACCGTCCTCGCCCGGATGGATCCCGAGACGGCGCACCACGCGGCCATGGTCGTGATCCGGCTCGCCGGGGTCGCACCCTTCGCCTGGATCGCGCGACCGTTGACGCGCCCGGCTCCCTCATCGCAGGTGTCGGCGCTCGGTCTGACGTTCGACTCGCCGTTCGGCGTCGCCGCCGGCTTCGACAAGGACGTCCGCGCCGTCCGGGGGCTGCACGCCCTCGGATTCGGGCACATCGAAGTGGGGACGATCACCGCGATCCCGCAGGAGGGCAACCCCCGCCCGCGGCTCTTCCGCCTGATCCCCGACCGTGCCGTGATCAACCGGATGGGCTTCAACAACCGCGGGGCGACCGAAGCGGCTCGCCGGCTCCAGCGCCTCCGCAAGCGCCCCCAAGGCGCGGTCATCGGTGTGAACATCGGCAAGAGTCGCGTCGTGGACGTCGAGAACGCGACCGAGGACTATGTCCACAGCGCCACGCTCCTCGCGCCGCTCGCCGACTACCTCGTCGTGAACGTGTCGTCGCCGAACACGCCGGGGCTGCGCGGACTCCAGGCGGTGGAGACGCTGCGGCCTCTGCTGGTCGCAGTCAGGGACGCGGCGGGCCGGACGCCGCTCCTCGTGAAGATCGCCCCCGACCTTCCGGATGACGAGGTCGAGGCCGTCGCCCGTCTCGCCGTCGAAATCGGGCTGTCCGGCATCATCGCGACGAACACGACGATCTCACGCGACGACCTGCGCACCGGCGCAGCAGTCGTGGAATCGGCCGGCGCGGGAGGGCTGTCGGGCGCTCCGCTCGCGGCGCGCGCCCTCGAGGTACTGCGGATCGTTCGCGCCGTCGTGCCGGAGGAGTTCGTCGTGATCTCGGTCGGGGGCGTGGAGACGGCCGCGGATGTGCGCGAGCGGCTGCGTGCCGGCGCGACGCTCGTGCAGGGGTACACGGCGTTCTTGTACCGCGGCCCGCTGTGGGGGCGTCAGATCAACCGGGGTCTCGTCGCAGACCGGTGACGCTCAGACCGGGTGCTGCCCGCGCTTGACCTGCGGCTTCGGCAGACGCATGAACCTCATCTGAATGATGCGCATCGCGCCGTACCAGCCCAGGCCCTTCTCCGTGCGCTCGGCGCCGAATTTCTTGCGCGCCGCCTGCTTGACCCGGATCGAGGTCAGCACCATGTCACCGATCACGAAGAGGATGAAGATCCACAGGCCGATGAACGAGTAGTACTGCACGGCCGGGACCGGGATGAAGGTGGCGAGGATCACCAGGACCATGGCCGGCATCACGGCTTCGCCCAGGTGCCAGCCCGAGTCGATGAAGTCGCGCACGAACTTGCGCTGCGGGCCCTTGTCCCGGATCGGCAGGTACTTGTCCTCGCCGGCGGCCATGCCGATGCGAGCCTTCTCGCGCTGCGCGGCGAGCTCCGCCTTCGCGCGCGCCTTCGCCTCTTTCGTGTCGGCCACGAGCGGGCGCTTGCGGGCGGCCTCCTGCTCGGCGCGCGTCGGGGTCGCACGGCCCTTCCCGCCGGAGGTCGCCTGGTCCGGAACGTCTGCGGGGACGGGAGCTGCGGGGGTTTTCGCCACGATGGAACCTCGGAGTCTCGAAAAGGAAGCACCTTAAGATTACCCGCATGAACACCGACCTCACCCGACAGGATGCCGTGCGCGATGCCGCCGCATCCGGTATCCCCGCCGCTCTCGCCGATCTGGGCACCCTCGTGCGCATCCCCTCGGTCGCGTTCCCGGGATTCGACGCGAAAGAGGTCCAGCGCAGCGCCGAGGCCGTGAAGGCCCTCGTGGACGACCTGGGTCTGTTCGACAGCGTCGAGATCCGGCGCGCGGGGATCCCCGGCACGGACGAGATCGGGCATCCCGCCGTCCTGGCCACGCGCGCCGCCCGCAACGGCCGGCCGACGATCCTGCTCTACGCCCACCACGACGTGCAGCCGGTCGGGGATGAGGCGCTCTGGGAGTCCTCGCCGTTCGAACCCACCGTCCGCGACGGACGTCTCTACGGCCGCGGCGCCGCCGACGACAAGGCGGGCGTCATGGCGCACGTCGCCGCGCTGCGCGCGCTGAAGGAGGCGCTCGGCGCCGACTTCGACCTCGGCGTCGCTCTCTTCATCGAGGGGGAGGAGGAGGCCGGGTCGCGATCGTTCGCGCAGTTCCTCAGCGAGAACGCCGACGCGCTTCGGGCCGATGTCATCGTGGTCGCCGATTCCGGCAACTGGGACGCCCGGACTCCGGCCCTCACAGTGTCGCTCCGCGGCAACACGCGCTTCACTCTGCGGGTCCGCACGCTCGAGCACGCGTCGCACTCGGGCATGTTCGGGGGAGCGGTGCCCGACGCCATGATGGCAACGGTCACGCTCCTGGCCACCCTCTGGGACGAGGACGGCGCCGTCGCCGTCGAGGGGCTCACCGAGAGGGATGCCGAAACCCCGGCCTACGACGAAGCGACTCTTCGCGACGAAGCCGGGCTGCCCTCCGGAGTCAGCCCCATCGGGCGAGGATCGATCCTCAGCCGGATCTGGAACAAACCGTCGATCACCGTCACGGGAATCGACGCGCCCAGCGTCGCGAACGCGTCGAACACGCTGAGTCCGGAGGTGAGCGTCGTCATCAGCGCCCGCGTCGCGCCCGGGCAGCCGGCCCGCGAGGCGTACGCCGCGATCGAGGCCCATCTGCGCGCCCGCGCGCCGTTCGGTGCAGAGCTCGCCTTCTCCGATCAGGACTACGGCGACGCGTTCCTCGTGGACACGAGCGGCGCGGCTGTCGCCCAAGCCCTCGAGGCGATGCACGAGGCGTACGGGGTCGAGCCGGTGGAGGTCGGCGTCGGCGGATCCATCCCGTTCATCGCAGATCTGGTTCGCGAGTTCCCCGCCGCGCAGATCCTGGTCACCGGCGTCGAGGACCCGCACGCCCGAGCGCACAGCCCGAACGAATCGCTGCACCTCGAGACCTTCCGCAACGCCGTGCTGGCCGAAGCGCTTCTCTTGGCGAAGCTGGATGCGGAGTCCGCCGGGGCGTAGCGGACCCGCCCGCCCGACCCGGGCGTAGAATCGACACATCACGCCGCGTCTCGCGGCCCACCCGGAGGAGTGCCATGACCGACACTGCACTGTCGACCGACCAGCCCGTTCTCGAGCACGGCGTCGGGCTCACCGAGGCCGCCGCGCTGAAGGTGAAGAGCCTGCTGCAGCAGGAGGGTCGAGATGACCTCCGTCTGCGTGTCGCGGTGCAGCCGGGCGGCTGCAGCGGCCTGATCTATCAGCTCTACTTCGACGAGCGCTACCTCGACGGCGACAAGACCGTCGATTTCGACGGTGTCGAGGTGATCGTCGACGACATGAGCGTCCCTTACCTCGACGGCGCGAAGATCGACTTCAAGGACACGATCTCGGAGCAGGGTTTCACGATCGACAACCCGAACGCCGCCGGAAGCTGCGCCTGCGGCGACAGCTTCCACTGATCTGCCGTTTCCCGTGATCGGGCCCGTCCTGTGCGAACAGCGATAGGGCCCGATTTCGTCCCCCGAACACACGGCGCAACCTGGGCAGATGGCCTGAATGCGCCCGGAGGTTGCCCTAGACTGGCGATGTCCGCTTCACGTCCGAAAGGTGCATTGTGCCCCTGAGTCGAGTGCCCTCGAAACGCCTCCTGCGCTGGGCTGCGATCCCCATCGGAGTCGCGACAGCCGTCGCCCTCGCAGGGTGCACGCAGGCCGAGCTTCACGGCTATCTGCCCGGTTTCGAGGAGGGCGCCGAGCCGACCACGAACCACACGGACATGGTCGCCGGTCTCTGGGTGAACTCCTGGATCGTGCTCCTGGTCGTCGGCATCATCACGTGGGGTCTCATGGGCTGGGCGGCCATCGCGTACCGCCGGCGCAAGGGCCAGGTCGGGCTTCCCGTCCAGCTGCGGTACAACATGCCGATCGAGATCTTCTACACGATCGTCCCGCTGATCCTGGTCATCGGCTTCTTCGCGTTCACCGCCCGCGACCAGACGATCCTCGAGACGCAGACCGAGGACCCGGACGTGTCGATCATCGCGATCGGCAAGCAGTGGGCGTGGGACTTCCAGTACAACGGCGAGGACGAGGACGGCTCGGACGCCGTCTGGTCGATGGGTGTCCAGGCCGACCCCGCCGCGAACGGCGACGTCGACCAGGAGAAGCTTCCGACGCTCTACCTGCCGGTCGACAAGTCGGTGAAGATCCTCCTCCAGTCGCGTGACGTCATCCACTCCTTCTGGGTCATCGACTTCCTCTACAAGAAGGACATGTACATCGGGCGTGACAACTACTGGTCGTTCACGCCGACCCGCGAGGGCACGTACGCGGGCAAGTGCGCCGAGCTGTGCGGCGAGTACCACTCGGCAATGCTCTTCAACGTCAAGGTGGTCAGCGAGGCCGAGTACGAGGATTACCTCGCGACGCTCAAGGCCGCCGGCCAGACCGGTGACATCAACGACGAATACGACCGGCTCCAGAACCAGCCCGGCACGGGCGCGACCGCTGAAGGAGATGAGTGATCATGGCGACCACGCTTCCATTGCAGGAATCGTCGCCGGGTCGCCCGACGACTCTGCCTCCCCGTCAGGCCGCGCTGCTGAGCTCGTCCCGCGTCGGGCAGAAGGGCAACATCGTCGTCAAGTGGATCACCTCCACTGACCACAAGACGATCGGCTACCTGTACCTGATCTCGTCCGTCATCTTCTTCATGCTCGGCGGCGTGATGGCGCTGATCATGCGTGCTGAGCTGTTCGAGCCGGGCATGCAGATCATCCCGACCAAAGAGCAGTACAACCAGCTGTTCACGATGCACGGCACGATCATGCTGCTCATGTTCGCGACGCCGCTCTTCGCGGGATTCGCGAACGTAATCATGCCGCTGCAGATCGGTGCGCCCGACGTCGCCTTCCCGCGCCTGAACGCGTTCGCGTTCTGGCTGTTCCTGTTCGGCTCGACGATCGCGGTCGCCGGCTTCCTCACCCCGCAGGGCGCCGCGGCGTTCGGCTGGTTCGCGTATCAGCCGCTCGCGAATGCGAGTTTCTCGCCCGGCGTCGGTGGCAACCTCTGGATGCTGGGCCTGGGTATGAGCGGCTTCGGCACAATCCTCGGTGCGGTGAACTTCATCACCACGATCATCACGATGCGCGCTCCCGGCATGACGATGTGGCGCATGCCGATCTTCACGTGGAACACGCTCGTGACCAGCATCCTGGTCCTCATGGCCTTCCCGGTGCTCGCCGCGGCCATTCTGGCGGCCGGTGCGGACCGCGTGCTCGGTGCGCACATCTACGACCCGGCGAACGGCGGTGTGCTGCTGTGGCAGCACCTCTTCTGGTTCTTCGGGCACCCCGAGGTGTACATCATCGCGCTGCCGTTCTTCGGCATCGTGTCCGAGATCTTCCCGGTGTTCAGCCGCAAGCCGATCTTCGGATACAAGACGCTCGTGTACGCCACGATCGCGATCGCCGCACTGTCGGTGGCCGTCTGGGCCCACCACATGTACGTCACCGGCGCGGTGCTGCTGCCGTTCTTCGCGCTCATGACGATGTTGATCGCGGTGCCCACGGGCGTGAAGATCTTCAACTGGATCGGCACGATGTGGCGCGGTTCGGTGACGTTCGAGACGCCCATGATGTTCTCACTCGGCTTCCTCGTGTCGTTCGTCTTCGGTGGACTCACCGGTGTCATCCTCGCGTCCCCGCCGCTGGACTTCGCGCTCTCGGACTCGTACTTCGTCGTCGCGCACTTCCACTACGTCGTGTTCGGCACCGTCGTGTTCGCGATGTTCGCCGGCTTCTACTTCTGGTGGCCCAAGTTCACCGGCAAGATGCTGAACGAGCGTCTCGGCATGGTGCACTTCTGGATGCTGTTCATCGGCTTCCACATGACCTTCCTCGTCCAGCACTGGCTGGGTGTGGACGGCATGGCCCGTCGCTACGCGGACTACTCCGCTGCAGACGGATGGCTCTGGGAGAACCAGCTGTCCACCGTCGGCGCGATGATCCTCGGTGCCTCGATGATCCCGTTCCTGTTCAACGTGTGGATCACGGCGCGCAAGGCACCCAAGGTGACCGTCAACGACCCGTGGGGCTACGGCGCATCGCTCGAGTGGGCGACGTCGTGCCCGCCGCCGCGGCACAACTTCACGTCGATTCCGCGCATCCGCAGCGAGCGGCCCGCGTTCGACCTCAATCACCCCGAGGCCGGCATCCCGGTCGGTGTGGGTCCCGCGAAGGACGCTCCCGAAGCCCCGGTCGTCGATCTCGACGAAGGAAAGGTGAAGTAGGTGAAGACCAACACCGGTCTCTGGTGGCTGCTGTCCGCCTTCTTCCTGCTGATGGCGATCGTCTACACGATCTGGGCCATCATCACGAGCCCTGATCAGTCGTGGTACACCGGGCTCGAGCCCGTCGGATCCGTCGCGCTCCTGTTCGCCTGCCTCATGGCTGCGTTGGTCGCGTTCTATGTCGGCCGCGTGCACAAGGCGCAGGGCGGCGAACTGCCCGAGGACATCCTCACGTCGGACATCGACGACGGTGACCCCGAGCTGGGCGAGTTCAGCCCCTGGTCGTGGTGGCCCATCGTGCTCGCCTTCTCGGCGGCACTCGCGATCCTCGGCCTGGCTGTCGGCGCATGGATCTTCCCGATCGGCCTCGGCGTCTTCGCCGTCGCGATCGTCGGGTGGGTGTACGAGTACTACCGCGGATACTTCGCCCGCTGATCCTCACCAGATCATGCCCCTCCGGCTGAAAGGCGCCGACGTCTCGGACGTCGGCGCCTTTCGCACGATCAACCAGGATGCCGCATTCACCGCCGGCTGGGGTGCTGCCGTGTCTGACGGCGTGGGTGGCGCTCCAGCGATCTCGCTTCCGCAACGCTGATCCATAGCCTTGTCGCCGGGCGCACGATGCCGGCGGATGCGGCCGTGCTTCCCGCCGCTTCGTCCCCTGAGGACGGTGCGCACGCGCTCGTCGACATCACACTGAGGGCCGGTACGCGCGACGACGTCACGGCTGTGGTGTGTGACGTCGAGGTCGCTCCAGGCGCGGTGGAACGGGATCTCCCCGCCTTGCGCGCGGTGGGGCAGCTCCGCGGTTCTGCGAGGAGCTCGAGACGACCTGAGTCAGGCTCCTGTCGGAGCGCGCACGACCATGACCTGGGCGTCGAACGTCCGGGGGAGGGAACCCTCGTCGTTCTCGGTCGGCTGGCCCTCGCGCACCCAGTACTCGTAGCCGCCGATCATCTCCTTGACCGAGAAGCCGAGCCGGGCGAACTCGATCGCCGCCTTCGTGCCGGCGTTGCATCCGGGGCTCCAGCAGTACACGACGACCGGAACCCGTGCGTCGAGTTCGGCCGGCGCCCGTTCTGCGATCTCCTGTCGCCGAAGATGCACGGCCCCGGAGATGCGTCCCTGCGCCCACGCCTCGTCGCTGCGGACATCGACGAGCACGAACTCCTCACCGGCCTTCTGTGCGGCGTAGACGTCGGAGGCGTCGGTCTCGTGGGCGAGCTTGGCGGAGAAGTAGGCGAGGGCGTCTGTCATGCCTCCACGCTACGACAGACGCCTGGCACCCTCCGTGCGGAGGAGTGCCAGGCGTCGTCGGATGACTGCCGATCAGTCGGAGGAGGGCTTCTTGCCCTTCTTCGGGGCTTCCTTCTCGGCGATGATCACGTTGGACGGGCGGACGGCCGTCTCAGAGGCGCGTCCGTCGTCGATCGGCACGTGCGGAGCGTCGGGGACACCGGCGCGCTCGTGAGCGCCCTGGATCTCGAGGTCTTCCTCAGCGGCGATGTGCTCGAGCTCGTGGTGCTGGTGGGCAACCGCCTCATCGAGCTCCGCCTGCGTGAGCGGTGCGAGGCGATCCTCGAACAGGGAACGCGAGGCGAGCGCGCGGAGCTTCTCGTGCCACGGGATGCGACCCTGTGCGTTCGGACGGACCACGAGCGGCTCGTACGTCTCGTTGTCCACGAGCTTCCAGCGCTCGTACTCGTCGACGGGCTGGTGGACCTCGATGTACTCGCCACCGGGAAGGCGCACGATGCGTCCCGACTCGTAGCCGTGCAGGGCGATCTCGCGGTCTTTCTTCTGCAGGGCGAGGCAGATGCGCTTCGTGACGAAGTACGCGACGATCGGTCCGATCACCAGCAGCGCCTGCAGCGTGTGGATCACGCCTTCCATCGTGAGATAGAAGTGCGTCGCGATGATGTCCGAGGACGCCGCCGCCCACAGGACCGCGTAGAACGTGACACCGGCGGCGCCGATGGCGGTGCGGGTCGCCGCGTTGCGCGGACGCTGGGCGATGTGGTGCTCACGCTTGTCGCCCGTGATCCACGCCTCGATGAAGGGGTAGATCAGCACGACGAGGATGAACAGCGCCAGTCCGACGAGCGGAACGAGGATGTTGAACGACCAGGTGCGGTTCAGGAAGACGAACTCCCACCCCGGCGGGACCAGACGCAGCGCACCGTCGGCGAAGCCGATGTACCAGTCGGGCTGGGTGCCTGCCGACACGGGGGACGGGTCGTACGGACCGTAGTTCCAGATCGGGTTGATCGTGAACAGCGACGCGATCAGCACGATCACACCGAACGTGATGAACAGGAAGCCGCCCATCTTCGACATGTACACCGGCATCATCGGGTAGCCGACGACGTTGCTGTTCGTGCGGCCGGGGCCGGCGAACTGGGTGTGCTTGTTGACGATCATCAGCATCAGGTGCACCACGAGCAGACCCACCAGGATCGCCGGGAGCAGCAGGATGTGCAGGGTGTAGAGGCGTCCGACGATCGCCGTGCCCGGGAACTCGCCGCCGAAGAGAAGGAACGAGGTCCACGTGCCGATCAGGGGGATCCCCTTGATCATGCCGTCGATGATGCGCAGGCCGTTGCCCGAGAGCAGGTCGTCGGGAAGCGAATAGCCGGTGAAGCCCTCCGCCATCGCGAGGATGAACAGGACGAAGCCGATCACCCAGTTGAGTTCGCGCGGCTTGCGGAACGCGCCGGTGAAGAAGATGCGCAGCATGTGCACACCGATGCCGGCGACGAACACGAGGGCGGCCCAGTGATGGATCTGGCGGACCAGCAGACCGCCGCGGATGTCGAACGAGATCCGCAGCGACGAGTCCAGTGCCGCGGACATCTCGACACCGCGCATCGGCAGGAAAGCGCCGGTGTAGTGGGTCGGGACCATCGAGGCCTGGAAGAAGAACGTCAAGAACGTTCCGGAGAGCAGGACGACGACGAAGGACCAGAGCGCGATCTCACCCAGCATGAACGACCAGTGGTCGGGGAAGATCTTGCGTCCGAGCTCCTTGACCATCCCGGAGAGGCTGGTGCGCTCGTCGATGTAGTTCGCGGTCGCGCCGATGAAGCGGCCGCCCAGCGGCTTTTCGCGTGTTTCGGCGTCAGGGTTGTCGGCGGGTGCCGTGGCGGTACTCAATGGCGCTCCCAGAAGCTCGGGCCTACGGGTTCGGTGAAGCCGCTGCGCGCGACGAGGTAGCCCTCTTCGTCGATGGTGATCGGAAGCTGCGGCAGGGGACGGGCCGCCGGGCCGAAGATGACCGCGGCGCCGTTTGCCACGTCGAACTGCGACTGGTGGCACGGGCACAGCAGATGGTGCGTCTGCTGCTCATACAGGGCGACGGGGCACCCGACGTGGGTGCACACCTTGGAGTACGCGACGATTCCGTCGTAGGACCAGTCGGCCCGCTCGGGCGTCTCGTTGAGGTCTTCGGGCAGCAGGCGCATGAGGAGGACGATCGCCTTCGCCTTCTGCTCGAGGTAACCCTCCTCGTGTCCCAGTTCGGCGAGAGCCTCGGGGATCACGTGCACGGCCGAGCCGAGGGTGACGTCCGCGGCGCGGATCGGGGTGCCTTCGGGGTCGTGTGCGAGACGCATGCCCTCGGTCCACATCGTGGTCTCGAGCAGTTCGACCGGGTCCTCACCCTCGGGGGCGAGGCCGCGGAACAGCACGATGCCGGGGACGACCGACGCGACGATCGCGGCGAACATCGAGTTGCGGATCATGACGCGGCGGCCGAATCCGGATTCCTCGTTCGCCTCCGCGAAGGCCTGAACTGCGGCGGCGCGCGTGGTGTCGCGCCCGCGGGTCGCGTGACGCGGCTCCGTATGCTCCTTGTCGGACATGATCGCCTTGGACCAGTGGATCGCGGCGATGCCGATCGCGAGCAGTGCCAGGGCGATTCCCAGACCGACGAAGAGGTTGTTGTTGCGGATGTCGACGATCGCGCCGCTCTCGATCGGGAAGAGCATGTAGGCGGCGATCGCCCAGATGCTCGCCGCGAGCGAGACGTAGAACAGCGTGTACACCGTGCGGACCGCGTTCTTCATCGCGACGGGGTCCTTGTCGGTCATCCGCTCCCGGTGGGGCGGAAGAGCCGGGGGCTGCACCGGGTCGGAAACCTCGACGGCGAGCCCGGGCGAGGGCTTCCAAGAGGCCCTCTCATGCTCGAGCGGGTCGTCCTCGTGTGCCATGGTGATCCTCGTTCGTTGCTGTGTTCGTGACTGCTGTCGAGTCGATCAGTTGGATTTCGCCGTGATCCACACGGTGATGGCGATCAGGCCGCCGATGCCGAAGATCCAGATGAACAGACCCTCCGACACGGGACCGAGCGAGCCGAGCGAGAAGCCGCCGGGCGACTCGTTCTGCTGCAGGAACAGCAGGGCCGAGATGATGTCGCGCTTGTCCTCGGTGGTGAGGGTCAGGTCATTGAAGACCGGCATGTTCTGCGGTCCGGTGACCATCGCCGCGTACATGTGCAGAGCACTGGTGTTCTGCAGGCCGGGGGCGTACTTGCCCTCGGTCAGCGCACCGCCGGCGGCGGCGACGTTGTGGCACATGGCGCAGTTGACGCGGAAGAGCTCGGCGCCGCGCGCGACGTCGCCCTGGCCGTCGATCGTCTCTTCAGACGGGAACGTGGGGCCGGGCGCCATCGACTGCACGTACGCGGCCATCGCGAGGATCTGCTCCTCGGTGAACTGAGCCGGCTTCTGCGGTGCCTGCGGGGCCGATGCCTGCAACGGCATGCGGCCGGTCGAGACCTGGAACTCCACCGCGAGCTCGCCGACGCCGTACAGCGACGGGCCTTCCCCGGAACCCTGGAGGTCGAGTCCGTGGCAGGTCGCGCAGTTCGCCTGGAACAGCTTCTTGCCGTCTTCGACGGTCAGAGCGGACGCCGTCGTCGTGTCGGTGCCCGCCGCCATCGCCGCAGACGCACCCGCGTACACGCCGCCGGTGATCAGGAGGCCGATGCCGATGAGGGCGGCCGCAGCCCAGGGACTGCGGCGGCCGTTCGTGCGGCGCTTGGTCTCTCGTGCCATGTCGGAAATCAGCTCCAGCTCTTATTTCAGGAAGTAGATGACGAGGAAGAGGGCGATCCAGACGACGTCGACGAAGTGCCAGTAGTACGACACGACGATCGCGGAAGTCATCTCCTTGCGCCCGAAGTTCTTGACGGCGAATGCGCGGCCGATCACGAGGAGGAAGGCGATGAGGCCACCCGTCACGTGCAGGGCGTGGAAGCCGGTGGTGAGGTAGAAGGCGGAGGCGTACGCGTTCGCCTGGATCGGCATGCCCTCCGCGACGAGCTGCGCGTACTCCCAGACCTGACCGGAGACGAAGATCGCGCCGAGGGCGAACGTCAGCCAGAACCACTCGACCATTCCCCAGCCGAGCCAGCCGCGCTTGCGCGTCGAATAGGGCTGGAACCGCTCGGCCGCGAAGACACCCATCTGGCACGTGACCGAGGACAGCACGAGGATGATCGTGTTGACGGTCGCATACGGGATGTTCAGCAGCTGCGTCTCCTGCGCCCAGAGGTCGGGCGAAGTGCTGCGGAGGGTGAAGTAGATCGCGAAGAGGCCGGCGAAGAACATCACTTCGCTGCCCAGCCACACGATGGTTCCGACGGCGACCGGATCGGGCCGCTTGACGGAACGCATGGCCTGCGAGTAGGTCGCTGTCGTGGTCGTCACCTGACCATTATGGCCGATCCTCGAGGCGCCGGATCGCATCCGCGGTCTCGTTTTATTCCCTTTCGGACTCGATGCACCCTCGGAGCGCGCCGCGAGTCCGCTGGGAGTCCGGCAAGAACTCGCCCGGGGCCGTTCGCGTCCGAGCGCCATGCCCGGCGCAGGGGCGATCACGCCCGCGGCTAGGCTGTGGGCTTATGGCGGAGCTGTACACCTGGCCGGGCATCCTCACGACGCTTCTCGACGACCGCGACTTGAGTGTGTCCGAGTCGACGTGGGCGATGCGACAGATCATGTCGGGCACGGCGACCCCGTCCCAGCTGGGTGGATTCCTCCTCGCGCTCCGCGCGAAGGGTGAGACCGTCGACGAGATCGTGGGCTTCCGCGACGCGATCCTCGAGGCCGCCCTGCCGCTGCGCGTGGACCCGAACGTGCTCGACATCGTCGGCACCGGCGGTGACCGCTTCGGCACCGTGAACGTGTCCACGATGGCGGCGGTCGTGGCGGCGGCATCCGGTGTCCCCGTCGTCAAGCACGGCAACCGCGCTGCGAGCTCGGCGTCAGGGTCGTCGGACGTGCTGTCGGCGCTCGGCATCGATCTGGCGCTGACCCCCGATCAGGTCGCGACCACGCTCGAGCGCGCGGGCATCACGTTCGCCTTCGCGTCGGCTTTCCACCCCGGGTTCCGTCACGCCGGTCCGACCCGCGCCGAGCTCGGCGTGCCGACGGTGTTCAACTTCCTCGGGCCGCTGTGCAACCCGGCGCGCGCCGAGGCCAACGCCGTCGGTGTCGCGCACCTGGACCGCGTCCCTCTGATCACGGGCGTGTTCCGCACGCGTGGGGCGACAGCCCTGGTGTTCCGCGGCGACGACGGCCTGGACGAACTGACCACGACCGGGCACAGCCGGCTGTGGGAGGTCAGTCGCGGCGACGTGCACGAGCACGACCTCGATCCGCGTGATCTCGGCATCCCGCTGGCCGACATCGACGATCTGCTCGGCGGCGAGCCCGCGCACAACGCGCAGATCGTCCACCGCGTCTTCGACGGCGAGACGGGTGCGGTGCGCGACATCGTGCTGCTCAACGCCGCCGCCGGAATCGTCGCGTTCCGGCTGTCGCAGGACGCGAACGAAGTGCAGCGGCCGATCCTGGAGCGCCTGGCAGAGGCGAAGGACGCCGCCGCGGCGGCGATCGACGCGGGCCTCGCAGCGCAGAAGCTTTCGGACTGGGTCGCGGCGACCCGGTCGTTCGCCTAGACCGCACCCGCGATGCACCCCCACGACGCGCTGACCGAGATCGCGACGCTGCTCGAGCGGGAGCGGTCCTCGCGCTACAAGTCCAAGGCGTTCCGGACGGCGGCGGACGCGATCGCGGGGCTGAGCGAGGAGCAGCTGCGGGATGCCGCGGCCCTGCGTCGCCGCAAGGGCATCGGCGATTCGACCTTCGCCGTGATCCAGGAAGCACTTGCCGGCGACGTGCCCGGGTACCTCGTCGATCTGCGCGAGCGCGCGGGAGTGCAACGTTCGTCGGCGCTGCGCGCCGAGCTGCGCGGCGACCTGCACAGCCATAGTGACTGGTCGGACGGACTCACTTCGATCGACCTGATGGTCGATGCGGCGCGTGCGCTCGGGCACGAGTACCTGGCGCTGACCGATCACTCTCCGCGGCTGCGGGTCGCGAACGGTCTGTCGCCGGAGCGCCTGCGCGATCAGCTCGAGATCGTCGCGGGGCTCAGCGGCGAGGGATTCACGCTGCTGTCGGGCATCGAGGTCGACATCCTCGAGGACGGCGGACTGGACCAGGAGCCAGAGCTGCTCGGACGCCTCGACGTCGTGGTGGCCTCCGCCCACTCCAAGCTGCGGATGGAGCGCGGACCGATGACCCGCCGCCTGGTGCGCGCGGTCTCGTCCGGGCGGATCGACGTGCTCGGGCACGTCACGGGACGCCTGGTCGAGGGATCCCGCGGGACCCGGCCACCGTCCACCCTGGACGCCGAGGCCGTGTTCGCCGCGTGCGCCGCGCACGGCGTGGCCGTCGAGATCAACTCCCGACCGGAGCGGCAGGATCCGCCCGACGAGCTCATCGCAGTCGCACTCGAAGCCGGATGCCTGTTCTCGATCGACTCGGACGCTCACGCTCCGGGTCAGCTGTCGCTCCTCGACTACGGCGCCGAGCGGGCGGAACGCGCGGGTGTGCCCGCGGACCGGATCGTCACGACGTGGCCGCTCGCGCGGCTCCGGGAGTGGACGGCGACGCACCGCTGAGAGCGCGGGCGGTACCGTCGAACGGTGACCTCGAGCAGGGCAGGATCGATCGGGCGCGGCATCCCGTGGTTCGTGATCACCGGCGTGCTGGTCGCCGCGCTGAGCATGCGCGGCCCGATCGTGGCCCCCACGCCCGTGCTGCGGGACATCGAGGGCGACCTCGGCATCGGATCCGCCACGGCGGGACTCCTCACGACCGCCCCTGTGCTCATGTTCGCGCTGCTCACGCCGCTCGCGGCGCTCATCATCCGGCGGGCCGGCGCCGAGCTCGCGCTCATGCTGTCGCTCAGCGGGGTGCTGCTCGGCACCCTCGTGCGTGCGCTGCCCGGATTCGGCTGGATGCTGACCGGGATGTTCGTGATCGGTGCGGCGATCACGATCGGCAACGTCGTCATTCCAGTGATCATCCGACGTGACGTCCCGGCCGCGCGGGTCGGTGTGGTGACGGCCGCCTATGTCGCGACGTTGAATGCCGGATCGCTCATCACGTCGCTCCTCACGGCTCCGCTCGCCGCACTCATCGGATGGCCGGCGGCGCTCGTGGCCTGGGCCGTCCTCACGCTCGTCGGTATCGCGCTGTGGGGCGTGCAGCTGCGTCGATCGCGCCGCGAGGGCGACCGCTACGGGGAGCGATACTCGGGCGAGGAGCCCTCGGGTGAGCGCGTGGAGGATCTCGACCCGACGGTGCTGACCGGCCCGATGCCGGTCGTCGCCCGCGCTGACCGGGAACGCTCGATCGCGCGGCGACCGGTGACCTGGCTGCTGCTGGTGTCGTTCGCGATCCAATGCGCGATCTACTACGGACTCTCCACATGGCTGCCCACCCTCACCGCGGACGAGCTCGGGCTCAACGCCGAGGCGGCGGGCGCGCTCGCGTCGCTGTTCCAGGGCGCGGGCATCGCGGGGGCGTTCCTCGTGCCGCTCCTCGCGCGGTTCACCCGACCCATCGTCCCGACGGTGACGATCTGCGTCTCCTGGCTCGTGCTGACGGTCGGGATGCTGCTCTCACCCGAACTGACCTGGCTGTGGCTCATGATCGGAGCGATCGGGCATGCCGGCGGGTTCGTGGTGATCTTCACGACGCTCGTCACGGTATCGCGCAGCGATGCGGAGGCGGCCGGCATGTCGGCGCTCGTGCAGGGCGGCGGCTACGCCGTGGGAGCGCTCGGGGCTCCGGTGATGGGCGCGCTCCACGAGGTGACGGGGGACTGGACGGCGACCCTCGCGCTCCTGGTCGCGCTTGCGGTGATCTACTGCGCGACGCTTCTGGCGTCCGTCCCGGCCGCCCGGAGGGGGCGCTGACTCAACGGGTGCCGAGCGCGTCGGTGATCCGCGTCATGGCGGTGCCGAGCGCCCACTTCTCGGCGAGAGTCGCGGCATCCGCTCGTCGTGCCTCGTCGAGGGGACTCAGGCGTGCGTCGGGCTCGGGAAGATCGAGATCCTTCACGACCTCCACGACGGTCGGCGCGACCTCGAGGTAGGGGAGCGCGGCGAGGATCTTGGCGCGGACGCCCGCCGACATGCCCTCGCCCGCCTCGGCGGCTGCGATGATGCCCGCGAGGTCGCCATGCGCGGCGAGCAGGGTCGCTGCGGTCTTCTCGCCCACACCGGCGACGCCGGGGAGGCCGTCGGAGGAGTCTCCGCGCATCGTCGCGAAATCGGCGTACTGGCTCGGCAGAACTCCGTACTTCTTCACGACGGTCTGATCGGTGACGATCTCGAGGTTGCTCATTCCGCGCGCCGTATAGATGACCCGCACTCCGCTCGCGTCGTCGACGAGCTGGAACAGATCGCGGTCGCCGGTGACGACGTCGACCGGGAGGGAAGCCCGCGTCGCGAGCGTGCCGATCACGTCATCGGCTTCGTGCTCGGCGGCGCCGATGATCGGGATGCCGAGGGCATCGAGGGTCTGCCGGATGATCGGAACCTGCACTTCGAGCGGGTCGGGCACGACCTCGACGTCGGGGCCGGTCGCTGTCACCTCAGCCACCCGGTGGGTCTTGTACGTCGGGATGAGGTCGACACGCCACTGCGGGCGCCAATCATCGTCCCAGCAGGCGATGAGGTGCGTGGGTTCGTAGGTCGTGACCAGGCGCGTGATGATGTCGAGGAAGCCGCGGACGGCGTTCACGGGCGTTCCGTCGGGTGCCTTCACGGTGTCGGGGACGCCGTAGAACGCACGGAAGTACAGCGAGGCGGAGTCCAGGAGCATCAGGCGGTCTGTCACGCGCTCATCCTGTCATGACCGTCTCAGCAGCCGGGGCCCCCGGGGTTCTCGGCGCAGGTCCGCCCGACGAGCGCGGTGCGCGCCTCGACGACCTGAACGTCGTACGTGCCGCTGGTGGCCGTGACGAGCCCGGTCACCGGACGCCAGATGCCGGAGCCGAAGTTCACCGCGGCGGTGTACTGCACGCTCACTCGGACCGGGTACGTGCCGCGCTCGCGGTAGGCATGACTCGTCGCGGTCGGCGTGAACTGCGCCTGCCCGAGCGCCTCCCAGCTCGCCCCGCCCGTCGAGGACCGGCCGGACGCGCCGTCGCCGTACTCGAAGACGTAGCTGCTGGGGACGAAGCGTACGGTGACGTCCCATCCGAGGAGCGGTCCGCTCAGATGCTGCTCGGATGCCGCCGCGACCAGGTTCGTGGGGGCTCCCACGATGCCGAAGCCGGTCGGCTGACCGGTGAGCGAGGGCGCCGCCGGCCGGAAGGACGCGAGGTCTTCCGCGGACACGTCCGGCGGCAGCACCACCGTGTGACCGCCGCAGGTGCCCACCGAGGTGCACGTGTTCGTGGCGGGCGGTGGTGGAGGAGCCGGGTTGGGGGCGCTGGAGCCTGAGTCGCCCACCGGCGTCGCCGGGTCGGAGATGCTCGCGCCGACGTCGACCTGGGAGCCGGAGTTCGAGACGGAACACTCCGTCCAGGCGCTCTCAATGCCGCACGAGTCAGACCCGTCAGATGGCATCAGCAAGTTGAGTACAAGTGCGGTTGTTAGGACTACGAGCACGCTGCCGACTCCGTTGCTTCGCTCGTTGAGATCGCCAGGGACGTTGCCGAGTCAGCAGCGGCGAACGTCACGATCGCGGGTTGTCGGTCCTTCCGTGACTCGGGCACCACTGACTGCCCGGATGCATCAGTCACATCCACATTCGAGACGTCCAGGCAAACCTCGGCGGTCACGATTGACGTTGGTGTTGAAGGGGAGAACGCGGAGGGTGTAAAGCCGTCAAATGCACTCACGCCGCTGACCGTCCATCCCTCGGCGTGCATCTCGGAGAAGCTCTTGCGAGCACCCGCGTTCGCCTCACCGGTCGTCCAGGCGTACACGGCCTCGAACGTCTCGGGATCGCTCAGGTCGACCTGGTTCAGCGCGTCGACGTACGCGCGGTAGGTCTCCTCGGCGGCGGCGAAGGCTTCGTCCTCCGATGCGAAGGCGGGCCCGGTGGGGGTCGGCGTGGGCTCCGGCTGGCACGCGGTGGCGCCGAGTGTCACCGCGAGCGCGACGACGACGGCGGCGGAGCGGCGGAACATCCGACCACGCTAACGCCCCACCCGCCGCGACCACGCGACTTATCCACACCCCGCCCCACCTCCTTCCGCTGAGTGTCCAAGACACGCCGGATCGACCCGGGGTGACACGGCGTGTCTTGGACACTCAACGGGTCCGTGACTCGGGACAGGCGCGCTGTCATACTGACCGCGTGAAGATCTCGAAACTGATCGGCGTCGCGGCGGCCGTTACGCTCGCATTCAGCTTGAGCGCGTGCGCGCAGAGCAATTCGCCCGTGATCGCGCCGGTGACGATGGATGCCGGAGACCTGCAGGGCGAGACGGTCGAGCTCGTCGTGGGCCAGGTACTCAACATCAACACGGGCGACCTGGCAGTGGACAGCTACAGCGGCGAGGTGGCGGACACCTCGGTCGCCGAGTTCACGAAGGGCTACGAGAAGGACGGCGCCACGTTCAACCCGGGCGTCAAGGCGCTCGCCGACGGCGCGACGACCGTGGTGCTCTCGAACTCGGACGGCGGCATCGAGGACATCACCTTCACGGTCGAGGTCGGCAAGTAGCGAATCAGCCCACGGGTTCGCGCAGCGACTCGTGCACGCGGCGCAGGTCCTCGAGCATCGAGCCGATCAGCACCCAGTGCGCGCGCGAAGGCGCGGCTACGCTGAGCGGCGAGGTGAGAGCGGCCGGCTCTTCGTACGCCGGCGCCGCGCCGGATGCGGCATCCGTCCGTCGCACGTCGAGGCGCACGTCGTGAGCCGCCCTCCGCAGCTGCTCGGCGATCGCCTGGACGGTCGGCTCATCAGCGAGCGTGGGGTCGTAGTGGTCGCAGAAAGCCCGCGTCATCCCGATCGTCTGCGTGACGATGGGTCCGATGCGCTCAAGCAGGTCCTGCGTCGCTGCGAGCTCCTGACGATGCCGCCTTCCGCGCGGGTTGAGTGAGAGCGAATCCGTCGCCACATCGATCGCCCGGTCCGCGGCGGTGCGCATGGGCTTCATGAGACGCGCTTCGACGAGGAGTCCGTGCAGGTCGGCTTCGGTGGGGCGCGACTCCAAGGCATCCGCGAGGCGCTCGAGCGAGTTCGCCACTTCGTCGCCGAGCGCGGTGACCGCATCGCGCGCGGGCGTGACGGCCACCGGAGGCACCAGCGCGAGATTGACCAGGATGCCGATCACCGCGCCGATGAGCGTTTCGAGCACCCGGTCGAGGGCGTACGTCGGCGTCGCCGTGCCGAGCGCGAGCACGAGGAGGGCGCTGATCGCCACCTGGTTCGCGGTTCCCGGCGTCATCTTCAGGATCCACGCCACGAGGATCGCGATCACCGTGGCGAGGAGGATGACCCAGGTGTCGCCGCCCAGCACGATGCCGAGCAGTGCAGCGACCACGACTCCGGCGATGACGCCGATGCTGCGCTCGACGGCTTTCGTGAGCGACTGGTTCACGCTGGGCTGCACGACGAGCAGAGCGGCGATCGCGGCGAAGACCGGGGGAGGACCGGGAATGAGGGAACCCGCCACGAGCCAGGCGGCCACCGTCGCTACGGCGGACTTCGCCACCTGGAGGAGCGGACTGCGCTGAGTTGATCGGAAGCCGGCCGTCAGTCTCATGCACCGAGCGTAGAGCGGCCGTCAACCCCGCGGCGTCCGCGCGACCGGAGCGGGGCGCCGCCGCTAGCGTGGAGCGATGACCACTCAGCAGGAGAAAGCACAGACCCTCGCCGCACTGCACGCGGCTCCCGAGATCCTTCGCGTCGTCAACGTGTGGGACGTCGTGTCCGCACGCGCCGTGGCGGCGCTGCCCGACACGCAGGCTCTCGCGACGGCGGGGCACTCGATCGCCGCGACGTTCGGCTACGAGGACGGCGAGAACATCCCGCTCGATGTCCTGCTCGACATGGTCGCGCGCATCACCGCGTCGACCGACCTGCCAGTATCGGTCGATCTCGACGCGGGCTTCGGCAATCCGGGTGAGACTGCCCGGCGCGCGATCGCTGCGGGCGCCGTGGGCGCGAACATGGAGGACCGCCTGCGCCCGCTCGCGGAATCCGTGGATGCCGTCGCCGCGGTGATCGCCGCCGGTGAAGCCGAGGGCGTGCCGTTCGTCCTGAACGCGCGCACCGACGCGTTCGTCCGTGCCGGTGACCGACCGGTCGAGGAATCCATCGCCGACGCGATCACCCGTGGCCGTGCCTACCTGGATGCGGGCGCCGACCTGGTCTTCGTGCCCGGCATCCTGAACGCCGACGTCACTCGGCAGCTCGTCGAGGGGATCGGCGAGCGCAAGATCAGCGTCATCGGGCTGCCCGGCGCGCTCCGCGCCGCGGAGTACGAGGCGCTGGGCGTCGCGCGCATCTCCTACGGGCCCATGACGCAGCGCGTCGCCCTCACCGCGCTGCAGGACCTCGCGATCGACCTGTACTCCGACGGCATTGTTCCGCCGTCGACCCGCGCGCTGAACTGATCAGGTGTCGCGGATGACCGGTGCGTCGTCTTCGCGGTGGTCATCCGTGTCACCCGGCGGGTAGCCCTCGCGTTCGGGCCGGCGTCGGAGGTAGAGCGTGCTGGCCACGAGACCGCCCCAGACGACCACGATGGCCAGGATCAGGAACGTGATCGCGATCGGGGTCATGACGCTGCTCCCTTCCGCGCGGTGGCGGGTTTCTCGCCGGAGGGCGGGTACGGGGGCCAGGCGGCGAAGTCATCGGGGGAGCGGCGCCAGCGGAACATCGGCAGCACGATCGCCGCGACGACGATGAACGCGATCGTGCCCCAGCCGACGACACCGAGGTACCACGCGGGCATGTCCGCGTAGCCGTCGACGATCAGGGTCACGATGCGCTGGATGAGCATGTAGGCGAGGATCACCGGCGCGAGGACGCCCACGAGCAGCACCCAGATCCTGCCGACCTGGAACGTCGACACCGCGTTGAGGTGGTACCGCAGCTCGGGTCCCTTCCGCAGCACCCAGACGACCAGGATCGTCGCGAGCACAGCGGAGGCGACGATGCCGATGTTGTTCGCCCACTGGTCGGCCACGTCGAGGGCGAGGAGGCCGGTCGTCGTGGAGAAGAGCAGGATCGACAGGATCGCCGACACGACGCCGACGCCCACCGCAGCCCCGCGAGGCGTCAGCGCGAACTTCTCCTGCACGGCGGCCGAGACCACCTGCAGCACCGAGATGAGGGACGTGAACCCCGCCATCACGAGAGAGCCGAAGAAGAGGATGCCGAAGATCGGGCCGCCGGGCATCTCGGACACGATCGCGGGGAAGGTGATGAAGGACAGCCCGACGCCGGTAAGGCCTTCGAGCTCGGAGACGGCGACGTTCTGCTGGTAGGCGAAGAAGCCGAGGGTCGCGAAGACGCCGATGCCGGCGAGGATCTCGAACGACGAGTTCGCGAAGGCCACGACGAGGCCCGGCCCGGTGAGGTTCGATCGACGCTTGCGGTACGAGGCGTAGGTGATCATGATGCCGAACGCGATCGAGAGCGAGAAGAAGATCTGGCTGTACGCGGCGATCCAGACGTTCGGGTCGCCGAGAGCTGCCCAGTTCGGAGTGAAGAGGGCGTTCAGCCCCTCCGCGGCGCCGTCGAGGAACAGGGCGCGGACGACGAGGATCATGAAGGCGACGACGAGCAACGGCAGGAAGACGACGTTGACTCGCTGCAGCCCCTTGGCGACGCCGAGCGCGAGCACGACGATCGCGGCGACCCACACGAGCGCGAGGGGGAGGAGCACTCCCGGCACGAAGTCGAGGCTGAACCCGGGATCGGCGACCTGCAGGTATTCGCCGGTGAGGAATCCCGCCGGGTCGTCGCCCCACCGCAGGTCGAACGAGAACACGAAGTAGCTGAGCGCCCAGGCGATCACCGCCGTGTAGTACAGGCCGATCACGAAGGCGATCGCGACCTGGAACCACCCGAGGGATTCCGTCCATCGGCGGGCGCGGCCGCCCAGGCGACGGAACGCCGTCGGTGCGGAGCCGCGGAAGCGGTGGCCGATCGCGTAGTCGAGGAAGAGGATCGGGATGCCGGCGGTGATGAGCGCCACGAGGTAGGGGATGAGGAACGCCCCACCGCCGTTCTCGTAGGCGACACCGGGGAAGCGCCAGATGTTGCCGAGGCCAACCGCGGAGCCGATCGCGGCGAGGATGAAACCGACTTGGCCGGTCCATTCCTCGCGGGGCTGCGCTCCAGCAGCGGGCGGTTCGCTCTTCACGTCGGTCATGAGGCTCTCCTCGTGTGCGGTCGCTGGGGGGCGAAGCTCGTCGGTACGCCGCACGCTACCAGTCCGCCCCGGCGGGTGTCGGGTAGCGGGAATCCGGGGTGCGTCGGGCGTGTTGACGAGGGTCATGCGTGCTGTCCCGGTCGAGGTCGTCGTGATCGGCGCGGGCCAGGCCGGGCTGTCGGCGGCCTATCACCTGCGTCGGCGCGGCTTCACGCCGTGGCCGGGCGAGGGTGCCGGAGCGGAGAGCTTCGTCGTGCTGGATGCCGACACTGAGCCGGGCGGCGCGTGGCAGCACCGCTGGGCGAGTCTGCGGATGGCGACCGTGAACGGCATCCACGAGCTGCCCGGCTTCCCTGTGCCGCCCGCCGATCCGGCGGCGTCGAGCCGCGACGTGCTGCCTGCTTACTTCCGTTCCTACGAGGACGAGTTCGATCTGCAGGTGCGGCGGCCGGTGAAGGTGACCGGTGTCGCGCGCGAGGACGACGATCCGGAAGGCCGCCTGCTCGTGCGGACGGATCAGGGGGAGTGGGCGGCACGATTCGTGATCAATGCGACCGGAACGTGGACGCGGCCGTTCTGGCCGTACTACCCGGGTCAGAGCAGCTTCCGCGGGCGACAGCTGCACGTCGCCGACTACGTCTCGGCGGACGAGTTCGCCGGTCAGCGCGTCGTGATCGTGGGAGCGGGGATCTCGGCGGTGCAGCTCCTCGACGAGATCTCGCACGTGGCCGAGACGTTCTGGGTCACGAGGCGCGAGCCGGACTGGTCGGACGAGGCCTTCGACATCCCGGCACGCGTCGCCGCGATCGCCGGCGTGGAAGATCGGGTGCGGCGCGGGCTTCCGCCGGGGAGCGTCATCTCCGTCACGGGAATGCACTGGACGCCGTGGGCGCGCGCCGCGCAGGCGCGGGGCGTGCTGGTTCGGCATCCGATGTTCACCGCGATCGAGCCGGACGGCGTCCGCATGCCTGACGGAACGCTCGTCGAAGCGGACGTCATCCTCTGGGCGACCGGATTCCGACCCGCCGTCGACCACCTCGCGCCGCTGAAGCTGCGCACCAAGGACGGCGGAATCCGGGTGGCCGACGGGCGCGCGCTGGACGAGCCGCGCCTCTTCCTCATCGGCTACGGCCCGTCGCAGTCCACCGTCGGGGCGAATCGGGCGGGGCGCGCCGCCGTGCGGGCGATCGTGGCGGATCGTGCGAGAGTGGCGGCGTGAGCTTCGGTCGCGCCGCGTCGGCATCCGCCCGCCCGAACGGGATGGATCCGTGTCCCTGCGGCAGCGGTGCATCCTTCGACGGATGCTGCGCCCCGATGCTTCGCGGCGAATCGTCGCCGACACCCGAGCAGTTGATGCGCTCGCGCTATACGGCCTTCGTCGTCGGGGACACGGCACACCTCGCGCGATCGTGGCACCCGCGTACGCGTCCGGAGGAGATCGCGATCGATCCTGACGTGCAGTGGACGGGCCTGCAGATCATCGACGCCCCGCCTGCGGACGGCGACACCGGTGTCGTGGAGTTCCGCGCGGAGTGGATCCAGGACGGTGACCGGGGAGCCCTGCACGAGCGCAGCCGATTCGTCAGGCTGCGGGGCCGCTGGGTGTACGTGGACGGCGACGTGCGCTGACGGCCCTCGCCCCGGCGTTCGTGCGTACCGTTGATACATGGCTCGCCCGATCCGTCTTCCCGTCAGCCCCGGCCAGGAATCCGTCTGGGACTACCCCCGTCCACCTCGCATCGAGCGCGTCGACAAGCGTGTGACGATCGATCTCGGCGGACAGCGCATCCTCGACACGGGCGATGTCGTCCGTGTTCTCGAGACCAGCCATCCGCCGGTCTACTACGTGCCGATCGCTGCGTTCGCCGACGGTGCGCTCGTGCCGGCGCGCGGTTCGTCGTTCTGCGAGTTCAAGGGTGCCGCACGCTATTTCGACGTCGTCGGCGGCGGGCTGACCGCCGAGGGGGCGGCGTGGAATTATCCGACCCCGTCGCCCGGGTACGAGCTGCTGCGAGACCGTGTGGCCGTGTACGCCGGGCGGATGGATCGATGCACGGTCGACGGCGAAATCGTGGTGCCTCAGCCCGGCGGGTTCTACGGCGGGTGGATCACGTCGGAGATCGTCGGGCCCTTCAAGGGCGAGCCGGGCACGATGGGCTGGTAAGCGCGGCCGGGACCCGACCGGATGCTGAACCTCCGGGTTGGGCCGGGCTGGTTCGCCGGCGTCGCGTGCGTGCTTCTGCCTCTGAGCGCAGGCACGGCGACCGGCATCCGTGTCGTCGAAGACGCTCGCCGCTGTCGCGTCGGTGAGTAGGTTGTGTCCGTGAGCATGCAGCGGAGTCTGGCCGCAGACGGGCCGGCACCCGAGATCGCTTCCGAGCTCGCCCTGTTCGGGCGATTCGTCGGTGAGTGGGAGATCCGCAACGCGCTCTACAGCGAGTCTGCCGGGACCTGGTCAAAGAGCGATTTGCTGTGGAGCTTCGACTGGATCATCGGTGGTCGAGGAATCCAGGACGTGATTGTCGATGCGAGTGGGTCCGCACTGGGTACGACCGTCCGCACGTGGGACTCGCGGATCGGATGGCGTGTGGTTTGGTTCTGCCCGCGCGCGGACGAACATGTCGTTCTCACCGCGAGGGCTTCCGAGGACAGGATCGAGCTCGACGGAGTACAGGCTGACGGCCGTCGTGTGAGGTGGACCTTCAGCGACATCGCACCGGAATCCTTCGCCTGGGACGGTTGGTGTTCCAACGACGGCGGCAGGACGTGGTGGCATGAACAGCACATGGATGCGCGGCGTTTGGTCGGCTGAACGACCGGCTGACGGGACCTGGCGCGCGATTCGTCCTGGGCGTTGCAGCGGTCGCGATGATCGCCGGCACTGCGCTGCATCCGGGCCTGGCCATCAACACCCTTCCGGCTGCTGGACTCTTGGCAGCCGCTTCCGTCCCGTGCCCCAAGACACCCGAGGGAAGTTCGGTGAGTGACCGGCTCGCGGTCGTGACTAGCCCCCTGCAGACTGCCGCTGCTCCCTGAGAAGGGTGTGGAGTCGTCCTGACCCCTCGAGGAGGGCGAGGCTGCGATGGGCGAGGTCTGACAGTCGTTCGTCGAGAAGCGACCGTGCTTCTGTCGTCAGCCCCTGTTCGCGCAGTTGGGCGAGGACGCTCGATATCCGCGGGATGCGATAGCCACCAGCGCGGAGCGCTGCGACGATCCGCGCCTCAGTGATGGCCCTAGCGCTGTACCGACGGGTCTGCGAGCGGCTGATCCGGTCGGGGTTGACGAGTCCTTCGTGCTCCCAATGACGCAGTGCCGACGAGCGAACGCCGAGAGCTTCTGCGAGCTCGCTGATCGTCATGGAGTCGCTGTCGTCGAAGACATGGGTGGTGTCGGCGAGAACGGCATCCAGACCGCGACGTGCTTCACGAATCTCGTGCCGACTGCGGGCGAGCTGAGCGTGCAGGTCGTCGATCGCCTCGGCCGCGGCCTCCAGAGTGCCGTGGATGAGCGTGGGCATCAGCTGTCGCGCCGGCACAGGGCCGATCGCGGCGGCCAGGGCACGATATGCACGCAGCGCGATGACGTGGCGCTCCTGGTATCGCCGGTATCCGTTCGCACCGCGCTCGGCCGCGGGGAGAACGCCCAGCCGTTCGAGATCACGGACCTGTTGAGTGGAGTAGCCCACAGACCGGGCAACGGCAACTGTTGTGAGTCCCGGCTCTTGAGACTTCAGGTTCGTCATCGCAGCTCCCCTCGGTGCAATCTCCACACAAGCACGTGAAGGTGACGATTGAGGGATGGAGATGAATGAGATCGTCGATGTCGTCAGCGGTTTCGAGGGTGTGCTCGTGATCATTCCGGGCGAGGGGAGCGGATCACCGGAATTGGCGTGGGGTGATGCGTTCTTCTACTACGCCCCGGATGGGGTGATGCCTGACCGGATGCAGCCGTACGGGACGATCGTGACGAAGAACTACCCGGATGACGAGGAATCGAGACTCGACGAGCCTGGCCGATTCCGCGTGAACATCCACGTCGGACGCGACCGCGCAGTCCACATTGTCCAAGATGGTGCGAGCCCCGCGGATGCCGACGTATTCGTTTCGCACCCGGTGTACGGGGCCGCGGGTTGGGTGTCGGTGGTCAACCCGGCGACCTCGACATCGGGCCTTGTCGTCTCGCTGCTGCGGGATGCGCATGAAGCGGCTCGATCGCGCGCCCATCGTCGGTCCACTACCGCGTGAGAAAGCCACCGCAGTCAGCTGCGGCGAGGAAATCGGCGCAGCATAGGGAGCTCCTCGGTTCGACACTTCGGTCTGCACCGAAGTATTGCGGTTCTAACCTCTCGACATGACCACTCATCTGTACGAGAGCACATTGAACTGGCAGGGCCGAACGGACTCCTACGAGAACTACGGGCGTCGCCACGAGGTAGCCGTTGCGGGCAGCGTGTTGACGATGAGCGCGGATGCCGCTTTTCACGGCGACCCTGGTCTTCCCAACCCGGAACAGCTCGTCGTCGCCGCCGCGAGCTCGTGCCAGCTGCTCTCGTTCCTCGCAGTGGCGGCTCATGCAGGGGTGGAAGTCTTGGAGTATGAGGATGCGGCATCCGGCGAGATGTCGAGTGAAGACCTTCCGATGCGGCTGACCAACATCGTCCTTCGCCCGCGGATCGTCGTCCACGGCGCCAGCGCCTACCGGGTGGGGAGGCTGGTGCGCAAAGCGCACGACCAGTGCTACGTCGCCAACAGCCTCGGGGCGGACGTCATCGTTGAGCCCTCGATCGAGACGGTGTGATGTTCGACATCGAGATCCCAGCTCCTCACGGAGCCGAATCGCTTGTACTGATCGGACGTGCGCTCGGCGGCGCTGGTGTCGGCCTCGAGGGTGGCGGGATGTGGTCGGGCACAGCCCACTACCTCATCGCCGATAGAGACGCCGCCGTTCTCGCGCTCGTCGAGGCAGGACTCGGTACGCCGTTCGTGCGCCCCGTGGTGGTAGCCGAGTTGGATGCGGATGCTCCCGGTGCCCTGGGGCGCATGATGCAAGTCCTCGTCGATGCGGGAGTCACGCTTCACATCCAGTACAGCGACCACGACAACCGCAAAGTGCTCGTCGTCGATGACGTAGGGCGCGCACGCGAGGCGCTCGCTGGAGCATAGGAGCATGAGTGGAGAGCCCGACATCTCAGTACCCGCGCGTGCGCTCGGTGACCCCGCGCGTGCCCTGATCGCGTCCGCACTCCTCGGCAATCGTCAGATACCCGCGAGCGATCTTGCGCGCGTGGCGGGCGTGTCCGCCTCGACCGCCAGCGAGCACCTTCGCATTCTGATGGACGCGGGACTCCTCGATGTTCAGCAACGTGGCCGGAACAGGTTCTACCGTCTCGCTGGCGAAGGCGCCGCCCGGGCGGTGGAGGCGCTGCAGGGAATCGCACCGTTTCGCGAAGTGCGCTCTCTTCGTCAGTCGACCATCTCGGCCGATCTCCGCCGCGCCCGAACCTGCTACGACCACCTCGCCGGCGATCTCGGTATGCGAATCACCGATCTTCTCACCCGTTCGGGACTTGTGACGCAACTCGCCGTGGGTCAGAGCGCTAATGCGCCGTCGCCGTTTCCTCAGGGAGGGCTCGTCGACGCGCTGAACCTGCGGCCACCACGAGGAGCACGACCCTGGGCGCGTGGTTGCCTGGACTGGAGCAGCCGGCAGCCGCACGTCGCCGGACAACTCGGCGCGCAGGTGCTCGCGACGTTCGAAACGGAGGAGTGGGTGACCCGACGGGTCACCAGCCGGGCCGTGCGGCTGACTGCACGCGGGGAGGACATGCTGGTCGCCCTCGAAGGCCGAGGGTAGTCGGCATCCTTCTCCCCAAACCGTGCCGGCTTTCGTTCGCCGGCGATGGCGGTGTCCCGGCGGTATCCTGTCAGGCGGCGGCTGTCGCGGCGATGCAGACGACGATGGCAGGGATGAGGACGACGGGCGCCATCAGGGCGTGCACGATCACTCGCCATCCGAGCCGCCCTGACAGGGCGACCTTGACCGCGGGTACGTAATCGCGCAGAGAGGGGTTCGTCTGGCCGGTGACTTTTCGCGAGCGTCGCACCATCGTGGCGTCACCGAAGCCGATGAAGGTGAGGAGGATGGCCACCCCGAGCCACCCCCATGCGACGGCACTGGTCGCGAGAAACAATGACCAGGGCACGAGGAACGCGACCATCATGAGGATGTGCGGGAGCACGAGTTCCGCGTTCTGCCCGCGGGCGCGCCGCGCCCACGAGGTGAGCAGCGACAGTCCGAACGCTGCCTGGACCGCCCAGGCCAGCACCACGATGTAGGCCATAGCGGAAGACTACTACTTTCGTAGTCCTGTGTCACTACGAATGTAGTATAGAGTTCGAAGATGCCCAGCACCCGTGACCGTGCGCTCGCCGCGGCCGTCCGTCTTGTCGGTGAGCAGGGGGTGCGGGCGCTCACCCACGCTCGCGTCGATGCCGCCGCTGCGCTTCCGCGGGGCTCGACCTCCAACTGGTTCCGCACTCGTGACGCGCTCGTCGCCGGGGTGGTGGCGTGGATCGCCGATCAAGAACGCGGCGACCTCACCGAAGGCCTCGCCCGCGTGAGCACCGTCGACGACCTGGTCGACGCCATCGCCACCCTTCTCGAGGACGCGACCGGCCGCCACGCGGCACGCACACGAGCCCGGTACGCACTCTTCCTCGAAACGACGGCGACCCCGAACCGGCAGCCCTCGCTGCGCGTCGAAAGATCGCGATTCGAAACGCAGGTCCGTGACATCATGCTGTCCCTCCGCGCCACCGACCCTGAGCTCGCCACCACGACCCTTTTTGCGGTGTCCGCGGGACTCATCGTCAACCGACTCACGATCGCACCTGATGCTCCGATCCGCCCGGCGATCGAGCTCGTCATCGGAGCCATGTTCCCCGGACAGTGATGCCGTGGAACGTCACGTCGCCGGCGCCGTCAGGGAGCGGTCGATCAGACCGTGACGTGATCGCTCACGGCGACGACGCAGAAGCGGTTGCCCTCGGTGTCCTCGAGGACCACGTAGTCGGCATCGGGCGGATAGCCGTGCCAGTCGACTTCTTGTGCACCAAGCGCGATCAGGCGGCGGATCTCGCCCGCCTGATCCTGCGCGTAGAGATCGAGATGGATGCGGGGCGGATAGTGCTGCGGGTATCCCGTTACGGACAAGGCGATGCTCGTACCCGGTTCATGCCACTTCGCCTTGTCTGCCGGGTCGAGGATCACCCAATCCTCAGACGGTTCACTCCGATTCACGTATCCCAATGCCGCTCGCCAGAAGTCACCCGCGCGCCCGATGTCCTCAACGCTCAGCACGATGGTCCCGATGCTCAACATCTCGCCATCGTCCGATAGGGCGCCGACATCGGCAAGACCCGCCGTCGCCGTTCGTCGACCAGTTCGAGCGTGAGTCGAGCTTAGGTGAACCGACGGAGGCGCCACGCGCAAAGGATTCCCCGGTCAGTCCTCATCCCCGGTGTCGCCGCCGTCCTCTTCCTCGAGGAGATTCAGCAGCGCCTGGTCGAACGCCGCGTCGTCGGCAGTCGCCGTGAGCACCGGTTCGGCGGCGAGGGTGAGGTCGATGAGTTCGCGCAGCAGGCCGCCCAGCGTGGTCGATCGCAGCAGTCGCAGCTGATCGAGTTGGCCGAGCGGTGCGATCGCCGCGAGCTGCCAGCTGGATTCGAGCGGATCATCGGAGATCTCGATGTTCGCGTCCCATTGCACCTCGTTGTACTCCGCGGCCCGCGAGAGCACCCGCCGCACGATTCGCTCCGCCTCGTTGCGCAGCGGAGTGAGCGCGTCGTCCCAGACGAGAGGGGGCAGTTCTCGTACGAACGCGGTCGGATAGGGCTCGTCCTCGCTCCAGTCGCTCACCTCGACTCGCGCGCCGCCCACGGCGATCAGGTGGATGTCCTTCTCGGCCGCCATGACGTTCGTGATGCGCGCCATCGTGCCGATGCCGAAGCGCTGGTCGCCGCCGCCGGCTTCGCTGCCGCGTTCGATGAGCACGACGCCGAACTGCGGGTCGTCGTCTTCGAGGAGTCGGCCGAGCATCACGAGGTAGCGCTCCTCGAAGATCCGCAGAGCCAGGGGCGTGTGCGGGAAGAGGACCGTTCCGAGAGGGAACATCGCGACCTGCGCCATCTGTCCAGTCAATCAGCGATCCGGTCCGACAGGTCGGAATCCGTCGAAACCGATGGGTCGTCACAGGCGGTGCATCAGCTCGGGTCGTAGTCTCGGAGCCAGTCCGACGGGGAGGTGCACGATGGCGGAGGACGCGGATGCCGCTCGCGGCGCGCTGCTGTACGTCGAGGACGATCCGCGCATCGCTGCGATGACCGTCGAGGTGCTCTCCGAGGCGTACCGCGTCGATTACGCGACCACGGGCGAGGCGGGACTGCAGCTCGCGCTGAACGGACGCTACGACGTCATGGTCGTCGACCGGCGTCTGCCCGGCATGGACGGAGTCGATTTCATCCGCGCCGTGCGGACCGCGCGCATTACGACACCCATCCTGATGCTGACCGCACTCGGGTCGGTGGACGACCGCGTGAGCGGCCTGGACGGGGGAGCGAACGACTATCTCGTGAAGCCCTTCGACTTCGAAGAGCTGCTCGCGCGGCTGCGCTCGCTGCGGCGCGGCTTCGATGCGGATGCCGGGCGCCGGCGTCTGGGGGAGTGGACGTTCACGCCCGCGTCGCAGGCGCTGTACGACCCGAGCGGGTACCGCATCGCCCTGACCGCGACCGAGACCGCGCTCCTCGAACTCCTCAGCGCGAGCCCCGAGCATGTGTTCTCGCGGGAGGAGATCCTGCGCTCGGTCTTCCGCGAGGGCGAGACGACGAGCTCGGTGGACACGTACGTGCACTACGTCCGACGGAAGTCGACCCGCGACATGATCGAGACCGTCCGCGCTCGCGGCTATCGGGCGGGGAACCCCTCGTGACCGTGCAGGACGACCGCACGCGGGTGCGACGCGCCGCGGTGTCCATCGGTCTCACCGTCGCCGTCGCCTCCGCGCTGATCATCGCCGGAGGGGTCGGACTGCTCCTGGCCGTCATCGTGCTCAATCGGCGACCAGAGGTCGGCGAGCACGACGGGGGATTCCCTCGGCCGGGCGGCGGCGACGACTTCGTGATCGATGCGGACCGGATCCTTCCCGCGGTGATCGTCCTCGGGGTGATCGGCGTCGTGCTGCTCGCCGCCGTCGCCTGGTTCGCGGCACGGCGATCGGTGCGGCCCCTCGGCGAAGCGCTCCGGTTGCAGCGCAACTTCGTCGCGGATGCGTCGCACGAACTGCGCACCCCGCTGACGGCCCTCACGAGCCGGATCCAGCTCCTGCAGCGCCGACACGAGCGCGGCGAGCCGATCGACGGGACGCTCCAGGAGTTGCGGACGGATGCCGCGATGATGAACGACGTGCTGAGCGACCTGCTGCTCGCGGCCGAAGGCGGCGCGAGCGCCGAAGCCCCGGCATCCGTCGACGACGCCGTCGCGGGCGCAGTGCAGTCCGTGCAGCCCCTCGCGTTCGAGGCGGAGGTGTCGGTGCGGACGGAGACGACGGGTCCGCTCACGGTCACCCTGCCCTCCGTCACGCTGACGCGGGTCATCGTGGCGCTGCTGGACAACGCGATCCAGCACTCGCCGAGCGGGGCGGAGGTGGCTGTCCGCGTCGCCCGCGAGGGCGGCGCGGCGGCGATCCGGATCGCCGACCGCGGCTCCGGCATCCGCGGGATCGCCCCGGCGGACGTGTTCGAACGGTTCTCACGGTCGGCCGAGAGCGGCCGCCGGCGCAGCTTCGGCCTCGGGCTCTCCCTCGTCCGCGATGTCGCGGTGCGGGCGGGTGGCGGTGTCGAGGTGGAGAGCACCTCGGCTGCCGGGACGACGTTCCTGCTGCGGCTGCCCCTCGCGTCCTGACCGAGTCAGCCGAGAAGCATCCCCGGCGGGACGACGTCGACGGAGGTTCCGTCGAGCCAGCGGGTGACGCGACCGTCGTCGGCGATCAGGATGCCGGTCCGCGTGCCCGCGCGCGGGATCCACGTGCGGTCCTCGAAGCCTGCGATCACCGCGGTCGTCGCCCAGAGGTCGGCCCGGGCGAGACTCGCATCGACCACCGTCGCGCTGAGGACGCCGCGAGCCGGAGAGCCCGTCCGCGGATCGATGATGTGCGCGCCGCGCTCCGCCGACCCGGAGGTCGCGACGGCGCCGGTGCGCACCGGGAGCGTCGCGATCACCCGTCCCGGATGGCGGGGATCGGCGATCCCCACGTTCCACACCCACGCCGAGCCGCCGGCGGTGAACAGCTGCGCGTCGCCTCCGGCGTTGATGCCGACCGCATCGACGGTGCCGAGCAGCGGCGCGAGGTGGCGCCGCGCGGCGCTCTCCACGGCCCAGCCCTTCACGAATCCGGTCGGATCGAACGTGCCGTTCCACGTGGCGGAGAACAGGCCGCCGGTCTCGATCGCCGCCGCTCGGCACGCCGCCTCCACCTCGGCGACGCGGGGATCGGCATCCCGCAGAGTCAGCTCGCCGCGGGCGATGCGACTGATGTCGGAGTCGGCGCGGTACGTCGAGAACACGCGGTCGATGTCACGCAGCTCCGCGAAGCACGCCGCGATCGACTGCTCAGTCTCCGCGTCGGGGACGCCCCCGGTGAGCACATGGATGCTGATCGGCATCCCCATGATCTCCTCCACGCGCACCGAACGGGTGAGGGCCGCGGCGCCGGTCGCGATCATCAGGCGCTCGCCTGGTCGATCGCGCTCTGCAGCGAGGCCATGTAGCCCTGGCTGGTGTAGGTCGCGCCCGACACCATGTCGATCTGCGCGCTCTGCGCCTGCGTCGTCTCGGCGATCAGGGTCGGCAGAGCGCGGGCGTTGATCTGCTGGTCTTCGCGGTTGCTGTTCGGGTACTGCGGCACCTGCACGTCGGTGATGACGCCTCCGGACACGGTGATCTGCACCTGGACGGCGCCGTAGCGCGTGTTCGCCGCGCCACCGGTGTACGTGCCGTCGGTCAAGCCGCTCGCGGCGGTCGTCGATCCGGAGGACGAGGACGAGCCGGACGAACTCGAGGTGGAGCCGCTCGAGGAGGACGAGCCACCCTCGCTCGACTCATCGTCGCCGGACTCGGTCGACTCGTCGTCCGAGCTCTGCGTCCCGGTGCTCGGGGCCGCGCTCGTGCCGGTGGTGGCACCCGTGTCCGCCACGGCGAGAGGCTGCACCGCGTCGAGGGAGGTACGGTAGCTGAACAGCAGGACCAGACCGCTGAGGGTGGCCAGGACGGCGTAGACGATTCTCTTCATGGTGTGCTCCTCGAGCGGGCTCAGATGGTGAAGGCTTCGGAGTGGATGCGGTCGCCCCGGACGCCCGCCTGCTTCAGGTCGCGGATCACGGCGTCCATCCACGGGACGGGGCCGCACACGTACACGTCGTAGGCTGCGATGTCGGGGGCGAGGTAGCGGATGAGGTCCGGTCCCCGCCACGCCGCGTGACCGGCATCCAGCCACGACGATGCGCCGGGGTTGCGGGGACCGGACAGCGCGGCGTGACGCACACCCCGCTCGGCGACCAGGCGTGCGATCGCACCCTGGCGGAGCGCGTCGCGCTCGGTGTGGTCACGGGTCAGCAGGATCGCGTCGCCGGGGCGGTACGCCTGCTCCTCCAGGAGCGACACGAGCGGCGCCACTCCGGCGCCGGCGCCGATCAGGAGCAGCTTCGACCCCTTCCGCGCGTCGCCGGTCATGTGCCCGTAGGGCCCCTCGATGAGCACCCGGGTGCCGGGGCGCAGTCGGGTCAGGCGCTGCGTGCCGTCGCCGGCGATGCGCGCCGAGATCCGCAGCGACCGGCCGTCGGGCGCGCCGGAGAGGGAGAACGGGTTGCCGCGCGTCCAGCCGGCGCCGTCGAGGAAGCGCCACACGAAGAACTGGCCACCCCGTGCGCCGAGGCGGTGCAGGTCGCGTCCCGCCATGTGCACGGTCACGCCGTTCTCGCCGTCGGGCTCGACCGCGTGCACCCGTACGCCGTGCCGTGCGGAGCGGACCAGCGGGATGCCGACCCGGAAGACCAGGACGGATGCCGCCGCCAGCGCCCAGAGCGTCCACCAGTAGACCGTCGCCGCGGGCGAGGACAGGAAGTCGGCGCCTGTCCACAGCTGGTGCGGCAGCGCGAGGAAGACGCCGACGTACGCGTACAGGTGCAGCAGGTGCCAGGACTCGTAGCGCAGCTTCTTCCGCGCGCGGCGGATCGAGGTGACGACGACGAGCAGGATCAGGAGCGTTCCCGCCGTGGCGAGCAGCATTCCGGGGTACTCCCAGATGAACTCCCAGAGCTGCACGAACGGGTTCACGGCCGCGGTCGCGGCGTAGCCCAGGACGAGGAGCACGATGTGCGCTCCCATGAGCCAGAACGACCAGAATCCGACGAAGCGGTGCATGCGGGTGATCGCGTCACGCCCGAAGCCGCGCTCGAACAGCGGGATCCGCGCCATGAGCAGGACCTGATAGAGCAGGAGGTTCGCGCCGACGAGGCCCGTCAGTCGTCCGAGTGTCGTAAGGGTCTCGCCGTCGAACCCCAGGGTGGCCGTCACCCCGCCGCCGGCGACCCACAGCGCGACGACGAACAGGCTCGTGAGCCAGATGACCGCGGTCGCCGCAGCATGCCAGAGGGCGCGCCGCGCAGGGCGGTGGACGAGCGGCACAGCCGGCGCCGGGGGAGCGGACACGGAGGATACCGGGATCGTGTGCGTCCGCGGAGCGAGAGTGGTCATGGGTTCATCGTGGAGAGCGGATTCTGAGGAGCCACTAAGAATTGGCCCGTCACAGCGAGCTCATAGGCAACGCTGGGCGTAAGCAGGAACGACGCCGCTTCTAGACTGACGCGATGTCCTCCTTCGTCGCCGCCCTCGCCGTCGGCCCCATCGTGCTGGACGGCGGTCTCGGAACCCTGTTGGAGTCGCACGGCCACGACATGAGTTCGTCGCTGTGGTCGGCCCGGCTCCTCCTGGAAGACCCCGATGCCATCCGGCGCGCTCACCGCGAGTACTTCGACGCGGGCGCGCGGGTGGCGATCACGTCGTCGTACCAGGTGAGCCACACCGGTCTCGCGGCCGCCGGATTCGACCACGCCGACGTCGAGCGGGCTCTGCATCGCAGCGTGGAACTCGCGCGACAGGCGCGCGAGGACGCGGGACTCGGCGCCGACGAGGCGTGGGTCGCGGCATCCGTCGGACCGTACGGCGCAGCGCTCGCCGACGGCAGCGAGTACACCGGCGCGTACGGGCGGACCGTCGACGAGCTGCGCGAATGGCATCGGCCGCGGCTCGCCGCGCTCGCCGCTGCGGCGCCGGACGTCCTCGCGATCGAGACCGTGCCCTCTCTCGTCGAAGTCGAGGCGATCACGGCCGAACTCGACGGCATCGGCATCCCCGCCTGGGTCAGCGTCACGGTCGCAGACGGCAGACTGCGCGCGGGCGATGACCTCGCGGACGCATTCGCGCTCGCCGCCGGCGTCCCTGAGATCGTCGCGGCTGGAGTGAACTGCTGCGACACGGCCGAGATCACCGGGGCGCTCGCCGCGCTGCGGGCGTCCGGCGGCGGACTTCCCGGGGTCGTCTACCCCAACAGCGGCGAGCTCTGGCACGCGCAGGAGCGCGCCTGGTCGGGGTCGGCATCCGAGATCGCCGCGCATGCCGGCGACTGGGCCGCCGGCGGGGCGCGACTGGTCGGCGGATGCTGCCGCGTCGGCCCCGATCAGATCTCGGCCGTCGCCCGCCGGCTCGTGCGCTGAGCGCGTACTGCGCCCCGCGGACGGCCGTGGCGACGTAGCGTGGAAGCTCACCGATCGGAGGCACTCATGTCGCGCATTCTCATCATCGGCGGGCACGGAAAGATCGCCCTGCTGCTGGCCCCCCTGCTCGCCGAGCGAGGGCACGAGGTGACCAGCGTGGTGCGGAACCCCGATCACGTCATCGACGTCGAGTCCGCGGGCGCGACGGGCGTCGTCGCCGACGTCGAGACCCTCTCCATCGCGGACCTGGCCGATCTGTTCGCCGGGCAGGATGCGATCGTGTGGTCCGCCGGCGCCGGGGGCGGCAGCCCGCAGCGCACGTACGCGGTCGACCGCGACGCGGCGATCCGCTCCATGGATGCGGCGGAGCGGGCGGGGGTCGACCGCTACGTCATGGTGTCCTACTTCGGCGCGGGTCCCGACCACGGCGTCGACCCCGACGACGCCTTCTTCGCCTACGCCGAGGCCAAGGCGGCCGCCGACGCGCACCTCCGCAAGAGCGCGCTGTCCGCCACCATCCTCGCCCCGAGCGCGCTGACCCTCGACGAGCCGACCGGTCGGATCGACGTCGGTGCCGCCGAGTCGGCTTCGGTCCCGCGCGCGGACGTCGCGGCGGTGATCGCGGACGTGCTCGCCACCCCCGCCACGATCGGGCGGACGATCCGCTTCAACTCGGGCGACGTCCCGATCTCGGATGCGATCGGGTGAGCGCCCCCGACGATGACCTCGACGCTCTGATCGCGGAGGCGCTGCACGACGTCCGGCAGCGGCTCGCCGCGCTGCAGGAGCGGCTCGACGTCATCCGCGCCGCGCGCGCCGGCGCCAACGACGACGACGAGCACGATCCGGAGGGGTCCACCCTGTCGACGGAGTGGTCACGGGCGGAGGGCCAGCGGGCGGATGCCGAGAAGGAGCTCGCGGATCTCGACGTCGCCCTCGAGCGGCGGCGCGCGGGGTCGTATGGGATCTGCGTTTCGTGCGGTCAGCCGATCCCGATCGAGCGTCTGCGGCTACGGCCGGCTGCCGTGCTGTGCGTGCCCTGCGCGAGCCGTCTCTGACACCAGACTCGTCCAGGCGCCGACGAGTACCACAGCGATCGCACCGCTCACGAGCCAGGTCGCGAACGCCGCGATCGCTCCGGTGATGAAGAAGCCGAGCAGCAGCGCGCCGACCCAGAGGACGACGATCGAGAGCAGCGAGCCGATCGAGAGCAGGATCGCCCGCCACGGCCGTCGTGCGAACACCCGGACGCCCGCGAGCCCGTCTCCGGCGGCGATCCCGGGCATGACGACGAGGGCGAGCACCGCGGCGAACGGCACGGCGATCGGACTCAGCAGAGCGGATGCCGTCATCGCGAGCACCGCGAGGACGGACCCGAACCACACCCACCAGCGCGGCCACGGCATCCGCCCGCCGACGACGGCGGCACGAGCCGCGACCGCGACGGCCGCCGACGCGGCACTGAACGCGAGGAACGAGGCGGCGGCGAGCGCGAGGAATCCCGCGCCCGGCTCGGGGGTGAGCGCGGGCGCGACGGTCGCCGCCTGCACGACGGCATTGATCAGGACGACGGGGACGAAGACGCGCCAGCCCCGCGCGACGATGCGCCAGGCGCTCATCCGGCGGGCCTCAGCGCCTTCTCGAGGGCTTCCTGGATGCTGCCCTGGTAGAGCACAACGTCGCCGACCGTGACCGTGACCGAGGCCGGGTCGTCGGCGGGGGAGAGCACGGTGATGCCCTCGCCAGCGAGCGTCTCGCCGGTGCACGAGATCGCGCCGTCGGACTCGGTCGTGCAGTCCGGAGCCGTGAGCAGCTCGGTACCGGATGCCACCAGCACGTCGATCGCCGCGAAGCGGACCTCCGCGAGGTGATCCCCGCCGACCGGAGCGATCGCCGCGACCTGCGAGCATCCGGTCAGCAGGAGGACGCCCGCCGCGAGCAGGGCGAACGGGATTCGCGTGCGACCGCTCATGCGTCGATCCTGTCCTCGTAGGCGACGATGCGCGCGCGTTCGGTCATGTGCTGGGCCTCCAGGGCGGCATCCGTGATCCTCGACAGGTCGAACGGCGCCTTCAGCAGGAGCTCGGTGTTGCGATCCAGCGGCGACCCGCGACGCATGTCGGGGCTCTCGGCCCAGTCGTTCGCCGCGAACTCGCGGCTGCGGGCGGCCAGATCCGCTGAGGAGCCGCCGGTGCCGGGCACCGCGGGGGAGGCGTGATCGAGCACGGTCGTAAACAGCGACAGGGTCCCGTCGCGGTTGTCGACGATCTCGACCACCTGCTGCTGCTGGGGGAAGTCGATGCACGACGCGGTCGTGATCTCCCAGAAGCCGCCCGAGGAGGAGGTGTGGGCGAGGATCTGGTTCAGGTGGGTGTGGCCGTTCAGCCACCCCACCACGACGGGGAAGCGCAGCAGCAGGTCGATGAACTCCTCGGCGCCGTGCAGCACCTCGGTCTCTCCGGGGCGCTGCGCCCGGTTCTCGAGGGTCAGGCTGTTGTGGTGACTGAAGATCAGCGCGAGCTTCTGTTCTGCCTGCGCCTGCTCGAGCTCCTTCTCGAGCCAGCGGAACTGCGTGTCCGGCACGGCACCGTCGGGGCCGGCGACCTGGTTGCACGTGTCGAGGCCGAACGCTCGGACATGCGGGCTGAGGTCGGTCTTCCACCACGTCTCGCCGGTGTCGAGGTTGCGCTGCGTGAAGCCGTGTCCAACCGGGCCCGGAGTGGGCTCGGTGCGGAAGTGCTCGGCCATGAACTCGCGCTGCTCGAACAGGCGCCGCGCGGGATTGGCCGGCACGGATCGGAAGCCGCTGCGCCCGAGCGCGAGACCGAGCGCGTCGCCGGCCTGCTGCAGGGCGCTCCCGGTCGCGGCGTACCCTGCCAGGACGCTGCCGGCCGTCGCTTCGAGCGTGTACGACTTCCGGCCGCCGATCGCCAGGGCGTGCAGCGGCGGGCTCAGGTCGAACGTGCCCAGCAGCAGGGTGTCGTGATTGCCGTACACCGCGTACCAGGGTGCGGGAAGGCCGACCGAAGGCACCGGGGTCGCGATGGCCTCGGCCAACAGGGACGGCAGCGTCGGGAACCCGTACTCTCCGAACGCACCGCCGGCGGGATCCTTCGGCCGGTACGCCCACACGGCTTCCGCCCACGCCTGCACGCCCTGGTAGGTCGCGCCGGCGCTCGCCGGATTCACGGTGAGCCCGTCCATCAGATCGATGTACCACCGCAGCTCGAGGTGCGAGTGCATGTCGGCGCTGTCGCCCGTCACGATCGCGGCGCTCATCGGCGCACCGGTCAGCGGGCTGTACCGCGCGTCCGAGAACGCGCGGACCATCGCCGCGGTCGTGTGGACGCTCATCGGATCCTGCGGGTGGAAGGCCGACCCCCACGCGGAGTGGTCCTGGACGATCATCGGCTCGATGCGACCCGGGGACTGCGCGTCGATCACGTGCAGATCCGAGAGATGGCCCAGGTACAGCAGCGAGCGTCTCGCGGCGGCGCGGTCGGGGTTCGCGGTCGCGCGCAGGACGTCGAGCCGCGGAATGTACGGCTCGCCGGGACCGGTCACGAGCGTGCGGTAGCGGCCCTTCTGCACGCCGCCCTGCAGGATCGTCTGAGCGAGCGTCGTCGGCACGTCGACGGCGGATGCCGCGCGGACGGACCCGGCGTGCAGAAGCGGCCCGAGCCGGTCGAAGGAGACCCCGGTCGCGGCAGCCAGCAGAGCGGTACGCGCCAGGAACTGGCGTCGCGAGAGACCTGCCATCGTGTCGTCCATTCGGGTGCGCGGCGAGTTCGCATGGGCGTTTCGAGTCGTACTTTATCGGCTCGGGGGCCGGATCCCGCTCAGTCCTCGCGTCGGAACCGCGGCCCGTCGTATCCGTCTCGGTGCACCGGCTCGTCCCACAGCGCGCGGGGGCGTACCCAGAGGCCGCCCTCGCCGTAGAGCGCCCGGTAGACGACCAGCTCTTCCTCGGTCTCGCTGTGCCGCGCCGTGCCGATCACCTCGTATTCGCCGCCCTTGAAGTGGCGGTACCGGCCGGGTTCGAGGGGTGCGTGTACGGTCACGCTCGGAGTGTACGCGGCGTCCGGCGGCCGGGGACGCCGCAGGACGCGACGTCCGCTGGTGCGGTGTCTTCGGTCCTGAACGTCTCGGCGTACCTTTTCATGCGGATCGCCGACCCGGCGTCGCTGCAGCCCGTGCTGCGCGAGCGTGCCCAGGCGAGCGGGCTCAAGGGCACGATTCTGCTGGCGGAAGAGGGCATCAACCTGTTCCTCGCCGGCGCCGCGGATGCCGTTCGCGGGTTCCTGGACGACCTGCGCCGCGATGAGCGGTTCGCGGCGCTCGCCGCGAAAGAGAGCTGGTCGCGCGAGCAGCCGTTCGGACGATTGCTCGTGAAGGTCAAGCGCGAGATCATCCGTATGGACCACCCGACGATCCAGCCCGCGGGAGGCCGCGCGCCGGCGGTCGATCCGCTCACGCTGCGTCGATGGCTGGATGCCGGTGTGGATGATCGAGGACGAGAGGTCGTCCTGATCGACACGCGCAACGCGTTCGAGGTCGACTACGGCGCGTTCGACGGTGCCGTCGACTGGCGCATCGAGCGGTTCACGCAGTTCCCGGCTGCCGCGGCCCGCCACCGCGACGACCTGCAGGGGAAGACCGTCGTCAGCTATTGCACGGGCGGAATCCGGTGCGAGAAGGCCGCGCTGTACCTGCGGTCCGAAGGTGTGGAGGCGCTTCAGCTGGAGGGAGGCATCCTCGGCTACTTCGCGGCGGCCGGCGGCGCGCACTGGACGGGGGAGTGCTTCGTGTTCGACGAGCGGGAGGCGCTCACGCCCGAACTCACGCCGCGGGAGCAGCACGCGTGACCGCGCGTCCCTCCCGCCGATCGGTCGCCCTCGCGTTCGGTCTGGACGCCGTGCTGGTCGTCGTGTTCGCCGCACTCGGGCGGGCGAGCCACGACTCCGCTGTGCTCGCCGGGCTCTGGGGGACCGCATGGCCCTTCCTGGCGGGGCTCGTCGCCGGCTGGCTCGTGACGCTCGGCTGGCGGCGACCCGCAGCGCCGGTGCGGACCGGACTCGGGGTGTGGGTCGTGACCGTGGTGGGTGGCATGCTGCTGCGTGCGGCATCCGGTCAGGGCATCGCGTTGGCGTTCATCATCGTCGCAACCCTGACGCTGCTCGTCACGCTCGTGGGGTGGCGCGTCGTGGCGGTCGTGGTGCGAAGGGTCCGCGCGCGCAGGAGGTGAGATCCATGAAGGTCGATCTGAAGAAGGACATCGTCGGCTACCGCGCGCGCACCGGCGTCTTCGACACCGTCGACGTGCCGCCGTTGCGGTTCCTCATGATCGACGGGCGCGGCGATCCCAACGGGCCGGTGTTCGGCGAGGCTCTCACGGCGCTGTACTCGATCGCTTATCCGCTCAAGTTCCTCAGCAAGAAGGAGCTCGATCGCGATTACGTCGTGATGCCGCTCGAGGCGCTGTGGTGGGCGGAGGACATGCAGAGCTTCACCGCCGCGCGCGACAAATCGGCATGGGAATGGACCGCGATGATCCTGACGCCCGACTGGATCACCGCGGAGCAGTTCGCGGGGGGGCGCGCGAAGGCGGCGTCGGCGGCTGCGGAGCGCGTGCGGCTCGAAACCCTGTCGGAGGGCCGGTGCGTGCAGACCCTTCACGTCGGGTCGTTCGACAGTGAGGGGCCGGTGCTGCAGAAGCTGCACGCGGAGGTGATCCCGTCTCGCGGGCTGCGGATGACGGGGCGGCACCACGAGATCTACCTGAGCGATCCGCGGCGCGCGGACCCGTCGAAGCTGCGCACGATCCTGCGCCAACCGGTGTCGGATGCCGCGAACTGAGCGCCGGTCAGGCGGCCGGCGCCGCCGTCCGGCCGTCGGCGAAGCGCGCCCGCGCGCGGTCGTGGTTGCGCTCGATCGGCACCGAGCGCGTCGCCTTGGGCAGACCCATCGGCTTCGTCGACACGTAGATGCTCTCGGCGCGATCGACCAGGAAAGTCTCGTGCCAGATGCCGACCGCCCCAGGCGCCTTGCGCACCGCTTTGTTGAATCGCGACCACGCGGGACGATGCTCCGCCGTCGGTGCGGACGCGTACGCGTAGAGCTTCTCGATCGAGGACCAGTACTGCACGACGTACGGTCCGCCGGCGCCCATCAGCAGCTCGTATCCCAGGAAACCGGAGTCCGGATCCATGCTCAGCTCGCGCAGCATGCGCGGCATCGCGGTGAACGCGGGCATCCACAGGTCGGGTCGCCACCAGCGGTTGATCTGCATTCCGATGTGGAAGACGACGAGTTCGCCGTCGTGCTGATGGGTATGACGACCGATCATGATCTTGCTCACGGGGGCTCCTCCTCCGATTGGATAGTTCTACTATCTATATTGGATAGCGCTACTATCGAAGTCAAGGGGGCTCGATGAGGATTTCAGAGCTGTCCGCCCGGAGCGGAGTGGCAGTGCCGACGATCAAGTACTACCTGCGCGAAGGGCTCGTTCCCGAGGGCGTGCGACTCTCGGCGACCCAGGCGGACTACGAGACCGCTCACCTCGAGCGCCTGCGCCTCGTCCGTGCGCTCGTCGACTCCGGGGTCAGTATCGCGACGACGCGCACCGTCCTCTCGGCTCTCGATGATCCCCCGGAGGCGCACCACCTCCTCGGAGTCGCGCACGCGGCGATCACCCCGGCGCTGGATCGCGAGATCGATCTGTCGGCCGCCGAGGCTCTGGCGGAAGGTCTCGGGTGGCGGCCGGGGATGTGCGATCAGCAGGTGCTCGGCGCGGTCGCGCGCGCGCTCGAGGGGATCGAGCAGGCCGGGTTCGAGGTGCCTGCCGACGTCATGCCGGTCTATCTCCGTTCGATCCGTGCGATCGCCGACGCCGAGATCGCCGGGGTTCCGACGGAGTCGCTGGAGGCGGCCGTCCGATACGTCGTCCTCGGATCGGTGATCGTCGAGCCGCTTCTGCTCGCCCTTCGCCGCGTCGCCCAGCAGGTGGCGTCCGCGGAGCGTTTCGGCTGACCTGGCAGATTGCCCCGAACCGCCCCTCGCCGATACTGAGCGATATATCGTTGAGTATCGCTGAGCTCAGCCGGAGCCAGCCTGAAGGAGGTCATCATGAGCGGTTCGAACATGGGCGATTGGTTCGGCGGCAGCGGCGCAGGCGCAGGATCGCGCGGCTCCGGACAGGGCTGGCCGATGGCGGGGCTCTGGGAGGCGATGGAGCAGCTCCGTGGCCAGTTCGAGCAGAAGGTCGGCGGCGGATCCACGCGGATGGGTCGCGGCGACGTGCGCAGCGCCGTCCTGGCGCTGCTCGCGGAGAAGCCGATGCACGGCTACCAGATCATCCAGCAGATCGAGGAGCGCAGCGGCGGCAGCTGGAAGCCGAGCCCGGGCTCGGTGTACCCGACGCTCCAGCTGCTCGCCGACGAGGGTCTCATCAAGGCCGAGGAATCCGGCGGCCGCAAGACCTACTCGCTCACCGAAGAGGGACGCGAAGTCGCGGATGCTGCAGCGGAGAAGTCGGCGCCGTGGGTGGGCTCGAGCTCCCGGATTGGCTTCAGCGACAGCGGCCGGACCACGGCGCTCCCGAAGGCCGGAATCGACCTTGCCCAGGCGGTCGCTCAGGTCGGGCGCTCCGGCAGCGCGGAGCAGGTGAAGGAAGCCGTCGCCGTCCTCGATGACGCGCGCCGTAAGCTTTTCTCCATCCTCGCCCAAGACTGAATCCGTGCCCGCCGCACGTCGGCCCTGAGCTTCGCGCACCCCTGGAGATCCGATGACCGACGCCGGTGAGATGCGCGCACGCTATCGCCGCATCACGCGGTTCGCCGCGCGCTATCTCGCCCAGGCGTGGTGGTACGAGCTGTTCCTGCCGCGCATCGGTCTCGGTTCCCTGTCCGCCCGCGGTCGCGCGGCGCGCCTCACTCGCATCGCCCGTCGGTTCCACGCTCTGGCCGTCGACCTCGGCGGGCTGATGATCAAGGTGGGCCAGTTCCTCTCCTCGCGCCTGGACGTCCTCCCGCCCGAGATCACGAAAGAGCTGGAGGGCCTCCAGGACGAGGTGCCCGCGGTGCCCTTCGAAGCGATCCGGACGCTCGCCGAAGCCGAGCTCGGCGTGCCGCTCGAGCGCGCGTACGCCTGGATCGACCCGGCGCCGCTGGCGGCGGCATCCCTCGGACAAGCGCATCGGGCGGTGCTGTCGGATGCCGATGCCGAGCAGTCCGGGCTCCGCGAGGTCGTGGTCAAGATCCAGCGCCCCGGCATCGACCAGATCGTCGACGTCGACTTGCGCGCCCTGCGCAAGGTCGGCGGGTGGCTCAGTCGCATCCGTCTCGTGTCCGACCGGGTGGACGCGCCGGCGCTCGTGGAGGAGTTCGCGGCCACGTCGCTCGAGGAGATCGACTATCTGAACGAGGCCGCGAACGCCGAGCACTTCGCCTCCGACTTCGCCGGTGACCGGCGGGTCGGCGTGCCCGACGTCGTGTGGGAGCGGACGACGCGTCGCGTGCTGACGCTGCAGGATGTCACCGCGATCAAGCTCAACGACGTCGACGGGCTGCGGGCGGCGGGGATCGACCCGTCCGAGGTTGCGATCGCGTTCGCGTCGGTCATGTTCGACCAGCTTTTCCGTGACGGGTTCTTCCACGCCGATCCCCATCCGGGCAACATCTTCGTGACGCCGGACGCGTCCGCGGACGACGGCACCGGTCCGGGCTGGCATCTCACGTTCATCGACTTCGGGATGATGGGCGAAGTGCCTCCCGGGCTGCGCCGAGGGCTCCGGCGGGTGCTCATCGCCGCGGCATCCCGCGACGGCAAGGGGATGGTCGACGGCATCCGCGAAGTGGGCGTCCTGCTGCCGTCGGCCGACACGACCGAGCTCGAGCGGGCGATGACCACGCTCTTCGCGCGATTCGGCGGGATGGGCTTCGCGGAGCTGCAGGAGGTCGACCCGCGGGAGTTCCGGGCGTTCGCGATCGAGTTCGGCGACGTGGTCCGCTCGCTGCCGTTCCAGTTCCCCGAGAACTTCCTCCTGATCATCCGCGCGATGTCGCTCGTCTCCGGCAACTGCAGTTCGCTCAACCCCGCGTTCAACATCTGGGACGCGGTCGAGCCGTATGCCGGGGAGCTCATCCGTCAGGAGGGCGGCAACGTCGTCCAGGCGTTCGCCGGGCAGGCGGTGACGGCGGTGCGGACGGCGGCGCGCCTGCCGCAGCGCCTCGACGATCTCACGACCCGCATCGAGGACGGCCGGCTCTCTGTGCAGAACCCGCGGCTCGAGCGTCGCATCGGCAGCCTCGAGCGGACGATGCGGCGGGTGATCTCAGCGGTGCTGTTCGCCGCGCTGTTCGTCGGGGGCCTGACTGTGCGTGCCGACGATGCGGTGTTCGGCACCGTCCTGATCGTCGTGTCCGGCATCCCGCTGCTGCACGCCCTGCTCGCCGGGTGGATCGGCAGGCGCCTGCCCTGACGGCGGGTCGGCGGATGCCGCGCCGCGGCGCCGACGCCCCACGAGTGCACGCAGCCCGAGTCCGAGCGCGGCAACTCCGGCCGCGGCGAGGACGGGCCGCAGCGCCAGTTCGGGGGTGAGGAGCGCGGCCTGGAAGACGCCCACGCCGTAGTCGATCAGGTCCGAGGAGGACCGCAGGAGCACGCGACTGCCGAGGGCGTTGAACAACGCCGTCGTCACCGCCGGAGCCACCCAGACCATCACAAGGGCCGCGAGAGCGGCGATCACGCGCCCCGCCGTCCCGATGCCCGTCCACGCGATCGCGATTCCCGTGAGCACCGGGGCGATCCACGGCGTGAGAGGCAGCAGTGCGGAGAAGACGCCCTCCGCCGTTCGTCCCGGGTCCAGCAGCAGTGCCGTCCAGGAGCCCATGCCGATCGCGCCGATCGTGAGACCGATCAGGGCTCCGGCGCGCGGTGCGCCGGCGACCAGGATCGTCACGATCGCGCCGACAAGCATCGACAGCACCGTCCCGGCGACCAGGGCCGCGAGGTAGACCGTGGATTCGAGTCGTTCCTGCAAGCCGGCGCGGAGCACCGTAGCCGTCTGCGCGGTCGCAAGACCCTGCACGATCAGGACGCCGAGGACGAGAAGCAGCAGGCCCCAACCGCGCACGCGCAGCATCCGCCCGGCGATGCCCGCGACAGTCGCGCCGACGATGAGGAGCGAGAAGACGAGGACGACCGAGGTGAAGCTGAAGGGAAGCAGCACGAACGGCATGGCCGTCGTTGTCGCTGTCCACAGCTCCTGCTCGGGGAGGCGGCCTCCGGCGATGATCCAGGGGAGCAGACCGAGGACGGCGCCCGCCGCCCCGGCGGGGAGGGCGTAGGCCCACGACCAGCGCCGCGGCTGCGGGGATTCCGGCATCACCCGAGATCCCGAAGACCGACGCGGTCGGGGATCTCGAAGGGCAGGCGGGGGAGCCACGCGGCGGGCTCCGGCCACGGGCGGGAGGACGGAAGGTTTCCGAGCATGCGTCGCAGCGCCGCATCCCGTGGCCTCGTCGGGGCGGGCGCGGCGATCACGCGCTGCGGCGCGCGGTGGCCGAGTGCGCCGCACCACCAGTGCCGCCAGGTGTCCGGGGCGTCCTCCGGCTCGAGCACGATGTAGTAATCGGGCATGATCGCGGCGCCCTCTTCGAAGAGGGACAGCGCGGTCTCCACCTCGACCTCGAGCGTCTCCAGCGTCGCGCGCGCTTCGAACAGCTCCACCCACGCGGCGGCGACGTGCACGAGCGGGTCCGCGTCATGCACGACCCAGGGTGTTGCGGATGCCGCGATCCGCCGTGTGGCGAGGGCCGGTTCACTGCCCTGCAGCGACAGGACCTCGACTCCACGGATGCCGTCGAGCGTGGCCAGGGCTTCTTCGGACTGATCGCCGACGATTGCGACGATGGTTCCGGTGTTCATCGTGTGCGCCATGCCTGATCGTACGACCGAACGCCCCGGGATCGGCGGATCCCGGGGCGTTCGGTTGTGCCAGGAGGTCAGTACCAGCCGACGGATTCGGAGTGATCCCACGCACCGCACGGGTTGCCGTAGCGGCCGGCGATGTAGCCCAGACCCCAGGAGATCTGCGTGGCGGCATTGGTCTGCCAGTCCGCGCCGGCGCTGGCCATCTTGCTGCCGGGCAGAGCCTGCGGGATGCCGTAGGCGCCGCTGCCGGCGTTGTACGCCTGCGAGTTCCATCCGGACTCACGGTCCCAAAGCGCCACGAGGCAGCCGAACTGGTCGTCGCCCCAGCCGTAGCCGGCGAGCATGCCGCGGGCGATCGCCTGCGCCTCGCCGGCGCTCGTGCCGGGTCCGGCGAAGACGGGCGAAGGAGTGCTCGATGCCTGCTCGGCCGCGGCGGCCTCGGCGGCGGCGGCGGCTTCGGCAGCCGCAGCGGCCTCTGCGGCGGCAGCGGCTTCGGCGGCGGCCTTTGCGGCGGCCTCCTGCTCCGCCTTCAGGGCGATCGCGGCGTCGAGCCGACCGCGCAGACCGTTGGTCCGGGCATCGACCGCCGCGACGGCATCCGTCACCTCGGTGCTGAACGCGGAGACCAGCATCGCGGGCAGCATGCTGGCGTCCTTGAGACGGTCGACGGCCTTCTCGAGGCGCGTGGTGTCGACGGTCGTGTTCGTGACGCCGACATCGAGGCCCGAGGCCTGGATGTCGGTCGTGACCTGAGCGGCGTCGGCGGTGGCCATCTTCGCCGCCACGAGAGCCGCGCGGGCTTCGATCGTGGTCTTGTCGCCGGCGGAGGCAGCCACCTGGGAGTCCAGGGGCACCGAGTACGACGCGAGCGAGAAGCTCGGCGACGTTCCCGCGGCCGAGGCCTGTGCGGACGTGACCGGGACGGCGACAGCCGCTCCGGTTGCGGCCACCACGGCGAAGGCGAGGCCCGCAGCGATGATCGCTGGGCGGCGGCGAGAGCGACGTTCGGCGATGCGGCGGGCGCGGCGGGCAGAGGACGTGGGGGTGCTGGAGCGCATGAAAACCGGTTCCGTATGAGAGATCCGCGCCCACGGGCGGGCGCCGTGCGTCCGCGAGGCGAACACAAGTCCCCGACTCTTCCTGGGTTTTCTGGACAGGTCCGGTGCGTTACCTGAACGTTACATGTGAGCGTCGCGCGGAAAAGTGCTGATCAGGGGCGTGGGGTATAGACGCGAATGCCGCCGATTCCGAAGAATCGACGGCATCCGGTGTCGTCTGTCACACGGGTTCACACCCGTGCGGATGACGCGAGATCAGAGCGGGCGGATGTTCGCTGCCTGCATGCCCTTGGGGCCACGCTCGGCGTCGAATTCGACCTTCTGGTTCTCGGTGAGCTCCTTGTAGCCGCTCGCGGCGATCGCGGTGTAGTGCGCGAACAGGTCGGCTCCACCGTCGTCGGGGGCGATGAATCCAAAGCCCTTTTCGGAGTTGAACCATTTCACGGTGCCAGTGGCCATCGTGTCATTCCTTTTACTTTTCGGGCCGCGAGAGCGACCAGGGGTGCCGCGCCGCAGTGTGCGGAGCGGACGTTTCAGACGCGGGGGACCCGCGGGGGTGGGGGCGAGGTGCGTGACGGATGCTGCGACAGCGGCTCGCGCCCGGTCGCGGGTCTCGTGCACACCGAGGTTCTCGCCGCGGGCGCCGTGGGCTTCGTGCCCCTGTGCCGTGGCCGCGACGAAACCCGCGTACTCGTCGGCGACGGTCGCGACGAAGACATCGGAGTCGGCCGGTCGCCAGACGGGCTGAGGTCGCGAGGCGGAGGGGGTGATGGTGACGGAGGTCAAAAGAACTTTCAGGAGCTGCGCGACGTCAGGGGACGCTCGTGCACGAAATCGAAGGGGAGTGGCGGCGGACGTCAGGAGAACGATCCGGGCGTCGTGTTGTCTGGTCCAGGCTCTGCATCTATGCGGAGTGGGTGACGACGCAAGACCCGAGTGGGCTTCTTCACTGTAACAGGCGTTCCTGGGTGGTGGCCCGGCGGGATGTTCTCGCGCCCGATGTGACGGCGAGGCGGCAGGTGCCGTCAACCTTCGCGACGACCAGGGTGGACAGCATCCGTTCGGCGGGTCAGGCTGGACTGTCGGAAGGAGCACCTCGATGGGCGTGCTGAAGTACGTGACGAACATGTCGCTCGACGGGTTCATCGAAGACGACGAGGGCCGATTCGACTGGCTGCCGCTGGACGACGAGCTCTTCGACCACCAGACCGAGCTCGTTGCGTCCGCGGACACGCTCCTGTACGGCCGTCGCCTGTACGAGTCGATGGCGGTGTGGGAGACGGATGCCGCGCTCGGCGCCCAGAACGATCGTTTCGGCGCGTTCTCCGCCGCGTGGAAGGCCGCGCACAAAGTCGTCTATTCGACGTCGCTCGCCGAGGTCGGCACCGCCGATACGCGCATCGAGCGCCGATTCGTCGATGACGAGGTCCGCCGAGTCACGCACGACGCCCCCGGCGACGTCCTGATCGGAGGGGCGGACCTCGCCGCCCGGGCGTTCGCCGGGGGGCTCATCGACGAATGCCTGCTCTTCGTGTTCCCCGTGAGCGTCGGCGGGGGCAAGCCCGCGCTCCCGCGTGGACAGCGCGTGGGTCTCGAACTCCTCGGGGAGCGTCGATTCTCGAACGGAGTCCTCCTTCTCCACCATCGCGTCCGCGCGCGCTGACTGTCCCGCCGGGTGGTGCCTGTTCCCGCGAGGAGGTGCCTGTTCCCGCGAGATGGTGCCTGTTCCCGCGAGATGGTGCATTTTCCGGCGAGGTGGTACCCACCATCTCGCGGGGGAACCCACCATCTCGGCGGGGAACCCACCATCTCGGCGGGGAACCCACCATCTCGGCGGGGAACCCACCATTTCGGCGGGGACGGGACGGGCGCGAGGACACACGCGATCGGGGATGCCGAGGGCGCGGTCAGCGGGCGCGGTGAGGATCAGTCGCTGAGAGTCCGCAGAACCTCGGGCAGGTGAGTGCGGATGCTGTCGGGCACCGGCCTCGGGCGCTCGGGGCGCCACGACGACGTCAGGTAGACGATCTTGCCCATCGGGTGGCCCATCCAGAGGTTGTCGAACCCGGCAGGAGTCGTGAAGTATCCGTAGAAGCTGCTCTGGCCCACGTACACCAGCACGAACACGGTCTTCAGGTTCCAGTTCGGATCCTCGCCGACCGGTTCGAAGCGCAGGTAGACCGGACTCTTATCGAGGAACGCGGTGTCCAGCACGAAGCCGATGCGCGGATCGTTGAACCCCGGCCACTCGACACGTATCTGCGGACTGGGCAGGTCGGGCTCCTTCGGACCGCGTCCGAGGATGTACTCGCGCCACGATCCGCGTTCGAAGTCGTTCGCTCGGCTGTCGAGCCGGAACTCCCTGCCGCCGAGCCCGAGGTAGACCCGTCCGTCGGTGCCCGCGTTCTCCATGTCTCCGGTGATGATCTGCACCAGGATTCCGGTGATGGCAGTCATGATCACTCCTCTCCATCCGGGCCGACGCCGAGGCCGGCTCATTGCAGAGAAGAAGAGGACCGCCCGACGGATGCTGATACACCTCGGCGTTCCCGCGCGCGGCGCTCGGCATCCGGTGCGAATCGCACCGGTCCTCTCAGCCGCTCGTCGGGATCGCGGGCTAGGCTCTCGCGAATGGGTGCGAAGCGGACGGCGATCTCGGTCGGTGCGCTCGTCGCCGCGCTGACGATCGCGGGCTGCGCCGCAGAGAGCACGCCCCCGGCGGCGCACACGACCCCGACAGCGGCACCGTCGCCTGTCCCCACCCTGTCCGCGCAGGAGCGCACGCACGCGTGGGTCGACCGACGGCTTGCGGGCATGACGCTCGAGCAGAAAGCCGCGTCGCTGCTCATGGTCCATGCACCCGGCACGGATCCCGCCCCGTTGCGCGCCCTGGTCGATCAGGGCGTCGGGGGAGTCATCCTGATGGGCGACAACATCCCCGGCACGCCCGAGGAGCTCCGCGATCTGACGTCCGCCCTGCACGTCGAATCCGATGCGGCGACCCTGGTCGGCATCGACGAGGAGGGCGGCATCGTCCAGCGGCTGCCGTGGGATCCCGCAGCCGATCCGGCTCAGCTGCGCGCGGCGCCGGCAGCGGACGCGCAGACGGCCTTCTCCATGCGGGCGGACGTGCTGGCGGCATCCGGAATCAACGTCAACTTCGGGATCGTCGCGGACGTGACGGCCGATCCCGCGTCCTTCATCTGGGATCGCGTGCTCGGCACTGATCCACAGTCCGCCGGCGACCGGGTGGCCGCGGCGGTCACGGGGGAGCAGGCGCAGGGGTCCGTCGCCGGCACGGTCAAGCACTTTCCCGGCCACGGCGCCGCTCCGGGCGACTCGCACACGAGTGTGCCGGCCGCTCCGCTCACGCTCGACGAATGGCGGGCCGCCGCCGCGCCCCCGTTCCGCGCCGCCGTCGACGCGGACGTCGACCTCGTGATGACGGGTCACCTCGCCTACCCCGCCGTCGATCCCACGCCCGCTTCGCTGTCGCCGGTGTGGCATCGCATCCTCAGGGAGGAGCTGGGCTTCGATGGGGTCGTCGTGACCGACGACATGCTCATGCTGCAGCACAACGGGCTCGCGGAGTACGCCGATGCCGGCGAGAACGCGATACGAGCGGTCGCGGCAGGGTCGGATCTGCTGCTGTACGTACTGCCGGCGGATCCGTCGACGTTCGGGATCAGCGTCCCCGGGCTCTCGGCCGCGCTGGCCGATGCCGTGCGCTCCGGGAGGATCCCGCAGGACAGGCTCGACGAGGCCGCCGCGCGGGTCATGACACTGCGCGCCGATCTCAGCCCGTTCCTGAGCAGGCAGATCGAGACCCGCGAGGGCAGCGACACCTGCCTGGTCGACGGGATCCCGGTGTCGGTCTGCTCGGTCTGACCTCGGGCCGGCGGGGTCGTTTCCCCTGGGGGCGCGGGGGATAATGCGGTTCACAGGCTTCGCGCGGTCAGGCGTCGAGGCAACCCTCGCAGAAACGTCGGCACCGCCCATGGCTCATTCAGACCACTTCCACCCGCACGGGACGGCGCCCTCCGCCGCGACCACCGCCGCGCAGCAGCGTGCCCGCGAGTCCCTGCCGTTCACCGATCGCCGGGACTTCGACGAGGTCACCCGCGGCTTCATCGCCCGGCCGACGGTGACGCGCATCATGGCGGACGCCGGCAACGTCGCGTGGGACTTCGGCGCGTACTCCTTCCTCACCGAATCGGACGAGTTCGACAGCATCCACCCTTCGCTCCAGCGACAGGCGGTTCTGAATGCCCACTACGGCCTGTTCGAGGTCGTCCCCGACCGGGTCTGGCAGGTGCGCGGCTTCGATCTCGCGAACGTCAGCTTCATCAAGTCGGACACGGGTTGGATCGTGTTCGATCCGTTGACCACGCGGGAGACCGCCGCGGCCGCGCTCGCCCTCGTCACCGAGCACCTGGGCGAACGCCCCGTCGTCGCGGTGGTCTTCTCGCATTCGCACGGCGATCACTTCGGAGGTGTGCGCGGAGTGATCGACGAAGCGGACGTCGTGAGCGGTGCGGTGCAGGTGATCGCGCCGGCGGGATTCCTCGAGCACGCGGTCGCCGAGAACGTCTATGCCGGAAACGCGATGTCGCGTCGCCTGTTCTACCAGTACGGCGCTCTGCTCGAGCCGAGCCCGTTCGGACACGTCGACCAGGCGATCGGGAAGAAGGTCGCCGCGGGCTCGATCGGTCTCATCGCCCCGACGATGTCGATCGAGGACGACTTCGAGGAGCACGTGATCGACGGGGTCCGGATGGTGTTCCAGAACACCCCCGGCACCGAGGCGCCGGCGGAGATGAACACGTGGTTCCCCGACCTCAAGGCGTTCTGGGCCGCGGAGAACATCACGGCGACGATCCACAACATCTACACCCTCCGCGGCGCGCTCGTCCGCGACGCCCTCGAATGGTCGAGGCAGATCAACGCCGCGCTGTACCGCTTCGGCGGAGAGGCGGAGGTCATGTTCGCCTCGCACAGCTGGCCGCGCTGGGGCAACGAGCGCATCCAGGAGGTGATGCGCGCACAGCGCGACACGTACGCGCACCTGAACAACACCGTGCTGCACCTCGCGAACCAGGGTGTGACGATCAACGAGATCCACAACGTCTACCGGGTGCCGGAATCGTTGCAGCGGCAGTGGACGGCGCGCAGCTACCACGGGTCGGTCCCGCACAACGCTCGGGCCGTTGTGAACCGCTATCTCGGTTACTGGGATGCGAACCCGACGACGCTCATCCCGCTCTCCCCGAAGGATTCCGCCCCGCTCTACGTCGAGCTGATGGGAGGCGCCGGACCGATCCTCGCCAAGGCGCGCGAGCTGATCTCCGAAGGCGAGTACTTCCTGGCCACCGAGATCCTGAACAAGCTCGTCTACGCCGAGCCGGGCGAAGAGGACGCGCGGATGCTGCTGGCGGAAGCCTTCGAGCAGATCGGGTACCAGCAGGAGAGTCCGAGCCTACGCAACAGCTTTCTGGCCGGAGCGCTCGAACTGCGCTCCGGGCTTCCCTCGGGCGTCACTCCCACGGCGACCGGACCGGATCTGGTGCGGGCGCTCACCACCGTGCAGTTCTTCGACTTCCTCGCGATCCGCCTCGACCCCGCCAAGGCCGAGACCTTGTCGTTCGTCGCGAACCTGACCACACCCGACACCGGACAGCGCTTCGTGATCGAGCTCTCCAACGGCGCCCTGACCACGCTCGAAGGAGCGGCGGCGGCCGATCCGGACGTCTCGGTGACGATCGATCGTGCACATCTCGAACGCGCCATGACCGGCGAGGTCTCCCTTGCGGCGCTGTTGACGGATGGGTCCGCGCACCTCGACGGCGACGGCAGCGTTCTCGCCCGACTGGGGGAGATGCTCGTCGACTTCCCGCTCGGCTTCGAGGTGCTTCCGGGAACGCCCGGCGCCGTCGCCGTGCCGGGGCGCTGACTTCAGTGTGAGGGGGCCACGGTTCCGCGGGCGGCCCACGCAGACCCGCTGATCTCGAAGGGAGCGGCGGGCATCTCGGCCCGCAGGGCGCGCTCCAGCGCCGAGCGCCCCGTCTCATCCAGCGACTCGATGTACGCCCCGATCGGGCCCGCGCCGCGCAGGTAGGGCGTCCACCAGTCTTCGAAAGTCGGGTGCAGCACGTGCACGGTCAACACCGTCTCCACGATGTCGTCGAGGCCGGCATCCCTGAGGTACTCGCTCAGCTGACCCGCGCGCGTCCCCGGGAGGTGCGCTTCGCGCGGAGCGTCGGGGTCGTGGGCGCTCAGCACATCCCAGAAGCGGCTCAACGGGCTCGTTCCCCCCGCGTGGTCCCACGTGCAGGCCGCGATGATCCCACCCGGCCGCGTGACCCGCGCCATCTCCCGCAGATCGTGGACCGGGTCGGCGAGGAAGTGCACGACGAGCTGGGCCAGGGCTGCGTCGAACTCGGCATCGTCGAACGGCAGGTCACCGGCGGATGCCGTCTCGACCCGTACGTCGGGAAAGCGCTCGCGCGCGGATGCGACATACGATGCCGACGGGTCGACGCCGGCGACGGAAGACGCCCCGACACGTGCCACGAGCTCGCCGGTCAACGCACCGGGACCGCATCCCACATCGAGGACGCGCTGCCCGGCTCGCACGCCGGCGAAGTCGGCGAACGGAGCGCTGAGCAGAGTCGAATAGCGACCCATGAAGCGGTCGTAGTCGATCGCGGCACCATCGAACCCCATGCCCACACGGTAGAACTCGGTCGGCCGCGGCGGTAGGGCCGCGCGTGACGGCGATCGTGCGCGGCTCGGCTCTGGCGCTGTTGGTGTCTTGCCACGACGGCGATGGCTGACTAGTCTCAAGATCCCCGACGGAAGGATCTTGAATATGAGCGCCTACGATCGTTGAAATACCAAAGCGAACCCCCGCTCGACCAGGTCGAGCGGGGGTTTCGTCGTCCGGGCGGTTACGAGCCGATGGCTGATCCGAGCACGGAGACGAGATGTGACTGCGCCTCGCGTCCTGCGCGTGTCGGCACGAGCGGGTACACGTGCACCTGCCCGGCACCCTCGCACAGTTCGAAGGGCACGCCGGCGGCACGGGATTTCTGCGCGAGCACGTGCGCATCGGGATTGAGGACATCTCTCGTCCCGGTGAAGACCGTGAGGGGGCCGAGTCCGGCGAGATCGCCGAACAGCGGACTCACCGCGGGGTCGAGCAGGTCGAGATCGCCGCGCCACTGCTCGGCGAGGACCTGGCCGCCGGGAGTGGCCAGCCAAGGGTCCGACGGCTGCACGAGCGGAATGCGGGGGTTGCTCCACGAGAGATCCAGTGCGGGGGAGATGAGGACGGTCCGGGGGAGCACCACGCCGCCGTCGCGGAGGGCGAGTGCCGTGGAGAGAGCGATCTGACCGCCTGCGGAATCACCGGCGAGGCAGGTCGCTCCGTACGTGTCGATGCTCCGGCGGACCAGAGCGGCCGCCGTGTCGCGCGCCTCGCGGGCGGTTCCGAACGGAACCAGGGGGTAGATCGGCACGACGACCGCCGTCGACGTCTCCGCGGCGATCCGTGCGGCCAGGTGCCAGTGCTGAGGTGCGATCTCGTTCACCCAGCCGCCGCCGTGCACGTACACCACGGCGCCGCGGGTCTCGGGCGGCAGGATCGTGTACACGGGCCAGCCGTCGAACTGTTCCACGTCGACACGGATCCCGGGCCGCAGGCGCGACGGAGGGCCGTACGGCACCGGTCGCAGCTCGCGTTCCCGGATCCGCTTTCTCGCGCCGTCGGCGCTGACGAAGGTCCGGTTCGCGCGCATCATGCGCAGCGCGAGGGGAACGACGGCATCGGGGAGGACGGCTCGCATCATCTCAGCATCACACGACGCGTCGACCGTTAGCCTCCTTCGTGTGCTGCGCTTCGACGATCCGCTCCCGCTCCGACCGCGGCGTGTGCTCGTGGCCGGAGTGTCCGGCGCGGGCAAGAGCACGCTGGCCAGGCGGATCGCCCGCGTTCTCGACGCGCCCTACACCGAGCTCGACGCGCTCTACCACGGCCCGGAATGGACGCCCCGGGAGGGGTTCGTCGAGGACGTGCGGATGCTGGCGGATCAGCCGTCGTGGACGACCGAGTGGCAGTACTCCACCGCGCGGCCCCTGCTGGTCGAGCGTGCCGACCTCCTGGTGTGGCTGGATGTGCCGTTCGCGACGGTCACCCTGCCGCGAGTGGTGCGGCGCACGCTGCGACGCCGCCTCCACCGAGAGGTTCTGTGGAACGGAAACATCGAACCGCCTCTGCGGACGTTCTTCCATGACCGGGAGCACATCGTCCGCTGGTCGATCAGGACCAGACGCAAATACACGGGGCGGATCCCGCAACTCGACGCCGACATGCCGCATCTCGCGATCGTCCGGCTGCGCACTCAGCGGGAGCTCGAAGCGTGGATGGCAGGGCCCCTGGCCTCGGCGGCGGACTGAGCGTGTGCCCGGCTACCGCGCCCGACGGTCGTACATGAGCCCAAGGACACCACTGTCCAGCAGAGCCTCATCCACGGACTGGAAACCCGTCGGGACGAACGGTCCGTCCACCAGGGGCACACCGGAGCCGATGATGAAAGGGCTCTGCTTCCGGGCTGGTGGTCTTCGAGCGCCGGGTCGAGCTCGTTGCGGTGCAGCAGCACGATCGGAAGGCCCACCCTGGCGACCATCCGATCCCACTCCGGCTTCCTCCGGACGGGGGAGTGCGTGATGTCGCACAGCGAGCATTCCGCCGAGCCGAAGAGGTGCCCGAGCACATAGCGGATCTCGCCCCCGACGCCCCCGTCAGCGTTGTAGATGCCCGAGTACCCGACGATCGCCGAGCCGACCTGCGGGGGGAAGGCGTCGCTGTCTGGCACGTGATCAAGGATAAGAGCCGGAGCGACGGCATCGCTCGAACAGCGGCGGCCCTCCGGCGGTGGAGTTGGGGAACCCGAGCCGCCGGAGGGCCTGAACCCGCGGCGAAGCGTCAACGACGAGGGCTGGAACGCTAGGGGGCCTCACAGCGTCACCGTCGCGGGTCTGTTCCCAACATAGGGAGCGCAGCGCACGGCGGTCATCAGTTCGGATCTCGACCGCCGCAGAATTCACATGACCGAAACGTGTCGGCGGTCAGCTGCCGGGCGTACGATCGCGGGCATGAGCCGGATCTTCACGATGTCGTTCGCGTCGGTGTATCCGCTGTACGTCGCGAAGGTCGAGCGCAAAGGGCGCACCCAGGCTGAGCTCGACGAGGTCATCGCGTGGCTCACCGGCTTCGACGCCGTCGCGCTGGCACGCCACATCGAGGCCGGCACCACGTTCGAGGAGTTCTTCGAGGACGCCCGCCTCAACCCGAGCGCGACGCTCATCACCGGCACCGTCTGCGGCGTTCGTGTGCAGGACGTGGACGATCCCCTCATGCAGAAGATCCGCTATCTCGACCTGCTCGTCGACGAGCTCGCGCGCGGCAAGGCGATGAGCAAGATCCTGCGCTCACCGCAGCCGGCCTGACCTCACTCCGCTCCGAATCGGTCGGCCAGGCGCACGAGCGTCGGCAGACCCCGTGATGTCGCCGGACCGCCGGTGAGACGCTCCGCCACGGGCGTCGCGTTGCTCTCGGCGTCCCGCTCGTTGACGGTGACCATCCAGCCGGGTCCGGCATCCACGATCTCGCAGCGGCGATGCGCCGCCGTGCGGACGACCTCCGGATCGGTCGGGTCCACGACACCCCCGCCGTGGAGGGTCACCTCGCAGCGCCGGATGTCGAGCCGATCCGCATGAACGTCGACGATCGCGACGACGTCGGCGAGCGGCATCCAGAATCCCTCGCGTTCGATCCCGGAGCGTCGGGCCAGCGCCGACCCTGCGGCCTCGACCGTGGCCCCCGGGTCGGCCGAAGCGAACAGGATGGTCCCGTTGCTCTGGAACGCGCGCGGATCGGCGGCGCCGGCATCGGCGAAGGATCCGACGACGTCGGCCGTCGACGGGTGCCCGCGCTGTCCCTGATTCACGTTCCGGAAAAAGGCGACGCACTGCACAATCAGGAGCGTACGCCGTCCGGATGCGGCGCATCCGGATGCCGATGCATCGCCCCCCGCCCACGTGCCGGGCGTAGCCTGATCGAATGCCGTCACAGACCTCTCTGAGCGCGCGCGCCGCGCTCATCGCGTTGACGGAAGACGTGGCCGCCGGGCGCGGAGCCGGGTTCCCCGGCTTGAGCGCCCTGCCCGCTTCGGCGGATGCCCGGTCGTCGGCCGTGCTGATCCTGTTCGGCATCCTGGACGGACTGCCCAGCGACCATCGAGCCGCGAGCGACGCCGTCTCACGCGACCTCGACGTCCTGCTGCTCGAGCGCGCGGCGACGCTGCGGGCCCATCCCGGTCAAGTCGCCTTCCCCGGCGGTCGCCTGGACCCGCAGGATTCCGGACCGGTCGACGCAGCGCTGCGCGAGGCGCAGGAGGAGACCGGACTGGACCCCGACGGGGTGGAAGTGCTGGGCATGCTCGAACGCGTCCCGCTGGCCTTCTCGCAGAACCTGGTCACGCCCGTCGTCGCGTGGTGGCGGCATCCGTCAGAGGTCCGTGTCGTCGACGAGGCCGAGTCGGCCGCGGTCTTCCGCGCGCCGGTCGCCGATCTGCTCGACCCGGCGCATCGAGGAGTGACGGTGATCCGCCGCGACGGCCGGACGTGGAGCGGACCCGGCTTCACCGTCGAGCGCGAGGGCCGCGAATTCCTCGTGTGGGGGTTCACGGCGATGCTGCTCGACGGCCTGTTCGAGCGGCTCGGCTGGACCGAGCCCTGGGACCGGGCCCGCGAGCTTCCGTTGGATCTGGACGGCCTGCCGCGGTGAAGGCGGCGCTCATCCTGGCGACCCAGCAGTTCGCCGATCACCCGGCGCTCGCCGATCCCGACATCGACCTGATCCTGTTCGTCGAAGCGGATGCCGCCTTCCGTCGGCGCCCGTATCACTCCCACAAGATCGTGCTGCTGCTGTCGGCCATGCGGCACACCGCAGCGCGGCTGTCGGCCGACGGCCGCCGGGTGGAGCGCGTGACGCTGGATGCCGACCTCGGGTTCCTGCACGCGCTTCGGCACCTCGCCCGCACGCACGACATCGAGGCGCTCGCATGGATGTCGGCGACCGATCGGGGTGTGGACCGTCGCCTCCTGCGCTTCTGCGAGCAGGAGTCGCTGCACACCCGCGTCTACTCCGACGCTCTGTTCCTGACTCCTGCCCGCGACCTCGACGAATGGTTCACGGGGCATGCCGCGGCGCGCATGGAGGACTTCTATCGGTGGCAGCGCCGGAGGACCGGCATCCTCATGGACGGCGCGCAGCCCGTCGGCAAGCGCTGGAATTTCGACGCCGACAACCGCGAGCCGCTGCCGAAAGGCGGCATCGACGTGCCCGCGCCCCTGCTGCCCGAGCACGACGACATCACCCGTGACGTGATCGCCGAGGTGGCGAGGCGCTTTCCGGATGCGCCGGGCGACGCTGCGGAATTCTGGCTGCCGGTGACGCCGGATGCCGCGCGTCGCTGGCTGGATGACTTCGTGTCGCGGCGCCTCGAGCTCTTCGGTCGCTACGAGGACGCGATGGCCGCGGAAGAGCCGTTCCTCTTCCACTCGCTGCTGAGCCCCCTGCTGAACATCGGACTGCTCACGGTGGACGAGGTCGTGGACGCGGTGCTCGCGCATCCGGACGCGCCGCTCGCGTCGCTGGAGGGCTTCATCCGGCAGGTGATCGGGTGGCGCGAGTACATGCGCGGTGCGTACCGGGCGATGCCGGAGCTGAAGCAGGCGAACCACTTCGCTCTGTCGAGGAGGCTCGAGCCGTGGTGGTACACCGGGCACGGCATCCCGGATGATCTTCCCGTGCCGGTGCGGACCGTGCTCGAGCGCGTCCTGCGCTGGGGGTACGCCCATCACATCGAGCGGCTCATGGTGCTCGGCAACTGGTTCCTGCTGCAGGGCTACCACCCGCACGACGTGTACGACTGGTTCTCGGCGCTGTTCGTCGATGCGTACGAGTGGGTGATGGTGCCGAACGTGCAGGGAATGAGCCAGTACGCGGACGGTGGTCGCGTGGCGACGAAGCCGTACATCTCGGGCGGGGCGTACCTGCAGAAGATGGGATCGTGGTGGGGGAGCGCCGCCGAGGCGCGGGACTCGGAGTTCACCGCCGCGTATTGGGCGTTCCTCGACGCGCACGAGGAGCAGCTGCGGGGCAACCCGCGTCTGTCCCTCCCGCTCGCGCAGATGCGCAAGCGCCGCGCCGGCTGACCTGCTCCTCGCGAGAGGGCACTTCTGACAGGCGACACGCCGGTGAAGCGGTCCGTTTCTGCCCTCTCGCGCGGTGCAGGTGGGTCTAGGGTTCAGCCATCGAGGCTCAGGAGGTGCGATGGCGCGTCGGATGGCTGATCCGGAGTACAAGCGGCTGCAGGAGTCCCGGCTGGACGAACTGCAGATCCTGCCGGTGAACGACCTCGCGACCCGCCTGCAGCGCGGGCGCCCCGCCGACGAGTGGCCGCCCTACGTCTCGGCCGAGCACGACCTCGAGAAGGCCCGGATCATCGTGCTCATCCCGCGCCCCGAACCGCGACCGCGCCTGAAGGTGGGATCGGGCATGTTCTCCCTCGAGGACGACCACCCTTCGGCCGAACGCCTCGCGCGCGTGCTCGAAGCCGTCGATCTCCAACCCCGACACGTGATGCCGTGGCACGCGTACCCGTGGCGCGACGCGGGTCGCCACACGCACGAGCAATTGGATGCCGGGGCGCGGCCCCTGCGTCAGCTCATCGATCTGCTGCCTCGCGTGAAGGCCATCGTCGCCCACGGCGAGGAGTCCGCCTACGTGGCGAACCGCCTGTCGTCTCCGGATATCGCCGGAACACTGCTGCGCGATCGCGGCATCCACGTCTTCGCCGCCCGCTCGACGAGTCCGTCGGCATGGTCGGGGGACGATGCCACGACCGAGAGCGCACTGCGCACGGTGCGCGAGGTGTACCGCCAGGCGATGGTCCACGCGCGTCTGCGACCGCTCGAGGAGAACGGCAAGCGCAGGCGTTGAGCTGACCCCTTGACCGTCCCGCAGGCGGGCGAGGAGCATGGGGTCCCGGATGCGCGAGAGGAGAACAGGATGATCCCGGTTCGCGTCGCGGGGATCGCGCTCGACCCTGCCGGTCAGCACGTCATCCTGCTCAAGCCGATCGATGAGGCACCCGGCGAGGGGCGCATCCTGCCGATCTGGATCGGCGCGCAGGAAGCGACCTCGATCCTGGCGGCGGTGGAGGGCGCGGACACGCCGCGGCCGCTCGCGCACGACCTGATGCGCACGCTTCTGGCTCAGCTGGACGCGTCCGTCGGCGGGGTCGCCGTGTCCCGGATCACGGACGGGACGTTCTACGCCGACATCACTCTTAAAACGATCGCCGGCGAGCGCATCGTCGACGCCCGGCCCTCCGACGCGATCGCCCTCGCCTGCCGGGTCGGCGCTCCGATCCGCGTCGCGGAGGACGTCCTCGAGGAGGCCGGTGTGCTCGACACGGTGACGGCGTCCGATGACGACGAGGACGAGGCCCTCGACGAGTTCAAGCGCTTCCTCGAGGACGTCGACCCGGACGATTTCCGCGGCTAGCGAGCACCCTCAGGGGAACGCGAGGACCTGGTCGCCCCACCCGGCCCGCAAGGCGGCGTCGAGGTCCTCCACGACGCGGTCCTGTGCGTCGATCACCAGCGTCTGTCGATCCTGCACGTCATAGGACGGCCAGGCGACGGCATCCGTCACCGCAGCAGCATCGGGTGCCTCGCCGCGCGCGAACGCGGTCCAGCGGGCGCGCACGCGCTCCGAGATGCGATCCGCCGTGCGCCTGCCGCCGAGCCAGAACGTCGGATCCTTCGGACCGGTGGCGAGGTTGCCCCACACGTAGGCGAGCTCGGCGCCGTGCGTCGCCCCGATGCCGATCGCATTCATCGCGCGCGTCGCGTGGTCGAACCGGTACAGCCACACCGGCGCGACCGCGCTGTGCCCCTCCGCGATCCAGATCGTCGGCAGACGGAACGCGATGTCGCGCGCGATCCCGAGCCCCAGCACCTTCTGACGGACCCCCTCGTATCCAGCGAGCACCGCGTCGCGTGACGGGAGTTCGACGTCGGGGTTCTCAGCCCGCATGTCGGCGAACATGCGCTCGATGTCGTCTTTCGTGACCGGCATGAGCGGGCTCTTCATGAAGCGGAAGAACGACGCCTCGTCGCGGTTCGTGCCGATCATGAGCGGGACGGCGAGCCCGCGCCCCTCCTTGAGGACGGATGCGGGTGCCTCCGGCACCAGCTCGCCGTCCACGACCGGCGCGAAGGCGAGGGTGCCCGGGGCGGCGGTCGGGACTGCCGCGAAGACGGCCATCGTCGCCCGGACGATTTCGTCCGCGGGGAGCTCCCGCAGCCGTGGCAGGGCGGAGGCCTCGACGCCGGTTTCGGTCAGGAACCGCTGCGCCACCTCGCCGGCGCGCTTCGGTCCGTACATGCTCGTGGCGGGGGAGGACTCGGCGATCGCGCGGTGGAACAGGCCCTCGGCGCTCGGCGTCGCCAGCAGCGTGGTGACGAGCCCGCCGCCCGCCGACTCCCCGAACACGGTCACGCGCTCCGGGTCGCCGCCGAATCCCGCGATGTTGTGCTGCACCCAGCGCAGCGCCAGCAGGATGTCCTTCAGCGCCAGGTTGCCGTCGAAGACGTCCTCGGGCGTCGACAGCGACGACAGGTCGAGGAATCCCAGCGCTCCGATCCGGTAGTTGAGGGTGACCACGATCACGTCGCCCGTCTGCACGAGCGCGGCACCGTCGTACATGGGCTGGCTCGACGAACCGAACGTGTACGCGCCTCCGTGCAGCCACACCATGACGGGGCGCCCGGCGTCCTCCGACGTCCCCTGGCGACGCCAGACGTTCAGGAACAGGCAGTCCTCGTCCTGCACCGCATCCGGTCCCAGGTGCAGCGCCGGGTTCGTCTGCTGCGGCGCGATCGCGCCGAACGTCGTCGCATCGACCTCACCTCTCGCGACGTGGGGCACGGGGTCGCGCCAGCGGCGCTCTCCGACCGGCGCCTCGGCGTAGCGGATTCCCTTGAACACCTCGGCTGCGCCCGATGCGGTACCTCGGAAGCTCGCGCGGGACGTCGTGGCGACGGGCGGGGCAGCAGGTGTCTGGCTCATCACCGCCAGGCTAGCGGGCGGCGCGCACCGCCGAGGCCGCGTCGGCCGGGCTCCCGTGCCACGGCGTTCCGTGTCCGGGGAGCACCCAGTCCGCGTCGAGATCTGCAAGACGGTCCAACGATCGCAGCGCGAGCTCGGGGTCGTCCGTGAACGGTGCCGGCTGCATGCCCGCGCGGCCGGTCAGCACGTGCGTGGTCGTCAGCGCATCGCCGACGAACACCGCGCGCACCGAGGGGACGAACACGGCGATGCTCCCGGGCGAATGGCCCGGCATCCCGACGACCACGGGTGATCCCGGCAGGGGGAGGACATCACCGTCAGCGACCTCGACGACGTCCGTCAGATAGCGGGTGCGCATGCCGCCCTTGCGGAGCGCGTACCCGAAGAAGCGGAGGAGTGCACCGATGCGGAACGGACCCATCGCGACCGCCGGCTTCTTTCCGCCCTTGGCGCGGTCCGCGTCGGCGGCGTGGACGAAGACCGGGACACCCTGTTCAGCCCGCATGCGCTCGGCGAAGCCGAGGTGATCGCTGTCTCCGTGGGTCAGCACGATGCCCTTCACGTCCGCGAGCGAGCGGTTCATCGTCGCGAGTTCGCGGGTCAGATCGCGGTGGTGGCCGGGCAGCCCGGCGTCGATCACGGTCACGCCCTCCGCCGTGTCGATCAGGTAGGCGGCGACGATGTCGTTGCCGATGCGGTGCAGGTGGGGAGCGAGCTTCATGGCGGCCTCCAGCGGTGGTGATATCATGGCTACGGTACATAGCCATGATAGCTTAGGTCAATAGCCATCGGTCGCTGACAGGAGAACACGATGCCCACACCGGAACGCACGACGCTCGCGGACATCGTCGGAGCGGGCAGGGAGATCCTCGAGACCGGTGGTCCCTCCGGTCTCACGATGCAGGCGGTTGCGGAACGCGTCGGAGTCCGGGCGCCCTCGCTGTACAAGCGCGTCCGCGATCGTGACGCGCTCCTCACCCTCGTCGTCGAGGCCTCCGCACGCGATCTCGCCGACCGGCTGGAGCGGTCCGACCAGAGCCTGCGCTCGATCGCCCACACCTACCGGGACTTCGCCCGGCGGCATCCGGAGGGTTTCCGCCTCATGTTCGCGATCGACGGTGCGCAGGACGAGATGGCTCGCGCGGCCGTGCCGCTGCTGAACGCGACCGCCGAGCTCGTCGGGGCGGATGCCGCGCTGGACGCCGCGCGTCTGCTCACCGCCTGGGCGACGGGCTTCGTGAACATGGAGAACTCGGGATCGTTCCGCTTCGACGGCGACATCGAGCAGGCGTTCGAGTACGGGCTCGATCGGCTCGAGGCCGGCCTGCGGTCCGGGTGAGGGAACATTCCGGTCGGGGAGGGCGTTCTGATACTCTGAGATGTCACCCGTGTGGCTTCATTGCCGTGCGCGCGTGACATCGCACTCACAATCCATTCGCGGAGACCTGCGGCACACGTGTGTCCGTGCGTCGAAGCCCGACATCCCAACCCAACAAGGACAACCCACTACATGACTATCGCAACGACCGCCCCGGCCACCAAGCAGGTCGCCATCAACGACATCGGATCTGCTGAGGACTTCCTGGCCGCGGTCGAACTGACCCTCAAGTTCTTCAACGACGGCGATCTCATCGAAGGAACCGTCGTGAAGATCGACCGCGACGAGGTCCTCCTCGACGTCGGATACAAGACCGAGGGTGTCATCCCCTCGCGCGAGCTCTCGATCAAGCACGACGTCGACCCCAACGAGGTCGTCAAGGTCGGCGACCAGGTCGAAGCCCTCGTTCTCCAGAAGGAGGACAAGGAAGGCCGTCTGATCCTGTCCAAGAAGCGCGCCCAGTACGAGCGCGCCTGGGGCGACGTGGAGAAGATCAAGGAGACCGACGGTGTCGTCACCGGTTCCGTGATCGAGGTCGTCAAGGGTGGCCTCATCGTCGACATCGGCCTGCGCGGCTTCCTCCCCGCATCGCTCATCGAGCTCCGTCGCGTCCGCGACCTCACGCCGTACCTCGGCCAGGAGATCGAGGCGAAGATCCTCGAGCTCGACAAGAACCGCAACAACGTGGTGCTCTCGCGCCGCGCGCTGCTGGAGCAGACGCAGTCCGAGTCGCGCACGTCGTTCCTGAACAACCTGCACAAGGGTCAGGTCCGCAAGGGCACGGTCTCGTCGATCGTCAACTTCGGTGCGTTCGTGGACCTCGGCGGTGTGGACGGCCTCGTGCACGTCTCCGAGCTGTCGTGGAAGCACATCGAGCACGCCTCCGAGGTCGTCGAGGTGGGTCAGGAAGTCACCGTCGAGATCCTCGAGGTCGACCTGGACCGCGAGCGCGTGTCGCTTTCGCTCAAGGCCACCCAGGAGGACCCGTGGCAGGTCTTCGCGCGTACGCACGCGATCGGACAGGTCACGCCCGGTAAGGTCACCAAGCTCGTTCCGTTCGGCGCGTTCGTGCGCGTCGCGGACGGCATCGAGGGCCTCGTGCACATCTCCGAGCTCTCCGGCAAGCACGTCGAGCTCGCCGAGCAGGTCGTGTCCGTCGGCGAAGAGGTGTTCGTCAAGGTCATCGACATCGACCTCGAGCGTCGCCGCATCTCGCTGTCGCTCAAGCAGGCCAACGAGTCGGTCGACCCGTTCGGCACCGAGTTCGACCCCGCCCTGTACGGCATGGTCACCGAGTACGACGAGAACGGCGAGTACAAGTACCCCGAGGGCTTCGACCCGGAGACCAACGCCTGGAAGGAAGGCTCCGACGAGGCCCGCGAGAAGTGGGAGCAGGAGTACGCCGCCGCCCAGGCTCGCTGGGAGCAGCACAAGGCTGCCGTCGCCAAGGCCGCCGAGGCCGAGGCTGCAGCCCCGACCGAGACCAGCTCCGCATCGAGCTCGTTCTCGTCCGACAGCTCCGCCGGCGGCACCCTGGCCGACGACGAGGCTCTCGCGGCTCTCCGCGAGAAGCTGTCGGGTCGCTGATCCACACGCTGTAACCACACAGGCCGTCACCTTCGGGTGGCGGCCTGTGTCGTCGGTGGCACGTATCTTGAGCGGGTGATCGACTCCGCACCGCCGTGCCTCGTGGACGGATGCCGCGCCGACGTCCCGGCCGACGCTCCGCTCGCGCTGTGCGAGCATCACCTGGCCGTTGCAGGGGAGTGGGACCAGCGCCGGTACGGCGTGACGGATGCGCTGCCGTCACCGTGCCGTCTCTGCGGCTCGAGGATCGGCATCCGCTACCCGTCCGCATGGGTGTGCGCCGTCTGCGAGTGGCGCCACGGCGAACTCGTCGACCACGAGCTTCCGCCGCCGAGGGTCGACGTCGTGTACTACCTCCGGGTGGCCGATCGCGTGAAGATCGGCACGTCCGGCAATCCACGGCAGCGGTTGCGCGCCCTCTGGCATGACGAGCTGCTCGCCTTCGAGCGCGGTGATCGCCGGCTCGAACGTCGACGACACGAGCAGTTCGCCGCGGAACGGTTCGCGACCACCGAGTGGTTCCGGCTCAGCGGGCGACTGCTCGCACACATCGAGCACGTGCGTGCCGGCGTGGAAGACCCCTGGGATCGGTACGTGCGGTGGATGAGCGAGAGCTACGCGGTCAGCCGGTAGCCGACGCCCCGCACGGTCTCGATCCATCGCGGCTGCGAAGCCGACTCGCCGAGCTTGCGGCGGAGGTTCGCGACGTGCACCTCGATCGCCCGGGCGTCGCTGTCGCTGACGAATTCGACTCCGGTGTACTGCTCACCGCGCAGCATGAGGGCGAGGTCGGACTTCGCGCGGACGCGTCGTCCCGAGCCGAGCAGGTCGGCGAGGATGTCGAACTCGCTGCGGGTGAGTTCGAGATCCGCGCCGTCCACCGTCACGATGCGGGTGTCGGGGTTGAGACGGACGCCGCGGTGCTCGAGCCATCCGACCGCGCCTTCGTCGTCGCCGATCGTGGCGACCGGGACGGTGGCGACATGGTGACGGGGGCGGCGCAGCATCGCGTCGATCCGCGCGCGGAGCTCGCGGGGTCGGAACGGCTTGGCGACGTAGTCGTCGGCGCCCGCTTCGAGGCCCTGCAGGGCGTCGATCTCCTCAGTCCGCGCGCTGAGCATCACGATGTAGGTCGAACTCACGGCACGGATCCGCTTCGCGGTCTCGAAGCCGTCCATGCCGGGCATGTTGACGTCGAGCGTCGTGACGATCGGTCCGTGGGTGCGGACGAGCTCGAGGCCCTCTTCTCCGGTGCCGGCGCCGTGGACGGTGAACCCCGCCTGGGTGAGGACCGTCGACAGCAGCGACCGGATGTCTTCCTCATCCTCGATCACGACGGCGACGCGCGCTTCTTCCACCTCTGCACCTTCCGGCGCGGGCGAATCGATCGGCGACGCCCGAACGTCGGCCAGGATATCCCACAACGGCGTCTCGGACCCGTCGACGAGGCCGCTCATGGGCGCACCGGGGAGTTATGGGATGGCGATCGCCCCCACGATCGCCATCCCTCCGCACCGAGAGCGGGACTGCTGTGTTGCATGGCTGTCCTCCTCGAACACCGTCCGAGGATTCGCCTTCATCGGGCTGACACCGACGATACGGCGCTCCGCTCAGCCGCGGCTCAGGCGAGGCTCAAGACTGGCTGAGGTTCTGCGCGCGGGCATGGAATGCTCGTCTCATGCCACTCATCGCCCTCACCGGAGGCATCGCTTCGGGAAAGTCCACCATCGCGCGGCGCCTTGCGGAGCATGGCGCAGTCATCGTCGACGCCGACCAGGTCGTCCGCGATGTGCAGCAGCCCGGATCCCCGGTCCTCCGCGCGATCGCGGACGCCTTCGGCGACGGCATGCTCCGCGAGGACGGCGCGCTGGATCGGGCGGCCCTCGCGGCTCGGGTCTTCGGGGATCCCGAGGCGGTCGGCAGGCTGAATGCGATCGTGCACCCGGCCGTGCGGGTGGAGTCCCAGAGGCAGTTCGACGAGGCCTTCGGATCCGACCCCGATGCGGTGGTGGTGTACGACGTGCCGCTGCTGGCGGAGGCCCGCCTCGCCGATCCGTGGGATCTGATCGTCGTGGCGCATGCGCCCGCGGAGGTCAGGGCGCACCGGCTGGTGGAGCTGCGCGGCATGACCGAGCAGGAGGCAGCGGCCCGGATCTCGTCGCAGGTCAGCGACCAGGAGCGGCTGTCGATCGCGGACGTCGTCATCGAGACCGACGGCCCTCTGGAGCGCACGCTCGCGCAGGCGGATGACCTCTGGTCGCGTCTGGGCGAGCTCGTCGGCGCCCGGCGGGGCCTGCGGCGGTAAAATCGGAAGCCCCGGCGAAGGAGATGCCATGGGCCTGTTCTCGGGATTCCGCCGCCGCAAGCACTCTGCCGCCGTGACGGAGGAAGAGCGCATCGCGCGCTACGTGTACCTGCTCAATACCCTCCCGGCGAGTGTGATCGAGAGCGCGCACGCGGCGGCCTTCGCCGATGTGCCGGCGCAGCGCCGCCGCGAGATGTTCGAGCAGCTCCGCCCCTTCATGTCCGAGTCCGAGCGGTCCGCGTCTCCCGAGGACCCGCACGTCCTGGCCCGGCTCGTCCGCCGCGCGGAGGAGCGGCGGGCCGAGCGCGCCGCCGCCGGTGACGCTCCGGATGCCGCCGCCGAAGCCGCCGTGCGGACGCGCACCGCGACCGCGGACGACTCGTACGTCGACCCTCGGGCGATGATGATGCAGACGGGCGTGATGGCGCTCGTGGCCTACCAGTTCATGACGGCGTCTGCGGTGTCGGCCTACTTCACCGTCGGTGCGGGTTCCCTGACCGTCGGCGACGAGCCGGCATGGGTCGGCGACACGTTCGACCCGGGCTCGTCGGGCATGGACGCCTCCGCGGGCTTCGACGGCGGAGCCTGGGACGGTGGAGGGTTCGGCGGCGGTTTCGACGGTTCAGGGCTCGGCGGAGGATTCGACGGCGGGGGCGGCTTCGGCTGAGCGCGAACGCCGGCCGTGATGTCGGAGGCCCCGCCTACCCTGGAAGGATGCAGACGACACGATCCGTACGGCCGTTCGAGGTCGTCAGCGAGTACGTCCCCTCCGGAGATCAGCCGCAGGCGATCGCCGACCTGGCGGCGCGCATCAACGCCGGTGAGACCGACGTCGTGCTTCTGGGTGCGACCGGAACGGGCAAGTCCGCGACGACCGCCTGGCTCATCGAGCAGGTGCAGCGACCGACCCTCGTCCTCGCCCACAACAAGACCCTGGCGGCCCAGCTCGCGAACGAGTTCCGCGACCTCATGCCGCACAACGCGGTCGAGTACTTCGTGTCGTATTACGACTACTACCAGCCCGAGGCGTACGTCCCGCAGACGGACACCTTCATCGAGAAGGACTCCTCGGTCAATGCCGAAGTCGAGCGACTGCGCCACTCCACCACCAACTCGCTCCTGAGCCGTCGCGACGTCGTCGTGGTCTCGACCGTGTCGTGCATCTACGGACTCGGTGCGCCGGAGGAGTACCTCCGGGCGATGGTCGCGCTCCAGGTGGGGGAGCGCTACGACCGCGATGCGCTCATCCGCAAGTTCATCGCGATGCAGTACAACCGCAACGACGTCGACTTCTCCCGCGGCAACTTCCGCGTGCGCGGCGACACGATCGAGATCATCCCCGTGTACGAGGAGTACGCGATCCGCGTCGAGCTGTTCGGCGACGAGATCGAAGCGCTCTACATGCTGCATCCGCTCACCGGCGACGTGATCCAGAAGCTCGATTCCGTCCCGATCTTCCCCGCGTCGCATTACGTCGCGGGCACCGACACCGTTCAGCGCGCGATCGGGACGATCGAGGTCGAGCTCGCCGAGCGGCTCAAGGAGCTGGAGTCGCAGGGAAAGCTGCTCGAAGCTCAGCGCCTGCGGATGCGCACGACGTTCGACCTCGAGATGCTGCAGCAGCTCGGATTCTGCTCGGGGATCGAGAACTACTCGCGCCACCTCGACGGACGTGCGCCGGGCGAGGCGCCGCACTGTCTCCTGGACTTCTTCCCCGACGACTTCCTCGTCGTGATCGACGAGTCGCACGTGACGGTTCCGCAGATCGGCGCGATGTACGAAGGCGACGCCTCCCGCAAGCGCACGCTCGTCGAGCACGGTTTCCGCCTGCCCAGCGCCATGGACAACCGCCCGTTGCGGTGGGATGAGTTCAAGGATCGTGTGGGTCAGACCGTCTACCTGTCGGCCACGCCGGGGCGTTACGAGATGGGCATCGCCGATGGAGTGGTCGAGCAGATCATCCGCCCGACGGGTCTGATCGACCCGCAGATCATCGTCAAGCCGTCCAAGGGACAGATCGACGACCTGCTGGAAGAGATCCGGGTGCGTGCCGAGCGCGATGAGCGCGTCCTGGTCACCACCCTCACCAAGAAGATGGCCGAGGAGCTCACCGACTTCCTCGGCGAGCACGGCGTGCGTGTGCGCTACCTCCATTCCGACGTCGACACGCTGCGCCGGGTCGAACTGCTGACCGAGCTCAGATCCGGCGTGTACGACGTGCTGGTCGGCATCAATCTGCTCCGTGAGGGGCTCGACCTTCCCGAGGTCTCCCTCGTGGCGATCCTGGATGCCGACAAGGAGGGGTTCCTGCGGTCGGGGACCTCGTTGATCCAGACGATCGGACGCGCGGCACGAAACGTGTCCGGTGAAGTCCACATGTACGCCGACACCATGACCGACTCGATGCGCGCGGCGATCGAGGAGACCGACCGCCGGCGCGACAAGCAGATCGCCTACAACCTCGAGAACGGAATCGACCCGACGCCGCTGCGCAAGAAGATCGCGGACATCACGGACGTGCTGGCGCGCGAAGGCGCGGACACCGCCGCGATGATGTCGAAGCGGGATGCCGCGAAGACGAAGTCCGGGAAGGGCAAGTCGCCGACACCGCGCCTGCGACGCGAAGGAATCGCCGCGGAGGGCGCCGAGCAGCTGGAGGCGACGATCCTCGATCTCTCGAACCAGATGCTCGCCGCCGCCGGCGAGCTCAAGTTCGAGCTGGCCGCACGACTGCGTGATGAGGTCCAGGACATGAAGAAGGAGCTGCGCGCCATGGAGCGCGCCGGCCACGCCTGAATCACGGACAGTGCATGAGGGGCTTCGGGCCCGACCTGTCGAACGAGTGAGCCGTCATCGGCTGCCCGCACAGCGGACACGCGCGTTCCGCGCGCTCGGCGACCGTGGGTGGGGGAGTCGTCTCGTAGGGACCGACCGACGCGGGGCCGGCGAGCGAGATGAGCCGGGCGTTGATCCAGGCGTACCAGCCGCCGGCCTCCCGGACGCGTTCCCGGAGCGGTCGGCGGGGTTCGGCATCCGGCGTGGGCATATCACTTAGTGTACGAATGATTCACGCACTATGCTAATCGGATGCCGAACTCGTCCACAGCCGCGGAAGACCTGCTCAAACTGGACAACCAGGTGTGCTTCGCGCTCGTCACCGCCGCGCGCAACGTGGTGTCGATCTACCGGCCGATCCTGGAACCGCTCGGCCTCACACATCCGCAATACCTCGTGATGCTGGCGCTGTGGGAAGCGGCACCGCGTTCGGTGCGCGATCTCGCGGACGAGCTCGCCCTCGAGTCCGCCACGCTCTCGCCGCTGCTGAAGCGACTCGAGGCGCAAGGGCTCGTGACGCGCCGGCGCCGTCCTGACGACGAGCGGGCGCTCGACGTCGGTCTGACCGACGCCGGCCGGCGGCTGCGCGATGAGGCACTGGAGGTGCCGGCGCGCGTCATGGCGGCCGTCGGGGCCGATGCCGACGCGCTCGTGGCCCTCCGTGATGCGCTCGCACCGTGGGCGGGGCATCGTGCGGGCAACGATGCGTGAACAATCTCTCATCCCTCTGGATTCGCGTCGCCGCTGACCATAGTCTCGAAGCGGTGCGAGGGTGCACGACCCGAACTCGTACCATCTCCTTCTTCATCCCCCATCGGAGGAACGTCATGCGATCAAGGTCACACCCGCGCGGCGCCCGGCGCTTCGCCGCCGCAGCTGCTCTCACCGCCGCGGCACTCGGAGCGAGTGCTCTCGCCGCGCCCGCCGCTCAGGCCGATCCCACTCAGGTGCAGATCCTGGCCACGAACGACTTCCACGGCCGCATCGCCGCGAACGGCACAGAGGCAGGCGCCGCGAAGCTCGCGGGCGTGGTGCAGTCGCTGCGCGCGTCCAACCCGAACACGGTCTTCGCCGCCGCCGGCGACCTGATCGGCGCATCGACGTTCGAGTCGTTCATCCAGAGTGACAAGCCGACGATCGACGCGCTCAACGCGGCAGGCCTCGAGGTCTCGGCGGTGGGCAACCACGAGCTCGATCAGGGCTACGACGACCTCGTCAACCGGGTGATGGCGCCCTACGACGCGGTGACGAACCCGTACGGCGGCGCGGAATGGCAGTACATCGCCGCCAATCTGAAGGTGCGCGCGACCGGCGATGACGCGGTCCCGGCGACGTGGATCAAGGAATTCGGCGACGTGCAGGTCGGGTTCGTCGGCGCGGTCACCGAAGAGCTGCCCGCACTGGTCAGTCCTTCCGGCATCGCCGACATCGAGGTGCGCGGCATCGTCGACTCCGTCAACGCCGAGGCCGCTGAACTGGTCAGCGCCGGCGCCGATCTCGTCGTGATGCTCGTGCACGAGGGCGCGGCGACGACCGACTGCCAGCAGGGCATCGCCGCCGGGACCACGTGGGGCGAGATCGTCGGCGGGGTCTCGGCCGACGTCGATGCGATCGTCTCCGGTCACACCCACCTCGCCTACAACTGCGAGTACCCCGTGCAGCAGTGGGCCAACGAGCAGCGCCCGGTCGTGAACCGACCCGTGGTCTCCGCGGGTCAGTACGGCACGAACCTGAACCAGCTGCTGTTCACCGTGGACGGCAGCACCGGTGTCGTGAGCGCGAAGACCCAGAACATCATCGCGATCGCCCCGCAGGCTGCGGCGCCCGATTCGGCGGTGGCCGCTCTCGTCGCCGAGGCGATCGCCGAAGCGGACGTGCTCGGTGCGGAGCCCCTCGGCGAGATCGCCGGCGGATTCAACCGGGCGAAGCTCGCGAACGGCACGACCGAGAACCGCGGCGGCGAATCGACGCTGGGAAACCTGGTCGCCGAGGTCCAGCAGTGGGCGACCGAAGCGCCGGAGTCCGGAGGCGCACAGATCGCGTTCATGAACCCGGGCGGACTCCGTCAGGACATGGTCGGGACGGATGCGGGCACCGGCGCATACCCGCGGACGCTCACCTACAAGCAGGCTGCGGTCGTGCAGCCGTTCGCGAACACGCTCGTGAACCTGCAGCTGACCGGCGCCCAGATCAAGACCGTGCTCGAGCAGCAGTGGCAGCGCGATGCCTACAACGCTCTGCCGACCCGGCCGTACCTGCGACTCGGCGCGTCCGAGGGCTTCGAGTACACCTACACCCAGCAGACCGTGACGGAGACCCAGCGCGACAACCCCACGACGGCGGAGAACGAAGAGGGCCGTACCTACCAGGCTCCGCGGGGCACCGTCACCGGCATGTGGCTGAACGGCGAGCCGATCGACCCGGCCGCGACCTACTCGGTCACGGTCAACTCGTTCCTCTCCAGCGGCGGCGACAACTTCCGCGAGTTCGCCAACGGCGCGAACCGCCGCGACACGGGCAAGGTCGATCTCGCTGCGATGGTGGACTACCTCGGGCAGTTCGCCCCGGCCGGCTCGCCGCTGGCGGTCGACTACTCGCAGCGCGCCGTCGAGGTTGCTCCGGCCGCCGGCTCGCCGGCGTCCTACGCACCGCGGGGAACGGCATCCTTCCAGGTGAAGTCCTGGGCCATGACCGCGCCCGGTGACGCCAAGGACAGCGAGATCATCGTCAGCTCGGGTGGTCGCGAGCTCGGGCGCTTCCCCGTGGACAACACCGTCGGGACCGCGATCTACGACGATTACGGCACGGCGTCGATCTCGGTGACGCTGCCGCCGAACGTCCGCCCGGGCGCCGCGGAGCTGACCCTCACGGGCGCGACGACCGGCACCGAGGTCTCCGTGCCGATCACGATCGGAGAGAAGTCCACCCTCAGCCTGCGCACGAAGCAGGACGGGCGCGGAGGCGACGTCAGTGCGACCGTGACGGTCCGCACGAAGGGCACCGGCACCGGAACGGTGCAGCTGCGCGAGGGCGACGTGGTGATCGGCTCCGCGCAGATCGTCGACGGCTCCGCGACGTTCGATCTGACCGGGCTCTCGGCCGGCCGACACCGCATCACCGCGGTGTACTCCGGCGACGCGAGCACGCTCGGCAGCGAGGTCTCCGGAACGGTCCGCGTCCGCTGATTCGCTGACAGCGCACCCTCGGGCGGGGCCTCCGACCTTCGTGTCGGAGGCCCCGCCTAGACTTGTGCGGTGCCCATCGTCCCCGTCGCCGCGCCCGGAAACACCAGTGGAAAGCTCAGTGTCCGGGGCGCCCGTGTCCACAATCTCAAGGATGTCGACCTCGACATCCCCCGCGACTCGCTCGTCGTCTTCACCGGTCTGAGCGGATCCGGAAAGTCCAGCCTCGCGTTCGACACGATCTTCGCCGAAGGGCAGCGTCGCTACGTCGAGTCGCTCAGCGCCTACGCGCGTCAGTTCCTCGGACAGGTCGATCGCCCCGACGTGGACTTCATCGAGGGTCTCAGTCCCGCGGTGAGCATCGACCAGAAGTCCACGAACCGCAACCCGCGATCGACCGTCGGAACGATCACCGAGATCTTCGACTACATGCGTCTGCTCTGGGCGCGCATCGGGGTACCGCACTGCCCGGAGTGCGGCGAGGTGATCCAGCGGCAGACCGTCCAGCAGATCGCCGATCAGCTCATGGAGCTGCCCGAGCGCACCCGTTACCAGATCGTCGCCCCCGTCGTCTCGCAGAAGAAGGGCGAGTTCGTCGACCTGTTCAAGGAGCTGTCGGCGAAGGGGTACGCGCGTGCCGTGGTCGACGGTGAGCTCATCCAGCTGGCCGAGCCGCCCGTGCTCAAGAAGAGCTACAAGCACGACATCGCGGTGGTCGTGGACCGTCTCGTGGCCAGCGACGACATCCTGAGCCGGGTGACCGACTCCGTCGAGACCGCCCTGGGCCTCGCCGGCGGCATCGTCCAGGTCAACTTCGTCGATGAGGAGGGGGACGCCGCCTGGCAGTCGTTCTCCGAGAAACTGGCCTGCCCGAACGGCCACCCTCTGCAGCTCACCGAGATCGAGCCGCGCACCTTCTCGTTCAACGCGCCGTTCGGCGCGTGCCCGACGTGTTCCGGTCTCGGCACCCGCATGTCCGTGGACGTCGACCTCATGCTCGGCGACGAGGACCTCTCCATCCGCGAAGGCGTCCTCATCCCGTGGACCACGCAGGGCAAAGGTCTCTTCCAGTACTACGAACGCCTTCTCGAGGGACTCGCGTCCGATCTGAACTTCTCACTGGACACGCCGTGGCGCGACCTGCGCGTCGACGTGCAGGATGCCGTGCTCCGCGGTGAGAACTACAAGGTGACCGTCAAGTGGAAGAACCGCTACGGCCGCGAGATGCGCTATTCGTCGGGCTTCGAAGGTGTCGTGCCGTACATCGAGCGGCAGTACATCCAGGCCGACTCCGACTCGCAGCGCCAGCGGTGGTCCGAGTACCTGCGCGAAGTGCCGTGCCTGGCGTGCAACGGCGACCGACTCAAGCCCGAAGTGCTCGCCGTCCTGGTCCACGGCCACTCCATCGCGGATGCCGCACGCCTGAGCCTCGCGGATGCCCAGGAGTACTTCGACAAACTCGAGCTCACTCCGCGCGAGGCGAAGATCGCCGCGCAGGTCCTGCGTGAGATCCGCGCGCGCCTGAACTTCCTCCTGCAGGTGGGGCTGAACTATCTGAGCCTCAGCCGCTCGGCCGGGTCTCTCTCCGGCGGCGAGGCGCAGCGCATCCGTCTGGCCACGCAGATCGGCTCCGGACTCACCGGCGTGCTCTACGTGCTGGATGAGCCGTCGATCGGCCTGCACCAGAGGGACAACCGCCGGCTCATCGAGACGCTGCTCACCCTGCGCGACCTCGGCAACACGCTCATCGTCGTCGAGCACGACGAGGAGACGATCCACGCGGCCGACTGGGTCGTGGACATCGGACCACGCGCGGGCGTCGACGGCGGTCACGTGGTGCACTCCGGTCCGCTCGCCGAACTCCTCACGGACAGCGAGTCGATCACGGGCGACTATCTGGCCGGCCGACGGTCGATCCCGACGCCGAAGAAGCGACGTCGCATCGACAAGAAGCGAATGATCACGGTCGTCGGGGCGCGCGAGAACAACCTGCGCAACGTCACGGTCGACTTCCCGCTCGGCGTCATGACGGCGGTGACCGGGGTCAGCGGCTCGGGCAAATCGTCGCTCGTGAACGGCATCCTGTACGAAGTCCTCGCCACGCGTCTGAACGGCGCGCGTCGCATCGCGGGCAAGCACACCCGCGTGACGGGCCTGGACAACCTCGACAAGGTCGTCCACGTCGATCAGGCGCCGATCGGCCGTACGCCGCGCTCGAATCCGGCGACATACACCGGCGTGTTCGATCGGGTGCGGACCCTGTTCAGCGAGACACCCGAGGCGAAGGCACGCGGCTACCAGCCCGGGCGCTTCAGCTTCAACGTCAAGGGCGGGCGCTGCGAGGCGTGCTCGGGTGACGGCACGATCAAGATCGAGATGAACTTCCTGCCCGATGTGTACGTCGACTGCGAGGTGTGCCACGGCAAGCGATACAACCGCGACACGCTGTCGGTGCACTACAAGGGCAAGAACATCGCCGAAGTGCTCGAGATGCCGATCGCCGAGGCGGCGGAGTTCTTCGAGCCGATCCAGGCGATCCACCGGTATCTGAAGACGCTCGTGGACGTGGGCCTCGGCTACGTCCGGCTCGGCCAGTCGGCGACGACGCTCAGCGGCGGCGAGGCGCAGCGCGTGAAGCTCGCGACCGAGCTCCAGCGCCGCAGTAACGGCCGCAGCATCTACGTCCTCGACGAGCCGACGACCGGCTTGCACTTCGAAGACGTCGCCCGGCTGCTCGAGGTTCTCGGCAGCCTGGTCGAGAAGGGCAACACGGTGATCGTGATCGAGCACAACCTCGACGTGATCAAGTCCTCCGACTGGGTGATCGACCTCGGACCGGAGGGGGGCTCCGGCGGCGGGCAGATCGTGGCGACCGGCACGCCCGAGCAGGTCGCGCGGGTCGAGGGCAGCCACACCGGCGCGTTCCTGGCGGAGGTGCTCGGCCTGTCTGCGGTGCGCAAGGCCGGGTGATCCGGGGTGGCCAAGACGGCGCGACCGACGGTCGCGTACAAACCGCGCCCAGGTGAGATCCCGACCAATCCCGGGGTGTACCGGTTCCGGGACGCCTCGGGCCGGGTGCTCTACGTCGGCAAGGCGAAGAACCTGCGCGCGCGGCTGTCGAACTACTTCGCGCCGCTGCGGACGCTGCACGAGCGCACGCGGCGGATGGTCACGAGCGCGGCATCCGTCGAGTGGACGGTCGTGGCCAGCGACGTGGACTCCCTGCAGCTGGAGTACATGTGGATCAAGGAGTTCGATCCGCCGTTCAACGTCCGCTACCGCGACGACAAGTCGTACCCGTTCATGGCGATCACGCTCGCCGACGAGGCTCCCCGCGTGATCGTGACACGCAACCGGCGCATTCCCGGTGCGAAGTACTTCGGCCCGTACCCCAAGGTGTGGGCGGTGCACGACACGATCGATCTGATGATCAAGGTCTTCCCGATCCGCACGTGCAGCGACGCGTCGTACAAGAAGGCGATGGCGACGGGGCGGCCCTGCTTCCCCGGGCAGATCGGCCGCTGCGGCGGCCCGTGCTCGATGAAGGTCACGATCGAGGAGCATCGCGCGATCGTCGACGACTTCGTCGCGTTCATGGCCGGCGGCGATCAGCGCTTCTCGCGGGAGCTCAACGCCCGCATGCGCGAGGCGTCCGCCGCGATGGACTACGAAGCGGCAGCCGTGTACCGGGACCGGCTCCAGGCGATCGACGCCGTACTCAACAAGAGCGCGCTCGTGCTGTCCGAGGACACGGATGCCGACCTCTTCGGCATCGCGGAGGACGAGCTCAGCGCCGCCGTGCAGCAGTTCGTGATCCGCGGCGGCCGCGTCCGCGGTGTGCGCGCGACCACGATCGACAAGGAGATCGACATCGACGGGGCCGATCTCGTCGATCAGGTGGTCCAGCGCGCGTACGGGGATGCCGCCGCCGCCGACATCCCGCGCCAGGTCCTCGTCCCCGCACTGCCCGAGGACGCGGCCGAACTCGAGATGTGGCTGCGCGAGCGACGCGGCAAGCAGGTGAGCATCCAGGTCGCGCAGCGGGGTCGCAAGGCGGAGCTGCTCAAGACGGCGAACCTGAACGCCCAGCAGGCGCTCATCCTGCACAAGACCCGACGGACGAGTGACTACGTCGCCCGCACGCAGGCGCTCACGGACCTGCAGGAGGCCCTCGGACTCAGCGAAGCGCCGCTGCGCATCGAGTGCTACGACGTCTCCCACCTCGGCGGCACGAATGTGGTCGCCTCCATGGTCGTGTTCGAGGACGGCCTGCCGCGCAAGGACCAGTACCGAAACTTCGGCGTGAGCGAGACGACGGACGACACCGACTCGCTGTACCAGGTGCTGATCCGGCGACTGGCGTACCTGGACCGCCCGGAGCCGGTGGAGGATCCGGATTCCACCGCGCCCAAACGGCCCCGCTTCGCCTACCCGCCGCAGCTCCTCGTCGTCGACGGCGGCAAGCCGCAGGTCGAGGCGGCCGCGCGCGCTCTCGCGGATGCCGGGCACGAGGAGATCGCGCTGTGCGGGATCGCCAAGCGACTCGAGGAGGTGTGGCTGCCGGGGGAGGAGTATCCGGTCATCCTCCCGCGCACGAGCGAGGCGCTGTACCTGCTGCAGAGACTGCGCGACGAGGCGCACCGTTTCGCGATCACCCACCAGCGCCGGCGCCGGCGCCGCGACATCCAGAGCGTGCTGGCGGAGGTGCCCGGACTCGGTGAGGCGCGCATCAAGGCGCTGCTGCGGCACTTCGGTTCCGTCGCGGCACTCAAGCAGGCCACGCCCGAGGAGATCACCGAGTTACCCGGCGTCGGGCCGAAGCTCGCGGCTGCCATCCATGCCCACCTGGCGAGTGGGTAGGCTGGGCACCCGGAGTCGAGCGCGCGGGGAGCAGGTGGCGGAGGCCATGACGGACCTTGAGGAAGCGGCTTCGGCCGACCATCGCGACGGCGGAGAGGTGCTGATCGTCACCGGCATGTCCGGCGCCGGCAGGTCGACGGTCGCCGACGCGCTGGAGGACCTCGGCTGGTACGTCGTGGACAACCTGCCGCCCCAGATGCTGCGCCCGTTGCTCGACCTCACCGAGCTTGCAGCCGGCGCGCTGCCGCGGGTCGCCGTGGTCGTGGACGTGCGGGGACGGGATCTGTTCGTCGACCTCCCCGAAGTGACCCGCGCGCTGCAGCGCAGCCGTCGTCAGGTCCGGACGATGTTCCTGGACGCGTCCGACGACGTGCTCGTACGCCGGTTCGAGGCGGTCCGCCGCCCCCATCCGCTGCAGGGCGACGGCACGATCCTGGACGGCATCCTCCTCGAACGCGAGCGACTGGCGATCGTGCGAGAGAGCGCAGACGTGCTGATCGACACGTCGGGTTTCAACATCCACCAGCTCGCCACGCGCGTGATCGAACTGTTCTCCGCCGAGGATGCCGCGCGCCACACCGTGACGGTGATGAGCTTCGGCTTCAAGTACGGACTGCCGCCGGACGCCGACCTCGTGGCCGACATGCGATTCCTGCCGAACCCGTTCTGGAACGACGAACTCCGCGCCCTCACCGGCGAGGATGAGGCCGTCCGCGACTACGTGCTCGCCCAGGACGGTGCGTCGGACTTCCTCGACTCGTACGCCGCCGCGCTCGAACCGGTCCTGGCCGGCTATCAGCGCGAGAACAAGGGCCACTCGGTCGTCGCGGTCGGATGCACCGGCGGCAAGCACCGCTCCGTCGCGATGGCCCGCGAGCTCGCTGCGCGCCTGTCGGCGCTTCCCGGGGTGGCCGTCCGGGTGAAGCACAGGGACCTGGGTCGCGAGTAGGCTGGACCGTCGTTCCCCCACCCGACAACGCCCACCACGAGGAGATCCGTGTCGCTGACCGCTGACGTGAAGGCCGAACTGACCTCAGTACGCGATCCCAGCCCCACGGCTCGCGTAGCCGAGCTGACCTCGCTCCTGCGGTTCTCCGGCGGCCTGCACTCGATCGCCGGCCGCGTCGCCGTCGAGGCGGAACTGGATTCGGATCCGCTGGCCCGCCGGGTCGCGCGCGACCTCATGGAGATCTACGGCGTTCGTCCCGAACTCGTCCACGTGCAGGGGTCGGGTGCCCGCAACGGCAGCCACTACGCCGTCCGGGTCATCGACGGCGGCGAGACCCTCGCTCGGCAGACCGGGTTGCTCGATCAGCGGCGCCGGCCGGTCCGCGGCCTGCCCAACAAGCTCACGACCGGATCGCGCGGCGATCTCGCGGCGATCTGGCGCGGCGCGTTCCTGGCTGCCGGGACTCTCAGCGACCCCGGCAGGTCGGCCGCGCTGGAGATCACCTGCCCCGCGCCCGAGGCGGCGATGGCCCTCGTCGGTGCGGCGCACCGCCTGAACATCCCCGCCAAGGCCCGCGAGGTGCGCGGTGTGCCGCGCGTCGTCGTGCGCGAGGGGGAGGCGATCCGAGTGGCGCTCGCCCAGATGGGTGCCCAGCGTGCGGCGGGCGAATGGGATCAGATGCGCCAGCGCCGCGAGGTCCGCGCCGGGGTGAACCGACTCGTCAACTTCGATGACGCGAACCTGCGTCGATCTGCGCAGGCCGCCGTCGCGGCGTGCGCACGCGTGGAGCGGGCGCTCGAGATCCTCGGTGAGGAGGTGCCCGAGCACCTCCGCGAAGCCGGCGCGCTGCGCCTGGCGCACCGCGACGCGAGCCTGGATGAGCTCGGCCACCACGCCGACCCCCCGCTGACGAAGGACGCCGTCGCCGGACGCATCCGTCGACTGCTCGCGATGGCCGACAAGAAGGCCGAGGTCGAGGGGATCCCCGACACCGAGTCCGCCGTGCCGGTCGGCGCCGAGGACTGATCAGGGAATCGGGACAGCGCTTCCGGAGACCGTGATGCCGCCCGTCTCCGGGACATCCACCGTGAGCACTCCGGGGCGGCCGACGTGCCGGCCCTGGGTGATCACGATGCGCGCCGGCGGCCGCACGGCCCCGGTCGCACGCAGGTAGCCGCCGGTCGCGGCGGCGGCCGCGCCGGTCGCCGGATCCTCGACCAGCGTGCCCACCGGGAAGATGTTGCGCGCGTCCCACCGGCCATCGCCGAGGTCGCGGAGCACGATGATCGTCGCCGGCCAGCCCTCGGCATCCATGAGAGCCCGCGCAGCGCCGGCGTCGAACGCGAACGTCTCGAACAGTTCGCTGTCCGCGAGCACGATCAGGGGATGCCGATTGCCGGCATACGCGAGCATCGGCGGGTGCGCGGCGTCCAGGTCGGCCCGTTCCGCACCGATCAGGGCCAGGACCGCGTCGAGCGGCCGATCGGCGAGGGGCTCGACGTACGGCTCGACGCTCGTGAAGGATGCCGCGCGCACCCCCGCGTCGATGCGTGTCGTGATCGCGACCTCGCCGACCCGGGTCTCGAACGCGAACATGCCGTCGCCTTCGGTCCGCGCCAGAGCGATCGCCGTCGCGACGGTCGCGTGACCGCAGAAGGGCACCTCCGCGACGGGGGAGAAGTACCGGATGCCGCGCCGCCGGCCTGCGCCGCTGACGAAGGCCGTCTCGGCGTAGCCCACGTCGGCCGCGATCCGCTGCATGCGCGCCTCCGAGAGCGCATCGGCGCCGACGACGACGCCGGCGGGATTGCCGCCGTCGGGATCGCCCGTGAAGGCCGCCCAGCGTTCGATCACCGGTTCGGGATGCCGACTCATCCGGCGATCGTAGCGGCGATAGTGGGTGTCATCCAGGGAAGCAACCCCGGCGGCCGCGCGTTGCTGCTCGGTAGGATGAAGACGTCATTCTCGCTGGGCCGAGGAGTATCGGCTCAGCGCCGACAGGAAGAAGAGAACATGGCGAAGTACACCTTGCCCGACCTCCCCTACGACTTCGCAGCCCTCGAGCCGCACATCAGCGGCAAGATCATGGAGCTGCACCACGACAAGCACCACCAGGCGTACGTCACCGGCGCCAACACGGCGCTCGAGCAGTTGGCGGAGGCGCGGGAGACCGGCAACCTGGCGAACGTGAACAAGCTCGAGAAGGACCTCGCGTTCAACCTCGGCGGTCACGTCAACCACTCGATCTTCTGGACGAACCTCGCTCCGGCGAGCGACGGCGGAGGCGGCGAGCCCGAGGGCGAGCTGCAGGCCGCGATCACCGAGTTCTTCGGCGGCTTCGACAAGTTCCAGGCCCACTTCACCGCGGCCGCCACCGGCATCCAGGGTTCGGGCTGGGCGGTGCTGAGCTGGGACCCGATCGGGGAGCAGCTGATCATCCAGCAGCTCTTCGACCAGCAGAGCAACACCGCGCAGGGCACCGTCCCGATCTTCCAGCTGGACATGTGGGAGCACGCCTTCTACCTGGACTACCTGAACGTCAAGGCCGACTACGTCAAGGCCGTCTGGAACATCGCGAACTGGCAGAACGTCGCGCAGCGCCTCGACGCCGCCCGCGAGAAGACCTCGGGCCTGCTGGTACTGTCATAGCGTGTGACGGCGTCCCGGTGGGATGACCTCACCGGGACGCCGTTGTCCTCGTCTGCAACCGCACTCACCGCGCACTCGCGCACGACACATCTCAGGAGAACTTCCGTGGCTGTCAAGATCGGAATCAACGGCTTCGGCCGCATCGGACGCAACTACCTCCGCGCGGCTCTCGCGCAGGGCGCGGACATCGACATCGTGGCGGTGAACGACCTCACCGACAACAAGACGCTGGCCCACCTGCTGAAGTACGACTCCGTCGGCGGAGTCCTCGCCGAGGACGTCACGTACGATTCAGATTCGATCACGGTCGGCGGTAAGACCATCAAGGTCTTCGAAGAGCGCGACCCGGCCAACCTCCCCTGGGGCGAGCTCGGCGTGGACATCGTCATCGAGTCGACCGGACGCTTCACCAAGGCCGAGGATGCCAAGAAGCACATCGCCGGCGGCGCGAAGAAGGTCCTGATCTCCGCACCCGCCACCGGTGACGACGTCACCGTCGTGATGGGCGTCAACGAGGGCGACTACAACCCCGAGACCGACGTGATCATCTCGAACGCCTCGTGCACCACGAACTGCCTCGCCCCCCTGGCGAAGGTCTTCAACGATGCGTTCGGCATCGAGCGCGGGTTCATGATGACCGCGCACGCGTACACCGCCGACCAGAACCTCCAGGACGGACCGCACAGCGACCTGCGTCGCGCCCGTGGCGCCGCGATCAACATCGTCCCCGCATCGACCGGTGCGGCCAAGGCGATCGGTCACGTGCTCCCCGAGCTGAACGGCAAGCTGAGCGGATCCTCGTACCGCGTGCCGGTTCCCACCGGCTCGATCGTGGACCTCACGATCGTGACCCCGACCGAGGGCCTCACGGTCGACCAGGTCAACGCCGCCTACAAGGCCGCCGCCGCCGACGGGCGCCTGGCCGGCTACCTGCAGTACACCGAGGACCCGATCGTCTCCAGCGACATCCAGGGCAACCCGCACTCGTCGATCTTCGACGCCGAGCTGACCAACGTCAGCGGCAACCTCGTGAAGGTCTCGGCGTGGTACGACAACGAGTGGGGCTACTCCAACCGTCTGGTCGACCTCACCGAGTACGTCGGCGAAAGCCTCTGAGCGCGCTCTGACATGCCTCTGCGCACCCTGGAATCGCTGGGTTCGCTCGCCGGCACGCGGGTCATCGTCCGCTGTGATCTGAACGTCCCCCTGAAGGACGGCCAGATCACGGACGATGGCCGCGTGCGGGCGTCGCTGCCCACCCTGAACGCGCTCATCCAACAGGGTGCGCGTGTCGTCGTCTGCTCGCACCTGGGTCGCCCCGACGGGGCTCCCGACGCGAAGTACAGCCTCGCCCCCGTTGCGCAGCGTCTTTCCGAGCTCCTCGGCAAGCCTGTCGCGTTCGCGCGCGACACGGTGGGCGAGTCGGCGCAGGAAGCCGTCGCCGCCCTCGAGGACGGTGATGTCGCCGTGATCGAGAACCTCCGCTTCAACCCGGGGGAGACCTCGAAGGACGACGCCGAGCGCCGCGCGTTCGCGGAGCAGCTCGCCGGGCTCGGCGACGTGCTGGTCTCGGACGGATTCGGCGTCGTGCACCGCAAGCAGGCGAGCGTGTACGACCTCGCCGAGATCCGTCCGTCGGCGGCCGGCCTGCTCATCGCGGCCGAGCTCGACGTGCTGGACCGGCTCACGGAGACCCCGGAGCGCCCGTACACCGTCGTCCTCGGCGGCTCGAAGGTCAGCGACAAGCTCGGCGTGATCTCGCACCTGCTGCCGCGCGTGAACCGTCTGCTCATCGGCGGCGGGATGCTCTTCACCTTCCTCGCCGCTCAGGGCCACAAGGTCGGCGCGAGCCTGCTCGAAGCCGATCAGCTCGACACCGTGCGCGAGTACCTGCGCACTGCGCAGGAATCCGGCGTCGAGATCGTGCTGCCCACGGACATCGTCGTGGCATCGAAATTCGGGGCGGATGCCGAGCACGTCGTCACCGCGGCGGACGCGATCGAAGACACACCGTTCGGCGCCTCCGGCCTCGGTCTGGACATCGGGCCGGAGACGGCCGCGCGTTTCGCGGAAGCGATCCGCGAAAGCCGGACCGTGTTCTGGAACGGCCCGATGGGCGTGTTCGAACTCGCTCCGTTCGCCGCCGGCACGAAAGCCGTGGCTCAGGCGCTCACCGAGGTCGACGGCCTGAGTGTGGTCGGCGGCGGCGACTCCGCGGCGGCGGTGCGGCAGCTCGGATTCCGCGACGACCAGTTCGGTCACATCTCCACGGGCGGCGGCGCGAGCCTGGAGTTCCTCGAAGGCAAGAAGCTCCCCGGACTGGAGGTCCTCGGATGGTCGTAGCGCGACTCCCGCTCATCGCGGGCAACTGGAAGATGAACCTGGATCACCAGCAGGCGATCGCCTTCGTGCAGAAGCTGCACTGGGCGCTCAAGGAGGCCAAGCACCTCGACGACTCGGTCGAGGTGGGGATCTTCCCCCCGTTCACCGACCTGCGCACCGTGCAGACGCTGCTGGATGCCGACAAGATCCCGTTCGCCCTCGGCGCGCAGGACCTGTCGACGAAGGACTCCGGCGCGTACACCGGCGAGGTGTCGGGTGCGTTCCTGTCCAAGCTCAATTGCGCGTACGTGATCATCGGGCACTCCGAGCGTCGCGAGTATCACGGCGAAACCGACGAGGTCGTGGCCGCGAAGGTGCAGGCGGCGCTGCGGCATTCGCTGGTGCCGGTGATCTGCGTCGGCGAGACCTTGGAGCAGCGCGAGGAGTCGGGACCCACGGCGATCTCCGTCGGCCAACTCGAGGTGGCGCTGGAGGGCGTCCCGGCCGACGCCGACATCGTGGTGGCCTACGAGCCGGTCTGGGCGATCGGGACAGGTCAGGTCGCGTCGCCTGAGCAGGCGCAGGAGGTGTGCGCGAAGCTCCGCGAGGTCGTCGCGGCCAAGCTCGGTCCGGATGCCGGGCAGCGCACCCGTGTGCTGTACGGCGGATCGGTCAAATCCGCCAACATCGCCAGCTTCATGCGTGAACCCGATGTGGACGGCGCCCTGGTCGGCGGCGCGAGCCTCGTCGTCGACGAGTTCGCGGCCATCATCAGGTACCAGAAGCACGTCGGCGTCTGACCGCGCTTATACTGGGAGATCGTGCGCCCGTGACGGGCGCGGTGAAAGGCGTAGATCTGTGCAGATCCTCGAGTTCGTCCTGCAGGTGCTCCTGGGCATCACCAGCCTCCTGCTGACCCTGCTCATCCTGCTCCACAAGGGGCGTGGTGGCGGTCTGTCCGACATGTTCGGCGGCGGCATGACATCGGCGCTGGGGTCGTCCGGCCTCGCTGAGCGCAACCTCAACCGCTTCACCGTGATCCTCGCGCTCGCGTGGTTCGTCTCGATCGTGGCCCTCGGCCTGATCACGAAGTTCCAGAGCGTCTGATGGCCACCGGAGGAAACGCCATCCGCGGCACCCGCGTCGGTGCCGGGCCCATGGGCGAGCAGGACCACGGCTTCCACGCGGAGCGCATCGCGATCTCCTACTGGGATGCGCTCGGCAACGAGACGATCCGGTACTTCGCTGCCGGCATCCCCGACGAGGAGATCCCCGAGACGATCGACTCGCCGCACTCCGGCCTTCCCGCCGGACGCGACAAAGAGAATCCGCCGGCCCTGGCGAAGACCGAGCCGTACAAGACGCACCTCGCCTATGTGAAGGAGCGTCGTACGGAAGAAGAGGCCGAGCAGCTCCTCGACGACGCGCTCAAGCAGCTGCGCGACCGTCGCGGCCAGGACTGACGCCGAAGCGAAGTGAGAAAGGCGCCGCAGTGCGGCGCCTTTCTCAGTACTCCTGGTCGATGAGCTCCGGGGGCACCTGCGAGGCCGCGGCCTCGTCAACGAAGAAGATCGTGCGTCGGCGTCCTTTGGCGCCCGCGGCCGGCACGCTCGCGTAGCTGGCTCCGGCGAGGGCGAGTCCCAGCGCCGCGGCCTTGTCGGCTCCGGCGAGCACGAGCCACACGCGCCGCGACCCGTTGATGACGGGTCGCGTCAGGGTGATCCGCTCGGGGGGAGGCTTGGGGGAGTCCCGCACCGCGACGGCGACCTCGTCCGTCAGGAGGATCTCGGGCCGGTCGGGGAAGAGCGAGGCGATGTGACCGTCCGGACCCACGCCGAGGAAGCAGATGTCGAAGGACGGCCAGGGGGTGCCGTCGTCCTGGGGGAAGCGGGCGAGCTCCGCGGCGTAGCGTGCCGCGCCGCCCTCGAGGTCGATGCCCTCATCGCTCGCGGGCATGTGGTGGACGTTCGCCGCCGGGATGGTCAGTGCGTCCAGCAGGGCGTCGCGCGCCTGCTTCTCGTTGCGGTCGGGGTGTTCGCGTCCGACGAAACGCTCATCGCTCCACCAGAAGTGCACCCGCGACCAGTCGACGCGGTCGCGACGCGGATTCGCGGCTGCGGCGGCCAGGACCGCGGATCCCATCGACCCGCCGGTGAGCGACACGTGCACGAGCGCGCCGTCGGCGCCGCACTTGGCAAGGCGATTGAGGAACCGGGTGGCAACGGACTCAGCGAGGGCCGTGGTGTCGGTGCTGATCACCACGCGCTTCTCGATGACGTAATCAGCCATGCGTCTCCTGCGTCGCCGGTTCCAAGAGCTCCCAGCCCTCGGTGATCACTCGACCATACAGGACGTCGGGATCGAGGCGACGAAGCTCCTCGGCCAGGCACTCGCGGAGCGTGCGCCGCGGCAGGACGAGGTCGTGCTGCGGCTGACCGGGCTGGGTCAGGCACGCGATCGCAGGGGAGGAGCGCTCGAGAAGGACATCCCCGCTCGCCCGGCTGAGGCGCACGGACTTGATCCCGTCGGCCCACTCGTCCTCGGGCAGGTAGCGCCAGTCCACCGGCACGTCGAGCATGAGGCGCAGCCACGCGGCCAGCAGGGCCGTGGACGGGGAGCTCGCGGCACCGCGCACCTGAACGGCGGTCACGGCGTCGTACGGGGGCTGGTCGAGGACCGCCGCAAGCTGCTCGCGCCAGTGCGTGAGCCGCGTCCAGGCGAGATCGGTGTCGCCGGGTGCGTGGTTCTGTCCGAGCGAGGCCACCCATGCCGACGGGTCCGACTTCGTGGCGGCATCCGTGATGCGTCGTTGCGCGATACGACCGATCGACGTGGTCGACGGCGACTCGGGCGTCTTGTTCGGCCACCAGACGACGACGGGGGCATCGGGCAGCAGCAGACCGGTCACGAGGCTCTCGAGATTGCTCTCGCCCGCCTCGCCGAGCGCGCGGAGCGTCACGACCTCGCTCGCACCGGCGTCGCCACCGACGCGGATCTGCGCGTCCAGCCGGGAGTCGGCATCCGCTCCGTCGACCATGAGCACGATCACCCGCATCGGGTGCTCGCGCGAGGCGTCGTTCGCGGCCTCGACGACCTCTTCGAGCGCCGCCTCCCGCGTGAGGATCACCAGGGTCAGGACGCGACCGAGTGCGACCGCGCCGCCCTCCTCGCGCACGCTGACCAGGGCCCGCGAGATCTTGCTGACGGTCGTGTCGGGCAGGTCGATGATCACGGGCGCCTCCAGGTGCGTCCATCGCGGGCGAGCATCTCGTCCGCGGATGCCGGACCCCAGGAACCAGGGGCGTACTGCTCGAGCGGGCCGCCCTGCTGCGTCCAGAACTCCTCGATGGGGTCGAGGATCTTCCAGGACAGCTCGACCTCCTCGTGCCGCGGGAAGAGCGGCGGATCGCCCAGGAGGACGTCGAGGATGAGCCGCTCGTAGGCCTCGGGGCTCGCCTCCGTGAAGGCGTGACCGTAGCCGAAGTCCATCGTGACGTCGCGCACCTGGGCGCCCGCGCCGGGCACCTTCGAGCCGAAGCGGATCGTGACGCCCTCGTCGGGCTGCACGCGGATCACGAGGGCGTTCTGCCCTTGACCGGAGGTCTGGCTCCGGGAGAACAGCTGTTCGGGCGCCGTCTTGAAGACGACGGCGATCTCGGTGACGCGGCGCCCGAGGCGCTTTCCGGTGCGCAGGTAGAACGGCACCCCCGCCCAGCGCCGCGTGTTGATCTCGAGTGTGATCGCCGCGTACGTCTCGGTCGTGGACTTGGGGTCCATCCCGTCTTCCTCGAGGAAGCCGAGCACCTTCTCGCCGCCCTGCCAACCGCCGGCGTACTGTCCGCGCGCCGTCGAGCGCGCCAGGTCGTCCGGAAGCGTGACGGCCGCGAGGACCTTCTCCTTCTCGGCGCGCAGGTTCTTCGCGTCGAACGAGATGGGCTCCTCCATCGCGGTGAGCGCGAGGAGCTGCAACAGGTGGTTCTGGATCACGTCGCGGGCGGCTCCGATGCCGTCGTAGTACCCGGCCCGGCCGCCGACGCCGATGTCCTCGGCCATCGTGATCTGGACGTGGTCGACGTAGTTCGCGTTCCAGATCGGCTCGTAGAGTTCGTTCGCGAATCGGAGGGCCAGGATGTTCTGGACCGTCTCCTTGCCGAGGTAGTGATCGATGCGGAAGATCGAGTCGGTCGGGAACGTGGAGCGCAGCGCGTCGTTCAGCTCCCGCGCCGAGGCCAGGTCGTGCCCGAACGGCTTCTCGATCACGACCCGCCGCCAGCGCTCGGGCCGGTCGGCGGTGTCATCCACGAGGCCCGACGCGCGCAGCTGCTCGGCGACGAGGGCGAACGCCTTCGGGGGGATGGAGAGGTAGAAGGCGTGGTTGCCCATCGTGCCGCGTTCCACATCGAGGGTGTCCACGGTCTCCCGGAGGCGGCGGAACGCGTCCGGGTCGTCGAACTCGCCCGAGACGAACTTGATGCCCTGCAGCAGCTGCTGCCACGTCTCCTCGCGGAACTCGGTCCGCGAGTGCTCCTTCACGGCGTCCTTGACGACCTCCGCGAAATCCTGGTCCTCCCAGTCCCGGCGCGCGAAGCCCACCAGGGCGAAACCCGGGGGCAGAAGACCGCGATTGGCCAGGTCGTAGACGGCCGGCATGAGCTTCTTGCGCGACAGGTCGCCGGTCACCCCGAAGATCACGAGGGCGCTGGGCCCGGCGATCCGGTTCAGCCGGTGGTCCTCCGCATCGCGGAGCGGATTGTGCCCGCGCGAGATCTCTACAGTCATGGATCCTGCTTCTACTGGGCGGCTTCGAAGAGCGTGAGCACCTCGGCCTGCGGATCGGTGAGGGTCAGCGTGACCACCGGGCGGCCGTGCGCGGCGAGCACCGCAGCGTCGCCGGCGGCCTGGGCCCGGATGAGCTGACCGAACGTGAACGGCCGGCCGGGGATCTCGAGGTCGACGTCCGTCTGCTCGAGGATCTGCAGGAACACGCCCGTCGCCGGGCCGCCCTTGTGGAACTGCCCGGTGGAGTGCAGGAAGCGCGGGCCCCACCCGAACGTCGTCGGACGCCCGGAGTCGGCGGCGACGAGTTCGCGCAGGCCCTCGAGCTGCGACAGGCGGTCACGATCCGCGTAGGCCTGGATCGACACGTAGCCGTCCGCCGGCAGCTGTGCCCAGAGGGCGTCGAGCACCCCGGCCACGGTTCCGGAGGCCGCGAGTGCGGCATCCGACACCCGCACTTCGACGCCGTCGAGCGCAAGAGCCGGTGCGGTGTCGGCGGGTCGCTCGTCGAGGAGTCCGCGCGCGGCGACCTTGGCCGATTCGACGTCCGGCTGGTCGAACGGGTTGATGCCGAGCATACGGCCGGAGATGGCGGTCGCGTACTCCCAGACGATGAACTGCGCCGCCAGCGAGCCGCTGATCAGCACTTCGCCGAAGTGATGCTCGCGGAAGTGGAACGCGTTCGCCTCGTCGACGAACCGGACGATCTGCAGGTCGGCCGGCGGGTTCTCGACTTCGGGTGAGACGGGGAGAAGGACGACGGGCAGGATGCCGGTGCCGTTCTTCCCGGTGGACTCCGCGACGAGCTGCTCGATCCAGTCGGGGAGTCCGACGATGTGCGTGCCGTCGGTGACCAGCCCGAGCTTGTCGCGTCGCGGATCCCCTCCGGCGATCGCGGCAGCGAGCACCAGAGCAGGGTTCTCGGGGCTGTCGATCGCCACCTCGAGCAGCGTCGCCTCCGCCTCGTCCAGCAGGGTGGCGATGTCGACGCCCGCGAGGCCGCTCGGGACCAGTCCGAACGCGGTGAGCGCCGAGTATCGACCACCCACCGTCGGATCGGCGTTGAAGACGCGGAATCCCTCGGCGCGCGCGGACACGTCCAGCGGCGAGCCGGGGTCGGTCACGATCACGATGCGGCCCGTGGGCTCGATGCCGATGTCGCGGAACGCGGCCTCGAACACCCGCTTCGCCGAGTCGGTCTCGACGGTGGAGCCGGACTTGGACGACACCACCAGGACGGTCTGCTCGAGTCCGCCTGCCTCGGCATCGCCGTCGACCGCGGCGAGCACCTGGCTCGGCGCGGTCGAGTCGAGGATCACGAGGGGGACCCCGGAGGTCTGCGCGATCACTTCGGGCGCGAGGGACGATCCGCCCATGCCCGCCAGCACCACGCGGGTGACGCCCTGCGCGACCAGTTCGGCGCGGAGCGCCTCGATCTCCGGGACGAGCGGACGCGAGACCGAGACGGCCTGCACCCATCCCAGGCGCTTCGACGCTTCGGGCTCGGCCTCGGGACCCCACAGCGACGAATCGCCGGCGGTGATGCCGGACGCGACCAGATCGGAGATCAGGCCGGGCAGCGTCTCGTTCACGACCTCCTTGACGTCGCCGGTCAGGTGGATCTCGAAAGCCATCAGACTGCGGATGCCGCAGCGGCGGGACCGGCGAGGGCCTGGGCGACCGTGTCCTTGAGCTCGTGCCAGGACGCGATGAACTTCTCGACGCCTTCGTCCTCGAGCACTTGGGTGACGTCGGCGAAGTCGACGCCGACCCCGGCGAGCGCCGCGAAGACCGCGTGTGCGTCGTCGTAGTTCCCGGTGATCGTGTCGCCGGTGACCACACCGTGGTCGAACGTGGCCTCGAGGGTCTTCTCCGGCATCGTGTTGACCGTTCCGGCCGCGACGAGCTCCGTGACGTAGAGGGTGTCCGGCAGCGCCGGGTCCTTCACTCCGGTCGACGCCCACAGGGGACGCTGTACGTTCGCGCCGGCTTCACGAAGGGCGGCGACGCGCGGGGTGGCGAACTCGCCCTCGAACAGCTCGTAGGCCAGACGCGCGTTCGCGACGCCCGCCTTGCTCTTGAGCGCCTCCGCCTCGGGCGTGCCGATCGCGCTGAGCCGCTTGTCGACCTCGGTGTCCACCCGAGAGACGAAGAACGACGCGACGGAGTGGATGCCGGACAGGTCGATGCCCGCCTCCTTCGCCTTCTCGAGGCCGGCCAGGTACGCGTCGATCACCTCGGCGTAGCGCTCCAGGCTGAAGATCAGGGTGACGTTCACCGAGATGCCGGCGCCGATGACCTCGGTGATCGCCGGCAGTCCGGCCAGGGTCGCCGGGATCTTGATGAGCGCGTTGGGACGGTCCACCGTCGCCCACAGCTCCTTGGCCTGCGCGACGGTCGCCTCGGTGTCGTGGGCGAGGTCGGGGGAGACCTCGATCGAGACGCGGCCGTCGACGCCGCCCGTCGCGTCGTAGACGGGACGGAAGATGTCGGATGCCGCGCGGACATCGTCGGTGGTGAGGGTGAAGATCGCGTCGTCCACGGTCGCCCCGCTGCGCGCGAGGTCGCCGATCTGGCCCGCGTACGAGTCCGATCCGGAGCCGATCGCCCCGGCGAAGATCGTCGGGTTCGTGGTGACGCCCACGACGTTGCGCGTGGCGATCAGGTCGGCGAGGTTGCCGGTGATGATCCGGGACCGGGACAGGTCGTCCAGCCAGATGCTGACGCCGGCGTCGGAGAGATTCTTGGTGGGAGTGCTCATGCGTGTGTCTCCTTATTCCGCCGCGGATGCGGCCGCGACGGTCTCGCGCGCCGCATCGACGACAGCTTCGGCGGTGATGCCGAACTTCTCGAACAGGGTCTTGTAGTCAGCCGACGCGCCGAAGTGCTCGATCGAGACGCTCCGACCCTTGTCGCCGACGATGTGGCGCCACGGCATCGCGATGCCCGCTTCGACCGACACCCGGGCGGTGACGGATGCCGGCAGCACGGACTCGCGGTAGGCGGCATCCTGCTCGTCGAACCACTCGAGCGCGGGTGCCGAGACGACGCGGGCGTTGATGCCCTCGGCCGCCAGGGTCTCGCGCGCGGCGACCGCGAGCTGGACTTCGGAGCCGGTCGCGATCAGGATCACGTCGGGCGTTCCGTTCGGCGCCTCGGCCAGGACGTACGCGCCCTTGACCGCGAGGTCCGCCGAGGCGAACGTGTCGCCGGACGCCTCGCCGTCGCCGCGAGCGAACACGGGGATGTTCTGGCGGGTCAGGGCGATGCCGGCGGGGCCGGCGTGGCGGCGCAGCATCTCCAGCCACACCACGGCGGTCTCGTTCGCGTCGCCCGGGCGGACCAGGGTGAAGTTCGGGATGGCCCGCAGCGTCGCGATCTGCTCGATCGGCTGGTGCGTGGGGCCGTCCTCGCCGAGCGCGACGGAGTCGTGCGTCCAGACGAAGATCGACGGGACGTTCATGAGGGCCGCGAGGCGCACCGGCGGACGCATGTAGTCGCTGAAGATCAGGAACGTCCCCCCGAAAGGACGGGTGGGGCCGTGCAGGACGATGCCGTTCACGATCGCGCCCATCGCGTGCTCGCGGATGCCGAAATGCAGCACGCGGCCGTACGGGTCACCGGACCACTCGTGCGTGGACCACTGCGCGGGGATGAACGACTTCGCGCTCTTGATCGTGGTGAGGTTCGACTCGGCGAGGTCGGCGGAGCCGCCCCACAGTTCGGGGAGCTCGGCGGCGAGAGCGTTGATCACGGTGCCGGACGCGGCGCGGGTCGAGACATCCTTGCCCGCTTCGAACACCGGGAGTGCCGCGGCGATGTCGGTCGGCAGCTCGCGGGCGTTCACGCGATCCCACAGCGCCTTGCGCTCGGGGCTCGCTTCCGCCCACGCGTCGAACGCGGTCTGCCACTCGGCGTGCGCGGCGGCGCCGCGCTCACCGAGGCCGCGGGTGTGCGCGAGCACGTCCTCCGCGACGGCGAAGGTCTGCTCGGGGTCGAAGCCGAGGACCTCCTTCGTGGCCTTCAGCTCGTCGGCACCCAGGGCGGAGCCGTGGATCTTCCCGGTGTTCTGCTTGCCGGGCGAGGGCCAGCCGATGATCGTCTTCAGGATGATCAGCGACGGCTTGTCCGTCTCGCCCTTCGCGGCCTCGATCGCGGCGTACAGCGCGGCGGCGTCCTCGACGTACTGACCGGTCTTCTTCCAGTCCACCGTCTGCACGTGCCACCCATACGCCTCGTAGCGCTTCGCGACGTCCTCGGTGAAGGCGACGTTCGTGTCGTCCTCGATCGAGATCTGGTTCGAGTCGTAGATCGCGATGAGGTTGCCGAGGCTCTGGTGCCCCGCAAGGCTCGACGCCTCCGACGTCACGCCTTCTTGCAGGTCGCCGTCGCCGGCGATCACGTACACGAAGTGGTCGAACGGCGACTGGCCCGCGGGGGTCTCCGGGTCGAAGAGCCCGCGCTCGTAGCGCGCGGCGTACGCGAAACCGACCGACGAGGCCAGACCCTGACCGAGCGGGCCAGTCGTGATCTCCACGCCGTCGGTGTGCCCGAACTCGGGGTGTCCGGGGGTCTTGGAGCCCCACGTGCGCAGCGCCTTCAGGTCGTCCAGCTCGAGTCCGAAGCCACCGAGGTACAGCTGCACGTACTGCGTGAGCGACGAGTGACCGGCCGAGAGGATGAACCGGTCGCGCCCGGGCCAATGCACGTCGTTCGGGTCGTGCCGCAGCACGCGCTGGTAGAGCAGGTAGGCGGCCGGGGCGAGGCTCATCGCCGTACCCGGGTGACCGTTGCCGACCTTCTCGACCGCGTCCGCCGCCAGCACGCGAGCGGTGTCCACCGCGCGCCGATCGATTTCATCCCAACGCAGTTCCGACACCGGGCCGCCTTTCTCAGAGGGAGTGCACCCTGGGGTGTGCCGACCTCGTCGCAGAAGGCGGAGGAGTCGCCGGCGCTGGGCGCGCGTGTGGTCTCAGCATAGCGAGTGGTGCCGATCGTCCGAGGACGGTTGACACCGTATGACGATGGTGCGCGGGGCCCTGGCGCGGGCGGGAGTGGGTGCCGGATGACGTAGACTCGAAAGGCTGTTCCAGGCGGTCGAGCGGGGAGTGATGGACACCACGATGACTGCGGGCACGTCTGCCCGCGCCGTACGTCCGTCCTCCCTCGGCCGAACGATCCGGGCGTACATCGCCCTGACCAAGCCCCGGGTCCTCGAGCTTCTGCTCGTGACGACGGTCCCGGTCATGATCCTCGCTGAGGGCGGCTTCCCGAACGTGTGGCTCGTGCTCGCGACGGTCCTCGGGGGATCCCTGAGCGCGGGATCCGCCGCCGCGTTCAACATGTACCTCGATCGGGACATCGACGCCCACATGCAGCGCACCGCCGGGCGTCCGCTCGTCACGGGCGAGGTCTCGCCCCGCGGCGCGCTCGTCTTCGCGTGGACGCTGGCGGCGGCATCCACGATCTGGCTCGCCCTCACGACGAATCTCCTCGCGGCGGGCCTGTCGGCGGCGGCCATCTTCTTCTACGTCGTGATCTACACGATGATCCTCAAGCGACGTACCGAGCAGAACATCGTCTGGGGCGGCATCGCGGGGTGCTTCCCGGTGCTGATCGGCTGGACCGCGGTGACCGGGTCGCTCGCGTGGCCGCCGGTCATCCTGTTCGTGCTGGTGTTCCTGTGGACGCCGCCGCACTATTGGCCCCTCTCGATGAAGTACAAGGATCAGTACGACGAGGTGGACGTGCCGATGCTGGGCGCCACGCGCAACGGTTCGCAGGTGGGTCTGCAGGTCATCCTGTACGCGTGGGCCACGGTCGCCTGCTCGCTGCTGCTGGTCCCGGTGGCCGGGATGGGGCTCGTCTACACCGTGTCGGCGGTCGTGTTCGGCGGGTGGTTCATCTACGAATCGCACCGCCTCTACACGCGCGCGGTGCGCGGCACGGAGCCGCGCCCGATGCGGGTCTTCCACGCGTCGATCACGTACCTCACGCTGCTGTTCGTCGCGATCGCCGTCGATCCGCTGCTGCCGTTCTGAGCCGCGGTCAGTTCTCGCGCGGGAACTGGGCGCGCAGCGCGGTCTCCTCGGCGTCGATGGCCTGCAGAGCCGCGATGATCGCCGGTTCCTGATACCTGCCCTCCTTGCGCGCGGCGAGCACGGCGGCGCGCTCGGCTTCGAGCATGGCGCTGCGCAGGCGGAATTTCGCCTCCAGGTGCGCCACGGACTCGTCCAGCCCGTATGCGTCGAGCGTCTCCCCGAGGAACCCGGCGTCGGCGCGCAGCAGATCCACGACCCGTTCCTCGTCGGGGGTGACCGGCGCCCGCTCGAGGACGTCGATGCCGGCCTGCCGTGCCTCCACCATCAGCAAGCGGCGCTCGTTGAGCTCCTGGGCGAAGCTGGGCTTGGGCAGGTGGAGGGCGCGGATGATCGACGGGAGCAGGAGACCGCCGAGGAGGCTCGCGACGACCACGACGAATGCGAGGAACTGCAGATACTCCCGCAGCGGGGTCTCGGGCGGCAGCAGGAACACGGCGGCCAGCGTCACGACACCGCGCACGCCGGCGGAGGCGACCGCCACCCCGTTGCCCCATGCCCACGCGCGCTCGCGCAGACGCCGCGGCCCCTTGCGGTAGAGCAGAGTCGTGCCCATCACCCACGCGAAGCGCGACGCGACGAGCGCGAGCAGGATGCCGAGGCAGATGAGGACCGTGTGCCAGAAGCCGGGTCCGGCACTCACCGCCCCCTCGAGGATCGATCGGAGATTCAGCCCGATGAACAGGAACACCGCGTTCTCGAGCAGGAACTGGATCGTCCGCCAGTTCAGCCGCTCCGCCACACGCGCTTCGGCTGAGGAGACGGCGGGAGCGCGATAGCCGAGGTACAGCCCCGCGATCACGACGGCGAGCACTCCCGACCCGTGCAGCACGTCGCCGAGCAGGAACGCCGCGAACGGCGTGACCAGCGTCAGGCTCGTATCCAGCACGGGCGAATGCAACCGCGCACGCACCCACGACACGGTGAACCCCGCCAGGAGACCCACGCCGCCGCCGACGAGCACCGCGATCGCGAAGTCGAGGCCGACCTGGACGGGCGAGACGACGCTGACGATCGCGGCGATCGCCGCATTCAGGGCGACGAGCGCGGTCGCATCGTTCAGCAGGCTCTCACCCTCGAGGATCGTCACCACGCGGCGCGGCAGGCCGAGCTTCCCGGCGATCGCGGTGACGGCGATCGCGTCGGTGGGGGCGATCACGGCTGCGAGCGCGAACGCCGCCGCGAGCGTGATCGAGGGGACGAGGGCGAAGGCCGCGAAGCCGACCGCGACGACCGTGAACGCCACGAGCCCGACCGAGAGCAGCAGGATGCTGTCCCGACGGGCTCGGACGTCGATGACGGACGTGCGGATCGCCGCCGCGAACAGCAGCGGCGGGAGTATGCCGTACAGGATGAGCTCGGGCTGCACCTGCACGGGCGGGACGGCGGGGATGAACGAGACCGCCCCGCCGACGATCACCAGGGCGACCGGCGCGGACCACCCGAGCCGGCCGACGACCCCGGTGACCGCGACGGTGGCGATGACGAAGAGGACGATCCAGGTGATCGTCGCGACCGGGTCCATTCAGCCAGTATCGGGCCCGGCGCGCCGAGATTAGTTCTTGGGCTCTGCGGTGACGGGCTCGCCGACGACCGGCTCGTCCGCGATCGTGGGCTGCGCGACCGTCGTCGGCTGCTCGGCGGGCGTGACGTCGGCGACGGGCTCGTCATCGGCGGACCAGTCCATGGCCTCGATGATCTCGACGTCGGTCACGGGCACGAAGGAGCGGACGACCGCGACGACGAGGGTGAGCGCGAGACCCACGATGCCGGTGGCGATCAGGATGCCGCCCACGATCGCCCAGACCTGGCCGACGTACACGTCGACCGGAGTGGCGGTGCCGGCGGTCAGGGCCGTCGACATCGTGCCGAGCGTGCTGACGGTCAGCCACGCGCCGAACGCGACGACGGCGAGGGATCCGACCAGGAGCAGCCAGAACGGGATGCTGCGGATGAGGCTGGGACGAACGGACATGGAGATCTCCTGATCTGACGTGGATGATGTGCGGACCCGGGACAGCCTGGCCCCTGGGCCGGAGTCGAACGTATGCGGAACCGATGAACCCGCTATGAATGCGACGCCTCGGCGAGAGCCGTCAGCGGCCGGCGGACGCGATGGATCCAGCGTACGCCCGGTCCTCCTGGACGAACCCTGCGGGGCGGTTCATGTGCATCAGGACGGCGGTCATGGCGGCGACGAGGAGGACGGCGAGGACCATGTGGATGTTCACCAGGACGATGGGCAGGCCCGTGCGCGCCTGCCACAGCCCCACGACGATCTGGGCGATCTCCACTCCGAGCAGGAGTCCGACCCACAGTCGAAGCCTGAGATCGGGGTCGGTACGCCACGCTCCCGCCAGCAGAAGGACCGTCGCGGCCAGGAGGGCATACGCGGGCCAGGAATGCACGTGCTGCATGAATTCGGGGTCCAGCCCGTTGCGCGCCGCTCCGCCGTCACCGGCGTGCGGTCCCGATCCGGTCACGAGGATGCCCACGACGACGGTGACGGCGACCAGGATGCTCGTGAACCAGCTCAGACGCGCGAACCACGTCGGCACCGCGCGTACACGAGGACCGGGCTGCGCGTAGACCCGGGCGACGAACACGGCGGCGAGGGCGACGAGCACGACGGAGGCGAAGTAGTGCAGGCCGACGACATAGGGGTTGAGGTTCGTGAGCACCGTGATGCCGCCGATGATCGCCTGCACGGGGACGTACAGACCGATCACCAGGGCGAGCCAGAACAGATCGCGACGCTCGCGGCGCATGCGCACCACGAACAGGAACGTCACGATCGCGACCGCGACCAGCACGAACGTCAAGACGCGGTTGCCGAACTCGATCACGCCGTGAATGCCCATCTCGGGCGTGTTCACGAAGGATTCCGGGGTGCAGCGTGGCCACGTGGGGCAGCCGAGACCCGAGCCGGTGAGTCGCACCAGGCCACCCGTGCCCACGATCCCGATCTGCACGACCAGCGTCGCCCACGCCGCGATCTTCACGCGCCGATCGACGCGTGACGGAAGCCGATCGCGCACGCGCGCCAGCGGACCGCGACGGGCGGGGGGGATCGGGTCGTGGGCCACGGGGCCTCGCCTCCTGGGAATGCGCTCCGGGGGGTGCCGGGGAAGGGGCCTGCCATCCGGAGGGAGGCGGGAACCCTGTAGAATCAACGGGTCGGATGCCGCGCGTCGCGCATCGCATCACCGACAAGTGTAGGCGCGCAGGACGGCGCCAGTGATTGGGCCCACCAAGCGGCATCCTCTCCGGGAACTCCCTCGGAGGACAAGGAATGCCGGGGCGGATGACACCGTTGTGGCCCGGAGGAGAGTGTGACGATGTCGGATGTCCTGATCGACCGCCCGGAGCTTGCGAGCCTGGGCCAGTACGAGTTCGGCTGGCACGACGAGGACGCCGCAGGCGCCGTCGCCCAGCGCGGAATCAACGAATCCGTGGTGCGCGGTATCTCCGCGCTCAAGAGCGAGCCCGAGTGGATGCTCAACACGCGCCTGAAGGGCTACCAGCTGTTCGGACGCAAGCCGATGCCGACGTGGGGTGCCGACCTCAGCGAGATCGACTTCGACAACATCAAGTACTTCGTGCGCTCGACCGAGAAGCAGGCGGGCTCCTGGGAGGAGCTTCCCGAGGAGATCCGCAACACGTACGAGCGGCTCGGCATCCCGGAGGCGGAGCGTCAGCGCCTCGTCGCCGGTGTGGCCGCGCAGTACGAGTCCGAGGTCGTCTACCACCAGATCAACGAGCAGCTCGAGGCGCAGGGTGTCATCTTCATGGACACCGACACCGCGCTGCGCGAGCACCCGGAGTTCTTCGAGGAGTACTTCGGCACGGTGATCCCCGCGGGCGACAACAAGTTCGCGGCGCTCAACACCGCGGTGTGGTCGGGCGGATCGTTCGTGTACGTGCCCCCGGGTGTGCACGTCGAGATCCCGCTGCAGGCCTACTTCCGGATCAACACCGAGAACATGGGCCAGTTCGAGCGGACGCTCATCATCGCCGACGAAGGCTCCTACGTGCACTACATCGAAGGATGCACCGCGCCGATCTACAAGAGCGACTCGCTGCACTCGGCCGTCGTCGAGATCATCGTGAAGAAGAACGCCCGCGTCCGGTACACGACGATCCAGAACTGGTCGAACAACGTGTACAACCTCGTCACCAAGCGGGCCGTGGCGCACGAGGGCGCGACGATGGAGTGGATCGACGGCAACATCGGCTCGAAGGTCACGATGAAGTACCCGTCCATCTTCCTGGTCGGCGAGCACGCGAAGGGCGAGACCCTGTCCGTCGCGTTCGCCGGTCCCGGTCAGCACCAGGACGCCGGCGCCAAGATGATCCACATGGCGCCGTACACGCAGTCCTCGATCGTCTCCAAGTCGATCGCCCGCGGTGGTGGCCGGGCCGGGTATCGCGGCGAGGTGCGGGTGGACGCGAACGCGCACCACTCTGCCAACACCGTGCGCTGCGATGCGCTCCTGGTCGACACGATCTCCCGATCGGACACGTACCCGGCGATCGACATCCGCGTCGACGACGTGCAACTCGGGCACGAGGCCACCGTCTCGAAGGTCAGTGAGGAACAGCTGTTCTACCTCATGAGCCGCGGCCTGCCCGAGGACGAGGCCATGGCGATGATCGTGCGCGGATTCATCGAGCCGATCGCCCGCGAACTGCCCATGGAGTACGCCATGGAGCTCAACAAGCTCATCGAGATGGGCATGGAAGGATCGGTCGGCTAGATGACGGCCACGACGCAGGCGCCCCCCGTGGTGCCGGGTTCCACCGCGCACACAGACGGACGCTGGGTTCCGATCCAGACGCGTTCGGAACGCCCCACGTCCACCGACCCGACCGACTTCCCGGTCCCCACGGGTCGTGAGGTGAACTGGAAGCACACCCCGACCGATCGGATCGGCGCGCTGTTCGCCGACGAGGCGGGTCCCCACGGTGTTGTCGAGGTGTCGGTCTCCGCGCCCGACGCCGTCCAGCAGCTCGTCCTGCGCAAGGGAGACGCTCCTCGTGGTGAGGTCTTCGTCCCCGAGGACCGCCCGAGCGCGATCGCGTGGTCGCACGAGGAGGAGGCCCCGCTGCTGCGGATTCCGGCCGACGTCGAGCTGGACGAGCCCGTCGTGATCGATCTGGTCGGCACCGGCGGCGTGGCTCACGCGCACGTGATCCTCGAAGCGATGCCGCACTCGCGCGGCACGGTCGTCCTCCGCCATTCCGGGACTGCTCAGCACGCGCAGAACGTCGAGATCATCGTCCGTGACGGTGCCCACCTGGAGGTCGTCTCCGTCCAGCAGTGGGACGACGACGCCGTGCACCTGTCCGCGCATCAGGCGCGCGTCGATCGCGACGCCACGCTGCGGCACATCGTGGTCAGCTTCGGCGGCGGCGTCGTGCGGGTGAACCCCAGCGTCGAACTGGCCGGTACCGGCTCGCGCGGTGAACTGTACGGCCTGAGTTACTCCGACGCCGGGCAGCACCTGGAGAGCCAGGTGTACCTGCACCACAAGGGCGCCGAGACCAGCGGTGACGTGCTCTACAAGGGGGCACTGCAGGGCGAGGGTGCGCGCAGCGTCTGGATCGGCGACGTGCTGATCGGCCCCGACGCCGTCGGCACCGATTCCTACGAGGCGAACCGCAACCTCGTGCTGACCGACGGTGCGCGCGCGGATTCGATCCCGAACCTCGAGATCGAGACCGGCGACATCCGGGGCGCGGGCCACGCCAGCGCGACCGGACGCTTCGACGACGAGCAGCTCTTCTACCTCCAGTCGCGCGGAATCCGCGAGGACGAAGCACGGCGACTCGTCGTGCTGGGGTTCCTCAGCGACATCGTCCAGCGCATCGGCATTCCCGAGCTCGAGGCCGAGCTGCACCAGGCCATCGAGCGAGAACTCCAGGAAGGAGCGGCCTCGTGACCGCGACCCGTGTCTGCGCCCTGAGTGAGCTCGAACAGGACTCGGCCCTGCGCGTCGAGGTCGACGGCGTCGCGATCTGCGTCGTGCGCGACTCCAATGACGAGGTCCACGCGATCGGCGACGTCTGCACCCACGGTGACATCTCGCTCGCCGAGGGCTTCGTCGACGGCGACACGATCGAATGCTGGGCGCACGGCTCGGCGTTCTCGCTCCTCTCGGGGCGCCCCCTGAACCTCCCCGCGTACGAGCCGGTCCCGGTCTTCGCGGTCACCATCGACGGCGACGATGTGCTCATCGACCCTGCCGTGAAAAAAGAAGTCTGAAGGAAGAAGCCTGCATGTCAGTCCTCGAGATCCGCGACCTCCACGTGACGGTCGAGACGGATGCCGGAACCACGCCCATCCTCAACGGCGTCACCCTCACGATCCGCAAGGGCGAGACCCACGCGATCATGGGTCCCAACGGCTCCGGCAAGTCCACGCTGGCGTACACGATCGCCGGCCACCCCAAGTACACCGTCACCTCCGGGTCGATCACGTTCGACGGTGAGGACGTCCTCGCGATGAGCGTGGACGAGCGCGCCCGCGCGGGACTCTTCCTCGCGATGCAGTACCCCGTCGAGATCCCGGGCGTGACCGTGACGAACTTCCTCCGCACGGCCAAGACGGCGATCGACGGCGAAGCGCCCGCGATCCGCACCTGGACCAAGGACGTCAAGCAGTCCATGAAGAACCTGCGCATGGACCCGAAGTTCGCTCAGCGCAACGTGAACGAGGGGTTCTCCGGCGGCGAGAAGAAGCGCCACGAGATCCTGCAGCTCGAGCTGCTGCAGCCGCAGATCGCCGTCCTCGACGAGACGGACTCGGGTCTGGACGTGGACGCGCTCAAGATCGTCTCCGAGGGCGTCAACCGGGCCAAGGAGAGCACCGACCTCGGTGTCCTGCTCATCACGCACTACACGCGCATCCTCCGCTACATCCGCCCGGACTTCGTCCACGTCATGGTCGCCGGCCGCATCGTCGAGGAGGGCGGCTCCGAGCTCGCCGACCGCCTGGAGGACGAGGGCTACGACCGCTTCATCGAGCCCGTCCTCGAGGGTGAAGCGTAGGCTTCGAGCATGACCGCGACGCTCGCACCCGAGAAGTACGACGAGGTCCAGGAAGCCCTCAAGGACGTCATGGACCCCGAGCTGGGGATCAACGTCGTCGACCTGGGGCTCATCTACGACCTGAGCTGGGATGACGAGAACGATGCCCTTGTCATCCACATGACGCTCACGAGTGCCGGATGCCCCCTCACCGACGTTCTCGAGGAGCAGACCGCGCAGGCCCTGGACGAGGTCGTGGAGCGATTCCGCATCAATTGGGTGTGGATGCCGCCGTGGGGTCCTGAGCGCATCACCGACGACGGGCGCGACATGATGCGTGCGCTCGGATTCGCCATCTGAGTGTCGGTTTCTGACACGCCATCGGGCCGTCCGCGCTGTGCTCGGTAGGCTCGGAGGAGTGAGCGTCACCCCCCTCCAGGCCCTTCCCCTCGACGAGCTGAGGCAGCGGTCCAGCACGAAATGGCGGAAGTATCCCGCCGATGTGCTGCCGCTCTTCGTGGCCGAACTGGACTACGAGCTGGCACCGGAGATCACGCGCGTCCTCGCGGAGGCCGTTCGACGCGGCGACACCGGATACACGCCGCCGGACCCCGGCATCCGCGAAGCCTTCGTGGAGTTCTCCCGCCGCCGGTTCGGCTGGAAGGTCGACCCGGACCACGTGTTCTGGACAGGCGATGTGATGATGGGCGTCGTCGAGATCCTGCGGAGGGTCATCGCGCCGGGGGAGCGCGTCGTCGTGATGACGCCGGTCTACCCGCCCTTCTTCGATACGGTCGAGGAAGCAGGCGGTGTCGTCGAACGCGTACCCCTCGAGCGTGTCGACGGCGGCTGGCGGATCGATCTGCCCGGCATCCGCAGCGCTCTGCAGAACGGCGCGCGCGCGGTGCTTCTGTGCAATCCGCACAACCCCACCGGCACCGTGCACTCCCGAGAGAGCCTGTCGGCCCTCGCGGCCCTCGCGGCGGAATTCGGCGCCGTCGTCGTCAGCGACGAGATCCACGGGCCGCTCGCGCACGACGGGCACACGTTCGTGCCGTTCCTGGACGCCTCGCCGACCGCCACCGAGGTCGGGTACGCCGTGACGAGCGCGAGCAAGACGTACAACCTCGCGGGCCTCAAGTGCGCCGTGATGGTCGCCGGCGCGGAACCGCAGGCGCGCACGTTGCGCGCGCTGCCCGCCGAAGTCGAGTGGCGGACGGGCCTCTTCGGGGCGCTCGCGAACGTCGCCGCCTACGCGCCCGAGAGCGACGCGTGGCTCGACGCACTGCTCGCGGCGCTCGGGCAGAATCGGGCGCTGCTGGTCGACCTGCTCGCGGAGCATCTTCCGCTCGCACGTTTCGACGCTCCGGATGCCGGGTTCCTCGCGTGGGTGGACGTGTCGGCGTACGGGTGGGGCGAGAACCCGTCTCCGCACATCCGCCGTCAGGCGAAGGTGGCGCTGCACCACGGCCCGCTCTTCGGGGCCGAGGGCGCGGGTCACGTGCGCATCAACTTCGGATGCTCGCCCGACGTGTTGACGGAGGCTGTCCGCCGCGTCGCCGGGATCGTGCCGGCGTGAGCCGGGTGCACCCGCGAACCGACGCGAGCATCTGGTCGCCCGAATACGTCTGGGTCACGATCGGCGCCGTCGCGCTCATCTTCCTCGCGGCGATGCAGGCGCTGGCCGTCACGACGGTCATGCCCGTCGTGAGCGCCGATCTGGACGGAGACGCCCTGTATGCCGTCGCCTTCGCGGGCACCCTCGCGACGAGCGTGATCGGGATGGTGGCGGCGGGGGCATGGAGCGATCGGTCGGGGCCGCGCGGACCGCTGTACGTGTCCGTCGCGCTGTTCGTGATCGGGCTCGTGATCGCAGGGCTCGCGACGACGATGCCGATGCTCGTCGTGGGACGCCTCGTTCAGGGTCTCGGGACAGGTGGACAGACCGTCGCGCTGTACGTCGTCGTGGCGCGTGTGTATCCGCCCGCGACGCACGGCCGGGTTTTCGCCGCGTTCTCCGCCGCCTGGGTCGTCCCCTCCCTCATCGGACCGTTCCTCGCGGGCGCGGTGGCCGAGTACCTGCACTGGCGGTGGGTCTTCCTCGGCGTCGCGGTCCTGACCGCCGTCGCTTTCGCGATGGTGGCACTGCGCCTGCATCACACCCCGTTGCACACCGACGAGCCGTCCGAGGGGGGCAGGCGTGCCGTCGCCGCGCGGCTGGCATGTGCCGTCGCGCTGGCGCTCGGGGCGCTCGGTCTGAGCCTGGCGGGCGAGGCCGCTGGATGGGCGCCGGGCGTGGTCGCGGCATCCGTCGTCGTGATCGCCCTCGCCGCCCGCCCGCTCCTGCCGCGGCGGACGCTGCTGTCGGGGCGAGGTCTGCCGAGCGTGATCCTCATGCGCGGCCTGATCGCGGGGGCGCTCTTCGGCGCGGAGATCTACGTGCCGTACCTCCTCATCGCCGACTACGACTTCTCACCGACCTGGGCGGGGCTCGGGCTCACCGCGGCGGCGCTCCTCTGGGCGGCTTCCGCCTATGTGCAGGGCCGCTTCGGAGACCGCATCGGCAACCGCCGCATCACCCTGATCGGGACGACGCTGCTGCTGTCTGCGGTGCTCAGCGCGGCGGCGACGGCGGCCTGGCACCTGAGCCCCGTCGTCCTGATCGCGGGATGGGCTCTCGCCGGTGCCGGCATGGGGCTCATGTACCCCCGGCTGACGGTGCTCACGCTCGCGTACTCGACGCCGCAGAACCAGGGTTTCAACTCCTCGGCGCTGTCGATCTCGGACGCGATCGGCGCGTCGGCGGCGATCGCCGCGATGGGACTCACGTTCGTCGCGCTGGCGGGGACGTCGGCGGCCTTCCCGGCGGTGTTCGCCGTCGCCGCGGCGCTGGCCCTGGCCGGACTGATCCCGGGCCTGCGGCTGGGACACGCGAGCGAGCGACGCTGACCGATCAGTTCTCGGCGCGGCCGTCGCGCCAGTAGCCCATGAATGCCACGGCGCGCCGGTCCACACCGTGCTCGGCGACCAGGTGTCGGCGGAGGGCTTTGATCGCGCCGGATTCGCCCGCGAGCCACGCGTAGAGCGGCGCACGCTTGAGCGCGGCCCCGCCTTTCGCCGTGCGCGGGACCTCCCACAGGATGCCGGCGTCGATGTCCACCTCTTCCACGGGGGTGGCCGCCCCGGCGGGGACGAGCGCGTCCGCGACGGTCTCCACGGCGGGGATCAGGTGCGAGTGCCTGTCGCGGTCTTCGCGGGCGTGCACGTGGTAGACGAAGCCGGGATGCACCGGCAGGTAGTCCGCATCCCGCTCGTGCGGCAACTCCATCACCACGACTCCGGTCGCCGTGCGAGGGAGCTGCTCGAGGATGACGGCGATCGCCGGCGCCGCCGTCTCGTCTCCGGCCAGGAGCAGCGTGTCCACGTGTGCGGGCGGTACGAAATCGATCCCGTAGCTCACCCCCGTGTGCGCGGTGGTCGGCGCGAAGATCAGCACCTCGTCGCCGACGGACGCCGAGGCGATCCAGGCGGATGCCGGACCACGGACGTCGTGCGCGACCATGTCGATCTCGACCTGGGCCTCCTCCCGGCGCACGCGCCGGGTCGTGTAGGTGCGGAACGGCGGCCGGGCATCCTCCGGGAGGTCGCGCCAGCGCAAGTACCAGTCCTCACCCAGCGGCATCGCGGCCAGCGGAGCGGCGACGGTGGGGAAGACGACCTTCACGCGCTGGTCGAAGCCCGGGTCACCGTACTCGGCCAGGTCCGGACCGGTGAAGGTGAACCGGCGGAAGCTCGGCGTGAGGTCGGTGACGGCGGTCACCGTGGCGTGGAAGAAGCGATTCGTGACCGGGGGAGCGGCGACGGCTGTCATGGGTTCCTCGTTCGTCGAGAGCGTTCGGCGGGGTCAGGCGGGGCTGATCACGTGATGGCGGCCGCGGGGGAGCACCATCGGCGTTCCGGAGACGGGGTCGGGCACCACGAGCGCCTCGAGCTCGAACACGTCGCGGATGAGTTCGCTCGTAAGCACCTCGGCCGGCCGCCCGCCGGTGACCACGCGTCCGTCGCGGAGGGCGAAGAGATGATCCGCGTAGCGCGCGGCGAGGTTGATGTCGTGCAGGACCATCACGATGGTCGTTCCCTGCTCGCGATTGAGGTCGGTCAGCAGGTCCAGCACCTCGATCTGGTGGGTCAGGTCGAGGAACGTCGTCGGTTCATCCAGCAGCAGGATGTCCGTCTCCTGCGCGAGCGCCATCGCGATCCACACCCGCTGACGCTGGCCGCCGGAGAGTTCGTCCACCGAGCGGTCGGCGAATTCCGTGATCCCGGTGGCGGCCAGCGACCGGGCGACGACGTCGTAGTCGTGGGCGGTGAAACGGGCGAGCATCCGCTGGTGCGGGTGCCGGCCGCGGCCCACGAGATCGGCCACGGCGATCCCCTCCGGCGCGACGGGGCTCTGCGGCAGAAGACCGAGCGTACGGGCGATCTCCTTCGTCGGCCGGCCGTGCAGTGCCTTGCCGTCCAGGATCACCTGGCCCGAGCGGGGACTGATCAGCCGGGCCAGCGCACGCAGCAGCGTGGACTTGCCGCATCCGTTCGCGCCGACGATCGCGGTGATCGCACCGGAGGGGATCGTCAGATCCAGTCCGTCGACGATCACCCGGTCGCCGTAGGCGAGGGAGAGGGACTCGGCGGAAAGCCGATGCGGTTCGGTCATATCGACGCTCCCGAGCGGTTGATGCGGATGAGCAGGAAGACCAGGTAGGGCGCGCCCAGGACGCCGGTGATCACCCCGACCGGGTACCGGTTCTCGAAGGCGAACTGACCGATCAGGTCGGCGAGCAGCACGAGAAGCGCTCCGACGAATCCTGCGGGGAGGAGAAGGGAGCCGCCCGAGCCGACGACGCGCGCCGCGATGGGACCGGCCATGAATGCGACGAACGCGATCGGTCCCGTCGCCGCCGTCGCGAACGCGAGGAGCGCGACGGCGCCGATGATCAGCAGGACCCGGGTCCGCGTCACCTCGACGCCGAGACTCGCTGCCGAGTCATCGCCCAGGCGCAGCATCCCGAGCCCGCGTCCCTGCGTGAGCAGGAGGGGGACCAGGACGGCGGTCGCGATCGCGAGCGGCAGGACGGCCTGCCACGTCGCGCCGTTGAGACTCCCGGTGAGCCACTGCATCGCCGTCTGCAGGTCCCAGGCGGCCGCGCGGGAGAGGACATACGTGATCGCGCTGTCCAGCATCGCCGCCACACCGATCCCGATGAGGATCAGGCGGGCGCCGGCGAATCCGCCGCGATGGGAGAGCAGGTAGATCACCGCGGCGGTGACCAGGGCTCCGGCGAGGGCGAGGAAGGACACCGCCGTCTCGTTCAGCGACAGCACGATGATCCCGTACACGGCCGCAAGGCTCGCCCCGGAGCTGATCCCGATGATGTCGGGGGAGGCGAGCGGATTGCGCAGCAGCGTCTGGAACGTCGTTCCCGCGATGCCGAACGCGAAGCCCGCGAGGATCGCCATCGTCGCGCGTGGCAGGCGCAGTTCGCCCACCGTGAAGGACGCACCCGGAACCGTCTCGCCGAGCACGACGCGGAAGACCTCGACGGGAGTGTAGAAGGATCGTCCGACCATCAGCGTGAGCGCGAACGTCACGACCAGGAGCACGGCGAGGGTGGCGATCACGAACGTGCGGGAGCGGCGGCGGGCACGGATGCCGGCGGCGACGGTGAGCGCGGTCACAGCTCGCGCACCCTCTGCCGACGCACGATCCAGATGAACAGGGGCGCGCCGATGAACGCGGTGATGATGCCGACCTCGATCTCCTCGGGGCGCGCCACGATTCGGCCGAGGACATCGGCCGCGACCAGGAGCGCGGCGCCTGAGATCGCGGTGAACGGGAGCAGCCAGCGGTGGTCGGTGCCGACCAGAAGCCGGCACATGTGCGGGATCACGAGTCCGACGAACGCGATGGGACCGGCGACGGCGGTCGCCGCGCCGCACAGGATCACCGCGCCCGCGGCGGCGAGCAGCCGCGTACGGAACACATTCTCGCCGAGCCCGGCGGCCAGGTCGTCGCCGAGGGCGAGCGAGTTCATCCCCCTCGCGCACAGCACGCAGATGAGCGCGCCGGCGGCCAGGGCCGGCAGGACGAGGCCGATCCGGTCCCACGTCGCACCTCCGACACCGCCGATCTGCCAGAAGCGGAACGTCTCCATCGCGTCGACGCGGGGGAGGAGGATCGCGCTGGTGAGCGACGCGAACGCGGCTGAGATCGCCGCGCCGGCGAGGGTGAGTTTGAGCGGCGTCGCGCCGCCGCGGCCGAGCGACCCGACCGCGTAGACGAAGACCGCTGCGGCAGCCGCTCCGATGATCGCGACGACCATGTACGCTACCGGATCCGACATCCCGAAGAAGACGATGCCGAACACCACCGCGAGCGCGGCGCCGCCGGAGACGCCCAGGATCCCGGGGTCGGCGAGCGGGTTGCGTGTGACGGCCTGCATTCCGGTGCCGGCCATCCCGAGGGCGGCGCCGACGAGCAGGGCGAGCACCGTGCGGGGGATGCGGGCCTGGACGGCTGCCTGGGCTATGCCGTCCGCGCCGCCGCCCAGCCCCGCGATGAGGTCCGCGAGCGTCACTTCGCGCACGCCGAACGCGACGGACAGCGCACACAGCACCGTCAGCACGCCGGCGCCGGCCGCCAGCCACGCGACGCGCACCGCCGCCGGGCGCCGCAGGGAAGCGGCATCCGGCAGCGGTGTACGCGTCGCGGCGAGGGTCACTCGGACGTTCCGTCGATCGTGCGGCGGATCAGCGCAGCGCGCCGGCGAGCAGCGCGAAGTACTCGTCGATTCCCCAGCCGATCGAGAGCGGCGAGGGGTTGGCCGATGCCGCGAGCGGAGTCGAGTTCTCGAGCACCGCGATGCGCCCTTCGGCGATGGCGGGGATCTGCGAGAGCAGGGGGTCGGCCTGCAGCTGCTCGATGATCGCGCCGTCGGGATCGCCGTACGTGACGAACACGTCGACGTCCGAGAACCGGTCGGCCTGCTCGGCGCTCACGGTCACGTAGAACAGGTCGGTCCCCGCCGACTCCTCGGTCACGATCTCGGGCTCGGGCAGACCGAGGCTCGCCAGGAACCCGGGACGGGTGTCCAGGCTGGTGTAGAAGCCGACCTGGCTGAGGTCGGACGGATCGAGATAGGAGAAGAGCACCTTCCCGTCGGCGAGTTCGGCGTTCGCGTCCAGCGCGGTCTGCACCTGCGCCTCGAGGTCCTCGATCAGCGCGTCGCCTTCCTCGGAGAGCCCGATCGCGGCGGAGTTCATGCGGATCATGTCCTGGTAGGACGTTCCCCACGCGACCTCGGGGTACGCCACGACGGGCGCGATCTTGGAGAGCGTGTCGTACTCCTCCTGTGTCAGGCCCGAGTACGAGGCGAGGATGACGTCGGGCTCGGTGTCGGCCACGGCCTCGAAATCGATCCCGTCCGTCTCGTCGAACAGGACGGGGGTCTCGGCACCGAGCTCGGTCAGCTGGTCCTCCACCCACGGGAGCACGCCGTCGCCGTCGTCGTCGCCCCATGTCGCCTTGCTCATGCCGACCGGGACCACGCCGAGCGCGAGCGGCACCTCGTGGTTCCCCCACGCGACGGCGGCGACACGCTCGGGCTGCGACTCGATCGTGGTCTGCCCGAACGCGTGCTCGATCGTGACGGGGAACGCGCCGTCCTCTGCCGCCGCGGTTCCTCCGGCGGAGGATCCGCTCGTGTCGGACGCGCAGCCGGTGACCAGCAGAACGGTGGCGGCGGTGAGGATCGTCGCGGCGGCGACCTTGGCGGATGACGGGGCGATGCGGGTGCGAGGCACGGGGTACTCCGGATGAGTCGGGTGTCGGCAGGGTGTGGTGCAAGACTTGTTAGGTAAGCCTTACATTACCCAGCACATTACCGAACCGGACCCCGGAACCCGAATCCGCCCGCGGATCAGCTCCGCTTGGTGGCGTCGATCCGCCGGACCAGGGCCCAGGCGCCCGGGACGATGAGCGCCGCGAGGGCCGCCTTCACGATTCCGCCGACGATGAACGGGAAGAGCCCCGCCTCGAGGATCTGCCAGAAGGTCAGGTCCAGACCCATCCCGACGTTCAGGACGTACGCGAGGTACGGGATGCCGAAGACGAAGGGGACTGTGCTCGCCAGGGCGAACCCGGCGAACGCGAGGAGCGGGCGGCGGTCCCACGCGCGCTCGGCGAACCATCCGGCGACGAAAGCGGAGACGATGAAGCCGATCACGAACCCGAAGCTGGGCTTGGCGACCGCCGCGAGCGAGCCGGTGAACCCGGCGAAGATCGGCAGGCCGGCGAGGCCCAGAGCCATGTAGGTCGTCAGTGCGGCGGCTCCGCGCCATGCGCCGAGCGAAGCGCCCACGATGATGACACCGAGCGTCTGGCCCGTGATCGGGACCGGCCACAGCGGGATCTCGACCTGGGCGAGCGCGGCGACCACCGCGGCCCCGGTCAGCACGAGTGCGGCATCCAGAGCGAACGCCCGCGCGCGGGTGGAGGGGCGGGCGATGAAGTCGGCGAGCACGCGACGGGTGGGGATGGCGGCGACGGACATGGCGCTCCTCTGCAGGGGGACGACGGTGGGAAGCGGCGCGGGCCGCTGATTTTCAGCGTAGGGGAGCGATCGCGGCACTTCTTGGATGCCGTCCACTATGTCTGCCCCGCTCTTTGTCGGTGTCGTGCAGTATTCGTGGCCGGTAGACTGGGATGTCGGCCACTCGGCCATCCTCCACTTCGACGAAACGGACCTTCGCTGTGCTCGCCGTGCACGACCTCGAGATCCGCGTGGGCGCCCGCGTGCTCATGGCGGACGTCTCGTTCCGCGTCAGCAACGGCGACAAGGTCGGGCTCGTCGGCCGCAACGGCGCCGGCAAGACGACGCTGACGAAGGTCCTCGCGGGAGACCTGCTGCCCGCCGCCGGCCGCGTCGACCGGTCCGGAGAGCTCGGATATCTCCCGCAGGACCCCCGGACGGGCGATCCCGAGATGCTGGCCCGTACGCGCATCCTCGACGCGCGCGGCCTCGGCACCCTTGCGATCGGCATGCACGAGGCGTCGATGCAGATGGGTGACGACGACCCGGCTGTCGCCGCGAAGGCGATGAAGCGCTACAGCAGTCTGACCGAACGTTTCGAGGCGCTCGGCGGATACACCGCGGAGGCGGAGGCCGCGTCGATCGCGCACAACCTCTCGCTTCCGGACCGCATCCTCGACCAGCCGCTGAAGACCCTCTCGGGTGGCCAACGCCGCCGGATCGAGCTCGCGCGCATCCTCTTCTCGGATGCCGAATCGATGATCCTGGATGAACCGACGAACCACCTCGACGCGGACAGCGTCGTGTGGCTGCGCGAGTTCCTGAAGAACTACAAGGGCGGGCTCATCGTGATCAGTCACGACGTCGAGCTCGTGGGGGAGACCGTGAACCGCGTCTTCTACCTCGACGCGAACCGCCAGGTCATCGACGTCTACAACATGAACTGGAAGAACTACCTGCGCCAGCGGGTGGCCGACGAGGAGCGCCGCAAGAAGGAGCGCGTCAACGTCGAGAAGAAGGCCTCCCAGCTCCAGCTGCAGGCGGCCCGGTTCGGCGCGAAGGCGTCCAAGGCCGCGGCCGCGCACCAGATGGTGGCCCGCGCCGAGAAGATGCTGTCCGGCCTGGACGAGGTGCGCCAGGTCGAGCGGGTCGCCAAGCTCCGCTTCCCCAAGCCCGCCCCCTGCGGCAAGACGCCGCTCATGGCGTCGGGTCTGTCCAAGTCGTACGGCTCGCTCGAGATCTTCACCGATGTCGACCTCGCGATCGACCGCGGATCGAAAGTCGTCGTGCTGGGTCTGAACGGTGCCGGCAAGACCACGCTGCTGCGGATCCTCGCCGGCGTCGACCAGCCCGACACCGGGCAGCTCGAGCCCGGCCACGGGCTGAAGATCGGGTACTACGCGCAGGAGCACGAGAACCTCGACGTCTCGCGGTCGGTGCTCGAGAACATGATGTCCGCCGCTCCCGACATCAGCGCGACCGAGGCGCGGAAGGTGCTCGGCTCGTTCCTGTTCACCGGCGACGATGTGCTCAAGCCCGCCGGCGTCCTCTCCGGCGGAGAGAAGACGCGCCTGTCGCTCGCGACGCTCGTGGTCTCCTCGGCCAACATGCTGCTGCTCGACGAGCCCACGAACAACCTCGACCCGGCATCCCGGGAAGAGATCCTCGGGGCACTCGCCCACTACGAGGGAGCGGTTGTGCTCGTCTCGCACGACGAGGGTGCCGTGGAGGCGCTGAATCCGGAGCGGGTGCTCATCCTCCCCGACGGCGTCGAGGACCTCTGGAACCGCGAGTACCAGGAACTCATCTCGCTCGCCTGAGGTCGTGCGTCAGCGCCCGGCGCCGTCCAGGATCGAGTCCTCTTCCTCCATGTCGCGGTCCGTCCGGCGGGCGGGTTTCCGCTCACGCGGCTCGACGCCCTTCGCTCGGTCTTCGGCATCCTCGCGCCGGTGGCGCCGCTCGGTGCGGATCACATAGCCGATGAAGACGAAGCCCATGACGGCGAAGAGAATCCACTGGATCGCGTAGGACAAGTAGGGCCCGGGGTCATCCGACGGCGCCGTGAGTGCTTCCGGACGCGTCGCCGGCGCCGGGTCCTCGGTCACCATCACGCCGTAGGCGCTGCGCTCGAGCGCCCCGTCCAGACCGGTCTGCGCGGCGACGAGGCCGGGCGTGATCGAGGGGACCTGCCCGTCCGGTGCCGAGCGCCCGGATGCGGGCACCGCCTCGGCGGGCCGCAGCCGCGCGATGACCGTGACCTCGCCCTCGGGGGGCGCGGGCACGGTGTCGGGCAGCGGCTGAGACTCACCCGGTCGGACCCAGCCCCGGTCGATCAGCAGCACGCGGCCGTCGTCGAGGCGGAACGGCACGAGCACTTCGAACGCGGCGGTCCCGCCGTGTGGCCGGTTGCGGACCAGCAGCTGCTGTCCGGCGAGGTACTCGCCCTCGAGCGCGACCGGGCGCCACTCGTCGGCGGGGTCCAGTGCGCCCCCCTCGGGGATCACTTCGGCCAGCGGAACGGGGTCGGCGTCGTAGTTGCGATCCACGAGCTCCAGCTGCGCCGATCGGTCGGCATTCCGGGTGAACTGCCAGTTCGACAGGAAGCCGCACGCGATCGCGAAGACGATCGCCACGGCGACGTACGCGGTCCACCGCACCGCCGCGGGAGCGGCATCCCGCCGCCCGCTCATGACAGCGCCTCCGCTCCGCCGGTCTCGAGCGGGAAGACTGCGACGGGGAAGTCCCGCGCGGCGAGATAATCCCTCAAGAACTCACGGTGATCGTCGCACGCGACCCAGACTTTGCGACGGTCCGCGGCGTGGATCCGCGGGTTGCGCCATTCCACGCGCCATCGCGCCGCTTCCCGGCAGCCGGCTCGTGAGCAGTCCACTCGGGGTGCGACCTCTCGCGCGTCGGGGCGCGCGACGGTCACTCCGGGGCGCCCGGGCGGCGTTCGTCGATCGAGCGGGTCTCCTGGATGCGCAGAACCGGCGGCGCCCCGTCCGAGCTCGGCGTCGGCTGCGGCGTCGGGGCTGACGGCAGTGCCCGCTCGGGACGGATCACCTCGGTGCGCGCGGTGTCCGGACCGACGTTCGCCACGACGACGGCGATGTACGGGATCACGATGGCGCCGGCCGCGAACACCCACGTGTACCAGCTGTACGGCGTCACCACGACCATCAGGATGAAGCACGCGATGCGGATGCCCATCATCACGAGATACCGGCTGGAACGACGATGTTCGTCGTCGCGCGGTGCTTCCGGCAACGATGTCGCGGACTGGGGCTTCGGCGTGGTCTTCACGGTGAGACCAGGGTACGCCCGCTGCGAGGGGGGTCGGCCGGTTCAGCCCGGATCGCTGGGCCGATTTCGGCTCAGCTGCTGTAGCGCACACCCTGCGAAGCGGCGAACGCGAAGAAGGCGAAGAACGCGATGACGCCGATCACGAACAGCGCGAGACCGGCGTAGCCGACGATCAGTCCCGCCAGGGCCATGCCGCGGCCCTTCTCGCCGGACGTCGCGATCTGCTTCAGCGAGATGTGCCCCATGATGACGCCGCCCAGCGATCCGATGAACGGAAGGATCCAGATGAAGCCGACGATCGAGGCGATCATCGAGATGACCGCGAGCGTGTTCGTCTTCACCGGGGCGTACGCACCGTAGGGTGCGGGTGCGTAACCGGCGCCGGGGCCGTAGGCGGGGGCCGTGCCGTAGGAGGGCGCCGGAGCGGAGCCGTATGCCGGCGCGGCGCCGTACGAGGGCGGCTGCGGAGCCTGGGGCACGTAGGCGGGCGGGGCGGTGGGTGCCGCGCTCGGCGCCGGCGGCACGGGCGGTACGCCGGCCTGACCGGGAGTGGTGCCGTCGGGGTTCGTGTCGCTCACGGGCGTGCCTTTCATCGGGTCACTCCCAGCGTCCCAGTGCGGGCCGGGGGTGTCAAACCGCGCGCGACTAGGCTGGTGCGGTCCACGTCCTCGCCGCATCCGGGAGTCCTCACATGTCGAATGAACGCGTCGTCCTCGTCACCGGCGGCAACCGCGGCATCGGTCGCGCGATCGCCGAGCGCTTCGTCGCGGACGGCTACCGCGTCGCCGTCACCGTGCGCTCCGGCGAGGGGCCGGAAGGCACGCTCACCGTGCGGGCCGACGTGACGGATGCCGCCGCACTCGATGCCGCGTTCACCGAGGTCGAGGCGGCACTCGGTCCGGTGGAGATCGTCGTGGCGAACGCCGGCATCACGAAGGACACGCTCCTGCTGCGTATGAGCGAGGACGACTTCGACAGCGTCGTCGCCACGAACCTCGGCGGGTCCTTCCGCGTCGTCAAGCGGGCGGCGAAGGGCATGCTCCGCGCGCGCTGGGGACGCGTCATCCTCATCTCGAGCGTCGTCGGGCTCTACGGGTCGGCCGGGCAGATCAACTACGCCTCGTCCAAGAGCGCGCTCGTCGGCTTCGCGCGATCCCTCACGCGCGAGCTGGGCGCGCGCGGAATCACCGCGAACGTCGTGGCGCCCGGCTTCATCGAGTCCGACATGACCGCGTCGCTGCCCGAGCAGGTGCAGGCCGACTACAAGAAGAGCATCCCCGCCGGCCGGTTCGCGACCACCGACGAGGTCGCCGGTGTGGTCGCCTGGCTCGCTTCGGACGATGCGGCGTACATCTCGGGCGCCGTGATCCCCGTGGACGGCGGACTGGGCATGGGGCACTGACCCGGCCGCCAACGACCGGCAGCGTCAACGACCGGCAGCGCTGACGATCTCTGCGGCGAGGTTGTCGGGCTGCGAGAACTGCGGCCAGTGACCGGAGTGCAGTTCGACGATGTCGAGATCCTGCACGGCCGCGAGCTCTTCAGCCCAGTCCGGTGCCGACGCGATGATGTCGCGGATCTCCGCAGCCGGAACCGTGCCGGTGAGCATCGTCACCGGCACCCTCCGCCGTCGCTCGTCGTGCAGGCGCAGCGGATCCGTCGGTACGAGCGCCGGAACCGTCTTCGCGGTGGCCGCCACGCGGGCGCGGGTCGGCTCGTCGAGATCGGCGATCTCCTGGTCCTCGAAGAAGTCCCAGCCGGGGAACGGAATGACGCCGTCGACGACGGGGAACTCCCAGATCGACCCGCCGTCTCCCGGCGGGAAGGTGTCGACGAACACGATGCGCGCGACACGCTCGGGCCGTGCGTCCGCGGCGCCGTACACCACATTGCCGCCGCCGCTGTGCCCGACGAGGACCACGAGCCCCGACGATCGATCGATCTCGTCGACGACCGCGTCCACCCAGTCCGCAATGCCGATCCGATCGGACTGCGCGGCCGGCACCCCGACACCGGGCATCGTCAGGGCGTGCACGGAGTGACCGGATCGTTCGAGAGCAGGGACCACGGCGTCCCATGACGAGGCGTCGAGCCAGAGGCCCGGAACGAGGATGATGTTCATTCCGGAAACCTACTCCCGTCATCCGACATCGCTCAGGGCAGGAGCGGGATCACCTCGCGCAGGTCGACGCGCGCGATCACGAGATCGGCTCGCGCTCGCACGGCCGGCTTCGCGTTGAAGGCGAGTCCGAGGCCCGCGACCGCCATCATGCGCAGATCGTTCGCACCGTCGCCGATCGCGATCGTGCGCTGCACAGGGACACGCTCTGCATCCGCCCACTCCTGCAGCGCGTCGGCCTTTGCCTCGGCATCCACGATCGCGCCTTCGACGGCCCCCGTCAGAACGCCGTCGTGCGTGGCGAGCCGGTTCGCGCGCCACCGGTCCACTCCGAGCGCCGGGGCGACCGAATCGAGGATCTCGTGGAAGCCGCCGGAGACGACACCCACCGATCCTCCTCGCGCGTGGACCTCGTCGATCAGCTCGCGGACACCGGGCGTCGGCTCGATCCGCGACAGCACGCGGGCGAACGCGGACGTCGACACGCCGGTGAGCGCCTGCACGCGCGAGCGCAGGCTCGTCGCGAAGTCCACCTCACCGCGCATCGCCGCTTCGGTCGCCGCCGCCACTTCGCCGCCGCGCCCCGCCTCATCGGCGATCAGCTCGATGACCTCGTTGCGGATGAGAGTGGAGTCGGCGTCGAGCACGACGAGGAACCGGGCAGGCGTGGGAGGCACGACTCCACGGTAGCGTCCGCGCGGCGCCGGCTCAGGCGTCGACGCGGATGCCCTTGCCGACGACGGTCAGCCCGCTGTCGGTGACCGTGAAGCCCCGGGCGATGTCGCGCTCGCGATCGACCCCGACCGTCGCGCCGTCCGCGAGGACGACGTTCTTGTCGAGGATCGCGCGATGGATGCGCGCACCCTGCCCGACGCGCACGTGGTCGAACAGCACCGAGTCGGTGATCGTCGATCCGCCCCCCGCGAGCGTCCACGGGCCCACGACACTGCGCTCGAGATGGGTCCCGGACAGCACCGAGCCGAGCGAGACCACCGAGTCGATCGCGTTGCCGATGCGTCCCACCGAGTCGCGCACGAACTTGGCCGGCGGAGAGTTCACGGTCTGCGAGTGGATGGGCCAGTCCGTGTTGTACAGGTTGAAGATCGGCAGCGTCGAGATCAGGTCCATGTGAGCGTCGAAGAACGAGTCGATCGTCCCCACGTCGCGCCAGTAGTCGCGGTCGCGATCGGTGGATCCCGGCACATCGTTGCGCTTCATGTCGTACACGCCCGCCTCGCCGCGACCCACGAAGTAGGGGATGATGTCGCCGCCCATGTCGTGGTTCGAGGTGGGGAGCTCGCCGTCCGACTCGACGGCCTCGATCAGCGCGTCGGTGTCGAAGATGTAGTTGCCCATCGAGGCGAGCACTTCGTGCGGAGCGTCGGCGAGGCCCTTGGCGTCCTGCGGCTTCTCCAGGAACTCCCGGATCTTCCCGGGGTCCTTCTCGTCGACGTCGATCACGCCGAACTGATTGGCCAGGGCCAGTGGCTGACGGATGCCGGCCACCGTGGCGCGGGCACCGGAGTCGATGTGCGCGGCGAGCATCTGACGGAAGTCCATGCGGTACACGTGATCGGCGCCGATCACGATGACGATGTCGGGCTTCTCGTCGTTGATCAGGTTGAGGCTCTGCAGAATGGCGTCCGCCGAGCCGGAGAACCAGCGCTTGCCCAGTCGCTGCTGGGCCGGCACCGAGGCGACGTACGAGTCCAGCAGAGGCGACATGCGCCAGGTCTGCGAGATGTGGCGGTCGAGGCTGTGCGACTTGTACTGCGTCAGCACGACGAGCTGTCTCAGGCCCGAATTGATGAGATTCGATATCGCGAAGTCGATCAGGCGGTACTGCCCTCCGAACGGCACCGCGGGCTTGGCCCGATCCGCCGTGAGGGGCATGAGTCGCTTGCCCTCGCCACCGGCGAGGATGATTCCGAAGACCTTCGGCGTCGTAGGCATGGCCCAACCCTATGCCGCGATTCGACCCGGGGACTAGCGTGTTGACATGCGAGTCGACATCGTCACCAAGGAATATCCGCCGGAGATCTACGGCGGCGCGGGAGTGCATGTGACCGAGCTGGTCCGCGCGCTCCGCGAGCGGATGGACGTGCAGGTTCGCGCGTTCGGCGCGCCTCGCGCCGAGCAGGGCACGACCGCGTACGGCGTGCCCGCAGAACTGCAGTCGGCGAACGGCGCGATCCAGACGCTCGGCACCGATCTGGAGATCGTGTCGGACATCGCCGGCGCGGACGTCGTGCACAGCCACACCTGGTACGCGAACTTCGCCGGCCATCTCGCGGGCCTTCTGCACGGCATCCCGCACATCGTCACGGCGCACAGTCTCGAGCCCCTCCGGCCGTGGAAGGCCGAGCAGCTGGGTGGGGGCTACGCCGTTTCCAGCTACATCGAGAAGACGGCCTACGAGGGCGCGGCGGCGATCGTGGCGGTCAGCGACGGCATGCGCACCGACATCCTGCGCAGCTACCCCGACCTCGACCCGGCGAAGGTGCGCGTGATCTACAACGGCATCGATGTGGACGCCTGGCGGCCGGTGGAGAATCCCGGACTCCTCGCGGAGCTCGGGATCGACCCGGCCCGGCCGTCGGTCGTCTTCGTCGGCCGGATCACCCGGCAGAAGGGCCTGCCCTATTTCCTCCGAGCCGCGGAGCTCCTGCCGCCGGATGTGCAGGTCATCCTGTGCGCGGGCGCGCCGGACACCCCCCAGATCATGGAGGAGGTCCAGGGTCTCGTCCGCCGCCTGCAGGAGACGCGTGACGGGGTGGTGTGGATCGAGCGGATGCTGCCGCGCGACGAACTGTGCGCGGTGCTGACCGCTGCCACGACTTTCGTCTGCCCGTCGATCTACGAGCCGCTCGGCATCGTGAACCTCGAGGCGATGGCGTGCGGTGCCGCGGTGGTCGGGACGGCGACCGGCGGCATTCCGGAAGTCGTCGTGGACGGCGTCACCGGCCGGCTCGTGCCGATCGAGCAGGTGCAGGACGGCACAGGGACGCCGCTGGACCCCGATCGATACGTCGCCGACCTCGCGCGCGTGCTCACCGAGGTCGTGAGCGACCCGGAGCGCGCCGCCGCGTACGGCGCCGCCGGCCGCGAACGGGCGGCGAACGATTTCAGCTGGGCCTCGATCGCGGACGCCACGGCGGCGCTGTACGCAGAGGTGAGCGGCATCCGCGGATAGGGTGGAGCGCATGCCGCAGGTGCTCGAGTTCTCCGACGTCGTCGTCCGCCGAAGTGCCCGGGACATCGTGGACCACCTCGAGTGGTCGGTGGAAGACGATCAGCGCTGGGTGATCCTCGGGCCGAACGGCGCGGGCAAGACGACCGTGCTGCAGCTGGCCGACACGCTCGTCCACCCGACTTCGGGTCGCGTCACGATCCTGGGGGAGCAGCTCGGGCGGACGGACGTCTTCGAGCTCCGGCCCCGCATCGGGTTCGCCTCGAGCGCGATGGCCAAGCGCGTGCCCGCGGAGGAGACGGTTCTGAACGTCGTCCTCACCGCCGCGTACTCGGTCGTCGGACGCTGGAACGAGGCGTACGAGGACATCGACGAGCGTCGCGCGCTGCGGGTGCTGGCCGAATGGCGACTGGACCACCTCGCCGACCGCACTTTCGGCACGCTGTCCGACGGCGAGCAGAAGCGCGTCCAGATCGCGCGGGCGATCATGACGGATCCCGAGCTCCTCCTGCTCGACGAGCCCGCGGCGAGTCTCGATCTCGGCGCGCGCGAAGAGCTGCTGACCCTGCTGAGCGGCTACGCGCAGGCCCCCACGACGCCCGCGATGGTGATGGTGACGCACCATGTGGAGGAGATCCCGGTGGGCTTCACGCATGTCCTGCTGCTGCGCGAGGGCCGCGTCGTCGCCGCCGGGCCGCTGGCGGAGGCGCTCACGGCGGAGAACCTGTCCGAGACGTTCGGCGTGCCGATCGCCCTCACCGCGGCCGACGGTCGGTACGCGGCTCGTGCGAGTGCCTGACCGGCGATTCTGCGCGAGGCCGACGGGCTGATAGCATAGACCCTTGGTGCATTCGCACCGCAGATTTTCACGCCCTGGCAAAATCCAGTGCACTCTCCCTAGAGGATCACCATGAAGACTGACATCCACCCCGACTACAAGGCGGTCGTGTTCCGCGACCTCGGCTCGGGCGAGACCTTCCTGACCCGTTCGACGGTCAGCTCCGACAAGACGATCGAGCTCGACGGCGTGGAGTACCCCGTCATCGACGTCGAGATCTCGTCCGCGTCGCACCCGTTCTACACGGGCAAGCAGCGCATCATGGACTCGGCCGGGCGCGTCGAGAAGTTCAACCAGCGCTTCAAGAACTTCGGCGGAGGCTCGCGCAACTGACGCTCGTCCGCTGAGAAAGGCCCCGCTTCGGCGGGGCCTTTCGCGTGCGCGGAAGACCGCGTCAGCGGACGGGCCACGACCCGTCCAGGTGCGTTTCCGGGTCAAGTCGCCCGATCCTCACGAAGTACTCCGTGAGGCTGTCGGCCTGTGCGCGGGCCCAGCCGATCTGGTGGGTGTGCAGAACGTCGGCGCGCGCAGGAAGGAGCTCGGCGAACCGACGCGCCAGCGCCTGCGCGAGGCGTCCCGCGGCGACGGCGTCCGCGGACGCGTCGTGCGCCCCGTCCAGGGGCACTGCGTAATGCGCGGCGACGGCGGCCAGCGTCCGCTTGCCGCGCCGATATCGGTCGTAGGCCTTGTCGATCACGAGGGGGTCGATCACCGGGGAGGGATCCTCCAGAGGTGCGATCGCGTGCCGGCGGGCTTCGTGCGCGAGCAGGGAGAAGTCATAGGACGCGTTGTACGCCACGACGGGGATGCCGGCGTCCAGCAAGGCGCGGAGCGTCTCGGCGACCTGCTCCACCACTTCCTCGGCGGGAGCTCCGACCGCCCGTGCGTGCGCCGTCGTGATGCCGTGCACCGCGGTGGCGGCGGCCGGGATCTCGATTCCGGGGTCGGCGATCCAGTCGCGCGCCAGGATCGCGGTGCCGTCCGCGTCGAGCAGGCCGACGTGCGCCGTGACGATGCGATCGTGCTCCACATCGACTCCGGTCGTTTCGAGGTCGAAGACTCCGATCACGCGCGTCCATTCCATGCTCGTGACGGTATGCGCCACCACCGACACCGGCGTGAAGCGCGCAGGATGACGGAGATGTGCGCGATGACGGAGACTTCCCGGCCTCCGCATCCGTCATTTCGCACATCGATGCGATCCTGCGCACTCGCGGACGCGCAGAGGTCGGACCGAGCGGCCTCGTAGACTCGGACGGTGCCCGCCGCCAACCCATACGCCGACCTCCTCGACGCGATGGAGGTCCAGCGCGCGGAGGTGGACGTGCTCGGCGGTACGACGGCGTACTGGACCTACGGGTCGCCGGACAGCGACACCACCGTGATCGCGGTCCACGGCTTCCGCGGCGAGCACCACGGCCTCGAGCCCGTCGTCGCGCACCTCGACGGCATCCGGATCATCTCGCCGGACCTCCCCGGTTTCGGTGAGACGCCGCCGCTGCCGGGGCGCCGGCACGACCTGGCCGCCTACACCGAGTGGCTGAAGGCCTTCGCCGAGAACGTCGCGCCCGGTGCGGTGATCCTCGGGCATTCGTTCGGCTCGATCGTCGTGGCATCCGCCGTGGCGGAGGGGCTTTCGACCCCGAAAGTGATCCTCGTCAACCCGATCGGCGCTCCGGCGCTGGAAGGTCCGCGCGGCATCCTCACCCGGCTCGCCGTCTTCTATTACTGGGCGGGCGCGCGGCTGCCGCAGCGGGCGGGTGACGCTCTGCTGCGCAACGGCGCGATCGTCCGCGTGATGAGCGTGTCGATGGCCAAGACGCGAGACGCCGAGCTGCGCCGCTTCATCCACGACCAGCACGACACGTACTTCTCGCGCTTCGCGGACCGCGACGTCCTGCACGACGCCTTCGTCGCCTCCGTCTCGCACGACGTCCGCGAGTTCGCCCCGCGGATCACCCAGCCGACGCTGCTGATCGCAGCGATGCGCGACGACATCACGCCGATCGAGGCGGAGAGGCACCTGGCGACGCTGTTCTCGGATGCCGAGCTGATCGAGATCCCGGACGTGGGCCATCTCATCCACTACGAGACGCCGCAGCCGGCCGCCGAGGCGATCAGGCGCTTTCTTTCGCCTTCCGCTCCCGGTAGGCGATGACGTTCATGCGGTTGCCGCAGTTGCCGGTGTCGCAGTAGCGCTTCGAGCCGTTGCGCGAATAGTCGACGTAGACCGATTCGCAGTCGTCGGCCGAGCATGTGCGCACGCGGTCGTACTCGTCGGAGCGGATCACGTCCACGAAGGCCATGGCGGCTTCGACGAGGATGCGGGTCGCCAGCGGGGCGTCGTCGGATGTCGCGTGGATATGCCAGTCGTAGCCTCCGTGCCGGACGAGGCGGGGGAGTGCGCGGCCGTCGGCCAGCATCTCGTTGACCAGCGGCACGGCGCCGTCGCGGTCGACGTCCCACAGGCGCCGCAGCCGCGGACGGATCGCGCGCACGGCGTCGATCTCGGCCTGATCCCGCCGGATCTCGCCGGTGTAGGGATTGATCGCGAGGTACGCCTCGAACTCCTCGGATGTCTGCAGGGTGTCCTCGCCGTCGAATCCGGGCAGGGTGTTCACGAGGTAGACAGCGGCGCGGAGGGACTGCTCGGTGTCACGGATGAACACCATGTTGACTCCTGACATCGGGGAACGCTAGTGTCACCAGTGTACGCACCGTACACTCCTGACACGTAGACAGTCGGATTCCCATGGCCGCACCCACCGCATCGATCCCGATCGTCTCCGCGACGGCTGTCCACCGAGTGAGCACATCGGGGCTCGTTCTCGCCGTCTTGTCCGCCCTGGCGTTCTCCTCGAGCGGCCCGTTCATCAAGCCTCTCCTCGAGGCCGGCTGGTCCCTCGGCGCCGCACTGCTCGTCCGGATGGGCGTTGCCGGTCTCGTGCTCTCGCCCGCACTCGTGCGCGCCGTGCGGCACCAGCCGGGGTTCCTCCGTCGCCATTGGATGCTGATCGTGGCGTTCGGCCTGATCCCGGTCCTCGGCTGCCAGCTCTTCTTCTTCTCGGCGATGCAGCGGATGCCGGTTGCGGTCGCCCTGCTCATCCAGTACCTCGCCCCGGTCATGCTCGTGGCGTACGTGTGGCTCCGCACCCGCCGGGCGCCGTCTGCTCTGGTCCTCGGAGGGTCGGCGGTCGCGATCGTCGGGCTCGTGCTCGTCGTCGACATCTCCGGGGCGTCGTTCGATCTCCTCGGGACGCTGCTCGCCCTGGCCGCCGCGGTGTGCGTGTGCGTCTACTTCGTGATCTCCGAGCGGGCTGGCGGTGATCTTCCGCCGCTGGCGCTGGCCGCCGGGGGACTGCTGGTCGGCGCGGCGGTCATGGCGGTCTTGTGCCTCACCGGCGCGATGCCGTTCGCCGCGCCGCCCGTCTCGGTCGTCCTCGCCGGAGTCGAGGTGCCCTGGTTCGTGCCACTGCTGTGGGTCGCCGCGGTCGCGACGACGGTCGGCTATGCGTTCGGCGTCATGGCGGTGCCGCGTATCGGCTCGCGGGTGGCGTCCTTCGTCGGCCTGTCGGAAGTGCTGTTCGCGCTCGGTTTCGCGTGGCTGTTCCTCGCCGAGGTGCCCGCTCCCATCCAGTTCGCGGGCGGAGCGCTCATCCTCGTCGGCGTGGTGCTCGTGCGCGCGGACGCGAAGGCGACCGGGCTTCCGCCGAAGGGCGAGGACGAGGCCCCTACGCTTCCCGTCGTGCCAGCTCCATGAGCGGAGTCACGCGGTAGTCGATGACCTCGCCCATGACGAGCGAGGTCTCGGTCCGCTCCACCCCCTCGATGGAGAGGATGCGGGCGTCGGTGTCGAACAGGTGCTGCGTGTCCCGGCACACGACGCGCACGAGCAGATCGACCGGTCCGCTGAGGCCGTGGGCCTGCACGACTTCAGGGATGTGAGCGAGCTCAGCGGTGATGCGCGGCAGCTCGGCCTGGCGGACCGTGACGCTCACGAAGGCCTCGATGGGGTAGCCCAGCGCCCGGGCCGAGATCGCGCGTTCGTAGGAGAGGAAGACCCCGGTCCGCTCGAGACGCGCCATGCGCGCCTGCACCGTGTTGCGCGACATCCGCAGACGCTCGGACAGGGCGACGACGGTCGCGCGGGGATCGGCCGCGAGGGCGGCGAGAAGCTCGAGGTCGACATGGTCCACGCTGGTCATAGTGTGGAAGATTAGCAGGCCCACCCTCGTCAGGCTACGCAACATGCTCAATCTGATCGTCAATGCTTGAGCTAGGTGCAAAACGGACGTACTGTCGGCCTCGTCGGCGACGCCGCCGACGATCCGCGCCGGATCACCTCACGAGGGCGGTCCGCAACGACGAGGGATGACGATGATGCACACCCTGAGCCCGACCGCCGATCACGCCACCGACACGGACGACGTGGCACGTCTGATCACCCCCGACGGTGAGCGCCTCGCCGATCGCGAGCTCGACCCGTGGGTCGCCGACGTCGACGCCGAAGCCCTTCGGGGCCTGTACCGCGACATGACCGTGGTCCGACGGATCGACACCGAGGGCGTCGCCCTGCAGCGCCAGGGGCAGCTCGGACTCTGGGCGCCCTGCCAGGGGCAGGAGGCCACCCAGGTCGGCACCGCCCGGGCGTTCCGTGCCGATGACTTCGTCTTCCCCAGCTACCGCGAGATCGGCGTCGGCTTCGTCCGCGGCGCTGCGCCCGCAGATTTCGTGCTCGCGTGGCGCGGGGAGGCGCACTCGACCTACAACCCGTACGACCTCAACACCGCCACGCCGCAGATCATCATCGGCGCCCAGGCTCTGCACGCCGTCGGCTACGGGATGGGCATCACGTTCGACGGCACCGATCAGGTGGCGGCGGCGTACTTCGGCGACGGTGCGACGAGCCAGGGCGACGTGAACGAGGCCATGGTCTTCGCCTCTTCCTTCCGTGCTCCCGTCGTCTTCGTCTGCACGAACAACCAGTGGGCGATCTCCGAGCCGGTCACCGTGCAGGCGAAGTTCCCGATCGCCGGGCGCGCACCGGGGTTCGGCATCCCGAGTCTGCGGGTCGACGGCAATGACGTGCTCGCGTGCCTCGCGGCGATGCGATGGGCCACCGACCACGCGCGCACCGGGAACGGCCCCGTCTTCCTCGAGGCGGTGACGTACCGGATGGGTCCGCACACGACCTCGGACGACCCCACGCGCTACCGCGACAAGGATGAGGTCGAGCGCTGGCGCCGCCGGGACCCGCTCGCTCGCGTGGAGGCATTGCTGCGGCGCCGCGACGAGTTCTCGGACGAGTTCGCCCGCGATGTGGCGGCCGAGGCCGACCGCTGGGGTGCGGAGGTCCGCGCCGCGACGCTGAACGCCCGCACGAAGGAGCCGATCGAGATCCTCGATCACGTCTACGCCGAGCCGCACGTCGGCCTGGACGCGCAGCGCGCCGACTTCGCTGCCTATCTCGGGAGCTTCTCGGATGCCGTCGCCGGAGGTGAGGCGCGATGACCCAGCTCACGATGGCGAAGTCCATCAACGAAGGTCTGCGGCGGGCGATGGCCGATGACCCCCGGGTCCTCGTCATGGGGGAGGACATCGGCAAGCTCGGCGGCGTGTTCCGCATCACCGACGGCCTCCTGGACGAGTTCGGCGCCAAGCGGGTGATCGACACTCCGCTGGCGGAGGCCGGGATCATGGGTACGGCGGTGGGCCTGGCGTTCCGCGGATTCCGGCCCGTCGTGGAGATCCAGTTCGACGGTTTCGTCTATCCGGCGTTCGACCAGATCGTGTGCCAAGTGGCGAAGCTGCACTATCGGACGCAGGGCAACGTCACGATGCCGATCACGATCCGCATCCCCTGGGCCGGCGGCGTGGGCGCCGCGGAGCACCACTCCGAATCGCCCGAGGCATACTTCGTGCACACCTCCGGACTGCGCGTCGTCGCGGTCTCCAACCCGCAGGACGCTTACGTGATGCTTCGTCAGGCCATCGCCTCGGACGATCCGGTGGTGTACTTCGAGCCCAAGCGGCTGTACCACCAGAAGGGCGAGGTCGACCTCGACATGGACGTCGCGGACGCGCCGCCGATGGGGGTCGCCCGCGTCGCTCGCGAGGGCGAGGACGTGACGCTGCTCACGTACGGCGCGCAGGTCGCCACTGCGCTCGATGCCGCCACCGCGGCGGAGGATGAGGGCGTCTCGATCGAAGTGATCGATCTGCGCTCGATCTCGCCGGTCGACTACCGCACCGTCACCGCGTCGGTCCGCAAGACCGGCCGCGTCGTCGTCACGCACGAAGCGGCGCGTGAGGCGGGCGTCGGTGCGGAGCTCATCGCGAGCGTCACCGAGCAGTGCTTCCACTATCTCGAGGCACCGCCCGTGCGCGTCACCGGCTTCGACATCCCCTATCCGCCGGCGAAGCTCGAGAAGCACCATCTGCCCGACCTGGACCGCATTCTGGATGCCGTGGACCGGGTGCTCGATCGGCCGAACAGCCTGACGACGGCGGAGGCGGGCTCATGAGCACCGACTTCCGGCTGCCCGACCTGGGCGAAGGGCTTCCCGAGGCGGAGCTCGTGCAGTGGCTCGTCGCCGAAGGCGACACGGTGGCCCTGAACCAGACGATCGCCGAGGTCGAGACCGCGAAAGCCGTCGTGGAACTGCCGTCGCCATATGCGGGGGTCGTCACCGGACTGCACGCCGCGGCCGGAGACGTCGTCGAGGTGGGGTCGGTCCTGATCACCTTCGACGTCGCGGGAGAGACGGCATCCGCGCCCGCCGCCCCGCCGGTCCGCGCCGACGAGCCCGCGCAGACGGAGACCGCGGAGGAGAAGGCGCAACCGAACCTCGTCGGCTACGGCGCCGCCCCTCGCGGCAGCGCCCGGCCGCAGCGGCGGGCGAGAGCCGGGGCCGCAGCGCGCCCGGCCGCGGACACCGCGGTCCTCGAGGCCGCGCCGCACGACGCCATCACGATGCACGACCACATCGAAGCGCTGCGCGAGCGTCCGCGCTCGACCCCGCCCGTGCGGGCCCTGGCGAAGAAGCTGGGCGTCGATCTGGCGCTGGTGAACCCGACCGGCCGGACCGGGATCATCACCCGGTCCGACGTGGAGGAATACGCCGCGAAGCTGTCCGCGGCGCCCGCGCCGACGCAGGTGCGGACCGCGCCGTCGAGCGACCCCGGCGTCGCTCACGAGCGCACCACTCGCCTCCCGATCCGCGGAGTGCGCAAACACACCGCGGACGCGATGGTGCGCAGCGCCTTCACCGCGCCGCACGTGACGACGTTCCTGACCGTGGACGTGACCGCCACGAGCGAGCTCATCTCATCGCTGCGCGCGGACCGCGCCCTGCAGGATCATCGCATCGGGGTGATGGCGATCGCGGCCAAGGCCGTCTGCCTCGCCCTGGCCCATCACCCGAGCCTGAATTCGCGGTGGGATGCCGAGCACGGCGAGATCGTCCAGCATCACTACGTGAACCTCGGCATCGCCGCCGCGACCGAGCGCGGACTCGTCGTGCCGAACATCCGCGACGCCGACGGGATGACGCTCGTGCAGCTCGCGGACGAGATCGGCGCTCTCGCGCAGACCGCGCGTTCGGGAAAGACGCCGCCGAGTGCGATGAGCGGCGGCACCTTCTCCATCACGAACGTCGGCGTGTTCGGTGTGGACGCCGGGACCCCGATCCTGAACCCCGGGGAGGCGGGCATCCTCGCGTTGGGCGCGGTGCGCCGCCAGCCGTGGGAGCACCGGGGCGAGATCGCGCTCCGCGACGTGATGACGCTGAGTCTGTCGTTCGATCACCGTCTGGTCGACGGCGAGCAGGGGGCGAAGTTCCTGCGCGACGTCGCGGACGTCTTGCAGGAGCCGGGGCGGGCGATGCTGCTGCGCTGACGTCGGGGCTAATCGATCTTGGGGTAGAACAAACCGAGCCCATGCTTCTGCAGCGTCGTGTAGGCCTGCTCGAACGTCTCGGGCTCGGCGTGCCCGTCCCCGCCGTAGCGCGCCAGGAGCAGCCCCAGAAGGCCGCGCCCGGGCGGGCTGAGCGGCTTGTCCTTGTGCGGGTGGGACGTGGGGTCGATCGATTCATCCGCCTGCGGGTTGGCCGGGATGTACATCGGATGCACCGTCGGCCACGTCCGCGGGTCGCGCGGCTCCTGCAGGTTCACGACGGAGAAGAGGTCGTTCGCGCCGGCGTCGCGCCGGGTGAGCGGCTTGAGCCCGTGCAGCCGCGCGAGCGTGGCGGCGACCGCGCCGTGGTGCATCTCGTCGTGGATGATCGTGTTCGCCCGCGTGTACGCGGACACCGCGATCGCCGGTACCCGGCAGCCGAGTCGGTCGAACGTGAAGCCCATCTCCCCGGGCGCGCCATCCACCGTCGGCGGTGTCGCGGCCGGCGGGACCACGTGGTCGTACGTACCCCCGTGCTCGTCGAACGTGATGAGCAGGAGGGTGTTCATCGCGTTCGAGCCCTTCGCGGAATCGCTCGTGCGGATCGCGTTGTACACACTCGCGACGAGCTTCTCCCCGGCGCGCACGTCGGAGACGGCGGAGTCCAGGATCTGCTCGCCGTCGACCTTCGACGTGCGGAAGACCCCGAACGGCGGGTGGAAGTCGTTGTGGTTGTAGACCATGCGCGGCTCGATGAACGCGTACGCGGGGAGCTTCCCGGCCTTCGCATCCTCGTAGAACTCCGACATGTGACCGAAGTGCTTCGTGCGCCAGTACTTCTCCAGTGACGGGGCCATCTGCACTCCCGTGAGGGAGACGAGCTGCATCTCGTCGAAGTAGACCTTCCAGGAGATGCCTGCTTCTTCGAGCCGCGTGAAGATCGTCGGGACGGCGGGCGCGTCGAGCCACTTGTCGTACCCGGCGCCCACTTTGTTCGTCACGAAGCCGTGCGACGTGGACGCGTGGAAGAACGCGCGATTGCAGTACGTCTGGGACGGGACCGCCGCGAACCAGGCGTCGAAGACGGCGAACTCCCGCGCGAGTGTGGACAGGACCGGAAGCTGTTCGGGGGAGAAGCCGCCCATGATCTGATCGACCACGGCGGGATCCGGGGCCTTGCCGCTCTTGCGCTCCATGTTGTTGACGTAGTCGTGGACGAATCCGTCCATCGTGGGGTCCGTGCCGGACGCGGGGGCGTTGAAGGGAGCCTGCATCGCCGCGACCTGTGCGGTGGCGTTCGTGGCCGGCAGCACGGAGCCGAACAGCTGCGTGTTCACGTGCGGGAACTCTTCGCCCGGATCGGGGTTCGGGAGCCCCATCACGACATCGGTCGCGCCTTCGTACACGTGCGCGGCGATGCGTCGACCGTCCGGAGCGACGTTCGCGTAGTCGCCGAACGCGAGTCCGTCGAACGTCTGCCCGGGTGGGAGGTTCTCCGGCGTGTAGAGCCAGCCGAGCAGGTTGTCGAACGACCGGTTCTCACCCATGAAGACGACGACGTGATCGAATCCGGGCACCGATCTCGGGCTGAGCGCGCCGTAGTCCTGGGCACCCTCGGAGTACCCGATCGCACGTCCTGCCGAGGCTCCGGCAGCGGCGCCCACCCCACCGCCGACGACGAGACCGGCGGCGGCGATGCCGCCGACCTTCAGGAAGTCGCGCCGCGAGCTGACGAGGTCGTCCTCGGACTCTCGCGGTGCTGTGTCGGGGGACCGATCGGCCGCGCGGTCGTCCCCCCCGGAACCTCTCCTGCGCATGGTGCGACCAGCATAAAGGAGCCGCGGGAGGGTCAGGCGCGCAGGGCGGCGGAAGCCATCGACTCGAGGATGCCGCGCACGGTGCTCGTGCTCGGTGCCGGGCGCGCGCGCCCCAGGCTGTGCGGGGTGGAGTTGATCAGTCCGAAGCACGCGTGGGCGCTCGTGCGGAGCTCGGCATCCGAGCGGTCGGGGTGGATCTCGCCCAGGACCGCGAGCCACAGCTCGACGTACTCGCGCTGCAGGCGGCGCACGCGCTGCCGATCCTCATCGCTCAGGCTGGCGAGGTCCCGGTCCTGCACGCGGATGACGTCCGCGTCGGTCAGCGCGAAGTCGACGTGGAACCGGATGAGGCCATCCAGACGATCGCTCGGCGATTCGCTCGCCGCGATGACCGCCCGCCCGCCGCTGAGGAGTCGCTCACTGACGCGGACGAGGATCGCGCCGAGGAGTGCCTGCTTGTTCGCGAAATGGCGGTACACGGCGGGGCCGCTCACGCCCACCGCCGCGCCGAGCTCTTCCAGGCTCACACCGCTGAAGCCGCGCTCGGCGAACAGCCTGGCCGCTTCATGGAGGATCGCCGCCTGCCGGTCGGCCTTCGCACGATCCCGTTCGGTGGCACCGCTTGTCATCTCAGTTAATCCTCGCTAACCTAGACATTCAGTTAGTGAACCCTAACCATGCGGATCCCGCCAGGACAACGGACGTGATCCGATCGTGACGTCGACGGAGATGACATGACCGCGCAGGCAGACCTCGCCGATGACCTCCGGCGCCGGCGTGAAGCGGCCGCCCAGGGCGGGACGCCCGCCTCCCGGGAACGTCACGTCGCCCGGGGGAAGCTGCTGCCGCGGGACCGCGTCGATCGGCTCCTGGACGAGGGCAGTCCTTTCGTCGAGGTCGCTCCGCTCGCCGCCACGGGCCTCTACGACGGCGAAGCCCCCGGCGCGGGGGTGATCGCGGGTATCGGCCTCGTGCACGGGCGCCACGTCATGGTCGTGTGCAACGACGCGACCGTCAAAGGTGGCACGTACTACCCGATGACGGTCAAGAAGCATCTGCGCGCGCAGGAGATCGCGCGCGAGAACCGGCTGCCCTGCATCTACCTCGTCGACTCGGGAGGCGCGTTCCTGCCGATGCAGGACCAAGTGTTCCCCGACCGCGACCATTTCGGACGCATCTTCTTCAACCAGGCCCGCATGTCCGCGGAGGGGATCCCGCAGATCGCCGCCGTGCTGGGGTCCTGCACGGCGGGTGGTGCGTACGTCCCGGCGATGAGCGACGAGACCGTCATCGTCCGCGGGCAGGGCACGATCTTCCTCGGCGGTCCGCCGCTGGTGAAGGCCGCGATCGGAGAGATCGTCACCGCGGAGGAACTGGGTGGCGGCGAACTCCACGCCACGCGGTCGGGAGTCGTGGATCACCTGGCCGAAGACGACGAGCACGCGCTCGAGATCGTCCGCGACATCGTCGCGACGCTGCCTCCACCCGCGGAGCCCGCGTGGGAAGTGCTGCCGAGCGCTCCGCCGCGGAAGGATCCCGCCGAGCTCTACGACGTCGTTCCGGTCGATGTGAACCAGCCTTACGATGTGCACGAGGTCATCGCCCGTCTCGTGGACGACAGCAGCCTGCACGAGTTCAAGAGCTCCTACGGGCAGACCCTCGTGACCGGCTTCGCGCGCATCCACGGCCATCCGGTCGGAATCCTCGCCAACAACGGGGTGCTGTTCTCGGAGTCTGCGCAGAAGGGCGCCCACTTCATCGAACTGTGCGACCAGCGCGGCATCCCGCTGCTGTTCCTGCAGAACATCTCCGGCTTCATGGTCGGTCGCGACGCCGAAGCGGGCGGGATCGCGAAGGACGGCGCGAAGATGGTCACCGCCGTCGCCACGACCCGCGTGCCCAAGCTCACCGTCGTGATCGGCGGCTCGTTCGGCGCCGGCAACTACTCGATGTGCGGGCGCGCCTACTCGCCGCGATTCCTCTGGACCTGGCCCGCCAGTCGGATCTCGGTCATGGGCGGGCCGCAGGCCGCGTCCGTCCTCTCCACAGTCAAGCGCGACCAGCTCGAGGCGCGCGGCGAGGCCTGGTCCGCCGTCGAGCAGGCGGCTTTCGAGGCGCCGATCCGTGCGCAGTACGACGAGCAGGGCGGCCCGTACTACGCGACGGCGCGCCTCTGGGACGACGGCGTGATCGATCCCGTCGACACGCGCGATCTCCTCGGGCTCGCGCTCGACGTCGTCTCGCGTTCCCCCTTGCCCGAGCCCGGCTTCGGCCTCTTCCGGATGTGATCCCCGTGGACGACAGAATCTCCGACACCCCGCCGTTCGACACCGTTCTGGTGGCCAATCGCGGCGAGATCGCGCGCCGGGTGATCCGGACCCTCCGCCGGCTCGGCATCCGCTCCGTCGCCGTCTACAGCGACGCCGACGCCGATGCGCCGCACGTGCGCGAAGCGGATGCCGCCTACCGGATCGGCCCCGCCGCCGCCTCGGCGTCCTATCTCGACATCGACGCGGTGATCGAGGCTGCTCGCCGGAGCGGTGCGCAGGCGGTGCATCCGGGTTACGGCTTCCTGTCCGAGAACGTCGCGTTCGCGCGGGCGTGCGGCGCGGCGGGCATCGTCTTCATCGGACCGGGTGAGCGGGCCCTGGAGGTCATGGGCGACAAGATCCGCTCCAAGGCCCATGTCCAGGAGCACGGCGTGCCCACGGTCCCGGGTTTCAGCGCGGCCGGGATGACGGACGCCGAGATCGAGCGAGCCGCCGCGGCTGCGGGGTATCCGCTGCTGATCAAGCCCTCCGCGGGGGGAGGCGGCAAGGGTATGCAGGTCGTCCGGTCGGCGACCGATCTGCCGGACGCCCTGATCACGGCCCGCCGGATCGCCGCCGCGTCGTTCGGCGACGACACCCTGTTGCTGGAGCGCCTGATCGAACGCCCCCGGCACATCGAGGTGCAGGTCCTCGCCGACGCGCGCGGCACCGTGATCCACCTCGGCGAGCGCGAGTGCACGCTGCAGCGGCGGCACCAGAAAGTGATCGAAGAGGCACCCTCGCCCGTCGTGGATGCCGGCACCCGGGCGCGGCTCGGCGAAGCCGCCTGCGCCGCCGCGGCATCGGTGGACTACCGCGGCGCCGGGACGGTCGAGTTCCTCGTCGCGGGTGACCGCCCGGAGGACTTCTTCTTCATCGAGATGAACACGCGGCTGCAGGTCGAGCATCCCGTCACCGAGCTCGTGACCGGAATCGACCTCGTGGAGGAGCAGGTGCGCATCGCCGCCGGGCAACCTCTCGGGCTCACCCAGAACGACGTGCGTCTGGACGGGCACGCGATCGAGGCCCGCGTGTACGCCGAGAGTCCTGCGCGGGGCTTCCTGCCCGCGGCGGGCCCCGTGCGACTGTGGCGGGCGGCGGACGCCGTGCGCACGGACGCGGCCGTGGAGACCGGCTCCGTGGTCTCCGCCGACTACGACCCGATGATCGCGAAGGTGATCGCGCACGGCGCCGACCGCCACGAGGCCCTCGCTCGACTGGACAGCGCGCTCGGCGACACGGTCGTTCTCGGTGTGGACACGAACCTCGGGTTCCTGAGGACACTCCTGGCGGATCCCGCCGTCCAGGCCGGCGAGCTGGACACCGGGCTCATCGATCGACTGCCCGCCTACACCGACCCGCCCCCGGGTGAGGCAGCGCTGAACGCGGCGGCTGCACTGCGCCCGGAGTCCCCGGGACGCGCACACGCGTCCGCCCTCTGGCGCGCCGCGTCGGGCTGGCGCGCGAGCCTGCCGGCGCCCGACACCCTGGTCGCCGTGCTCATCGAGGACGGAGAGATCCGGACCGTGACACCCGCGCCGTCCGATGCCGCCGCCGTCCTCGACGACGAGGGCTGGGCGTGGGTGCACGCCGACGGCTCGACCCACCGGCTGCGGGCGCTCGGACGGCGTGAGGCGATGGAGCACCGCTTGCGAGGACGGGATGGAGAAGCCTCGGCCACCGCTCCCGAGCTGCGCGCGCCGATGCCCGGCGCGGTCGTGGCCGTGCACCAGGCGGACGGCGCGCACGTGCGCGCGGGGGAGCGGGTACTCACGATCGAGGCCATGAAGATGGAGCACCCCGTGCTCGCCCCGCACGACGGCATCCTCTCGCTCGCGATCGGCGTCGGCGACCAGGTGCGCCGCGACCAGATCATCGCCCACGTCTCTGCCGAACCCGGCCGTGAGACCTCCTGACACCCCGAGGAGCACCATGGATCACCGCAATCTGACCGACGACGAGCGCGAGCTCGCGCAACTCGTCCGGGCGTTCGCCGACGAGGTCGTCGCCCCGCGCTCGTACGAAGCGGACCGGACGAAGACGCTGCCGCTGGACGTCGTCGCTCAGATGGGCGAGCTCGGCCTGTTCGGGCTGCCGTTCCCGGAGGAGTTCGGCGGGCAGGGCGGCGATTACTTCGCGCTCTGCTTGGCGATCGAAGCGCTCGGCCGGGTCGACCAGTCGATCGCGATCACCCTGGAGGCGGGGGTCAGCCTCGGGGCGATGCCGGTCTTCCGCTTCGGCACCGATGCGCAGAAGGCGGAGCTCCTGCCCGATCTGCTGGCCGGAACCGCTCTCGCCGGGTTCGGACTGACCGAGCCCGAAGCCGGCTCGGACGCCGGCGCGACCCGCACCACGGCGCGGCTCGAGGACGGCGAGTGGGTGATCAACGGCGCGAAGCAGTTCATCACGAACTCCGGAACTGACATCACGCGCTTCGTGACGGTGACCGCCGTCACCGGCGAGCGCGAGGGCCGCAAGGAGATCTCCACGATCATCGTCCCGTCCGGTACAACCGGGTTCACGGTCGAGGCCGCGTACGACAAAGTCGGGTGGCACGCATCCGACACGCATCCGCTCACCTTCCAGGACGCCCGCGTCCCGGAGGCGAATCTGCTGGGCGAGCGGGGACGCGGATTCGCGAATTTCCTGCACATCCTCGACGAGGGACGCATCGCGATCGCGGCGCTGTCCACGGGCGCCGCCGAGGGCTGCCTGGAGGCCGCGCTGGACTATGCCAAGAAGCGCACGGTCTTCGGCGAGGCGCTCTCCACCCGCCAGAGCATCCAGTTCATGATCGCGCGGATGCAGCTGCGCGTGCACAACGCCCGGCTCGCATGGCATCACGCGGCCCGCCTCCGCGACGCGGGGCGCCCGTTCAAGACCGAAGCCGCGATCGCGAAGCTCACCGCGAGCGACGCGGCGATGGACAACGCCCGTGACGCGACCCAGATCTTCGGCGGGAACGGCTTCATGAACGAATACCCCGTGGCCCGCCACTATCGCGACTCGAAGATCCTCGAGATCGGGGAGGGGACGAGCGAAGTGCAGCTCCTGCTGATCGCGCGCGCGCTCGGAGTAGCGTGAGCACCATGACGGAGCGGACGGGGATCGTGCAGCGCGGACTGTATTTCGACGAGTTCGCCGTGGGGGACGTGTACGTGCACCGCCCCGGCCGTACGGCCACCGAGACCGACAACGTCCTGTTCTCCTCGCTCACGATGAACGCCCAGGCCCTGCATCTGGATGCGGCGTACGCGGCGACCCAGCCGTTCGGGCAGCGCCTGATGAATTCGATGTGGACGCTGGCGACCATGGTCGGCGCATCGGTGGGCCAGCTCACGCAGGGCACGCTCGTCGCGCAGCTCGGTCTGTCGGACATCGCGTTCCCGGCCCCGCTGTTCCACGGCGACACGCTCTACACCGAGACCGAGGTCCTCGCGGTCCGCGCGTCGGCCTCCCGACCGGGGCAGGGCATCGTGACACTCCGCCACACCGGACGCAATCAGCATGGCGAGGTCGTCGCGACGGCGACGCGCGTCGCGCTGATGTGGAGAGCGGATGCCGCTCCCGCGGCGCAGGGGGAGACCTCGTGAGCGTCTTCGACCACGGTCCGGCGATCCTGTTCTGTCCGGCCGACCGCCCGGAAAGGTTCGGCAAAGCGCTCGAGCGTGCGGACGCGGTGATCCTCGACCTCGAGGACGCCGTCGCACCGTCGGCGAAGGTCGCCGCGCGCGGCGCACTGATCGAGTCCGAGCTCGACCCGGATCGGGTGATCGTCCGGGTCAACCCGCCGGGCACCGACGCCTTCGTCGCCGACCTCGCGACGCTGTCGCAGACCGACTACCGCACCGTCATGGTCGCGAAGGCGGAGAGCGTGAAGCAGCTCCGCGACATCGACGGGCGGTTCTCGATCATCGCGCTGTGCGAGACAGCGCGTGGCGTCGCCGCGGCGGAGAAGTTCGCCGCGCACGATCAGGTCTCGGGCCTGATGTGGGGTGCGGAGGATCTCGTGGCGAGCCTGGGCGGGACGGGCAGCCGCAAGCCCAACGGTCGCTACCGCGACATCGCCCGCCATGCCCGCGCGCGTGTCCTGCTCGCGGCGGGAGCGCGCGGGAAGGCTGCGATCGATGCGGTGCACCTGGACATCGCCGAGACGAAGCGCCTGAGGATCGAGGCGACCGATGCCGCGGCATCCGGATTCACCGCGACAGCCTGCATCCACCCGAGCCAGGTCGGCATCATCCGCGCGGCGTATCGACCGGATGACGCCGCCGTGGCATGGGCGCGCGGCGTCCTCTCCGCCGCGCGGACCGAGCGCGGTGTGTTCACCTACGAGGGGCGCATGGTGGACGAACCGGTGCTCCGGCACGCCCGCGCCACCCTCGCGCGGTCCGGGGACTGAGCCGGCTCACGCGGTCTGCGCGTACGACACGAGGCGCAGGCGCTCGCGCTCGTAGAGCACCGTGTACGCCGATCCGTTCGGCAGGCGCTCGCCGACCGGCGGGAGTTCGCCGCCCGTGGCGTGGCGCAGCAGTTCGCGGATCATCGCACCGTGCGTGACGACGATGACGGATGCCGCCGCCGGAGCGGTCGCGCGACGTACGTCCCGCACAACCTGATCGAGGGCGCGCAGGCCCCGGCGTCGCAGCTGCGGCCACGGTTCCGCGCCGGGGATCTCGGCGCTGTGCCAGTCGCCCCACCGTCGGATGAACTCCTCGGCCGCCACGCCCTCCGCCTCGCCGTACGAGCGCTCGCGCAGCCCTTGGTAGGCCGGGCCCACTTCGACTCCGATCTCGTCCGCGATGATCTGCGCGGTTTCGCGGGCGCGGGACAGATCGCTGGAGACGACGATCGGCTCTCCAGCCGCTCCGCGCAGCGCCGCACCCGTCTCGCGGGCCTGAGCGCGGCCGGTGTCGTTCAGCGGGATGTCGGTGGCGCCCTGGATCCGCCGGTCGCGGTTCCAGTCCGTTTCGCCGTGTCGGACGAGGATCAGCTGGGTCACCGTTCGAGCCTAGGCGGGTGATCCGGGGAGAACGCCGGACGGTCTCAGCTGAGAGGGGGCAGGGTCTCGGCGAGGGTGTGCAGGACATCGCTCGCACCCGCGTCGATCTTGACCGTGGCCCGACGGTCCGCCCGGGTCTCGCCGCGGTTCACGATCACGATCGGCAGCCGCCGCCGCCGCGCGCGCTCGAGCAGGCGGATGCCGGAGTTGACCACGAGCGAGGAACCGGCGATCAGCAGGGCATCGCTCGTACGGACGAGCTGTTCGGCCTCGCGGAACTTCTCCGCCGGGATGAACTCGCCGAAGAACACGACGTCGGGCTTCAGCATCCCTCCGCACACCGTGCACGCCGGGATCCGGAATCCCGCCGTGCTCTCGGGCAGCACGTCGCCGTCGGGTCCGAGTGCGACGCTCTCGGGCACCGAGATCCAGGGGTTGTCGGTCTCGACGCGCTCGGCGAGGTCGCGGCGGTCGAAGACCTGACCGCAGTGCGTGCAGAAGACCCGGCGCATCGTTCCGTGCAGCTCCACCACCCGTCGACTGCCCGCTCGCACATGCAGACCGTCCACGTTCTGCGTGATGATCCCGGAGGCGATCCCGCGCGATTCGAGGGTCGCAAGGGCTCGGTGGCCGGGGTTGGGGTCGGCGGCCGCGAAAACCCGCCAGCCCAGATGACTGCCCACCCAGTAGCGGCGGCGGGCATCCTCACTGGCCAGGAACTGCTCGACGGTCATCGGGGTGCGCACCGGCGCGCCGCGCCCACGGTAGTCGGGGATGCCGGAATCGGTGGAGACGCCGGCGCCGGTGAGGATCGCTATGCGTCGGCCGGTCAGGGCGTCCACGGCGGCGGCGATCGATGCGGCGGTGGCGGCATCCTGCTCCGGCATGGTCTGCATCCGCTCACCCCCTCGCGTCCGGTCCGTGCTCAGAGTGTAGGCGGCGCGGTTTACCGGCATGTTACGGGCCGTGCGCCGCACCCGGGGATGCGAGAGTGGGGAGGTTCCCCGGCAGGCGATCAGAAGGAGTGCCGTGCAGGTCCATCAGATCGTCGATCCCGCCGACGAGCGCCTCGTCGACTACCGTGACCTGACCGACGTCGCGCTCCGGCGCGTGCTCGAGCCCGCCGGGGGTCTGTACATCGCGGAGTCTGCCAAAGTGATCGCCCGGGCCGTCGCGGCGGGTCACCGTCCGCGGTCCGTCCTGCTGCAGGAGAAGTGGCTGCCCGAGATCGCGGACGTGCTCAGCGGTCTGGACGTGCCGGTGTTCGTCGTCCCGTCCGACGTCGCCGAGGCTCTGACGGGCTACGCGGTGCATCGCGGTGCTCTCGCGGCGATGCACCGGCCCGTGTTGCGTGCGGTCGCGGATGTCCTGGACGGCGCACGCACGGTCGTGATCCTCGATGACATCGTCGACCACACGAACGTCGGCGCGGCCTTTCGCAGCGCCGCCGCGCTGGGGGCGGATGCCGTGCTCATCTCTCCGAGGTGCGCCGATCCGCTCTACCGGCGCAGCGTACGAGTCAGCATGGGGACCGTCTTCCAGGTTCCGTGGACGAGGCTGCCGGAGTGGCGCGAGGCGGGAGGCATCCTCAGCGGCCTGGGATTCCACCTCGCGGCGCTCGCGCTCGACGAGGGTGCGGTGTCGCTGGAGGACTTCGCCGCGTCCCGGCCGGAACGCGTCGCCGTCCTCCTCGGCGCGGAGGGGGACGGGCTGACGCGCCGAGCGCTGGCTGCGGCCGACACGATCGTCACGATTCCGATGGCCGGAGGCGTGGATTCGCTCAATGTCGCCGCGGCCGGCGCCGTCGCGCTCTGGGCGCTGCGGGAGCAGCACCCGTAGGACTCCAGGCGCTGCGGGAGCAGCACCGCTGGGGCTCCAGGCGCTGCGGGGTTCTCAAGCCTCTTCGCCGATTTCGGCCGTCGGGTCCTTCGCGGGCGCGAGCGTCGTGACGGGCAACGGTGCGGGGCGCTTCGCGGTGATCGCGTCACCGGACGATTCGTGGCGCACCCTGCGCAGCACCCACGGGACGAAGTGGGTCCGCGCCCACACGAAGTCCTCCGTGCGCGCGGCACGCCACGTGCGCACCGGGAGCGGGTCGGGCTGCATCGGCTGCAGGTCGTTCGGCACGTTCAGGGCCCGCAGCACCATGCGCGCGACTTCGTGGTGGCCGAGGGAGTTGTAGTGCAGGCGGTCGGGGTCGAAGAAGCGCGGGTCCTGCACTTCCTTCAGCGCCCACTGGTCGGCGACGATGCAGTCGTACCGATCCGCGATCGCGCGGATGTTCTCGTTGTAGATCGCGACCTTTCCGCGGAATCCGCGGAACACGGGTGTGAAGTTCGTGTCGATCCCGGTGAAGACCACGAGGGTCGCGCCGTCCCGCCCCAGTCGCACCACGGCGTCCTCGAACTGGGCCGAGATTTCGTCGGGGTCGGTGCCGGGGCGGATGACGTCGTTGCCGCCGGCGGAGAACGTGATGAGGTCGGGTTTGAGCTCGAGCGCGGCATCCACCTGCCCCGCCACGATCTGGGCGATGAGCTTGCCGCGGACGGCGAGGTTCGCGTACGCGAAGTCATCGACCTGCTGCGAGAGGACTTCGGCCACACGATCGGCCCAGCCGCGGTGCCCGCCCGGCGAGCCGGGTTCGGGGTCTCCGATGCCCTCGGTGAACGAGTCGCCGAGCGCGACGAACCGTCGCCAGGGATGATGGCCGAGATTCGTGATCTCGGGGGTCTGATCGTCGCTTGTGGGCATCGGTCTTCCTCGCTTCGTGATCATCACGAGGCTATCGCGCCCCCACCCCGCCCACCGATCCGAAGATGTCGTGCGGGTCGTCTATCGTGGTCACTCGTCGTGTCGACCGGCGGTCCGGTCCGGGGAGGAGGGTGTTGTGGACGAAGACGCCCTTCTCGAAGCCCCCGGCCCGCACCTGGGCAGCTTCGCCGCCGAGCATCTGTCTCCGTCCTACCCGCAGCGGGCGCCCTGGGGAACGGCGGGGCGCCTCCGGGCGTGGCAGGCGGAGGCACTCGATCTGTACTTCGGACTCGACGGGCCCGACGGGGTGGGCTCGGGCCCGCGGGACTTCCTCGCGGCGGCGACCCCGGGCGCCGGCAAGACCACGTTCGCGCTGCGTCTCGCGACCGAGCTGCTGCGCCGGCGGGTGATCGATCGCATCGTCGTCGTTGCGCCGACGGAGCATCTGAAGACCCAGTGGGCCGACGCCGCGGCGCGCGTGTCGCTGCGACTGGATCCCGTGTTCAGCAATCGCCACGTCGCGCCGGCGCGTCACTATCACGGCATCGCGGTGACGTATGCGCAGGTCGCCGTCAAGGCGTCCGTGCACCAGCGGGTGACGGAGGACGCCCGCACGCTCGTGATCCTCGACGAGGTCCATCACGGCGGTGACGCGCTCAGCTGGGGCGAGGCGCTCCGAGAGGCGTACGGGCGTGCCACGCGCCGGCTCCTGCTGTCGGGGACCCCGTTCCGCAGCGACACGGCTCCCATCCCGTTCGTGGAGTATCTGCCCGACGAGAAGGGCATCCGGCTCTCCCGCACCGACTACAGCTACGGCTACGGGCGCGCGCTCGCCGACGGCGTCGTGCGACCCGTCATGTTCCTCGTCTATGCGGGCCAGATGCGGTGGCGCACCCGGACGGGCGACGAGATGGAGGCGCGGCTCGGGCAGGACAACACGAAGGACATCACCGCGCAGGCGTGGCGGACGGCGCTGGATCCGGAGGGGGAGTGGATCCCCGCGGTGCTCCGCTCGGCGGATCGACGGCTGAGCGAAGTGCGCGAGCAGGTTCCGGATGCCGGTGGGCTCGTGATCGCGACCGATCAGACCGCGGCCCGCGCGTACGCCGCGATCCTCGAGGAGGTCAGCGGAGAGGCGCCCACCGTCGTGCTCTCCGACGAAGCCGAGGCCTCGGGGCGCATCGAGGCGTTCGCGCAGGGTTCGTCCCGCTGGATGGTCGCGGTGCGCATGGTCTCCGAAGGCGTCGACGTCCCGCGCCTTTCGGTGGGCGTGTACGCGACGTCCGCCTCGACGCCGCTGTTCTTCGCGCAGGCGATCGGCCGCTTCGTCCGGGCGCGTCGGCGCGGCGAGACGGCGAGCATCTTCCTTCCGCACGTGCCGCAGCTCCTCGCGCTCGCGGGAGAGATGGAGCGGCAGCGCGACCACGCCCTGGACCGTGACGGCGGCGGCGAGGACGAAGGGGGGCTGGACGAGGACGCGATGGATGCCGCGGAGCGCGAGGAATCGGCATCCGACGCCCTGACGTACGAGTTCACGTACCAGGCGCTCGGCTCCGTCGCGCATTTCGACCGCGTCCTGTACGACGGTCGCGAGTTCGGCGAGCTGGCTGTCCCCGGGACACCCGAGGAGGAGGAGTTCCTCGGGCTGCCCGGACTCCTCGAGCCCGAGCACGTGCACGAGCTTCTGCAGCAGCGCCAGTCGCGCCAGAGCCGGCACCGTCGGGCGCGGGAGGCGCGCGAGGGGGCGGGCCAGACCACGGATCAGCCCGCCCCACCGGCCGCGCTGCATCGCACGCTCAAAGAGCAGAGACAGCTGCTGAACAGCCTCGTCGGGCTGTACGCGCGGCAGAGCGGTGACCCGCACGGCATGGTGCACGCCGAACTGCGCCGCGTCTGCGGCGGGCCGGCCGTCTCGCACGCGACGGTGGCGCAGCTGCAGGCACGCATCGACGTCCTCCGGGCACGCGTCCGGTCCTGATCGGGTTCGGCGGGTGTCCGTTCGGAACCCCGAAATGCTGGCAATCCCCGTCTGGAGGCACGCGCCGGCGCCGCGGCTCATTAGCGTGGAGGGATCCCCGCACCGCAGCCTTTGGAGGCTCTCTTGAGCGCGCCCGCACAACCCACCGCGAGAGATCGTCGCCGGTGGTCGCAATACCTCGTCGACGAGCGCGCCGAGGCGCGCGTGTACCGCGAGCTCGCCGCCCGGAAGGACGGCGAGGAGCGTGAGATCCTCACGGCGCTCGCCGACGCGGAGGGACGTCACGAGGCGCACTGGCTGCGCCTGCTGGGCGGTGAGCCCGAGCGACTGCCCCGCCCCCACACCGGTACGGTGCTCCTCGGCTGGATGGCACGGCGGTTCGGGTCGATCTTCGTCCTCGCTCTCGCGCAGAACGCCGAGGCCCGCTCGCCGTACGACGACGAGCCGTTCGCGACCGCGACGATGGCAGCGGACGAGAAGATCCACCACGAAGTCGTCCGAGGCCTCGCGGCCCGTGGACGCAGGCGCCTGTCCGGCACATTCCGGGCGGCGGTGTTCGGCGCGAACGACGGGCTGGTCTCCAATCTCGCCCTCGTGATGGGCATCGGCGCGACCGGGGTCGCGCCGCAGTTCGTGCTCTTCAGCGGCATCGCGGGTCTGCTCGCCGGAGCGCTGTCGATGGGTGCGGGAGAGTTCGTCTCGGTCCGCTCGCAGCGGGAGCTGCTCGCCGCGACCGAGCCGAACGACTACGCCGACGCGTCGCTCCCGCACCTGGACCTGGACGCGAACGAGCTGGCGCTCGTCTACCGCACTCGCGGCATGTCCGAGGACGAGGCGCTCGCGAGGGCGCGGCTCGTGGTCACCGCCGCACAGGAGGGCACGGCCCCGCACGGCGCGCCGCTGGACCCGCCGAGCGACCACGAGCTCGTCGGGGGCGCCTGGAACGCGGCGATCTCGAGCTTCCTGTTCTTCGCGTCCGGAGCGATCATCCCGGTGCTGCCGTGGATCTTCGGGCTGTCCGGCTTCGCGGCCGTCGCGACCGCCCTCGTGCTCGTGGGCATCGCGCTCATGGCCACGGGAGCCATGGTGGGTCTGCTCTCCGGGGGTCCGCCGCTGCGGCGAGCCCTGCGTCAGCTGGCGATCGGCTTCGGCGCCGCGGCGGTCACGTATGTGCTCGGGTGGATCTTCGGCGTCTCGGTCGGCTGAGCCCCGGCAGGACGGCCGCTGTTTTCAGCCACGGTCGGGAACGTGATAATGTCGATCTTCGGTTGGCGACAACCCACACCCATGCGCGGGTGGCGGAATAGGTAGACGCGCTAGCTTGAGGTGCTAGTGCCCGTATAGGGCGTGGGGGTTCAAGTCCCCCCTCGCGCACAGGTCGGAAGGCCCCCGGAAACGGGGGCCTTCCGCTGTTCCCGCCCTCCTCGGTTCGAGGCTCCCGGCCCGCGCCGGTACATTGGTGCGCATGCCTGCGAACGAAGCCGACCTGCCCGAGGTTGTCCGCATCGCGCGGGATCTGATCCGGTTCGACACCACGAACTGGGGTGGCGGTCGCTCCGAGGGCGAGCGCGAAGCGGCCGAGTACGTCGGCGCCTTCCTCGAGCGCCTCGGCCTGCAGCCGGCGTACTACGAGCCGATCCCGCGCCGCACGAACGTGATGGCGCGCGTGCCGGGACGCGACCCCCACAAGCCCGCCCTCGTGCTGCACGGCCACCTCGACGTCGTCCCGGCGATGGCGGCCGACTGGTCCGTCGACCCGTTCGCCGGCGAGATCCGCGACGGGATGCTGTGGGGTCGGGGCGCCGTGGACATGAAGGACATGGACGCCATGATCCTCGCCTCCGTGGCCACGCTGCTGCGTGCGGGGGAGCAGCCCGAGCGCGACCTCATTCTGGTGTTCTTCGCCGACGAGGAGAACGGCGGCATCGAAGGGTCTCAGCTCGTCGTCGCCGACCGGCCGGAGTGGTTCTCCGGCGCTACGGAGGCGATCAGCGAGGTCGGCGGCTACTCGATCGCGGTGGGGGAGCGGCGCGCCTATCTGCTCCAGGTCGGTGAGAAGGCGCTCGTGTGGCTGCGCCTGCGCGCGCGCGGACGCGCCGGGCACGGCAGTCGCGTCCACCCCGACAACGCCGTCACCCGGCTGGCCGAGGCGGTCGCGGCCCTCGGGCGCACCGAGTGGCCGGTCCGTCTCACCCCGACCACGCAGCGCATGCTCGAGGGCCTCGCGGACCTCGCGGCGAACGGCACGACGGATCCCGACGAACTGGCGCAGAGCACCGGGCCGGCCGAAGGCTTCATCCGCTCGACGCTGCGCACGACGACGAACCCCACCGGCCTGACCGCGGGGTACAAGCACAACGTGATCCCCGACGCCGCCGAAGCACTGATCGACGTGCGCACCCTGCCCGGCCGGGAGGACGAGACGCTCGCCGAAATCCAGCGGATCGTCGGCGAGGACGTCGAGATCGAGATCGTCGTGCGCGACATCGGCCTCGAGGTCCCGTTCGCGGGCACGCTCGTCGACGCGATGGTCGGCGCTCTCGACCGAGCCGACCCGGGTGTGCCCGTCATCCCGTATCTCATGGGCGGCGGCACCGACAACAAGGCTCTCGCGGCCCTCGGCATCGCCGGTTTCGGGTTCGCGCCGCTGCGGCTGCCCGCCGACCTCGACTTCACCGGGATGTTCCACGGTGTCGATGAGCGCGTCCCGCTGGACGCGCTCGAATTCGGTCAGCGCGTGCTGACCGAGCTGCTCCGCACCTACTGACCACCTCGACCGACGGCGCTCGACACAGCACGAAAGGCATCCCCATGCTTATCGAGGCGATCATCCTCGGGCTGGTCCAGGGACTCACCGAGTTCCTGCCCATCTCCTCCAGCGCGCACCTGCGCATCGTCGGCGAGTTCCTCCCCGCCGCGCAGGACCCCGGCGCGGCCTTCACCGCGATCACGCAGATCGGCACCGAAGCGGCCGTCATCCTGTTCTTCTGGCGCGACATCGTCCGGATCATCGGCGCGTGGTTCCGCTCGCTCGTGCGTCGTGTGCCCGCGAGCGACCCGGATGCGCGCATGGGCTGGCTCATCATCGTCGGCACGATCCCGATCGTCGTCCTCGGCCTGCTTTTCCAGGATCAGATCGAGACGACGTTCCGCTCGCTGTGGCTCATCGCCGGCATGCTGATCTTCTTCGGCGTGCTGCTCGGAATCGCCGACCACGTCGGTGCGAAGAAGCGCGAACTGAAGGACCTCACCGTCCCGCACGGCATCATCTACGGCTTCGCGCAGGCACTCGCCCTCATTCCCGGCGTCTCACGTTCCGGAGGGACGATCACGGCCGGTCTGTTCATGGGCTATGAGCGCGCCGCGGCCGCGAGGTACGCCTTCCTGCTGGCGATCCCGGCCGTCTTCGGCAGCGGCTTCTACCAGCTGGCGAAGAGCTGGAACGAGCCCGGGGTGTTCACTCTCGGCGAGACGGCCGTCGCCACCGTCGTGGCGTTCGTCGTGGCGCTCGGGGTGATCGCGTTCTTCATGAAGTGGATCTCGAAGCACAGCTTCCTGCCGTTCGTGATCTACCGCGTCGCGCTCGGCTCGCTGCTGCTCGTCCTGCTCAGCCTGGGCGTGATCCAGGCCTACTGAGTCACCGGCGCGGATCGTCGCGTCCGGGCTTGCCCGAACCGGGGTCTCCGCCGCGGCGGAGGTAGCGTTCGAACTCCTGAGCGATCGCATCGCCGGAGGCCTCCGGCGAGTCCCACGTGTCGCGGGTGCGCTCGAGCTGGCGGATGTATTCGGTCATCTCCTCGTCGTCCGCGGCGGCCGCGTCGATCGAGGCCTCCCATGCCGCTGCATCCGTCGAGAGGTCCCCACGCGCGACCGGTGACCCGGTGATGTCCTCGAGCCGGTCCAGCAGCGCGAGGGTCGCCTTCGGCGACGGCGTGTGCCCGGCGACGTAGTGCGGCACGCTCGCCCAAAGACTCGCGGCGGGGATGCCGGCCGCGTCGGCCGCGTGCGCGAGGACGCTCAGAATCCCGACCGGCCCCTCGTACGTGCTGCGCTCGAGCTCGAGGGCGGATCTGATCTGCTCGCTGTCGCTTCCGGCGAAGACGGAGATCGGCCGCGTGTGGGGCACGTCGGACATCATCGATCCGAGGGCGACGAACCCCGTGATGTCCTCGCGCAGGGCGACGTCGACGAACTCGGAGGCGAACGCCTGCCACGCGCGGGCCGGCTCGACGCCCGTCAACAGCCACAACTGCGTGTCCCGCGACGCGGTGACGGGCCGCAGAAGAGTCGCCTCCGGCCAGCTCAGGATGCGCTTGCCGTCCGCGTCGACGGAGACCTGAGGGCGGGTGTACTGGTAGTCGAAGTAGAGCTCGGGGTCGACCGAGAACACCGGCTCGTACTCTCCGGTGGCCCGCAGGTGCGCGATCGCGGCGGACGCGGCTTCGCCGGCGTCGTTCCACCCGTCGAACGCGGCGACGAGCACCTTCCGTCCCAGTCCGTCCACACGACCTCCTCCACCCGCACCGCGGCGTGACGTCCGAACGGGTGCCTCCAGGATAGGCGTCGGAGGCCCGGATGGCCCCGACTACCATGGTCAAGTGAGTGCGAGCACCCTTGCGGCGGTCCTGTGGGACATGGACGGCACGCTGGTCGACACCGAGCCCTACTGGATGAGCGCGGAGACGGCGCTGGTCGAGCGCTTCGGAGGGACGTGGTCCCACGAGCAGGCGCTGCGACTCGTGGGTCTCGGGCTCGAGGACTCGGCCCGGATCTTCCAGGACTCGGGTGTGCGCATGGGCATCCACGACATCGTCGATCACCTCACCGATGACGTGATGGGGCAGCTCGCGACGCGTGGCGTGCCGTTCCGCCCCGGCGCGCGCGAGCTCCTGGCCAGCCTGCGTGAGGCCGGCATCCCGACCGCGCTCGTCACGATGTCGCTGTCCCGCATGGCGCGCACCGTCGTCGACCTCATGGACTTCGAGGCGTTCGACGTCGTGATCGCGGGGGATGACTCTACGCGTCCCAAGCCGTTTCCCGATCCCTACCTGCAGGCGTGCGCCGTGCTCGGCGTCGAGCCTGCATCGTGCGTCGCGATCGAGGACTCGCCCAACGGGCTGCGCTCCGCCGTCGCGGCGGGCACGGCCGCGATCGGGGTTCCGCACATGGTCTCGATCGCCGGCGCCGGAGCGCACACGGTCTGGCCCACGCTCGCCGGCCGCACGGCCGACGACGTCGCGCGCTTCCATTCCGCACACCTGAGCTCCGGTCACCGCGGCCGGACCGGAGGAGAGAGAACATGACGCCTGAGCGTCCCAGCGGCCCGTTCCGGGTCGGCGACCGCGTCCAGCTGACGGGTCCGAAGAACCGCATGCACACGATCACCCTCCGCGAAGACGGAGAGCTGCACACGCACCACGGCGTGCTGCGTCACACGGCCCTGATCGGGCAGCCCGACGGTTCGGTCGTCACGAACAGCGGGGGTCACGAGTACCTCGCGCTGCGACCCCTGCTGCGCGACTTCGTGATGTCGATGCCGCGCGGTGCGGCGATCGTCTACCCGAAGGATGCCGCGCAGATCGTCGCGCAGGCCGACGTGTTCCCGGGCAGCGTCGTCGTGGAGGCGGGTGTCGGGTCGGGCGCGCTGGCGCTGTCGCTCCTGCGCGCCGTCGGCGAGAACGGTCGACTGGTCTCTTTCGAGCGGCGCGAGGAGTTCGCGGACGTGGCGCGCGCGAACGTGGAGACCTTCGTCGGCCATGTCCCGCACAACTGGGAGGTCGTGGTGGGCGACCTGGTCGCCGAGCTTCCGACGGCCGTCGCCCCGGCATCCGTCGACCGCGTCGTGCTGGACATGCTCGCGCCGTGGGAGTGCATCGACGTCGTCGCCGACGCGCTTCAGCCCGGCGGTGTCGTGCTCTGCTACGTCGCGACCGCCACGCAGCTCAGTCGGGTCGCCGAGTACATCCGCGGGACGGGACTGTTCACCGAACCCGACGCCAACGAGACCATGGTGCGGGGCTGGCACGTGGAGGGTCTCGCGGTGCGTCCGGATCACCGGATGGTCGCGCACACGGGCTTCCTCATCTGGGCGCGGAGGCTGGCCCCGGGGGCGGTGGCGCCGGAGCAGAAGAGGCGTGCCTCGAAGTCCAGCTACGGCGACGAGGACGTCGAGCTGTGGACGCCGGGGGCCGTGGGGGACCGTCAGATCACGGACAAGAACCTCCGCAAGCGTGTGCGGGAGGCCGAGCGTGCCGCGGAGGGTGCCAGGCTCGCCGCGCAAGGGCCCGCGGAGGATGGCATTTAGACTGTTCCGGTGCGCAAGATCTCTGCTTCTGTCGCCGTCCTCGGACTCCTCTCCGTCGGACTCGTCGGCTGCTCGCTGCCCGGCTCGACGGACTGCGATCGGCCCGATGCGTCTGCCCTGACCGGCGTCACCGTGTCCGGGACGACCGGTCAGGCGCCGGACGTGGAGGTCTACACGCCCTTCCGGGTGAGCGAGCCCGCATTCGAGGACGTCGAGATGGGGACGGGCACCCCGATCACGGACGACAGCCAGCTGATCTCGATGGACATCAGCATCTTCAGCGGCGCGACCGGCGAGAACCTCGTCAAGACGAACTACGACGGCGATCTCTCGCGCGTATCGCCCGTCGCGCGCTGGTACGAGGTCATCCCGGGCTTCGAGGACGTCCTGACGTGCGCGACGGAAGGATCGCGCATCGTTGTCGCCCTGCCGCCCGGGAGCGTCGAGGAGTCCACCGCGGCGAGTCTCGAACTCGGCGACGACGACTCCGCGATCGCCGTGATCGACCTGGGCAAGGTCTACCTCCCGCACGCCGAGGGCACCCCGCAGTTCAACGTCGGCAACGGCCTGCCCACGGTCGTGCGCGCACCTGACGGCCGGCCCGGCGTGATCATCCCGGATGCCGCACCGCCGAGCGACCTCGTCGTCCAGACCCTGATCAAGGGCGCCGGCGAGAAGGTCACCGGAGACGCCCCCGTCCGCGTGCACTACACGGGCCTGACGTGGGCGGACCGCAACGTGTTCGAGACGACGTGGGACGCGGACCCGAAGTCGATCGACCTCGACACGATGATCCCGGGCTTCTCCGAGGCGATCGTCGGCCAGACGGTCGGTTCGCAGGTCATGATCGTGATCCCTCCCGATCAGGCCTACGGCGACCAGGCGCAAGGACCGATCCCCGCGGACTCCACGCTCGTGTTCGTCGTGGACATCCTCGGAATCGATCAGCCCGCGCAGGGCTGAGCCCACTCCGCGCCGCGCCGAAAGGGAGGGGCCGGCATCCCTCGACGGTTTCGAAGAAACGCCTAGGATGAAGCTCGTGCCTGCGAACGCTTCTGCGAAGAACCCGCCCGAGGAGCGGCTGGTGAACCTCGTGGTCGCACTCGTGGCCACCGAGCAGGGGCTCACGAAAGACACGATCCTTCGATCGGTCTCCGGCTATCGGGAGCAGTCCGACGCGGGTGCGTCCAAGGACGCGCTCGAGAAGATGTTCGAGCGCGACAAGGAGAACCTGCGTCGCCTCGGCGTGCCGATCGAGACGATCGGAGATTGGGCCGATCCCGACGATCTGCGCGAGGCGCGCTACCGCATCCCCACGGCCGAGTACGAACTGCCCGAGGACATCGCCTTCACCCCCGCAGAGCTCGCGCTGCTCAATCTCGCCGGGGGAGTGTGGAGCGAGGGCTCGATGTCGGCGGACGCGCGCAGCGGGCTGCGCAAGATCCGCGCGCTCGGCATCTCGGTCGACGAACCGATCATCGGATACTCGCCGCGCATCAGCCTTCGCGAGCCGGCCTTCGCGCCCCTGCAGCAGGCGATCGAGTCCGGTCGGATCGTGACGTTCTCCTACCTGAAGCCCGGGGAGGATGCGCCGCGCACGCGCCGCGTGCAGCCGCTCGCGCTGGTGGAGTACGAGGGCCGCTGGCACGTCTTCGGCAACGATCTGGGTGTCGGTGCGGAGCGGACGTTCCTGCTCACGCGCATCGTGGACGGCGTCACGATCACCCGCGAGACCTTCGATCCCGCCCTGCGTGACGGGGCCGGCGATCGCGCCCTCGCGGGTCTGGCCGAGGTCGCAGCCCGCAACATCGCCCTGCTGGAGGTGAATCCCGGAACCGAGGCGGCGCTGCGCCTGAGCCGACGGGCCGAGACCGCCGAGCAGGGCATCCGCGTACCGTACGTCGACGCGCATGTGTTCGCGGACGAGCTCGCCTCCTACGGTCCCGAGGTGCGTGTGGTCGGGCCCGACGACCTGCGTGACCAGGTGATCGCGCGGCTGCGCGCGACGCGCGACCTGCACGAGGGGGCAGCGTGAGCGCGCGGAAGCCGTTGGTGGCCACCGACCGCGCCGCCCTCATGCTGCAGCTCGTGCCGTACCTGATCGGCAAGGGCGAGGTGTCGATCGCCGAGGCCGCAGACGAATTCGACGTCACCGCGGACCAGATGCGCGCGATGGTGGAGAGCCTGACCGTCATCGGACTGCCGGGGGAGGCGGGCTACTGGCAGATGGCGAACGATCTGTTCGACATCGACTGGGACCTGCTGGATCAGCGGGACATCATCGTGATCACGAATTCCGTCGCTCTGGAGCGGGCACCCCGCCTCACCGCGCGGGAAGCGGCAGCGCTTCTGACCGGACTCCAGCTGGCCAGGGCGATCCCCGGCGTCGGCGACACTGAGCTGTACGCGGGGCTCATGGCCAAACTCGCCCGCGGCGCCTCCAGCGCACCCGCCGACGTCATCCTCGCCCCCGGGCCGGTGGACGCCGTCCGTGACGCGGTCGCGGCTGCCCTCACGCAGGGCGTCGCGGTGTCGTTCACCTACAAGGCTCCGGACGCGGCTCCGACCCCGCGCACGGTCGACCCGGTCAAGGTGCTGATCGCGACCGGAGAGTGGTACCTGCAGGGCTGGTGCCACCTGCGTCAGGCGATGCGCACGTTCCACCTCGATCGGGTGAGCGAGCTCAGCCTGACGGACATCCCCATCACCCACGGGCAGGATGCCGTGCCGGACTGGTTCGAGACGGGAACGGGTGACATTCTCGCCCGTATCCGCTTCCCCTCCTCCCTCGCCCCACTGCTCGGGGAGTACCTCGACCGCGCGCAGGTGGAGGTGCACGGCGACACGTCGATCGCGACGATGCGCATCGCCGACGAGAACAGCCTGCGCCGCCTCGCGGCTCGCCGGGCGGGTGCGCTGGAGATCCTCGAACCGGAGGCGGCACGCAGCGCGGCGGCCGAGTGGGCCGACGCGGGTCTTGTGCAGTACCGTTGAGGTGACTTGACGATCGCGGGCCGGGCGGCTATGTCGCCGTTCGCGGGATACACTTGACGGACGAACCCGGAAGGACCCGACATGTTCCAAGGTCTCACAGGATGGCATTTCCTGATCATCCTCGCGGTCATCCTCCTGCTGTTCGGCGCCGCGAAGCTCCCTGCGCTCGCCAAGAGCATGGGCCAGTCGGCTCGCGTCTTCAAGGGCGAGATGAAGGCCATGAAGGAAGAGGACTCGACCGAGGGCAAGACGGACTCGGTGGTGGCACCCGCGAGCGAGGCATCGGTCACTCAGACCAGCGCCGACGCGAGCAGGGCCCCCGACACCAAGTCCTGACGCGCGCGTGGCCACAGCAGAGTCGCCACGCGTCGCCGATCCCGGCGAGCCTCAGCGCGACAAGCGCATGTCGCTCGGCCAGCACCTGGTCGAGCTCCGCAAGAGGCTCATGTTCGCCGCGCTCGCGCTCGTCGTGGGCATGGTCGTCGCGTTCTTCATCACCGACTGGGTCATCTACCTGATCACCGAACCGCTCCGCCAGATCGCGGCGACGGAAGGCGAGACGGCCAAGGTCGAGCTGATGTTCAGCACGGTCACGGGCGCCTTCGACCTGCGCTTGCGCATGTCCTTCGCGATCGGCATCCTGATCTCCGCGCCCATCTGGCTGTGGCAGATCTGGGCGTTCATCATGCCGGGACTCACGCGCAAGGAGATCAAGTACACCGTCGGCTTCATCGGAGCCGCCGTGCCTCTGTTCTTCGCCGGATGCTGGGTCGGCCTGCTGGTCATGCCCCATATCGTCGAGCTGATGGCCGGCTTCGTCCCCGACGGGGGAGCATCCTTCTTCGAGGCCGGCTACTACTACGACTTCGTCTTCAAACTGCTGATCGTCGTCGGCATCTCGTTCGTCCTGCCGGTGTTCCTGGTCGCGTTGAACCTCGCCGGAGTCATGAGCGGCAAGGCGATCCTGAAAGGCTGGCGGGTCGCGGTCCTGATCGCCGTCGTCTTCTCCGCTCTGGCGACGCCGGCCGCCGACGTCGTCAGCATGCTCATGCTCGCCGGCATGCTCGTGGTTCTGTTCTTCGCCGCGGCCGCCCTGTCGATGCTGTTCGACCGTCGCCGTGCCAAGCAGAGCGCGGCGATCCTCGCCTCCGAGGGCATCCAGTGACGGATCCTCGGTGACGGTGCCGAGTCCGGCCGAGCGTTACGCACGGGCGGAGCAGAGCCGCAGTCATCCGCTTACGGCCGCGTTCGCCGCCGCGCAGCGCTTCGAACTCGACGACTTCCAGATCGCCGGCTGTCACGCGCTCGAAGACGGGCGCAGCGTCCTGGTGGCCGCGCCGACCGGAGCGGGCAAGACGATCGTGGGGGAGTTCGCGATCCACCTCGCGATGAACGCGCCACGTGACGCCGATCGGGATGCCACGCCCCGGCATCCGGACAAGGCGTTCTACACGACCCCCATCAAGGCGCTCTCGAACCAGAAGTTCCGCGAGCTGCAGGAGGTGTACGGCGCAGACCAGGTCGGCCTCCTCACCGGCGACACGAACATCAACGGCTCCGCACGCATCGTCGTGATGACCACCGAGGTCCTGCGCAACATGCTGTACGCCGACTCGGCGGCGCTGCGGGGGCTCCGGTACGTCGTGATGGACGAGGTCCACTACCTCGCCGACCGCTTCCGCGGTGCGGTGTGGGAGGAGATCATCATCCACCTGCCGCCGGCGGTCCGGCTCGTCTCGCTCAGCGCCACGGTGTCCAACGCCGAGGAGTTCGGCGACTGGCTCGACACCGTTCGCGGCGACACCGAGGTGATCGTCTCTGAGGTGCGCCCCGTGCCGCTCGAACAGCACGTGCTGGTTCGCGGCGATCTGCTGCCGCTGTTCGACGACCGTGCCGGGGTGGCCACCGCACAGGTCAACCAAGAGCTCATGCGCATCCGCTCGTTCAAGGGCGCGACGTTCGAGAACAACAGGCGGGTGCAGGCTCTGCGCAGCGATGCCGGGCGCGGAGGAGGTCGACAGCAGGGATCGGGTCGACGGCCCCACAAAGGCGGTCAGCGACCGGTGCGCTCGGCGAACGTCCAGCGCATCGAGCGGCTCGACCGACCCGAGGTCGTCACCCTGCTGCAGCGGGCCAATCTGCTGCCGGCGATCTTCTTCATCTTCAGTCGCGTCGGCTGCGATGCCGCCGTGCAGCAGGTCCGCCGCTCCGGCGTGCGCCTCACGACTCCGCAAGAGCGCGCCGAGATCCGCGCGCTGGTCACGGAGCGGACGCAGGCGCTCCGCGACGAGGACCTCGCGGTCCTCGGGTACTACGAGTGGCTCGACAACCTCGAGCGCGGTGTGGCGTCGCACCACGCCGGCCTTCTGCCGGCTTTCAAGGAGGTCGTCGAAGACCTCTTCAAGCGCAAGCTGGTGAAGGTGGTCTTCGCGACCGAGACCCTCGCGCTCGGCATCAACATGCCCGCGCGCACGGTCGTGCTCGAGAAGCTCGAGAAGTTCAACGGCGAGGCGCGCGTGGCGATCACCTCGGGGGAGTACACCCAGCTGACCGGGCGGGCAGGCCGCCGCGGCATCGACGTCGAGGGTCATGCGGTCATCCAGTGGACGGAGGGCGTGGACCCGCAGCAGGTCGCGGCGCTCGCCTCGCGGCGCACGTATCCGCTCAATTCGAGCTTCCGCCCGACCTACAACATGGCGGTGAACCTCATCGACCAGTTCGGCAGGTCGCGCGCCCGCGAGATCCTCGAGTCCTCGTTCGCGCAATTCCAGGCCGACCGTGCTGTCGTGGGGCTCGCCCGCCAGGTGAAAGAGCAGGAAGTCTCGCTCGCCGGTTATGCGAAGGCCATGACCTGCGATCGCGGGGACTTCGCCGAGTACTCGGGCATCCGTCGGGAGCTGAGCGACCTGGAGCGCCAGAACCGCAAAGACGCCGGTGCTTCGCGGTCGACGCGCGACGCGCGCCAGAAGCAGATCGCGCGTCTGCGCACGCGGATGCTCCGCCACGCGTGCCACGGGTGCCCCGACCGCGAAGATCACGCGCGATGGGCCGAGCGCTACTGGAAGCTCAAGCGGACGGTCGACAAGACCCGTCGGGAGATCGACAGCCGCACCGGCACCGTGGCCCGCATCTTCGACCGGGTCGTGGACGTGCTCCGCGATCTCGACTACGTCTCCGTCTCCCCGGACGGTCGCGCCGAACTGACGACCGCCGGCCGCACCATGAAGCGGATCTACGGCGACCGGGACCTGCTTGTGAGCGAGTCGTTGCGCACCGGGATCTGGAACGATCTGGATGCGCCGTCGCTCGCCACACTCGCGTGCTGTCTCGTTTACGAACCGCGGCGCGACGAGGCCGGAGTGGGTGAGCGCGGACTGCCCCGCGGTGCGTTCCGGGGCGCCCTGTCGGCGACGGAGGCCCTCTGGCAGCGGCTCGACGACCTGGAGCAGGAGCATCGCCTGCCGGGGACCGAGGCCGTCTCCACGGGCCTCGCTCAGGCGATGTACTCGTGGGCGCGCGGCCTTCCTCTGGACCGTGTGCTGATCGAGGCCGACATGGCCGCGGGTGACTTCGTCCGGTGGTCCAAGCAGACGATCGACCTGCTCGACCAGCTCTCGATCGTCGCCGACGCGTCGCTGAGCGCCACCGCGCGGACGGCGCTGGACGCCGTCCGTCGCGGCATCGTCGCGTACAGCTCGGTCTGAGCGCGCGCGTCTAGGCTTCTCCCGTGTCCCTCGCCGCGCCCGTGCGCCCCGTCCTGCCGCTGTGGGCCGCCGGTCCGGTTGCGGCGACCGGCGGGCTCGTGCTCACCCTGGCCTTCCCGGCGCTCAGCTGGTGGCCGATGGCGTTCGTCGGCGTCACGCTGGCACTGATCGCCCTCATCGGCCGGCGATTCTGGTCGTCGGCTCTGGTCGGCTTCGCGTTCGGCGCCGCGTTCTTCTTCGTGAACCTCCTGTTCACGGCGCGCTATCTGGGACCGGTCCCGTGGATCGCGCTGTCGATGCTCGAGTCGGTGCTCACGGCGGCGGGCGCGACGCTCATCGCGCTCGCGTATCGCTGGCTCCCGCGGGTCGTCGCAGGCCCGTGGGCCCGCCTCGTCGCGCTCCCGGCACTCGTCGCAGGATTGTGGACGCTGCAGGAGCAGGTCGTGGGCTCCTGGCCGTACGGCGGCTTCCCCTGGGGCCGGATCGGCGTCAGCCAGGTCGCGGGCCCGTTCGCCGACCTCGCGTCCTGGGTGGGGATGTCGGGACTGACGTTCCTCGTCGTCCTGTTCTGCGCAGCGGCGATCGAATACGTCCGCTGGGGGCGCCTGCGTCGCCCCCCGACCGCGGCGCCGGCAGTCGTGACGCTTCTCATCCTCGTGCTCGTCCCGCAGTTCCCGACGACGGATGCCGGGACCTTGCGGGTCGGTGCGGTGCAGGGCAACGGTCCCGCCGGATACTTCGACCAGCGCGCGGCCGGTGACGTCACGCGTGCGCAGCTCGAGGCCACGGCTCCGCTGTTCGGCGAGGACATGGACGTGCTGCTGTGGCCGGAGGGTGGGGTGGATTCCGACCCGACGCAGGTGGAATCGACCGCCGAGCTGTTGGATGCGCTGTCGGATCGGGTCGCGGCGCCCCTCATCGTGGCGGCGGTCACACAGCGCGGCGACGAGTACTTCAACTCCTCGCTCCTGTGGGAGGCCGGGAGCGGTGCCGTGCAGACTTACGACAAGCGGCATCCCGTGCCCTTCGGCGAGTACGTCCCCGACCGGGCCTTCTTCGAGCCGTTCGCTCCGGATCTCATCGGTCTGATCCAGCGCGAGTACACACCGGGCACGGCCGCCCCGATCTTCGACCTCGACGGGATCGGTGTCGGACTCGCGATCTGCTTCGACGTGATCTACGACGACGTGGTGTGGGACGGCGCACGCGACGGCGCCGAGATCTACATGTTCCAGACCAACAACGCCGATTTCCGAGGCACGGACGAGAACCTCCAGCAGCTCGCGTTCGCGCGGATGCGCGCGATCGAGACCGGTCGGTCGGTCGTGAACCTGTCCACGGTCGGCACGAGCCAGGTCATCGCCGCCGACGGATCGACGATCGACGGACTCCCGGCGGATGTCGCCGGACACCTGATCACCGACGTGCCGCTGCACACCGGACTCACTCCCGCGGTGGTCGCCGGCGAGGCGGTGAAGGCGATCATCGGCTGGGGAAGCCTGACCGCCCTGGGCGTGCTCGGCCTGATCCTGTCGGCCCGCAGCCGGTCCGCACGCGAAAAGAAAGCGCCAGCCCACGACGGGGCCGGCGCTCTCGAGAGATGAGACTCAGGCGCTGAGCTTGCTCGCGGTGACGTCCTCGCCCGCGCCGCGACGGGCGCGCACGTACGCGAGGCGCTCCTCCAGGAGCTCTTCCAGCTCGGGGAGCGTACGCCGCTCGAGCAGCATGTCCCAGTGCGTGCGCGCGACCTTGTCGTCGCTGTGATCGACGGTCGCCGTTCCCTCACCGATGCGCAGGAGCGCCTCGGCGCCGCACGTGCGGCATTCCCAGGCCTCGGGAACCTCCGCGTCGGCGGCGAACGTCATCGTCGTGTCACGTCCGCAGGACGTGCAGTTGTAGGTGTGCTGTGCGCGTTCATGGAACACGACGCCCTCTTCGCTCTGTAGGCTCTGGGCGCCGAGTCGAATGCCGCGCAGGCTGCGGTCTGCCATTGTGTGGTCCTCTCGTCGCTGTACAGGTATAACGCGACGACCTGGACGGATCATCCGAACGACAGCTGTGGGGGAGTCATTCACAGACGATGCTCAGGGCGAGATCGACGCGATCGGTGACGATCCCGTCGACCCCCATCGCGAGCAGGCGACGGATGTCGTCGGCCTCGTTCACCGTCCACACGTGCACCTCGACTCCATTCCGCTGAGCGGCAGCGATCAGGCGCGGGGTGACGACGCGGACGCGGCCGTTGCGCTCGGGAACCTGCAGGGCGTCGATGCCCGAGAGCGCTCGGCTGAGGCGTCGATCCGACCGCAGAGCAAGCGCCGCCAGAACGCGGACGAGCGTGCCGCGACCGGCGGAAGTGGCGGGACGGATGCCGGTGTCCCCGGCATCCGCCGCGGCGAGCGCCGCGCGCCGGCGCTCGTCCGAGAAGCTCGTGACCAGGACCCGGTCCGCGTGCGTCCTCACGATCCGGCCGACCGGGGCGGCGGCATCCGCTGCCTTGACGTCGAGATTGAACCGCAGCGTCGGGAAGGACTCGAGCGCCTGCGCGAGGGTGATGAGCCCGCCCCGCGGCGCCATGAGCGACTCGAGTTCGCGGACCGTCACGTCGGCGATCTTCCGCGGGTCGCCGGTCACGCGGGAAAGGTCGTCGTCGTGGAACAGCACGACGGTTCCGTCGGCGGTGAGATGACAATCCGACTCGACGTACACGGCGCCGGCGGAGTGCGCCGCTGCGACGGCGGCGAAGGAGTTCTCGACCACTCCGGCCGCGGCATCCCCCGGCAGGACGAGGCCACGGTGAGCGAGCACGCGCGGGCGCGTCGCACCCTCGAACCACGGGTGGCTCATGCGCGCTGACCGTCAGGGAAGGGGCGGTGCGGCCGGCTTGTCCACCGTGCCTCCGGTGCGCTGCGCCACGTCGACGACGGAGCCCGCGAACGCGGTGCTCATGCCCTTGAGCGCCTCGGTGAACTCGCTCGGGATGATCCAGAGCTTGCTCGAGGCGCTGTCGGCGATCTTCGGCAGGGTCTGCAGGTACTGGTACGCCAGGAGCTTGTCGTCCGGGTTGCCGACGTGGATGGCGTCGAACACCGTCTGGATGGCTTCCGCCTCGCCCTGCGCGCGCAGCACGGCAGCCGCCTTGTCACCTTCGGCGCGGAGGATCTCGGCCTGCCGAGCACCTTCGGCCGTGAGGATCGCGGACTGCTTCGTACCCTCCGCGGTCAGGATGAGGGCACGGCGATCGCGCTCGGCGCGCATCTGCTTCTCCATCGAGTCCTGGATGCTCACCGGCGGGTCGATCGCCTTGAGCTCCACGCGTCCGACGCGGATTCCCCACTTGCCGGTCGCTTCGTCCAGAACGATCCGCAGCTGGCCGTTGATCTCGTCGCGGCTCGTGAGCGCCTCTTCCAGGTTGAGCCCGCCGACGACGTTGCGGAGCGTCGTCGTCGTCAGCTGCTCGACCGCGCCGAGGTAGTTGGCGATCTCGTAGGTGGCGGCACGGGCGTCGGTCACCTGGAAGTAGACGACGGTGTCGATGGAGACCACCAGGTTGTCCTCGGTGATCACCGGCTGGGGCGGGAAGGACACGACCTGCTCGCGCATGTCGATGAGGGGTCGCACTCGATCGATGAACGGGACGAGGATGTTCAGTCCGGGCATGAGCGTCTTGTGGTACCGGCCGAGACGCTCGACGACCCCGGCAGTGGCCTGCGGGATGATCCGGATCGACCGGATGATCACCACCAGGACGAAGATGAAGACCGCTGCGGCGAGCAGCCAGCCGATGGCCGTCGGGATGAAGCTCTCGGGGGTCATGCGGTCGATTCCTCTTCTTCGGGGTGGACGTAGGCGGTCGCCCCGTCGATCCGCCCCACGCGGATGACGGTGCCGGGTTCGAGTTCGCCACGCTGTTCGGGTCGCGCCGTCCACGTGTCGCCGTTGGACAGCTTCACCTGGCCGCCGTGCGCGCTCACGGTGGACAGGACGCGGCCGGACAGTCCGACGAGGGCGGCGACGTTCGTCGGCGTCGGGTCCTCGCCACGGCGCAGCCGCGCCAGCAGCGGGGGGCGCAGAACCAGCAGGAGCACGGCGGCGACCGCGGCGGCGATGATCACTTGCAGCCAGACCGGGGCGCCGAGCAGATCCGAGCCGAGTCCGGCGACCCCGCCGATGCTCAGCATCAGGAAGGTGAAATCGAGCGTGAGCATCTCGATCACCAGGAAGGCGAGGATCAGGACCAACCACCCGATCCACGCGAATTGTTCGATGGTCTGGATGAGATCCACGATGTTCCTCCCCTTTGACCCAACCTAACACGGGCGTTTTCGCAGGGCTCGGGACCCGATGCGTGGGGGGTACCGGTTGGTAGGGTCGTGGGGTGACCGAGCCCACTCCCACCGCAGAGCAGAATTCCCCGTCCCCCCTCGCGCCCGGATCCCTCCGCGGCAAGACCGCACTCGTGACCGGGTCCTCGCGCGGCATCGGCGCGGACACGGTCCGCTACTTCGCCGAGGCCGGAGCGAACGTCGTCATCAACTTCCGCAACAAGGCGCCGCGGGCCGAGAAGCTCGCGGCCCAGTTGCGCGAGCTCGGCGTGCAGGTGCTCGTCGTCGGCGCCGACCTGACCGATCCGGAGTCCGTGCAGGCGATGTTCGCCGAGGTGCAGCGCACGTTCGGATCGCTGGACGTGCTCGTGCTCAATGCCTCGGGCGGCATGGAGTCCGGCATGGGCGAGGAATACGCCCTGAAGCTCAACCGCGATGCGCAGGTGAACGTCCTGGAGAGCGCCCTGCCGCTCCTCGGTGACGGATCCCGCGTCGTGTTCGTGACCAGCCACCAGGCGCACTTCATCCGGACGACCCCGACGATGCCCGAGTACGTCCCGGTCGCGCTGTCCAAGCGCGCCGGCGAGGACGCGCTGCGCGAGCAGATCCCCACGCTCGCGGAGCGTGGCATCGGCTTCGTGGTCGTCTCCGGCGACATGATCGAGGGCACGATCACCGCGACGCTCCTCGAGCGCGCGAACCCCGGCGCGATCGCCTCACGACGCGAGTCGGCCGGCAAGCTGTACAACGTGAGCGAGTTCGCCGCCGAGGTCGCCCGCGCGGCTGTGGATCCCGTCCCTGCGGACAACACGCGTCTCATCGGCGACACGAGTTCGTTCGCGGGGGAGTGACGGTGCGCCCCACCGATATCGAGCGCCTCGTCTCGGTCGGCCGGCCCGACATCGCCCCCGACGGCTCGTTCGCGGTCTTCGCCACCTCGCGTCCGGACCTGGCGGCGAATCGCGCGGTGGGACAGCTCTGGCGCGTCGACCTGCCGACCGGCATCCCGCGTCGCCTCACGCGGGGGACCGCCGACGCCAGTCCTCGACTCTCTCCCGACGGAACCGTGCTGGCATTCCTGCGCGGCGACACGAAGGGCCGCGCGCAGCTCCACGTCGTCGCCTCCGGGGGCGGCGAACCGGTACAGATCACAGACGCTCCCCTCGGAGTGGGAGAGTTCGCCTGGGCGCCCGACGGCGCGACGATCGCCTTCACCGCCCGTGTGCCGGAGCGCGGTCGTTACGGACAGGTCGAGGGCTTGGATGCCGCCGCCGAAGCGCCTCGGCACATCACCGGCATCCGCTGGCAGTCCAACGGCGTGGGCTACATCGCCGATCGTCCCGCGCAGCTCTTCGTCGTCGATGTCCCCGCCACCGACCTGGAGCCGTACTACGAGCCGGCGCCGGCCGTCGTCGCGGAGGGGACGGCTCCCGCAGAGAAGACTGTCGTGCCCGCTCCGGCACGACAGCTGACCGACGGGCCGCACTCCGTCTCGGGCGTGGCATTCCGCGGTGCCGAGATCCTCACGGTCGTCGACGTGATCGAGCACGAGCGCCGCGACCTCAGCTCGCGCCTCGTGGCGATCCGTGCCGACGGTCAGGGACGACGCGACGTGATCACCCCGGAGGCTCGCCTCTCGATCGGCGAGATCGCGGTCGCCGGCGACGAAGCCGTGGCCGTCCTCGCGTCCGAGACCGGGTCGACCGGCGTCGACTTCGTGGCACCCGGGGTCGCGCTCTGGATCATCGAAGACGACGGCCCGCAGCGACTCACCGACGCTGAGACGATCGATCTCGGCGAAGTGGGCAGCCACATCACGGTGCAGGGCGACCGCTTCCTCGTACAGGACCGCACGCGTGGTCGGGTGCGGCTGCTGCGGGTGGCGCGCGACGGTGCCGTGGAGGACGTGGTCGGCGGCGATCTCGAGGTCGGCGGGCACGCGGCGGGCGGTGACCGCATCGTCGTCTCGGTGGCGACTCCGAAGTCCTCCGGCGAGCTCCTCCTGGTCGATGTGGACGGAAGCCGCGCTCTGACCTCATTCGGCGCGGACGTCGGTGCGGTGATCCCGGAGGAGATCACGATCGCGGGCCGCGACGGCTACCCCGTCCACGGTTGGGTTGCCAAACCCGCGGGGGAGGGGCGGCATCCGGTCATCCTCCAGATCCACGGCGGCCCGTATGCCTCGTACGGCATACACCTTTTCGATGAGACGCAGGTGCTCGTGGACGCCGGGTACGCCGTTGTCTACTGCAACCCCCGCGGCTCCGCAGGCTACGGACGCGCGCACGGTCGCAGCATCCGCGGCGCGATGGGCACGCTCGACTTCGATGACGTGATCGACTTCCTCGACGGCGTGCTCGCGCGAGACGGCGCCCTCGACGCGACGCGGGTCGGCATCATGGGCGGGTCCTACGGCGGCTACCTCACCGCGTGGATCATCGCCCACGATCACCGGTTCGCCGGCGCGATCGTCGAGCGGGGATTCCTGGACCCGGTCTCCTTCCAGGGGACGAGCGACATCGGATCGTTCTTCGGCGATGAGTACGTCGGAACCGACCCCGCGCAGATCGCGCGGCAGAGTCCGATGGCGGTCGTCCCCGAGGTGCGCACGCCGACGTTGGTGATCCACTCCGAGCTCGACTTCCGGTGCCCGCTCGAACAGGCCACTCGGTATTACTCGGCGCTCAAGCGGCAGGGGACCGAGGCGGAGATGCTCATCTTCCCCGGCGAGAACCACGAGCTCACGCGGTCCGGTTCGCCCCGCCATCGGGTGCAGCGCTTCGACGCGATCCTGGACTGGTGGCGCCGGAAGCTGCCGGTGCAGGACTGAGGCTCGCACGACGAAGCGCCCCGGACGGATCCGGGGCGCTTCGTCGTGCGAGCGAGGTATCAGACGAGATCCTTCTTGCCGAACGTGAACGCGCGGACGATCTGGATGATGCCGAGGACTACGAGCGCGATGCCCAGCAGCCACCACAGTGCCGCGATGTACAGCGGCGAGAACAGCAGGACGATTCCCGCCACGATGCTGATGATCGCGAAGAAGACCGTCCAGCCCTTCGATGAGGCGTCGCCCAGCGTCGACAGCGCCACGACGCCCTCGATGATCCAGAGGATACCGACGAGGATGCCGATGAAGATCGCGAGCCACGCGGTCGCGGCGCCGAGGTTCACGAACGCGACGATGCCGGCGATGATGAACAGGATGCCGAGCACGATGTGCCCGATGCGCGACCAGCCGCCGCGCGTCTTGGAGAAGATGCCGAGACCGGCGTAGACCAGACCGGCGGCGATGACGTAGATCGCGATGATCGCGGTGACGACCATCGCCGTCTTGCCGGGCCAGGCCAGGATCAGGATGCCGACGATGACGGACAGGACGCCGCCGATGCCCAGTGCGGTGCGGATGCCGTTGACGGCTGATTTCTCCGCTGCGGATTCGGTAGTCATGAGTATTTCCCTTCCTGGGAGTTACCTGCGAGGTGCGCTCACAGCATAGACCCAGCTGTAACGGGCCCGAGTGACGAAGGTCCCGTGTGTCGTGGCATGACGGGAGCGCTCCCGTCTTGCCGTCGAGTCGTCAGCCGAGGAGGAGGGTTGCGGCGAGCAGCACCGGCACGCACCCGATCGTGGTGAGGAACACCGTGTCGCGCGAGATCGTCTCGCCCACGCCGTACCGCTGCGAGTAGTTGAAGACGTTCTGCGCCGTGGGGAGCGCCGCGAGGACGACGACGATCAGGACATCGGCGGGGGAGAGGGCGAAGACGAATCGGGCCACGACCCACGCGACCACGGGCATGATGACGAGCTTCAGCCCGGTGGCCAGGACGATGTCGCGACGTCGCCCCGACGGTCCGAGCACGCGCTGCCCGTACAGCGAGATCCCGTAGCTGATCAGCAGCACGGGAACGCAGGCGTTCGCGAGCAGGGTCGCCGGTTCGAAGATGATCGGCGGCAGATCGATGCCGCTCACGGATACGAGCGTCCCCAGCGCCGATCCGATCACGATGGGATTCGTCAGGGCCCGACCGATCGAGCGGCGCAACGAGCCGCCGCCGGAGGTCGCCGCTTCGAGGATCGCCATCGAGATCGGGGTGAAGACGAGCAGCTGCAGGAGGATCACGGGCGCGGGGAAGGCGGCGCTGCCGAGCAGATACAGCGAGAGCGGAATGCCGATGTTGTTCGAGTTGACCTGCCCGGCCGACAGTGCACCGATCACCACTTCGCCTGCCGAGCGCCGCCAGGCGAACCGGGCGATGAGTGCGTACACGGCGATCACGGTCACGGCGGCGATCGCCGAAACGGGCAGCAGCGCGGAGAAGAGTGTGCGGACGTCTGCTTCGGCGAGCACGACGAACAGGAGGAACGGCGAGAGGACGAAGAACGTGAGCCGCGCCAGGACCGGGCGGGCATGCTCGCCGAGGAGGTCGATGCGTCCGATCACATAGCCCACCGCGATCGCGAGGCCGACGACGACGAATCCCGTCAGGCTCTCGATCATGCCTTCGAGCCTATGGGCTCTCACCCTGCCCGAATGATGCGGCCGCGTCCGGCGGCCTCATACGATCCGAGCACGGGGGAGAGGGGAGCGGATGTCCGTTCTGACTGCAATCGTGCCGGCGTGGATCCGGCAGTACAAGCCGTCCTGGCTCGGGGTGGATGTCCTGGCGGGCGTGACGCTCGCCGCCGTGGCGATCCCGGAGGTGATGGGCTACACGTCGATCGCACAGACGCCGGTGATCACCGGCCTCTACACGATCATCCTCCCGACGCTCGTCTTCGCGCTGCTCGGGTCTTCACGATTGCTCGTCGTCGGTGCCGACTCGGCCACGGCGGCGATCCTCGCCGCGGGCCTGGCAGGGCTCGGCATCTCGGGGCTGTCGCCGAACTCGGCGGAATGGGTCGCGTGGACGAGCCTCGTCGCCCTCGTGTGCGGCGCGCTCCTCGTCCTCGCCCGGCTGCTTCGGCTCGGGTTCCTCGGCGACTTCCTCAGTGCGTCGGTGCTCATCGGCTTCCTCACCGGCGTCGGGATCTCGGTGCTGACCGGTCAGCTGCCGGACATGCTCGGCATCCCGAAAGGCACGGGCAACTGGTTCGAGCAGCAGTGGAGCACGCTCACCCATCTGGGCGATGCGAACGGCTGGACGATGGCGTTCGCGGGCGGGACGCTCGTGATCATCGTCGGCTGCAAGCTCATCAACCGGAAGATCCCGGGCGCCGTGATCGCGGTCATCCTGTCGATCGTGCTCTCCAACGTGCTCGACGCGTCCAGCCAAGGCGTCGCGGTCATCGGGCCGGTCCAGGGGGGACTTCCGCCGTTCGGGCTGCCGCAGGGGCTCGATCTCTCCGACATCCCCGCCGTGATGGGTGTCGCGCTGTCGTGCTTCTTCCTGATCATCGCCCAGAGCGCGGCGACCTCGCGGAGCTTCGCGATGAAGCACAGTGAGCGGGTCGACATCAACCGCGACATCCTCGGGCTCGCCGGGGCGAACGTCGCGGCGGGACTCACCGGCACTTTCGTCGTGAACGGCAGCCCGACGAAGACGGAGATCCTCGACGAGCAGCGCGGACGCAGTCAGATGGCGAACATCACGATGGTCGCCGTCGTGATCGTCGTGGTCCTGTTCCTGACGCGGTACCTCACGAACATGCCGGTCGCGGTGTTGGCTGCCATCGTCTTCATGATCGGGCTCGGGCTCGTGGACTTCCGGGGCCTGCGTCGGATCCGTGCCGCACGGGTGAGCGAGTTCGTCATCGCGCTGCTCACCGCGATCGTCGTGTTCGCGTGGGGCGTGGAAGAGGGCATCATCCTCGCGATCGTCCTCTCTGTCCTGGAGCTGGTTCGTCGCGCCTACACGCCCCGGGACTTCCTCGTCGGTGTCTCGAAGGACGGCGAGCCGACCTACACGGCCGCGGAGCCGGGAACGGAGAGCCTTCCGGGCCTCGTGGTCTTCCGGTTCGACTCGCGACTCTTCTATGCGAACGCCAGTCTGTTCGTGGACCGCATCCAGCAGCTCATCGCCGCGGCGCCGTCGCGTGTGCGCTGGCTCATCCTGGACTGCTCGTCGATCGGCGACATCGACTACTCGGCGAGTCTGAACCTCGAAGGACTCATCGCCTCGCTGCACGCCGAAGGCCGGGTGTTCGCGATCGCCCAGGCCGATCCACGGCTGCTCGAAGTCCTCGCGAAGCTCGACACGCTCAAGAAGTTCGACAACGCGCACATCTACGCCACCGTCGAAGACGCCGTGGCGGCGTTCCGGGCGGATGCCGCGGCGCCGGCATCCTGAACGTCGTCGGCATCCGGTCTCCGCGCGTACATACTGGGGGTTGCGGGTTATTGCCGATAATGCACATTATGTCAACTCGTTTTGACGAGCGCTCTCCCGCGAAGCGTGAGCGCGCCTCTTGACATGACACTTGCATTTTGCAAGTGTGTGACCCATGAGCCTCTTCATCACCTGCCCGGTCGAGAGCGTCGACCGCGCGACCACGTTCTACACCGCGCTCGGCTGGACGCTGAACGCCGACATGTCCGACCACAACGTCTCCTGCTTCGCGATCGCCCCCGATCAGTACGTCATGCTCGGCAGTCGTGAGATGTACGCCGCCGTCGGTGGTGTCGAAGACCTGGTGGGTGGGCCGGACACACCGTCCAAGGTGACGGTGTCGTTCGACCTCGGGAGCCGCGAGGCGGTCGATGATCTCGTGGCGCGCGCCGGGGCTGCGGGCGGCAGGATCGGCGACACCGATGACTACCCGTTCATGTATCAGCGGCAGTTCGACGACCCGGACGGGTATCACTACTCCCCGTTCTGGATGAAGCCGGACGCCGAATCGGACGTGTGAGCGATCTCTCCGCCGCACTCGAGATCGTCGGATCCCGGTGGGCCCTGCTGATCGTCGCGCGGCTGATGGACGGCCCCCAGCGATACGGCGACCTCCAGCGGGATCTCGGGGTGCCGACGAACATGCTCGCCACGCGCCTGCGTGAGCTGGAGTCCGCGGGCGTACTCCGTCGGCTCCCCCTCCGTCACAACACGCGCGCCTACGCCCTGACCGAGCGGGGGCAGGGCCTGCGCCCGGCGATCGACGCCCTCGGGCGGTGGGGTGCGGCGAACGGAGCGGGCACGAACGAGCGCCCGGAGCCGTGAGGGCCCCGGGCGCTGGTCGTCCTCGACGGTTCAGACGACGGGGTCGTCATTCGTCGTGGACGTGCTCCGCCGCGTGACCTGCTCCCCCGCAGCGGGATCGATCGACGTGCGCGACACGGTGTCGGTCTGCCGACGCCGCGCCAGCAGGACCAATCCCAGGAGGAAGACGAGCGCACCTGCACCCATCAGGATGTACCCGATCAGCTGCAGGTTCACCCAGTCCACCTGCACGTTCACCGCGAACGCGAGGATGGCTCCGATGACGAACAGAACGATTCCGGCTCCGATGCTCATGGCACTCCCTTTCCGTCCGGACCCAAGTATGCGGACGATCCCACGCTGGCGGATGTCGCCTCCGCCCGGCAAGGGCTTGACATGCGGTGTCCGCACCCGGCGCTAACGTGAGCGGATGCCGCGCGTCATCTTCCACACCGCCACCACCCTCAATGGCTTCCTGGCCGATGAGGACGACTCCCTCGACTGGCTGTTCGCGGTCGATGGCGCCGCCGAAGCCGAAGCAGCCTTCTCAGCCTTCCTCGCCGGGATCGGCGCTCTGGTGATGGGCTCGACCACGTACGAGTGGCTGCTCGATCACGAAGACCTTGCCGTGCACCCCGAGCGCTGGCCCTACCCTGAGCTCCCTGCCTTCGTCCTCAGCTCACGCGAGCTCCTCCGCGTCCCGGACGCCGACATCCGGTTCCGGCGGGGCGATGTCCCGACCCTATGGGCAGAGATCGCAGAGAGCGCCGGTGGCCGCGACGTCTGGCTCGTCGGCGGCGGCGACCTCGTCGGCCAGTTCGACGACGCGGGACTGCTCGACGAGGTCCGCGTGTCGATCGCGCCCGCTACGCTCCCGTCCGGGCGTCCGCTCCTCCCCCGGCGCATCGGGCCGGACCGTCTCCGCCTGACGTCGGCGAGGCAGGCGGGACAGTTCGCCGAACTCACGTATTGCGTGGCCCGCGAGGTCAGCTGAGCCGGTATCGATGTTCGGGCCGGCCGGTCGCACCGTAGCGCAGGCCCACCTCCACCGCACCCCGCGCCGCGAGGTTCGCGAGGTGCCGCTGGGCGGTGGCGCGGGAGACGCCGATCCGCTCGGCGATCGCGGTCGCCGATGCCTCCCCGTCGCGCAGATGTTCCAGGATCACGCGTTCGGTCGCCGTCTGTGACGCGGTCGCCGGCACTGCATCCCGCCCGTGCAGAGCGCGCTGGGCGCGCTCGATCGTCTCCTGGTCCACGTCGCCGGCGGTCAGCAGATTGCGATAGCGGCGGTATCCATCCAGGCGATCGCGCAGGAGGCGAGGGTCGAACGGCTTCCGCAGGTAGCCGAGCGCTCCCGCGCGTAGGGCCCGGCGCACGGTGTCCGCGTCGGAGGCGGCGCTGATCACGAGCGCGTCGACGTCGATCTCCGAGACGAAGGCGATGCCGTCTCCGTCAGGCAGGTAGACGTCGCACAGGACGAGATCCGGATGCCGGTCCCGCACCGCCGCACGCGCCTCGCGCACGCCGCGCACCGGCTCGAGCGCTTCGAATCCCGCCTGATCGGCGACGGCATCGCGGTGCAGACCACCCACCCGGAAGTCATCGTCGACGATCAGTACACGCAGATCCGGTGTCATTCGTCCTCCACGTCGCTCGTCGTGCGTACCTTCATCGTTCGTGGGAGCCGGGCGCTGAAGACGGCACCGCTGCCGGTTCCGCCGGCATCCACGAGTCGGACGTCACCGCCGAGGCGATCGGCGATCTCGCGCACGAGCGGCAGACCGATCCCCCGGCCGTGCACGGCGTCCGGGGCGAGATCGGTTCGCTCGGCATTCCGCTCGAACAGGCGCGACGGATCGGCGATGCCTCCACCCGAATCGGCGACGGTGATCACGAGCGTGTCGGCGTCGTCGAGCAGTTCGACCTCGACCCATCGCGGCGCCGGCGATGCCACGGCCGCCCGGACCGCGTTGTCCACCAGGTTGCCCAGCACGGAGGCGATGTCTTCCGCGGCGGCGACCTCGCCGAGGACGAGTGAGGCTTCCGACATCGTCAGCCGCACTCCGCGCTCGTCGGCCTCGATGCTCTTCGCCTCGATCAGTGAGCGCAGGAACGGTTCGTCGATCGGAATCGAGGTGTCTGCAGCATCCCGCGTCGTCGACCCATCGCTCAGGTAGTCACGCGCCTCGGCGATGCGCTGTGCGTCGATCAGGCCCGCGGCGACGTGCAGGCGGTTCGAGAACTCGTGCCGCTGTGCGCGCAGCGCGCCGGTCATCGTGCTCACGGTGTCGAGCCGATCGCTCAGGCGCACGATGTCGGTGCGGTCGCGGATCACCGCGACGCGGCCGAGATCGCGATCCGACCGGGTGACCGGCCGAGTGTCCACGAAAACCACGCGATCGCCGACGATCAGCGGTTCCTGTCCGCGGACGTTCGCGGAGTCGACACCTGAGATCGCAGCACGGAGCTCGGCGGGCAGCGGCAGGTCGTCGATGTGCAGGCCGACCGGCTCCGGGATGCCGAGCAGGCGGGCGGCGGAGGCGTTGGCGACCGTCACGACGCGGTCCGGGGTGTACGCGAGGACACCCTCGCCCACGCCGTCCAGCACCGCCGCCTGGTTCTGCACCAGCGCGGCGAGCTCTTCAGGCTGGACTCCGAGCGTCAGGGCCTCGAGTCGCCGACGGATGAGTGCAGAGACCAGCGCTCCGATCAGCAGCGCTGCGGCGGCAGCCACCCCGACGCCGATCAGGAGGGGTGGGAGGTCGTCGAAGACGCTCGCCCGCGCGAAGCCGACGCTCACCTCGCCGACGGGGACGCGCGTCCCCGGGGCGAAAACCGGCACTTTGGCTCGAGCGGACTCCCCCAGCGTTCCCGCCTCCCACGAGACCGTCTCGCGCCCGGCGAGCGCCTCGGCGAAGCTCGTGCTGACCACCTCCCCGAGGCGCTGCGGGTCCGGGTGGGCCAGACGGATCCCGCGGTCATCCGTGATCACGACGAACAAGGCCCCTGTGGTGTCCTCCACCTCGCCGGCCAGTTCGGCCAGTGGTCCCCCGCGCAGCGCGGCGGCGGTCGGTGCGGCGCTCTGCGCCGAGATCTGCTCGACGGCCCGTCGCACGTCGCCGTCGGTCGCGACGGTTCGCGCGATCCCCAGCGCCGACGACTCCGCTTCGGCGCGCAGCTGCTGCACGCCGAGCCACGTGAACACGGCGGTGCACACGCCCACGACGGCGATCACGCACGCGAGCTGCCAGACGAGCAGGTGCGTCGCGAATCGCATTCCCGCCTCCGTCCTGTGCGCCCGCAGAGTGAGCGAAATGCGCAGAACTCACGATAAGCGCAATACGCGACAGAAAGCGAGATACCGGATGCCGCGCGCGGCGCGCGGCTACGTTCGGGCGCAGCGCGAAGGCAGTTCAGCCCCCGCAACGCCCAGACGAAGGAGTCGACGTGCTCGTCCTGCTCGGATTCGCCATGATCCTCACATTCATGGTCCTCATCATGACCAAGCGGCTCACGCCCATGGTCGCCCTGATCGTCGTCCCCACGATCTTCGGACTCTTCGCCGGCGCCGGCCTCGGTCTCGGCGACATGGTGATCGACGCCATCAAGGACCTCGCGCCGACCGCGGCTTTGTTGATGTTCGCGATCATGTTCTTCGGGATCATGATCGACGTGGGCCTGTTCGATCCGCTCATCCGCCTGATCACCCGCTTCCTCGGGGAAGATCCGGCGAAGGTCGTGCTCGGCACGGCGATCCTCGCCGGGGCGGTGTCTCTGGACGGCGACGGATCCACGACGTTCATCATCACGACGTCCGCGATGCTCCCGATCTACCTCCGGCTCGGCATGAGCCCGGTGGTCCTCACGTGCGTCGCCGGGCTCATGAACGGCACGCTGAACATCGTGCCGTGGGGCGGACCGACCGTTCGCGCCTCGGCCGCCCTCGGGGTGTCGGCGACCGACATCTTCGTGCCGATGCTCCCCTCGCTTGCGGCAGGACTCGTCGTCGCGCTCACCTTCGCGTGGTTCCTCGGGCTCGCCGAGCGCAAGCGCCTCGGGTCGCTCGCCTACTCCCCTGCAGCCGCGTCCGCGCCGGCCGCGCCCACGACGGGTGGATGGCGTCGGCGTCTGTTCGCCCCGAACGTCGTGAGCGGGGCCGAGGTCAAGCCCGGTGCTCCCGCGACGCTCTCCACCACCGGCATCCCGACCCTCCGCCGCGGCGGACGCACGCCGGTGGGCGCCGCCGTTGCGGAGCAGGCGGTGCTGGAAGCCGAGGACGTCGACACGATGATGGCCGACACGATGCTCGACCCCAACCGCGCGACCCTGCGGCCGAAGCTGATCTGGGTGAATCTGGCCCTCACGCTCGCCGTCATGGTCCTCCTGGTGCTCGACCTGATGCCGCTCCCGTACGTCTTCATGGTCGGCTCCGCGATCGCCCTGATCGTCAACTTCCCGAAGCTGCGCTCGCAGGCGGACGAGATCGTCGCCCACGCGCCGAGCATCGTCGGCGTGGTCTCGATGGTGCTCGCCGCCGGCGTCCTGGTGGGGGTCCTGAACGGTACGGGCATGGTCACCGCGATGGCCGAGTGGGTCGTGGACATCGTTCCGCCGTCGATGGGTCAGTTCCTGGCGGTGATCACCGGTGTGCTGTCGATCCCGATGACGTTCTTCATGTCCAACGATGCGTTCTACTTCGGCATCCTTCCGGTGCTCGCCGAGAGCGCCGCGACCTACGGCATCGCGCCGGTCGAGATGGCGCGTGCGTCGATCATCGGCCAGCCGGTGCACCTGCAGAGCCCGCTCGTCCCCGCGATTCTGCTGCTCGTGTCACTCGCGGGCGTGAACCTCGGCGATCACCACAAGAAGGTGCTGTGGCGCGCGACCGTCGTCTCGCTCGTCATGCTCGCGGTCGGCATCCTCGTCGGGGTGATCCCGTTCCTGTGATCGCGTGAGAGTGCGAACGCCGGGTGGGCTCAGGTCGCGGGTGCGATCGGGGCCCATTCCGGATGTTTGGGCTCGCGTCCGTCGCCGGAGGAGGTGCCGCTCAGCCGGCGCTGCACCCACGGGCCGAGGTGCTCGCGGTAGTACTCGGACGCGCGCATGCGGGCGGAGGCGGGCAGCGGCGGCAGCGACCACCAGGCAGCGGGCGGTTCCATCCCGAGGGCGGTGAGCACGCGCGCGGCGACGCGGTGATGCCCTCGGGAGTTCATGTGCAGGCGATCCTCCGCCCAGTAGGCGGGTGCGGACAGCTCGCGATCGGGCCAGTTGAACGCCCGGATGATGTCCGGCCTGTCCTCGATGCGCGCGCCGACCGCGAGGGAGAGGATGTCTCCGCGACGCTGGATGAGTCTGCTGAGGGGCAGCTGCGCGGACGGGTTCGCGCCGGAGAGCAGAATGAGCTGCACGCCCTCTTCGTCGCACCGCTCGATCACTCGCGTGAACGCGTCGATCACCCGGGAGATCGAGGTGCGCGGTCGGATCATGTCATTGCCGCCGCCGTTGAACGACAGATGCGTGGGCTTCAGCGCGAGGGCGGGTTCGAGCTGCTCATCGACGATGGGCCATGCGAGCTTGCCGCGGATCGCGAGGTTCGCGTACTCGATCGTCTGTCCCGACGCATCGGCCCAGCCCTGGGCGACGAGGTCCGCCCAGCCCCGTACCCGGCCGTCCGGAAGGTCATCGCCGACACCCTCGGTGAAGGAATCGCCGATCGCGACGTATCTGACGGTGTTCACTTCCTCAGCCTACGGTCACCGATCATCCAGAGCCCGCCCGCGCCGGTCGGCGAGACCCCACGCCGCGGCCGCCGCGACGGCGAAGAAGACCGCGAAGACGACGAAGAGCAGGGGCGCACCACCGGCCACGAGCATCACCGGCACGAGCAGCGGGGCGATGATCGAGGCGAGACGGCCGACGCCCGCGGCCCAGCCTGAACCCGTCGCCCGAAGCGACGTCGGGTACATCTCCGGCGTCACCGCGTACAGCGCGCCCCACGCACCGAGGTTGAAGAACGACAGGGCCATCCCCGCGGCGATCACGACTCCCTCCGCGGATGCCGTGCCGAACGCGATCGCCGACAGTGCGGAGCCGGCGAGGAAGACCGACAGGGTCAGGCGCCTCCCCCACACCTCGATCAGCCAGGCCGCGACGACGTAGCCGGGCAGCTGAGCGAGCGTGATAACGAGTGTGAAGCCGAACGAGCGGACCAGGTCGTAGCCCTGCGCGACCAGGATCGACGGGATCCAGATGAAGGCGCCGTAGTAGGAGAAGTTGACGCAGAACCAGACGAGCCAGAGCGCGGCTGTCCGGCGGCGGAATTCTCGCGTCCACAGGCCCGCGAGTCGCTCGCGCGCCGACGGCGCTGCGGCGGCGGTATCGGCGGTCGGCGTGGCCGTGCTCGGCGCCGGTGTCACCCCCGCGGACTGCTCGAATGCGCGCACGACGGCGTCGGCCTCGGCGTGCCGACCGCGCCGCGCGAGCCATCGCGCCGACTCGGGCAGTCCCCACCGCACGATCAGCGCGTAGGCGGCGGGGATCGCGCCCAGGGCGAAGGCCCAGCGCCAGCCGTCCGCCGAGGTCGGGATGACGAAGAAGCCGATCAGGGCGGCGGCGGTCCAGCCGACCGCCCAGAAGGCCTCGAGGATCACGATGAGGCGACCGCGGATCCGTGCAGGCGCGAACTCGCTGACGTACGTGGAGGCGACCGGAAGCTCGGCCCCGAGACCCAGGCCGACGAGGAATCGAAGCACGAGGAGCGCCGCGAGTCCGCCGACCAGCGCGCTGGCTCCCGTTGCGGCGCCGTAGATCAGCAGCGTCACCGCGAAGATCTGGCGCCTCCCGAAGCGGTCCGCCAGGAGCCCGCCGAGCGTGGCGCCGATCGCCATGCCGATGAACCCGATCGAGGCGATCCATGCCGTCTGACCGGGCTCGAGCTGCCACTGCACCGCGAGAGCGGCGATGATGAAGGAGATCAGGCCGACATCCATCGCATCGAGCGCCCAGCCGAGCCCGGAGCCGGTCAGGACTTTGAGGTGGCGCCGCGTGAACGGCAGCCGGTCCAGGCGCTCCGACACCGCAGACGCGTCGAGCGCCTGCGGCGCAGCATCCGTCATGAAGACAGGATGTCACGCACCAGCGGCTGCACCTTCGCGCCGTACAGCTCGATCGAGCGCATGAGCTTGTCGTGCGACAGCGTCCCCGTGGAGAACTTCATGTCGAAGCGCGTGCTCCCGAGCGTCTTCACCGTCGTGGCGATCTTGCGTGCGACGGTCTCCGGCGAGCCGACGTAGAGCGCACCCTCGGGTCCGACGTCGTGCTGGAAGCGGGCGCGGCTGTACGGCGGCCAGCCGCGCTCGCGTCCGATCGTGTTGTTCATCGCCTCGAAGCCCTCGTAGGCCTCGTCCCATGCCTGCTGGTCCGTCTCGGCGATGTGACCGGGCGAGTGGATGCCGACGGGCCGCGCACCGATCCCGAACGAGTCGAGCGAACGGTGGTAGAGGTCCACGAACGGGCGGAACCGGTGCGCCGGTCCGCCGATGATCGCAAGCATGAGGCCGTAGCCGTACCGGGCCGCCCTGACGACGGACTCCGGCGACCCGCCCACCCCGACCCAGGCGGTCAGCCCGTTCTCGGTCTTCGGGTACACGTCGGCGGCATCCAGCGCGGCGCGCTTCGTGCCCTGCCACGTCACCGGCTTCTCGGTCATGAGCTGCGAGAACAGGTCGAGCTTCTCTTCGAAGAGGGTCTCGTAGTCGCGCAGGTCGTAGCCGAACAGAGGGAAGGACTCGATGAACGAGCCGCGTCCGAGGATCACCTCGGCGCGACCGTTGGAGACCGCGTCCAGGGTGGCGAAGCGCTCGTAGACGCGAACCGGATCATCCGACGACAGCACGGTGACGGCGGTCCCGAGGTGGATGTCGCGCGTCCGCGCGGCCGCGGCCGCCAGCACGATCTCCGGGCTCGAGATCGCGAACTCGGGGCGGTGGTGCTCCCCCACGCCGAAGAAGGCCAGTCCGACCTCATCGGCCAGCACCGCCTGGTCCACGACGTTGCGGATCGTCTGCGCGTCCGAGAGACGCGCACCGGCGGCATCCTTCGTGACGTCGCCGAAAGTGTCGAGGCCGAGCTGGATCTCATTCATGTGAATGCAAACTCCGCTCGGCCCCGACCTATTCCGTCACGCGGTGAGTGCGGAGCGCAGCGTGTCCAAACCGACGCCGCCCAGGTCCAGCGCACGCTTGTGGAAGCGCTTGATGTCGAACGCGTCGCCCTCCGCCGCTTTCGCGTCGTCGCGGATCTGCTCCCAGATGCGCTGTCCGACTTTGTACGACGGCGCCTGTCCCGGCCAGCCGAGGTAGCGGTTCACCTCGAACTGCACGAACTCGTCGGACATGTTCACGTTCCGGCGCATGAATGCCAGCGCGTAGTCGGCGTCCCACGTCCCCTCGCCGTCGAGCCGGGGCTTCTGGAGGTGCACGCCGATGTCCAGAACAACGCGCGCGGCGCGCATGCGCTGACCGTCGAGCATCCCGAGCCGGTCGGCGGGCTCTTCGAGGTAGCCGAGCTGCTCCATGAGGCGCTCGGCGTACAGCGCCCACCCTTCCGCGTGGCCGGACGTGCCGGCCAGGAGGCGCCGCCACGAGTTCAGCTCGGCGCGGTTGTAGACCGCCTGCGCGATCTGCAGGTGATGCCCGGGCACGCCTTCGTGATAGACCGTGGTGAGCTCGCGCCACGTGTCGAAGTCCTCGACGCCCTCGGGAACGGACCACCACATACGGCCCGGACGCGAGAAGTCGTCCGTCGGGCCGGTGTAGTAGATGCCACCCTCCTTCGTGGGCGCGATCATGCACTCGAGCCGGCGGATCGGTTCGGGGATGTCGAAGTGCGTGCGGCCGAGCTCGGCGATCGCCCGGTCGCTCGTCTCCTGCATCCACCGCTGCAGGGCGTCGGTGCCGTGCAGCTTGTGCGACGCGTCCTCCTCGAGGATCGCGATCGCCTCCTCCACGCTCGCGCCGGCCTTGATCTGGTCCGCGATCGACTCCTGCTCGGCGACCATGCGCGCGAGCTCCTCCACGCCCCAGTCGTACGTCTCGTCGAGGTCGATGCTCGCCCCGAGGAAGCGCCGGGACTGCAGCGCGTAGAGCTCGCGGCCGACCGCGTCCTGCTCACCGGCGGCCGGTGCGAGTTCGGTGCCCAGGAACGCGGCGAGCTCGTCGTACGCGACGCGGGCGGCGTTGGCGTTGTCGGCGAGTTCGCGGGCGAGGGATGCCGGCAGCTGGCCGTCCGCGGGGGCGGCGTCGCCGGCGAACGTCGCGAAGAAGCCCTGATCGCTCGTGTAGCGCGCGATCTGGGTCACGACTTCGCGCACCTGCCGACGCGCGGGGACGACACCCTCGGCGATCCCCTGCCGGAGAGTCTGCACGTAGCCTTCCAGGGCGGTGGGGATCGCGCCGAGGCGGGTCGAGATGACGGCCCAGTCCTCCGCGGTGTCGGTGGGCATGAGGTCGAGCACAGACCGGATGTCCTGCGACGGCGACGCGATCACGTTGAGGTCGCGCAGGTGCCACTTCGCGTCGTGCAGATCGATCTCGAGCCGGATCTCGCGGCTGAGGTCCTCTTTCGTGACCTCGTCGATCGCATCGACCGGCGTCGCGGCCTCGAGGTCGGCGAGGGTGCGCCGCCCGGCCTCGATCAGTCGCTCGGTGCCCTCCGGCGAGTAGTCGCCGTAGCGGTCGTTGTACTCGAACCGGCCGATGTACGTCGCAAGCGTCGGAAGCTGCTCAGCGAGCGTGTCGACCCACGCGTCAGCGATCGTGTCGATCTGCGTGGGCGTACGTGTGGAATCTGTCATGCATCGAGCCTAGGCAACGACTCCGGCGCCGCCAACACCGTCAGTGCGCGGCTTCGTTCCAGTCGCGGCCCCGCCCGATCTGCACGTCCAGCGGCACAGCCAGGTCGGCGGCATCACCCATCCGCGTGCGGACGATCTGCTCCGCGGCATCCCACTCCCCCGCGGCCACCTCGACGACGAGTTCGTCGTGGATCTGCATGAGCACCCGGGAGCGCAGCTGCGCGGCGGCGAAGTCGTCGTGGATGTGGAACAGCGCGATCTTCATGATGTCGGCGGCGCTGCCCTGGATGGGTGCGTTCAGAGCCGCCCGCTCGGCGTTCTCCCGCAGCACGCGGTTCGGGCTCGCGAGGTCCGGGAACGGGCGCCGCCTTCCGAAGATCGTCTCGGTATAGCCGTCGATCCGGGCCTGCTCCACCGAAGACCGCAGATAGTCGCGGACCGCCCCGAACCGGTGGAAGTACTCCATCATGAGCTGCTTCGCCTCGGACTGCTCGATGCGCAGCTGCTTGGACAGGCCGAACGCGGACAGGCCGTAGACCAGGCCGTACGACATCGCCTTGACTTTCGTCCGCATCGGCGCGGTGACGTCGGCCGGCTCGACCCCGAACACCCGCGCGCCGACGAAGCGGTGCAGGTCCTCGCCCGAGTTGAACGCCTCGATCAGTCCCGGGTCCTCGGACAGATGCGCCATGATGCGCATCTCGATCTGCGAGTAGTCCGCGGTCAGCAGCGTCTCATAGCCCTCGCCGACTTCGAATGCGGCGCGGATACGACGGCTCTCGTCGGTGCGGACGGGGATGTTCTGCAGATTCGGGTCGGTGCTGGACAGGCGGCCGGTCTGGCTTCCGGTCTGCACGTACGTCGTGCGGATTCGCCCGTCGGGAGCGATCGCGGTGTCGAGCGACTCGATGATCTGCCGCAGCTTCGTCGCCTCGCGGTGCTGCAGCAGCAAGTCGAGGAAAGGGTGCGGGTGCGAGTCCTGCAGATCGGCCAGGACCGCGGCATCCGTCGAGTACCCCGTCTTCGTCTTGCGCGTCTTCGGCAGGTCGAGCTGATCGAACAGAACCTCCTGCAGCTGCTTCGGCGACCCCAGATTCACTTCGCGTCCGATTGCCGCGTACGCGTCCTGCGCGATCGCATCCGCGCGGCTGCCGAGCTCTGCGGAGAACTCCGACAGCTTGGCGTGCGAGACCGAGACGCCGGCGAGCTCCATGTCGGCGAGCGTCCGCAGCGTCGGCAGTTCGATGTCGGTGAGCACGGCGGCAACGCTCTCGGCGAGCTCGCCGCGCAGCGCCTCCGCGACCCGCAGCGTGTACCAGGAGAGCTGTCCCGGTGTGGCACCCTCGGTCTCGGGGACGAGCTGGGTCGGGTCGGCCTCGGGGAGCTTCTCATCGAGGCACCGGTCCACGAGGTGCGCGAGCGTCTTGTCGGGGAAGCTGGGCCGCAGCAGCCACCCGGCCACGATCGTGTCGAAGACGAGCCCGCCGAGCGCGAATCCGGCACGGCGCAGAGCCTTCAGCTGCGGCTTCGCGTCGCTGAAGACCTTCGGCGCGTCCGAGGCGAGCCACGGACCGATGGATGCCGCCACCTCGGTGCTCCAGGTCGCTTCGGCGACGGCATCCGCGCCCTTCCCGCCGCGCACGGCGAAACCGACGCGGACCGGCAGCGCGCCCTCGACGAGAACGGTGACGCCCACCTCGCCGGTCGCCGCTGCGAGCCACGTCGCCAGATCGCCCGGTGACGGCTCGAGCGGCACGGGAGCGGCGACCGCGGCGGCCGCGGACAGCGAGGCCATCTGCTGCTCGATGCCGGCGAGTTCGGCGACGCGCGGAATGAGCGTCTTGAACTCGAGCCGCGCGAAGATGTCGCGGACGCCCTGTGCGTCCATCGGCTGCACCTCGAGGTCGGCGATCGTGACGGGCAGCTCGACGTCGCGCAGCAGCCGGTTCAGTGTCCGGTTGCGGCGGACGGCGTCGATGTGCTCGCGGAGATTGTTGCCGACCACGCCGGTGACCTTGTCGGCGTTCGCGAGCAGGTCATCGAGCGAGCCGTACTGCGTGATCCACTTCACCGCCGTCTTCTCGCCCACCTTCGGCACGCCGGGCAGGTTGTCGCTGGTCTCGCCGACGAGCGCCGCGATGTCCGGGTACTGCTCGGGGCGCACGCCGTAGCGCTCGATCACCGCCGCGGTGTCGTAACGCTTGAGCTGAGACACCCCCTGCACGTTCGGGTAGAGCAGCGTGATGTCGTCGTTCACGAGCTGGATCGTGTCGCGGTCGCCGGAGCAGACGAGCACGTCGTAGCCCTGCTCGGCGCCCTGGGTCGCGAGGGTCGCGAGGATGTCATCGGCCTCGAAGTCCTCTTTGGCGAGCACGGTGATGCTCATCGCCGCCAGGCACTCCTGAAGCAGCGGGATCTGACCCTTGAACTCACTCGGCGACTCGGACCGGTTGGCTTTGTACTCGGTGTACTCGCGGGTACGGAACGACTGCCGGGACGTGTCGAACGCGACGGCGAGGTGCGTCGGCTTCTCGGCCTTGATCAGGTTGATCAGCATCGACAGGAACCCGTAGATGCCGTTCGTGTGCTGCCCGTCCTTCGTCGAGAAATTCTCGACCGGGAGGGCGAAGAAGGCCCGGTATGCCAGCGAATGGCCGTCCACGACGAGAAGGGTAGGCTTTGCGGAGTCCGTCACCCTGCAAGTTTAGTGAGGGGTCCGGACGCCACTCCCGACGACGAAGGCTGACGATGACCGACACCGCCCCCACCGACGAGAACGGCCTGGTCTGGGCCGCACGCCGCGGAATGGGCGCCCTCGCCGAGAAGATGGGCATGGAGTTCGTGGAGTTCTCCGTCGACCGTGCCGTCGCCACGATGCCCGTCGAAGGCAACACCCAGCCGGTCGGGCTGATGCACGGCGGCGCGTACGTCGTGCTCGGCGAGTCGCTCGGGTCGATGGCGGCGAACCTCCACGCGGGCCCAGGGCGCCTCGCCGTGGGCATCGACATCAACGCCACGCACACGCGCTCGGCGACCTCGGGAGTCGTGACGGGCGTGTGCACGCCCGTTCATCTGGGCCGCAGCATGACCGTGCACGAGATCGCGGTCTCCGACGAGCAGGGCAGGCGCCTGTCGACGATCCGGATCACGAACATGATCAAGGACCTGCCGCGGGACTGAGCCGCGGTGGAGGTCGCTACGCCTTCTTGGGGGCGAGCTGCTCGATGATCGCCTTTGCGACGTCCTGCATCGTCAGCCGGCGGTCCATGGAGGCCTTCTGGATCCAGCGGAAGGCCTCGGGCTCGCTGAGCCCCATCTTCTCGTTGAGGAGGCCCTTCGCGCGGTCGACGAGCTTGCGGGTCTCAAAGCGCTCGACCATGTCGGCGACCTCGGCCTCGAGCGTGATGATCTGCTCGTAGCGCGCGAGGGCGATCTCGATCGCCGGCAGCAGGTCGTTGGGGGTGAACGGCTTCACGACGTACGCGAGCGCACCGGCCTCGCTCGCCCGCTCGACGAGCTCCTTCTGGCTGAAGGCGGTGAGCAGGACGACGGGGGCGATGTGGTTCTTGCTGAGCTTCTCGGCGGCGGAGATGCCGTCCAGCTGCGGCATCTTCACGTCCATGATGACCAGGTCGGGTCGCAGCTCCGTGGCCAGCTGGACCGCGGTCTCGCCGTCGCCGGCCTCGCCGACGACGTCGAATCCGTTGTCCCGGAGGATCTCGACGATGTCGAGACGGATGAGCGACTCGTCCTCCGCGACGACGACTCGTCGCGGCGTGGGGGCCGTGCTTGCGCTGGACTGCTCTTGCTCTGTCACAAATGAATCCTACGGTATGGTCAATCGCGGAAGTCTCCGGGCCGGTGTGGCGGAATGGCAGACGCGGAGCACTCAAAATGCTTTGTCCGAAAGGGCATGTGGGTTCGAGTCCCACCACCGGTACGCGAAAAGAGGGCCGATCCCGCCCGGGGTCGGCCCTCGACCCGTCTCTGGGACGGGTCAGGCGCCGAAGTACTGGTTCCCGAGAGCCTTGCTCTTGAGCGCTTCGTACTCGCCCTGGCTGATCGTGCCGGCATCCAGCAGCGCCTTCGCCTGAGCGATGTCCGCCGCGGGCGTCGCGGACGCAGACGGCCGATAGTCGTCCGTTTCGGGCACGCCGCCGCCACGGGCCGCCGCATTGCGCTCGGCCATGCCGCGCCCTCGCGCGATGACGTAGACGAGGGCGGTGAGGAAGGGCAGGAAGATGAGCGCGATGATCCACGCGGCCTTCGCCCACCCGTTCAACGCGTGATCGCGGAACAGATCCATGATGATCAGGAACACCATGAAGATGTAGGCCGTGAAGTAGAAGATCCACAGCAGGAACCAGAAGAGATCGCCGAAGCCGATCATGTGAAATCCCCCGTCAGACGCGAATGGTCGCGCTCAGCATAGCGAGCGCGACCATTCGTGCGATACCGCGGAGCGTCAGTCCTTGGACTGGTAGATCGGGGCCTTGCCGTGCACGGCGTCGCCGATCTTGTGGATGCGGATGTCGTTCGTGGAGCCCACGATTCCGGGAGGGGAACCGGAGATCACCACGACCTTGTCGCCGACTTTGGCCAGGTCGTTGCTGAGGAAGAAGTCATCGACCTGGATGAACATCCGGTCGGTGTGCGCGACGTGCTCCACGAGCGCGGACTGCACGCCCCACGTGAGGGCCATCCGACGGCGGATCGCCGGCTCCGTCGCGAAGCCGATCATGGGGATCCGCGGACGCAGACGCGACATGCGGCGGGCGGTGTCGCCGGACTCCGTGAAGATGCACAGATACTTCGCCTCGACGAAGTCCGCGACCTCCATGGCAGCCAGCGTGATCGCGCCACCCTGCGTGCGGGGCTTCGTGGTCAACGGAGCGATGCGCTCGAGGCCGTGGTCCTCGGTGGAGGCGATGATGCGGGCCATGGTCTCCACGACAACGACGGGGTACTTGCCGACGCTCGTCTCGCCGGACAGCATGACCGCGTCCGCGCCGTCGAGCACCGCGTTGGCGACGTCGCTCGTCTCGGCGCGCGAGGGCACGGGGTTCTCGATCATCGACTCGAGCATCTGCGTCGCGACGATCACGGGCTTGGCCATGCGGCGGCAGAGCTCGACCGCGCGCTTCTGCACGATCGGCACGGCCTCCAACGGCAGCTCGACGCCGAGGTCGCCGCGGGCGACCATGATGCCGTCGAACGCGTCGATGATCTCTTCGAGGTTCTCCACGGCCTGCGGCTTCTCGATCTTCGCGATCACCGGGACGTGGCGGCCCTCTTCGGCCATGATGACGTGCACGCGCTGGACGTCCTTCGCGCTGCGTACGAACGACAGGGCGATCAGGTCGGCGCCGATGCGCAGGCCCCAGCGGAGATCCGCCTCGTCCTTCTCGGACAGCGCCGGGACGTTGACCGCGACACCGGGCAGGTTGATGCCCTTGTTGTTCGAGACGGCGCCGGCGACGATGACCTTCGTCGTGACAACGGGGCCCTCGACCTCGGTGACCTGGACGCGGACCTTGCCGTCGTCGATCAGGAGGAAGTCTCCGGCCTTCACGTCGGCGGGCAGGCCCTTGAAGGTCGTCGAGACGATCTCCTTCGTTCCGGCGATGTCCTCCGTGGTGATCTTGAAGATGTCCCCGACGGCGAGGTCGTGCGGTCCGTCGGCGAACTTGCCGAGGCGGATCTTCGGACCCTGCAGGTCCACCAGGACCGCGACCGGACGACCGGCGTCGTCTGCGGCCTTGCGGACGTTGGCGAAGTTGGCTTCGTGGACGGTGTAGTCGCCGTGGCTCAGGTTCATCCGGGCGACGTCGACACCCGCCTCGATGATCGCGCGGACCTGCTCATAAGTCGAGGTGGCGGGTCCCAGCGTGGCGACGATCTTGGCACGTCTCATCGTGTGTGTACTCCGTGAGGGGTCGGGATTTCTTGGCAGAGGAGCCGCGGCCAGCCTACGCGGGCTGCAGACCGATCGCGACATCGGTGGGCGCGACGGGCGCGGGCAGCGCCGTCTCGCCCATCAGGTAGCGGTCCACGTGCGCGGCGGCCGCGCGGCCCTCCGCGATCGCCCAGACGATGAGGGACTGACCGCGACCGGCGTCGCCGGCGACGAACACGCCGGGCGTCGTCGTCTGGTAGTCCTCCGCGCGCTCGAGGTTCCCGCGCGACGTGAACTGCGCGTCCAGCTGGTCCTCCAGGTGGGCCCGCTCGGGACCGGTGAAGCCCATCGCGATCAGCACGAGGTCGGCCGGGATCTCGCGCTCGGTCCCGCTCTTGGGGACGCGGCGTCCGTCGACGAACTCGGTCTCGGCCACACGCAGGGCGCGCACCTCGCCCGCGTCGTTGCCGAGGAACTCGACGGTCGAGGCCAGGTATGCGCGCTCGCCCCCTTCTTCGTGGGCGGAGCTCACTTCGAACAGCAGCGGGGCCATCGGCCACGGCTGGTTGTCGGGGCGGGTGCCGGGAGGCTGCTTTCCGATCGCGAGGTTCGTCACGCTCAGGGCGCCGTGGCGATGCGCGGTCCCGATGCAGTCCGCACCGGTGTCGCCGCCGCCGATCACGACGACGTGCTTGCCCTCGGCGGTGATCTGACTCGGCACCGCGTCGCCCGCCGTGGCCTTGTTCGACTCCACGAGGTACTCCATCGCGAAGTGCACGCCGTCGAGATCCCGGCCGGGGATCGGGAGCTCCCGCGGCACGGTCGCACCGGTCGCGACGACGACAGCGTCGTACCGGGCGCGCAGGTCGCTCCAGGAGATGTCCTTGCCGATCTCGACCCCCGCGCGGAAGCGGGTGCCTTCGTCCTGCATCTGACGCAGGCGCGACTCGAGGTGGCGCTTCTCCATCTTGAAGTCCGGGATGCCGTACCGGAGGAGTCCGCCGATGCGATCGTCCCGCTCGAAGACGGCGACGGTGTGACCCGCGCGCGTGAGCTGCTGGGCGGCGGCGAGTCCCGCGGGACCCGAGCCGACGACCGCGACGGTCTTGCCGGTGAGGCGTCCCGGCGGCTCGGGCTCGACCCAGCCGTTCGCGAAGGCCTCGTCGATGATCGAGACCTCGATCTGCTTGATCGTGACCGCCGGCTGGTTGATCCCGAGCACGCACGAGCTCTCGCAGGGCGCGGGGCACAGGCGCCCGGTGAACTCCGGGAAGTTGTTCGTCGCGTGCAGTCGCTCGATCGCGGAGCGACCCTCGCCGCGCCACGTGAGGTCGTTCCACTCGGGGATGAGGTTGCCCAGCGGACACCCCTTGTGGCAGAACGGGATGCCGCAGTCCATGCAGCGGCCGGCCTGGCGTCGCAGCACGGCGGAATCGCCCGGCTCGTACACCTCTTTCCAGTCCATGATGCGGACGGGAACGGGACGACGGGGCGGGAGCTCGCGGTCCGTCACCTTCAGAAAGCCCTTGGGGTCAGCCACCGGTCACCTCCAGGATGCGGGTCCAGACGACGTCGCCGTCGGGGTCCAGCCCCTCGGCCAGCGCCTCCTGGCGGGTCTGCAGAACGGCCGCGTAGTCGCGCGGCAGGACGCGCACGAAGTTCTCGAGCTCGCCGTCGAAGTCCTCGAGCAGGCGCGCGGCCAGCGTCGAGTCGGTCTCGGTCCGGTGCTGCTCGAGCAGGTCGCGGAGGATCTCCGCGTCTCCGGCGCCGAGCGGCCCGAGCTCCAGCTCGCCCGACGCGAGCGCCTCGCGGTTGACCAGCTGCGGGTCGAGCTTGTACACGTAGGCGGTGCCGCCGGACATGCCGGCGCCGAGGTTGCGCCCCGTCGCCCCGAGGATCACGGCGAGACCGCCCGTCATGTACTCCAGGGCGTGATCGCCGACGCCTTCGACGACCGCGGTCGCACCGGAGTTGCGCACGAAGAAGCGCTCCCCCACGACTCCGCGCAGGAACATCGTCCCCTGCGTCGCGCCGTAGCCGATCACGTTTCCGGCGATCACGTTCTGAGACGCATCGAAGGTCGCGTCCCGCGGCGGTCGGACGACGATCTGCCCACCGGACAGGCCCTTGCCGACGTAGTCGTTCGAATCGCCCTCCAGGCGCAGGGTGATCCCGGCGGGCATGAACGCGCCGAAGGACTGGCCGGCGGACCCGGTGAGGTTGACCACGATCGACCCCGCCGGCATCCCGTTCTCGCCGTGTACGCGGGTGACGTGGTGTCCGAGCATCGTGCCCACCGCCCGCTCGGTGTTGCGGATCGGCAGGTCGAAGGACATCGTGCCGTTGTGGGCGATCACATCGCGCGCCGCCTCGATGAGCGGCACGTCGAAGTGCTCCTCGAGCTCGTGCTCCTGCGCGCGCGTGTTGCGCCGCGCCTGGTCGTCGCCGAAAGCGGGTCCGGTGAGGATCGGCGCGAGGTCGAGTCCACTCGCTTTCCAGTGCTCCACCGCGCCGTTGATGTCGAGGAGCTCGTGGTGTCCGATCGCCTCGTCGAGGGACCGGAAACCGAGCTCGGCCAGATACTCGCGCACTTCTTCGGCGATGAACTCCATGAAGTTCACGACGAACTCGGGCTTTCCGTTGAAACGCTCGCGCAGAACCGGATTCTGGGTGGCGACGCCCACGGGACACGTGTCCAGGTGGCACACGCGCATCATGATGCAGCCGGAGACCACGAGCGGGGCGGTCGCGAAACCGAACTCCTCCGCTCCCAGGAGCGCGCCGATCACGACGTCGCGACCGGTCTTCAGCTGGCCGTCGACCTGGACGACGACGCGATCCCGCATCCCGTTCAGCATGAGGGTCTGCTGGGTCTCGGCCAGGCCGAGCTCCCACGGCGTGCCCGCATGCTTCAGCGAGTTCAGCGGGCTCGCTCCCGTGCCGCCGTCGTGCCCCGAGACGAGGATCACATCGGCGAGGGCCTTGGCCGTACCCGCCGCGACGGCGCCGATCCCTGACTGGCTCACGAGCTTGACGTGCACACGCGCGCCGGGGTTCGCCCGCTTCAGGTCGAAGATCAGCTGCTTGAGGTCCTCGATCGAGTAGATGTCGTGGTGCGGAGGCGGCGAAATGAGTCCCACGCCCGCCGTCGCGTGCCGCGTCCGGGCGACCCACGGGTACACCTTCGTGGGCGGCAGCTGACCTCCCTCGCCGGGTTTGGCGCCCTGCGCGAGCTTGATCTGGATGTCGTCGGCCTCGGTGAGGTACAGGCTCGTGACGCCGAAGCGACCGGAAGCGACCTGCTTGATCGCGCTGCGGCGCTCGGGGTCCAGGAGCCGGTCGACGTCCTCACCGCCCTCCCCCGTGTTGGACTTCGCGCCGATGCGGTTCATCGCGATCGCCAGCGTCTCGTGGGCCTCTTTCGAGATCGAGCCGTAGCTCATCGCCCCGGTGGAGAAGCGCTTCACGATCGAGGACACCGGCTCGACCTCGTCGAGCGGGACGGGGGTGCGCACGCCCGTGCGCAGCGCGAAGAGGCCGCGCAGCGTCTTGAGTTCGGACGCCTGGTCGTCCACGAGCTTGGTGTACTCGCGGAAGATGTCGTAGCGCCGCGTGCGGGTCGCATGCTGCAGACGGAAGACCGTGTCGGGATTGAACAGGTGCGGCGAACCGTCCCGTCGCCACTGGTACTCGCCGCCGGTCCACAGCCGCTCGTGCGCACGCACGGCGGCGTCCTCCGGATACGCGTACGCGTGCCGGGCGGCGTTCTCGGCCGCGATCACGTCGAGCGAGACCCCGCCGAGCTTCGTCTCGGTGCCGGTGAAGTACGCGTCGACGAACTCCTGCGAGAGACCCACGGCTTCGAAGACCTGGGCACCTGCATAGGAGGACACGGTGGAGATGCCCATCTTCGACATGATCTTCAGCACGCCCTTGCCGAGGGCGTAGATGAGGTTCTTGACGGCCTTCTGCGGGGTGATCCCGGTGATGTAGCCGGCGCGGACCAGGTACTCCACCGTCTCCATCGCCAGGTACGGGTTCACTGCGGACGCGCCGTAGCCGATGAGGGTCGCGACGTGGTGAACCTCGCGGACGTCGCCGGCCTCCACGACCAGTCCGCACTTCATGCGCGTCTGCTTGCGGATGAGGTGGTGGTGGACGGCGGCGAGCATGAGCAGCGACGGGATGGGCGCGAGGTCCTTGTTCGAGTCGCGGTCGCTGAGGACGATGAACTCCGCGCCGTCCTCGATCGCCTCGTCAACCTCGGCGCACATCTGCGCGATGCGCTTCTGCATGCCCTTGTGGCCGGCCTCGACGCGGTACAGGCCGCGGATCGTCACGGAGGAGCGACCCGAGAGCGCGGTGTCGATGTGCTGGATCTTCGCGAGCTCATCGTTGTCGATCACGGGGAAGTCCAGCGTCACCGAACGCGCGTGGTCGGCGCCCCAGGTGAGGAGATTGCGCTCCGGCCCGAGACCGAGGGCGAGAGAGGTGACGACTTCTTCGCGGATGGAATCCAGCGGCGGGTTCGTGACCTGCGCGAACTGCTGCGTGAAGTAGTCGAACAGCAGGCGCGGACGCTCGCTGAGAACGGCGACCGGCGTGTCCGAGCCCATTGCGCCGAGCGGCTCGGCGCCGTTCTGCCCCATCGGGGTCAGCAGGATACGCACTTCCTCCTCGGTGTACCCGAACGTGCGCTGACGCCGGGTGATCGAGGCGATCGGGTGCACGATGTGCTCGCGCTCCGGCAGGTCGGCCAGGCGCACGCGGCCGGCGTCCAGCCATTCCTGCCACGGCTCGAGCGCGGCGAGCTCGGCCTTGATCTCCTCGTCCTCGACGATGCGGCGCTGCGCGGTGTCGACCAGGAACATCCGGCCGGGCCGCAGGCGCCCGCGGCGCTTGATGCGTTCGGGGGCGAAATCGAGGACGCCGGTCTCACTGCCGATCACGACGAGTCCGTCGGTCGTCTCCGTCCAGCGGCCCGGGCGCAGCCCGTTGCGGTCCAGCGTCGCGCCGACGAGCGTGCCGTCCGTGAAGATGAGCGCGGCGGGGCCGTCCCACGGCTCCATCTGCATGGAGTGGAACTCGTAGAACGCACGCAGCTGCGGATCGATGTCCGCCTGCTTCTCGTACGCCTCGGGCACCATCATCATGATCGCGTGCGGCAGGCTCCGACCCGTGAGGGTCAGCAGTTCCAGGACCTCGTCGAACGATGCCGAGTCGCTCGCGCCCTCCGTGCAGATCGGCAGGAGAGGCTCGATGTCGCCCAGGAGCTCCGACTCCAGCTGCGACTGACGCGCCCGCATCCAGTTGCGGTTCCCGTTGACGGTGTTGATCTCGCCGTTGTGGGCCAGCATCCGCAGCGGCTGCGCGAGCGGCCAGGACGGGAACGTGTTCGTGGAGTAGCGCGAGTGCACGACGGCGAGCTCCGAGGCGAAGCGCTCGTCCTGCAGATCGGGGTAGAACGGCTCGAGCTGGAGGGTCGTGACCATGCCCTTGTAGCCGAGCGTGCGGGAGGACAGCGAGACGAAGTACGCACCGAGCTCGGTGCGGGCGCGCTTGCGCAGCCGGAACGCGCGGCGGTCCAGTTCGATGCCCGACAGAGCGGGCGCGTCGCCGACGGCGGGCCGCGAGACGAACAGCTGCTCGAAGACGGGGCGCGCGTCGTACGCCAGCTTGCCGAGGTTCTCCTCCGCGGTCGGCACGTCACGCCAGCCGAGGATCTGCAGGTTCTCGCTCGCGGCGATCTTCTCGATCCCTGCCTTTTCGGCCGCGCGCTTGTCGTCGTCGCGCGGCAGGAAGATCATGCCGGCGGCGTACTCCCCTACGGGTGGCAGGTCGAAGCCGGTCACCGCGCGCAGGAATGCGTCGGGCATCTGGGTGAGGATCCCCGCACCGTCGCCCGTGCCGGCGTCGGAGCCGATCGCGCCGCGGTGCTCGAGGTTGCGGAGCGCCGTGAGCGCCAGATCGATGATGTCGTGCCCCGCCTCGCCGCGGAGCGTGGCGACCATCGCCAGACCGCACGCGTCCTTCTCGAACGCGGGGTTGTACATGCCCTGTCGGGGCGGAAGCGCGCCGAACGCGTGCGCGTCCGGACCGTGCGTGGGAAGACCAGGGCTCGAAGCCATGCCAACCGTCCTCACATTGATGCTCACAACGGGACGACGTCGGCCCTGAACTGCGGAAGCTGAAGAGCCACCGAAAGAGTGGACTACTTCGCGGCGGGTGTGCTTTCAGCCGGGCTTGTGGCCTGGCCCGGGGCGGTTCCCGAGGTGACTTCGATCGTCTGAGGTTCGCTGACGTCGACGTAGTCGCCGGATTCCTGCGATTGTACCGTGCCTGCGGGGGACCATTCGCGGCCCGGCACGTACGGGGACGGTTCGCGGCCCGGGTGGCGCCGCTTCTGAACGAAGAAGATGATCACGCCGATCACGACGCCGAAGATCGCCGCCCACACATTGCTGCGCAGCCCCAGGATGATCTCGCTGGGGTCGATGCGGATCGACTCCCAGACGATGCGACCGGCGCTGTACCAGATGAGGTACACGGCGAAAAGGCGACCCCACTGCAGGCCGAAGCGGCGGCCGACCCACAGCAGGACCAGCACGCCGAGACCGTTCCAGATCACTTCGTAGAGGAACGTGGGGTGGAACAGCGTGTCCGGAGCGAGTCCCTTCGGGAACGCCGAGTTGTCGGGGTCGATCTGCAGACCCCACGGCAGGTCGGTCGGCAGGCCGAACAGCTCCTGGTTGAACCAGTTGCCGAAGCGGCCCATCGCCTGGGCGAGGAGCAGGCCCGGCGCGAGCGCGTCGGCGAACGACCAGAAGCGGATGCCGGTCCATCGGCACCCGAGCCACGCGCCGATCGCGCCCCCGATCAGGGCGCCGTAGATCGCGATGCCGCCCTCCCAGATGCGGAAGATCGCCCAGATGTCGGTTCCGGGCCCGAAGTAGAACCCGGGGTGGGTGAGGACGTGGAAGATGCGGGCGCCGACGATCGCGAGCGGGACCGCGATGAGCGAGATGTCGATCACGACCCAGGGCTCGGCGCCGCGCTTGGTGAGCCGGTGGTTGGTCAGGAGCGTCGCGGCGATGATGCCGGCGATGATGCACAGCGCGTAGAAGTGGATGCGCAGCGGGCCGAGGTCGATGTAGCTGACGGAAGGGCTCGGGATGCTGGCCAGCACGCCGTGGAGCGCGCTCGAGGGGACGAACGTCATGCGTCGAGTCTAAGCGGGCAGGCCCGTGCCCGCGGAAAGCGCTCGGGCGGTCTCGCCGAGCCCGTCGAGGCCGCCGTCGCGAAGCGCCCGCACGAGTGCAGTGCCCACGATCGCGCCGTCCGCGTAGTCGAGCACACCGGCGACCTGGTCGGGAGTCGAGATGCCGATGCCCACGCACGCGCGCAGCGGACCGGTGGCGCGGGCGCGCATGCGTTCGACGAGGCGACGGGCGGCGGCATCCAATTCGGTCCGCTCCCCCGTGATCCCCATCGTCGAGACGGTGTAGACGAAGCCCGTGGAGGCGGCGACGATCATGTCCAGCCGCTCGTCGCTGGAGGTCGGCGCAGCGAGGAAGACACGGTCAAGGCCCGTCCGCTCGCTCGCGGCGATCCACTCCGCCGCCGAATCCGGTGTGATGTCCGGGGTGATCAGGCCCGCCCCGCCCGCAGCGGCGAGGTCGTCGGCGAAGCGGTCCACGCCGTACTGGGTGACGGGGTTCCAGTACGTCATGACGAGCACCGGCACGTCGACCCGCCTCGTGATCTCGCGGACGGCGGTGAACGTGTCGCGGAGGCGGAAGCCGCCGGCGAGGGCGACCTGCGTCGCCTCCTGGATCACGGTGCCGTCCATCACGGGATCGGAATACGGTGGACCGAGCTCGAGGATGTCCGCGCCGCTCTCGGCCAGCAGCACCGCGGCGTCGATGCTCGTCTGCAGGTCGGGGAATCCGAGCGGCAGGTAGCCGACGAACGCGCCGCGGCCCGCGGCGTGCGCGGCGTCGATCGCGGCGGCGACCCGGGAGGGTGCGCTCACAGTTCGGTCCCCTCGCCCTTGGCGGCCCCATCGGCGGCCGGTACGGCGACCGGCGAGCCGTCCACGACGGCGTCGGCGTCGTACAGCTCGAACCAGCGCGCCGCGGTGTCCATGTCCTTGTCGCCGCGCCCGGAGAGGTTGATCGCGATGATCGCGTCGGGGCCGAGTTCGCGGCCGATGCGCAGCGCCCCCGCGAGCGCGTGCGCGGACTCGATCGCGGGGATGATGCCCTCTGTGCGCGAGAGGAGGCGCAACGCCTCCATCGCCTCGGTGTCCGTCGCCGGGATGTACTCGGCGCGGCCGATGTCGGCGAGCCACGCATGCTCGGGTCCGACGCCCGGGTAGTCGAGCCCTGCCGAGATCGAGTGCGACTCGACGGTCTGGCCGTCCTCGTCCTGCAGCACGAACGTCTTCGCGCCGTGCAGGATGCCGGGCCGGCCGCGTTCGATCGAAGCCGCGTGCCGCGGGGTGTCCACGCCGTCGCCGGCGGCCTCCACGCCGTAGAGGCGGACGTCCGCGTCGTCCAGGAACGCGTCGAACATCCCGATCGCGTTGGACCCGCCGCCCACGCAGGCGAAGACCGCATCGGGCAGGCGGCCGGCTTCGTCGAGCAGCTGCGCGCGCGCCTCTTCTCCGATGATCTTCTGGAAGTCGCGCACCATCGCCGGGAACGGGTGGGGTCCTGCCGCCGTGCCGAAGATGTAGTTCGTGGTCTCCACGCTCGCGACCCAGTCGCGGTACGCCTCGTTGATCGCGTCCTTGAGGGTGCGGGAGCCGGTCGTGACGGGGATGACTTCGGCGCCGAGAAGTCGCATGCGCGCGACGTTCAGTGCCTGGCGCTCCGTGTCGACCTCGCCCATGTAGATCGTGCACTCGAAGCCGAACAGCGCGGCGGCGGTCGCGGTCGCGACCCCGTGCTGCCCGGCGCCGGTCTCGGCGATCACGCGCGTCTTGCCGAGACGCTTGGTCAGCAGGGCCTGCCCGAGGACGTTGTTGATCTTGTGGGATCCGGTGTGGTTGAGGTCTTCGCGCTTGAGGAAGACCCGTCCGCCGCCCGCGTGCTCGGCGAAGCGCGGCACTTCGGTGAGCACCGAGGGGCGACCCGCGTACGAGTGCAGCAGGCCGCGCAACTCCGCGTCGAACGCGGGGTCCGCCATCGCGTCCTCGTACACAGCCGTCAGCTCGTCGATCGCCGCGATGAGCGATTCGGGCATGTACCGGCCGCCGAACTCGCCGAAGTACGGCCCGGGTGCTTCGCGCAGACTCATGCTCCGGCCTCCAGGAACGCCGTCAGGGTCGCGACGGGATCCCCCGTCACGAGGGCTTCGCCGATCAGGACCACATCGGCCCCGTCGGCGCGGTAATGCGTCACGTCCGCGGGGGTCAGCACCGCAGACTCTGCGATCTTGACCGCTCCGGCGGGGATGCGCTCCGCGAGACGGCCGAACAGGTCACGGTCCAGCTCGAACGTAGACAGGTCGCGGGCGTTCACGCCGATCAGGCGAGCGCCGACATCGGCCGCGCGGTCCACTTCCTCCGCCGAGTGCGTCTCCACGAGCGGGGTCATGCCGAGATCGACCGTGAGGGCGTGCAGGCGCTCCAGGGTCTCCTGCGGCAGCGCGGCCACGATGAGCAGGACGAGGTCGGCGCCGGCCGCGCGCGCTTCGAGGACCTGATACTCGGTGGCGATGAAGTCCTTCCGCAGCACCGGCAGCGAGACGGCATCGCGGACGGCTTCGAGATCGGCGAGGCTGCCCTTGAAGCGGCGCTGCTCGGTGAGCACCGAGATCGTCGACGCCCCACCCTGCTCGTAGAGCCGGGCCTGCAGTGCAGGATCGGGGATCGCAGCGAGATCACCGCGCGACGGACTGGCGCGCTTGACCTCCGCGATGATCTTCACGCGATCGGCCGGGGCGAGGACCTGCAGGGCGTCGCGTGCCGGCGGTCGGGACAGGGCGTCCTTCTCGACAGCGGCCAGGGGCCGCTCCGAGGCGCGTGCCTCGGCATCCTCCACCGCGCCGGCCGTGAGGTCGGCGAGCATGCTCAATGCTCTTTCGGAGTGTACTTCGCGCCGCCGACGCCGTAGCCGGCCTTGGCCATGCCCCATCCGACCAGTGCGCCGACGACCACGAGACCTGCCGAGGCCCACACGAGCCACGCGAGGTCGAACCAGTACGCGAGCGTGCCGATCGCGATCGCCGCGAGCATGATGATGACGGCGGTCCACGCGGCGGGCGAGTGTCCGTGGCCGGGGTCGCCGATGGGGTTGCTCATTGTTTCCTCCGGAATAGCGCGGGTCTGCACCAGTCTAGCGGGGTCAGCGGGGCTGCTCGGCGGCGGGACCCTCCGTCGGATCCGACCCGCGCGACAGGTCGTCCCAGGAATCGATCGCGTCGAAGGGGCGGGATGCCGCGCGCCGGTCGCGGCCGGACTCCGGTGCTGCGGCATCCGTGTCGTAGCGTCGCCCCGTGCGGTTCCAGCGACGCGCGGTGGCGAGGACGAAGAGCCCTGCGGCGAGGAGGACCACGGACAGGACCACGGTGATCGTCGGCCACGGAGTCGGGAGCACCCGGGCGACGAGATCGTCGACGGAATCCAGGCCGGCGATGCCCGTCGCGGCGGTGACGGTCGATGCGGTCGCCGACACCGGGAGGGTGACGGCGATCGGCGCGCTGAGGACTCCGATGAACACGGCGATCGCGACCGTGAGCACGCCGAACAAGTACCGCAGCACCGTGCCGACGATCGACAGCGCCCCCCCGAGTGCGAGGACGGCGAGACTGAGGGGTGCCAGGACGGGGATCGCGGCGGCGCCGGAGACGGTCAGTTCGTGACCGGACCCGTCGTCGAGGACGGCGACGAGCCAGGTCTGCGTGGAGGAGATGACGCCCAAGGCGCCGACCGCGAGGACGGTCAGGACCGAGAGGAGCCGGGCGCGGCGGATCACGGGTTCGCGCGGCCCGGGACCGGATCCAGATCGTCGGCGTCGAAGCACGTGCGGGTGCCGGTGTGACACGCCGGTCCGATCTGGTCCACTTCGAGAAGGATCGCGTCGCCGTCGCAGTCCAGACGCGCCCCGCGGACGATCTGGATGTGGCCGGAGGTGTCGCCCTTGCGCCAGTACTCCTGGCGCGAACGCGACCAGAACGTGACGCGTCCGCTCGTGAGGGTCCGTCGCAGCGCCTCCCGGTCCATCCAGCCGAGCATGAGGACTTCGCGGGAGTCCCACTGCTGGACGATCGCCGCGACGAGTCCGGCGTCGTTGAACGCGACGCGGTCGAGCCGCTCCTGCAGGTCCTCGCCCATCAGCGCACCTCGATGCCTTCTTCGCGCATGGCGTCCTTCACGGCGCCCACCGTGAGCGCTCCGGAGTGGAAGACGCTCGCGGCCAGGACCGCGTCCGCCCCCGCGGCGATCGCCGGGGCGAAGTCCGATGCCTGTCCCGCTCCCCCGGAGGCGATCACCGGGACGCTGGAGACCTCCCGCATGAGGGAGACGAGTTCGAGGTCGAAGCCCGCCTTCGTCCCGTCGGCGTCGATCGAGTTCACCAGGAGTTCGCCCGCCCCGCGCTCGATCGCCTCGCGGGCCCAGTCCAGGGCATCCAGCGATGTGAGCGTGCGACCGCCGTGCGTCGTGACGACGAAGCCGGAACGGGTGCCGGGCGCACGTGTGACATCGAGCGACAGCACGAGGACCTGCGCCCCGAACCGATCGGCGATCTCGTCGATCAGCTGCGGACGCGCGATCGCGGCGGAGTTCACGCCGACCTTGTCGGCGCCCACACCGAGGAGCCGCGCCACGTCGTCGGTCGAGCGCACGCCGCCGCCCACGGTGAGCGGGATGAAGACCTCTTCGGCGGTGCGCCGGACGACGTCGTACGTCGTGGCACGCTCATCGACCGTCGCGGTGACGTCGAGAAAGGTCAGTTCGTCCGCACCCTGCGCGAAGTACTCGCGCGCGAGCTCGACAGGGTCGCCCATGTCGCGCAGGTTGACGAAGTTCACGCCCTTCACCACGCGGCCCGCCGCGACGTCCAGGCACGGGATGACCCGGCACACCAGGGCCATGTCAGAGCCTCGCGTTGTGGATCGCCGACACCAGGATGGCGCGCGCGCCGATGCCGTAGAGCGCGTCCATGACCTGATTGACGTCCTTGCGGGGGCTCATCACGCGGACGGCCACCCACTCCGGGTCACGCAGCGGCGAGATCGTCGGCGACTCGATGCCGGGGGCGATCGCCACGGCGCTGTCGATGAGGTGCACGGGCAGGTCGTAGTCGATCAGGACGTAGCGTCGCGCGACGAGGACTCCGCGGAGGCGTCGCAGCAGGGTCTCGGTGCCGGGTGCGTCGGTCGGCCCGGCGATCAGGACGCCTTCGGACTGCAGGATCGCCGGCCCGAAGACTTCGAGGCCGGCCTGGCGGAGGGTCGTCCCGGTCTCCACGACGTCGGCGATCGCATCGGCCACCCCGAGGCGTACGGCGCTCTCCACGGCGCCGTCCAGCGGCACGAGGTCCACGGCCACTCCGTGCCGGTCCAGGAACGCGTCCACGAGGCCGGGGTACGACGTCGCGATGCGCACGCCCTCGAGGTCGGTGAGCTCGGCGAACCGCCCGGCGGGCGCCGCGAAGCGGAACGTCGAGCCCGCGAAGCCGAGCGCCTCGATTTCGCGAGCGCCCGGCATCCGCGCGTCCAGGAGGAGATCCCGACCGGTGATCCCGACATCCAGTGCACCGGATCCTACGTAGGTCGCGATGTCCTTCGGACGCAGGTAGAAGAACTCGACCTCGTTGGCCGGGTCGATGACGTGCAGGTCCTTGGGGTCCCGACGGCCGGTGTAGCCCGCCTCCTGGAGCATCTCGGAGGCGGTGTCGGCGAGCGACCCTTTGTTCGGCACGGCGATTCGCAGCATGACGGCGTGGTGGCTTTCAGATCGGTGGGGGTCGACGGGTGGGGTCTCAGAGATGTCGGTAGACGTCCTCGAGTCGCAGACCCTTCGCGATCATCATCACCTGCAGGTGGTACAGCAGCTGCGAGATCTCCTCGGCAGCGGCCTCGGCGGACTCGTACTCGGCCGCCATCCACACCTCGGCGGCCTCCTCGACGATCTTCTTGCCGATCGCGTGCACGCCGGCGTCCAGCTGCGCGACGGTGCCCGAACCCGCGGGCCGCTCATCCGCCTTCGCGGAGAGCTCATCGAACAGGGAGTCGAACGTCTTCACCTCCCCAGGGTAGCGAACCGCCGGGCGCAGTCGGCACCGGGAGCGCGTGCGGACTCAGTGCACGAGGATGCTGAGCAGGATCACGAGCGCGCCGAGGCTGATCGTCGACAGTGCGCCGAGGATCTGCAGCGGCCAGCGCCTGCCGTTGCGCCGGGCGTTGGCCCAGCCGATGAGTCCGAGCACGAGCAGTCCGGTCAGGAGCGCCGCCGCATACGCGTCGTCCTCATCCACGAGGCCGACGACACCGAGCAGCAGCAGGAAGGCCGGCGGGAGCATCGCGACGAGCATTCCGACCGAGTGGCGCGCGGAATGCGCCAGGCGGTGCGAGAAGGGCTTCGGGCCGAGCTCGGGGTGGGATCCCGCCGCGACGATCCCCGCGTACACGTGCGCGAGCCAGAAGACGATCATCGTGCCGATGACGTAGCCGAGGACTTCGGCGTCGTTGTCGTAATCATCGCCGATCGCGATGAGCGCCGTGACCAGGACGAGTCCGTACACGCCGTGCTCGCCGGTGTACGTGCTCATGAGCCGGCGGGCGTGGTGGCGCATGCCGTGCGTCTCGGGCACGTCGGTCATGATCTGCTCGCAGCGCGGTGATGGTGCCGCAGCGCCGAGCTGCGCAGCGCGCCGATCGCGGCATCCGGATCGTCGGCGCCGAAGACGGCGGAACCCGCCACGAACGTGTCCGCGCCGGCCTCCGCGGCCTGGGCGATCGTCGATTCGCCGATGCCGCCGTCGACCTGCAGCCACACCGCGGAGCCGCGCTGGCGTGCCCGCTCGGCGAGCAGACGCAGTTTGGGCATCGTCTCGGGCATGAAGGACTGCCCGCCGAATCCGGGTTCGACGGTCATCACGAGGATCTGGTCGAATTCGTCGAGGACGTCGAAGAGCCCCTCCACCGGCGTTCCGGGCTTCACGGCCACGCCGGCCCGCGCGCCGATCGCCCGCAGGCGCCGGGCGAGCGCCACGGGCTCGGTCGCCGCCTCCAGGTGGAACGTGACCGATGCGGCACCCAGCTCGGCGTATTCGGGCGCCCACCGCTCGGGGGCGTCGATCATGAGGTGCACATCCAGGGGAACCGGGCTCGTGGCCTGGATGCGCCCGACCATCTGGGGCCCGAACGTGAGGTTGGGCACGAAGTGGTTGTCCATCACGTCGACGTGCACGAAGTCGGCTCCGGCGATGCGCGCGAGCTCGGCCTGCATGTTGACGAAGTCCGCGGCGAGGATGCTCGGGTTGATGCGCACCTCCGCCTCCACGGCACGGCTGAGGTCGGGGCGGTCGGCTGGGGTGTGCACGCGTCCATTATGGTCGAGCCGTGGACCCCATCACGGCGATGCTCGAGAAGGTGCTGGCCGAGGTGGCGTCAGACGGTTCGGGTGAGACCGCCGCCTACATCCCCGAGTTGGCGGAGGCGGACCCCGATCTGCTCGCCTTCGGGCTGGTGGGGCCGCGCGGGCGGGTGTTCACCGCGGGCGACGAGAGCGCGCCGTTCACGATCCAGTCGATGTCCAAGCCGTTCGTGCTCGCCCTGGCCCTCGAGCTGCACGGCCGCGATGAGGTGTTCCGGCGCGTCGGAGCCGAACCCAGTGGCGAGCCGTTCAACGCGATCAGCCTGGAGGCCCGGACCGGAAGGCCGGCCAACCCGATGGTGAACGCCGGGGCGATCGCGACCACCGCACTGATCCCGGGGGCGGACGTCGATGAGCGCACGGGACGCATCGTGGGCATGATGTCGAAGTTCGCAGGACGCTCGCTGTGGATCGACGAGGCCGTTTACGCGAGCGAGTCCGCCACGGGCGACCGCAACCGCGCACTCGCGCATCTGCTGAAGTCCTACGAGATCATCCAGGGGTCGGTCACGGACGCGGTCGAGACCTATTTCCGGCAGTGCTCCGTGCTCGTGACGGTGCGCGATCTGGCCGTCATGGCCGCCACGCTCGCCTTCGGCGGCCGCAACCCCGTCACGCGCGACCAGGTCGTGTCGGAGCGCGTCGCCAGGGACGTGACCTCGATCATGGCGAGCTGCGGGATGTACGACTTCTCCGGCGAGTGGATGCTGCGCGTCGGCCTCCCGGCCAAGAGCGGTGTCAGCGGCGGGGTGATCGCCGTCGCGCCGTCGCAGTTCGGCGTCGCCGCGTTCAGCCCGCGCCTGGACCCGCACGGCAACAGCGTGCGGGCGAGCCGGATCGTCGAGATCCTCTCCGACCGATTCGGAATGCATCTGCTCGAGCCGCACGAGAGCATCGCCGCGCCCGGCATCGGCGTCGAGCAGAGCCCGGACGGCGTTCTGGTGCGACTCGGCGGCGAGCTGGGTTTCGCCGGGGCGGAGCGGGTGCTCTCGATGCTCCGCGAGGTCGCCGCGGCGGCTCCCGAGTCGACGCTGATCACGGTCGACGTCGGCGAGCTCGCGCGGTCGCATCCCGCGGCGGTGACCGTGCTGCGGACGGAGATCGAGAATCTGGCCCCGCGCTTCCGACTGCAGGAGGAACCTGCGCGCGTCAGTGACGCCGCAGGAGCGTGATCGACATCGCGTCCGTGTTGTGACGGTGCGGCCACAGCTGCGCGCGGCCGGAGCCGTCGCTCTGCGGCGGCAGCAGCGGATCGCTCGCGGACAGCGACGTCACGACCGCGCGGGCATCCAGCTCCTCGAGCGTCCCGTCGAATTCGCGGCGCACCTCGGCGACGACACCCGCCGTCTCCGCGAGATGCGGTGAGCACGTCACATAGGCGACGATGCCCCCGCGGCGCAGGCCGCGGACGGCAGCGGCGAGGAGTTCGCCCTGCAGCTGCGTGAGCTCGGGCACATCCGCCGGGGACTTCCGCCAACGTGCCTCGGGGCGCCGGCGCAGCGCACCGAGTCCGGTGCACGGAGCATCGACCAGAATGCGGTCGTACGCGTCTTCCCCGGCGCGGGTGCGGCCGTCCTCCTCGGAGACGGGGATGCCTTCCGGAATGCCGGCGACCGCCTGGCGGACGAGACCGGCGCGCGCGGAGGAGACTTCGTTCGCCTCCAACGCCGCGCCGCGGGTGCGCGCTTCCGCTGCCAGCAGCGCCGTCTTGCCTCCGGGGCCGGCGCACAGATCGAGCCAGCGCTCGCCGTCCGCGACCGGCAGCGCGTTCACCAGCGCGAGCGCGGCGAGCTGGGATCCTTCGTCCTGGACGCGCACACGACCTTCGGAGGACCGCACGAGTCCTTCCGGATCCCCGCCGCCGAGCCGGAAGCCGACCGGCGAGTAGGGCGTGCGCCGCGCGGCGTCGGGGATCTCGGCGAGTCCGGGAAGGGCGGCCATCGTGACGCGTGGCGAGGCGTTGTCCGCCGTCAGCAGGGCTTCGAGCTCGTCCGCGCGACCCTCGGCGGCCAGCGCTCGTCGGAAGGCCCGCACGATCCAGACCGGGTGCGAGAACACCAGGCCGAGACGCTCGTCGTCCGAACGGGCGCTCGCCGCCACGCGGTCCATCCACTCCCCCGGCGTGTCGCGCGAGATTCGCCGCAGGACCGCGTTCGCGAACCCCGCCGCTCCCCGGCTCCCTGCGCTGCGGGCGAGCTCGACGGACTCGTTCACCGCCGCGTGCGAGGCCACGCGTGTGGACAGCAGCTGATGCGTCCCCAGGCGCAGCGCATCGAGCACCGCGGGATCGATCTCCTGCACGGGCCGGTCCGCGGCGATGCGGATGACCGCGTCGTAGGTCCCCTGCCTGCGCAGCGTCCCGTACGTGAGCTCCGTCGCGAGACCCGCATCGGCGGTGTCCAGTGCGGCGCGGGCGATCGCCTTCGGCAGCAGCAGATTCGCGTACGCGTCCGATTCGTTCACCGCCCGGATGGTCTCGAAGGCCACCCGACGTGACGTGTTCGCCGAGCTCACGCGTCGAACCTCGTCGCGGCATCCGCTCGTCGTCCACGCCACCAGTCCGCCGCCGCCATCGCGTTCTTGCCGGCCGGCTGCACGCGGTCGAGCGCGACCGGCGCGCTCGCCGTGCCGACGAGCACCTCGCGGGCGTGCAGGGCGATCGCCCCGGGCTCGAGAGCGACGTCGGCCTCGGCGGGCCGGGCGGCGAGGATCTTCACGCGTGCTCCTTCGATCGTCGTGTGGGCGCCCGGCTCGGGCGTCACGCCGCGCAGCCTCGCCAGCACGGCTGTGCGCGGTTCGTCCCAGCGGATGCGTCCGTCTTCGTCGCCGAGCTTGGGGGCGAGCGTCGGCTCACCGGCCTGCGGGGTCGCCGTGGCCGTTCCCGCGGCGATCGCGTCCACCACGTCGCGGAGCAGGTCGGCACCCGAGCCGGCGAGGGCCTCGAGGACCTCGCCGGCGGTCGCGTCCTCCGGGATCGGGTATCGACGCTCGGCGAAGACGTCGCCGGCGTCGAGTGCGGGGACCAGCTGGAAGACCGACGCGCCGGTCACCTCGTCTCCCGCCATGATCGCCCGCTGCACCGGAGCGGCGCCCCGCCAGCGCGGCAGGATCGAGAAGTGCAGGTTGATCCACCCGTGCGCGGGCGTGGAGAGGAGCGGTTCGCGGACCAGGCCCCCGTAGGCGACGATCACCCCGAGGTCGGGCTCGAGCTCCGCGATCCGCGCCGTCGCACCGGCGTCGAAGCGGTCGGTCTTGATGACCTCGAGCCCGAGCTCGGTCGCGGTCCGCGCGACCGGGGACGGCGTCAGCACGCGCTTGCGGCCGATCGGCGCATCCATGCGCGTGATGACGGCAGCGATGTCGTGCGGGGATGCCGCGAGGACGCGGAGGGCGGGCACGGCGGCATCCGGCGTGCCGGCGAAGACGAGGCGCATGGCGCTCCTCACAGGTCGAGATCGGGCACGTCGACCCGGATTCTGAGTGTATTGCCGACGACGGGACCCCGCGTCCGGGGGTTCTTCCGCGCGCGGAGGGCGTCCGCGACGATCGAGCTGCGCAGGCTCTCGGCGACGGCAGCGCCGTGCGCGTAGTCGAAGCGCACGAGTGCGCGCGCGGGCCCCCGGCGATCGCCCGCGTCGACCAGGCGGTCCACGGGACCGAGCACGGCGAGGTCGTCCAGCGACGGCACCGCCTGGCGGAGCTCGGTCAGGGCGGTCTCGACAGCGATCCTGCTCCCCTCCAGTGCGGCGACGCGCACGGTGGGGGGCATCCGCAGGGGCGCTCGGTCGGTGAGTTCTGCTCGCGCGTACGCCGGCTGGGTCCATGTCGCGAGGGCGCGCGCGACGGAACCGGTGACCCCGACCAGGTGTACGGGCGCACCGGGGCGGGCCAGCGCTGCGGCGTTGGACCACCAGCGCAGGCACGACTCACCGATCCGCAGATCCTCGGCCTGCAGCATCCGATCGCCGTCGAGGAGGATCACCGCACGATACCCGCCCCGCGCGATGGGCTCGGCTCCGCGAGTCGCGATCACGAGCGCGGGCCGCTCGTCCACGTCGAGGACGGGGTGCTCGCCGTCGGCGACGATCACCCGGATGCCGGGGAAGGCGCGCCCGAGATCGTCCGCGGTCCGCTCACTGCCCGAAGACGCCATCCGCACGCGCGTCGAGGCGCACTTCGGGCACTCGAAGGCGGTCGCGGAGCGACCACACCACCCGCAGGTCGGCACAGCGCCGCGTCGTGCGGCGTGCAGCGGGCCGGCGCAGTGCGGACACCGCGCGGGCGTGCGGCAGTCGGCGCACACGAGCACCGGCGCGTACCCGGGGCGCGCGACCTGGACCAGGACCGGACCGGCGGTGAGCGCTTCGCGCGCTGCGGCGAACGCCGCCGACGGCACGCGCGCGCCGCGGGATTCGCCCTCCTTCGTCGCGCTCAGCACGACGCGAGGCGATCGCCGCCGGGCCGAGGAGACATCCGTGAGCCAGCCGATCCCGACGAGCCTCTCGATGTCGCTCGTCCGGGTGTGTCCGGCGAACACGAGCGCACCGCCCTCCAGCTCGTGACGGACCAGGGCCGCGTCGCGCGCGTGGACACCGGGGCTAAGGGGCTCGCCCAGAAGCGGGTCGCCGTCGTCCCAGATCGCGACGAGCCCCGGGTCGTGAACCGGCGCGTAGACGGTCGAGCGATTGCCGATCACGATGCACGGCTCGCTCGCGAGCACACGGAGGTAGGCGGCGTAGCGCTCGGGCGAGCTCTGTCGGGCGTCGTTGCGGATGATCGCGTGGGCCGGCGCGCGCCCGGCGAGCGCGGCTTCGAGCTGGGCCTGATCGCGATGATCGGGCACGACGAGGACCGCGCTGCGTCCCGCCGCCAGCGTGCGGACGGCGGCGGCCGCCAGGAGCACGGCCCACGACCCGACCGTCACCTCCGCCGACACCGCGACCGGCTCGGGCGGTGCGTCGAAGGCTGCCCGGCCGGAGCGGTCCAGACAGTCCGCCAACGCCGGCTGGTCCGCCAGGACCCCCGCCGCCCAGCTCTGCGCCGCGTCGTCGATGACCGGGGCGACGGCGCCGCCCGCCGCGAGCCAGGCCTTCTCCGCCCTCACCATGCGCTTGGGCACCGCGAGGCGGAGGATGTCCGTCGCCGATCCCGCCGCGCGGTCGGCCACGCGGCGGGCCAGGTCGTAGAGCCGACGCGGAAGCACGGGAACGGGTGAGATCACCGCGTCCACGTCCGAGAGCGGGCGATCCACCGGATCGGCTTCGCCCATCTCGATGACGTACGCGTCCAGCATCCGTCCGGCGCTGCGCAGCGGCACGCGCACCCGGATGCCGGGAGCGACGTCGTCACGCAGCTCGGCGGGGACGGCGTAGTCGAACGGACGGTCCAGCTGGGGCAGCGGCGAGTCGATCAGCACACGCGCGACGAGGCGCGGCGGCGCGTTCAGAGTCCGGCGGCTGCGCGCAGGTCGTCGACGCGATCGGTGCGCTCCCAGGTGAAGTCGGGGAGTTCGCGCCCGAAGTGACCGTACGCCGCCGTCTGGGCGTAGATCGGGCGCAGGAGGTCGAGATCGTCGATGATCGCCTTCGGGCGCAGGTCGAAGACCTCGAGGATCGCCCGCGTGATCGCCTCGTCGGCCACGTGTCCGGTGCCGAACGTCTCGACGTACAGCCCGACCGGGCGCGCACGGCCGATCGCGTAGGCGACCTGCACTTCGAGTCGATCGGCGAGGCCCGCCGCGACGGCGTTCTTGGCCACCCAGCGCATCGCGTACGCCGCCGACCGGTCGACCTTCGACGGATCCTTGCCGCTGAACGCGCCGCCGCCGTGACGGGCGGCGCCGCCGTAGGTGTCGATGATGATCTTGCGTCCCGTCAGACCGGCATCGCCCTTCGGGCCGCCGATCACGAACGGTCCCGCCGGATTGATGATCGACTCCGCGGCTCTCGTGTCCAAGCCGGTCTCGGCGAGGACCGGAGCGATCACTTCGGCGTTCACCGCGGCACGGAGCGCCGTCAGCGAGATGTCGGGGTTGTGCTGCGTGGACAGCACGACGGTCTCGACGGTGCGCGGGATCGTGCCGTCGTATCCGATCGTCACCTGCGTCTTGCCGTCGGGGCGCAGGAACGGCAGAGCACCGCTGCGCCGCGCGGCGGAGAGTCGCTCGGCGATGCGGTGCGCCGTCCAGATCGCGATCGGCATGAGCTGCGGGGTCTCGTTCGTCGCGTAGCCGAACATGATCCCCTGGTCGCCCGCGCCCTGCGCGTCGAGCGGATCGATCGACCCGCCCTCGCGGTGCTCCTGGGCGGTGTCGACTCCCGTGGCGATGTCGGAGGACTGCTCGCCGATGGAGATGCTGACTCCGCACGAGTCGCCGTCGAACCCGGTGTCGCTCGAGGTGTAGCCGATGCGGTTGACGACACCGCGGACGATGCCCGGGATGTCGACGTAGCCGTTCGTGCGCACCTCCCCCGCGACGTGGACCAGACCCGTCGTCACGAGGGTCTCGACCGCGACGCGGCTTCCGGCGTCCTCAGCGAGGAGGGCGTCGAGGATGCTGTCCGAGATCTGGTCGCAGATCTTGTCGGGATGTCCCTCGGTGACGGACTCGGAGGTGAACAGACGCAGCTGTGTCATCGATCTCTTCCGTGGTCGCGCGTGGACCGCGAGATCACTCGGCGGCGCGGAGGCGGAGCTTGTCTTCGTGGATCTCGTGCAGGGCGATCGTGAGGGGCTTGTCCTCGACGGTCGAGTCCACGAGCGGGCCCACGTTGTCGAACAGGTTGCCTTCGTGCAGGTCGGAGTAGTAGTCGTTGATCTGACGCGCGCGCTTGGACGCGTAGATGACCAGCTGGTACTTCGAGTCGACCTTCTCGAGAAGGCTGTCGATGGGGGGATCGATGATCCCCTGGTTCGTTCCGGCCATGGTGAAACCTCCTGGGTTCGAGGGCGACGGATGTCGGTGGAAGAAGGACGGCGCCGCGACTCACGACGACGGGCGTGCGGGCACCTCCGCCAATTCTACGACCTCGCGGGCCGCCGTGGCGACGTCGCCGTTCACGACGCGATAGTCGAACTCCTCTTGGGCGGCCAATTCGCCCTTCGCGGTGCGCAGTCTCCGGGCCCGTTCCTCCGCGTCCTCCGTGCCGCGTCCGACCAGTCGCTGGACGAGTTCGTCCCAGCTGGGGGGCAGCAGGAACACGAGCATCGCGGAGGGCTCTGCCGCCCGCACCTGACGCGCGCCCTGCAGATCGATCTCCAGCAGGACCGTGCGGCCCTCGGCGAGCGCGCGGTCGATCGGCCCGCGGGGGGTGCCGTAGCGGGAGGCGTTGTGCACCGTCGCGTACTCGAGAAGATCGCCGTCGGCGATGAGGCGGTCGAACTCCGCGTCGTCGACGAAGAAGTAGTGCTCACCGTGCACCTCCCCCGGCCGTGGAGAGCGGGTCGTCGCCGAGACCGACAGCAGGATCTCCGGGTGATGCTCCTTGATGTGCGCCGCCACCGTGCCCTTGCCGACCGCGGTGGGTCCGGCGAGCACGACGAGGCGACTGCGGCCGTCGCGCGCCCCGGGCGTCGGCCAGCGGGAGTCGAGGAACTCCTGCAGCGCGCGCCGTTGACGGGCGCCCAGACCGCCGAGGCGCTTGACGGGAGAGATGCTGAGATCGGCGAGGATGCGGTCGCGCTTGCCCTCGCCGATCGCGGGGAGGCTCGTGAGGAACTCCGTCACCCGCATCGTGCCGGCCGGTGAGGTGGGATCCTCCAGCGCGCGGCGGAAGAGCTCCTGCGGGGTGATGACGCGCATCGCGACGTCGCGCTTGAGCGACGCGCGGGCGCGGCGCGCCTCGACCGCGCGCCGGGATGCCGCCACCCGGTCGACCTCGGGCGGGCGGGACTGCGCGCGCGGGGTCGCCGGGGTCTGCGGATCGGTCATCTCAGGCACCTCCGTACAGCGCGGCGCGCTCCTGGATCCGGGCTCCGAGGCCGTCGGGGCCGGCGGAGAGGATGCTGCGGCTCTCGCTGGCCAGCACACCCGCCGAGAAGCCGCCGAACACGCGCGCGAGGTCGCCCGGCTCGGCGCCCTGTGTCCCGAATCCCGGGGCGAGCACGGGGAGGACCCGGCTGCCGACGGGGGCGAGCTGCACCGTGGCGAGGTCGACCGTCGCCCCGATCACGAGCCCGAGTGAGGACCAGTCCTGCCCCGGCCCTGCTTCGGCGCGCTCCGCGACCTGCTCGGCGATCAGAGCGGCGGTGGTCGTGTCACCCGCCCGCGCGGTCTGGGTGGTGATCGCCTCGGGATTGCTCGTGGCGGCGAGGACGAAGACGCCCTTCCCATGGGCGAGCGCCAGGTCGAACGTCGAGGCCAAGGCGCCGACTCCCAGGTAGGGGCTGACCGTCATCGCGTCCGCCTCCAGGGGCGACCCGGGCGTGAGCCACGCCGCGGCGTACGCATCCATCGTGGTCCCGATGTCGCCGCGCTTGGCATCCGCGATCACGACGAGGCCCGTCGCGCGCGCGGCCGCGAGCACGTCCTCGAGAGCCGCGTAGCCCGCAGCTCCCCAGCGCTCGAAGAACGAGACCTGCGGCTTGACCGTGCCGACCCGCCCGGCCGCGGCATCCACGACACGCAGGCCGAACTCCCTCGCTCCCTCCGCGGAGGCGGGCAGCCCCCACTCCCGCAGCAGCGATTCGTGCGGGTCGATGCCGACGCACAGGCGTCCCCCCGAGAGGACGGCTTCGCGAAGACGGGTGCCGAACGCCGTCACGCGCTGTCCTTCCGGTCCTGCGCGTACTCCTGCAGGCTCCGCACCGCGAATCCTTCGCGCAGCACGGGCAGCGCGCTCACGGCGGCGCCGAGGACGGCCATCGTGGTGAACAGGGCCTTGTCGGCCGCGACGGCGGCCGCGCGGATCTCGTAGCCGTCCGCACGGGCGAGACCACCCGAGGGCGTGTTCACCACGATGTCCACCTCGCCGGCGTTGATCAGGTCGACGATGTTGGGCTCGCCGGAGTCGTGCGTCGCGGAGTACTTGCCCACGACGTCCACGTGGATGCCGTTGCGCGCGAGGATCTCCGCGGTGCCCTCGGTGGCGATGAGACGGAAGCCGAGCTCCTGCAGCCGGTGAGCGGGCAGGATCACGGCGCGCTTGTCGTCGTCGGCCACCGAGAGGAACACCGTGCCCGAGGTCGGCATCCCGCCGTACGCCGCGGCCTGGCTCTTGGCGAACGCGGTCGGGAAGTCGCGGTCGATCCCCATGACCTCACCGGTGGAGCGCATCTCCGGTCCGAGGACGGAGTCGACGGTGTGTCCGTCGGCGGTGCGGAAGCGCTTGAACGGCAGCACGGCCTCCTTCACGGCGACCGGGGCGTCCAGCGGCACGCGGGAACCGTCCTGCGCGGGGAGGAGTCCCTCGGCCTTCAGTTCCGCGATCGTGGCACCGGCCATGATGCGACTCGCGGCCTTGGCAAGGGGGATGCCCAGCGCTTTGGAGACGAACGGCACGGTCCGCGAGGCCCGCGGGTTCGCCTCGATCACGTAGAGGACGCCGGCGGACACCGCGAACTGCACGTTGAGCAGACCGCGCACCCCCACGCCCTCCGCGATCGCGAGGGTCGCGGTGCGCACGCGGTCGATCTCGGTGCGTCCGAGCGAGATGGGCGGGAGGGTGCACGACGAGTCGCCGGAGTGGATGCCGGCCTCCTCGAGGTGCTCCATCACACCGCCGATGTAGAGCTCGTGCCCGTCGTACAGGGCGTCGACATCGAGTTCGACGGCGTCGTCGAGGAAGCGATCCACCAGGAGCGGCTTGCCCTCTTCGATCACGACCTCGCCGGCGGTGCGGACGAAGTAGTCCCGCAGGCTCTCGGTGTCGTACACGATCTCCATGCCGCGCCCGCCCAGGACGAAGCTCGGGCGGACGAGCACCGGGTAGCCGATCTCCTCGGCGATCGTGATCGCGCCGGCCTCATCGATCGCGGTCCCGTGACGCGGGGCGATGAGCCCGGCGCGGTCGAGGAGCTGCGAGAACAGCTCGCGCTCCTCCGCGATGTCGATCGCGGCGGGAGACGTACCCAGGATCGTGTAGCCGGCCTGCTCGATGCCCTTCGCGAGTCCGAGCGGGGTCTGCCCGCCCAGCTGGCAGACGACGCCCAGGATCCGGCCCGACTGCGCTTCCGCGTGCAGGACCTCCAGCACGTCCTCGAGGGTGAGCGGCTCGAAGTAGAGGCGGTCGCTCGTGTCGTAGTCCGTGGAGACCGTCTCGGGGTTGCAGTTGACCATGATCGTCTCGAACCCCGCGTCCGAGAGGGCGAACGAGGCGTGCACGCACGAGTAGTCGAACTCGACGCCCTGCCCGATGCGGTTGGGGCCCGAGCCGATGATGACGACCTTCGTCCGCTCGGACGGCGTGACCTCGGTCTCGACGTCGTAGCTGGAGTAGTGGTACGGCGTGAGCGCGGGGAACTCCCCCGCGCACGTGTCGACGGTCTTGTACACCGGTCGAACGTCCAGGCCCCACCGCACGCCGCGGATCTCGGCCTCGCTCCCGCCGCGCAGCTGGGCGAGCTGGGCGTCGCTGAAGCCGTGCTCCTTCGCGAGGCGCAGGGTCTGCACGTCCAGTTCCGGCGCGCTCCGCACGAACTCGGCGACCTCGTTGATCAGGGCGATCTGGTCGAGGAACCAGGGGTCGATCTTGGTGGACTCGAAAGCCTGCTCGATCGTGGCGCCCTTGCGCATCGCCTGCTGGAGCACGACGATGCGCCCGTCCGTCGGCCGCTGGGCGATCTCGAGCAGCTCCTCCACCGAGCGCGGCTCTTCGCCCCAGTGGAAGCTCGACCCGCGCTTCTCCAGCGAGCGCAGCGCCTTCTGCAGAGCGGTCGTGTAGTTGCGGCCGATGGCCATCGCCTCGCCGACCGACTTCATGGTCGTCGTCAGCGTCGTGTCCGCGTTCGGGAACTTCTCGAAGTTGAAGCGCGGGACCTTGACCACGACGTAGTCCAGCGTCGGCTCGAAGCTCGCCGGCGTCGCACCGGTGATGTCGTTGGGCACTTCGTCCAGCCGGTAGCCGATCGCGAGCTTCGCGGCGAGCTTCGCGATCGGAAAGCCGGTGGCTTTCGACGCGAGTGCCGACGAGCGCGACACGCGCGGGTTCATCTCGATCACGATGATGCGACCGGATGCCGGATCCACGGCGAACTGGATGTTGCAGCCGCCGGTGTCCACGCCGACGGCGCGGATGATGTCGATGCCGATGTCGCGGAGCTTCTGATACTCGCGGTCGGTGAGGGTGAGCGCGGGTGCGACGGTGATCGAGTCGCCGGTGTGGACGCCGACCGGGTCGACGTTCTCGATCGAGCACACGACGACCGTGTTGTCGGCGGTGTCGCGCATGAGCTCGAGCTCGTACTCCTTCCAGCCGAGGATCGACTCCTCCAGGAGCACCTCGGTCGTGGGCGAGTCGCGCAGGCCCGCGCCGCCGATGCGGCGCAGATCCGTCTCGTCGTACGCGAAGCCCGAACCGAGGCCACCCATCGTGAAGGACGGACGCACGACGAGCGGGTAGCCGAGCTCGGCGGCGCCGGCCAGCAGGTCATCCATCGAGTGGGCGATCACGCTGCGGGCGACGTCGGCTCCGGCATCCAGCACGAGCTGCTTGAAGATCTGACGGTCTTCGCCCTTGCGGATCGCGTCGACCTTCGCGCCGATGAGCTCGACGCCGTACTTGTCGAGGATGCCCTGCTCGTGCAGTGCCATCGCGGCGTTCAGCGCGGTCTGGCCGCCGAGGGTCGGCAGGATCGCGTCCGGCTTCTCCTTGGCGATGATCGTCTCGATGACCGCGGGGGTGATCGGCTCGATGTATGTCGCGTCGGCGAAGTCGGGATCGGTCATGATCGTGGCGGGGTTCGAGTTGACCAGGATGACGCGCACGCCCTCCTCGCGCAGGACGCGGCACGCCTGCGTCCCCGAGTAGTCGAACTCGCACGCCTGGCCGATGACGATCGGCCCCGAGCCGATGACCAGAACGCTCGTGATGTCGTCGCGCTTAGGCATTGTTCGTGTTCTCCGTACGGGTCTGCAGGTTCGCGATCACCATGTCGCGGAAGCGGTCGAACAGGTAGTTGGCATCGTGGGGTCCCGCGGCGGCCTCGGGGTGGTACTGCACCGAGAAGGCGGGGATGTCCAGGGCCCGCAGGCCCTCCACGACCCGGTCGTTCAGGCCGATGTGGCTCACCTCGACGCGCCCGTAGCCGTTGGGCGAGTCGAAGGATCCCTCCAGCGGCGCATCCACCGCGAATCCGTGGTTGTGCGCCGTGATCTCCACCCGGCCGGTCTGCTTGTCCAGCACCGGCTGGTTGATCCCCCGGTGGCCGAAGGGCAGCTTGTACGTGCCGAGCCCGAGCGCGCGTCCGAGCAGCTGATTGCCGAAGCAGATGCCGAAGAACGGCAGGCCGTCGTCGAGCACCGCGCGCAGGAGCGCCACGTGATCGCCGGAGGCCGCGGGATCACCCGGGCCGTTCGAGTAGAAGACCGCGACCGGGTCGATCGCGCGGACCTGTTCGATCGTGACGTCCTGCGGCAGGACGTGCACCTCGAATCCGCGCTCAGCGAGGTTGAGGATCGTGGCCTGCTTGACGCCGAGGTCGAGGACCGCGAGATTGCCGACGCGCTCGCCGACGGCGGGTGTGACCTCGACGGCGCCGACGGACACCTCCGCCGAGAGGTTCTGACCGGACATCACCGGGGCCGCCTGCACGATCGACAGCTGCTCCTGCGCGTCGAGCGCGGCATCCGCGCCGGAGAAGATGCCGCCGCGCATGCTGCCCGCGGAACGGATGTGCCGCGTGATGGCGCGCGTGTCGATTCCGCTGATGCCGACGACCCCGTCGCTGATGAGGGCGTCGTCCAGCGACTCGTCTGCGCGCCAGTTGGACACGACGCGGGAGGGGTCGCGGACGATGTACCCGGCGACCCAGATGCGCCGGGACTCCGGGTCCTCGCCGTTCATGCCGGTGTTGCCGATGTGCGGCGCGGTCTGCAGCACGATCTGGCCCGCGTACGACGGGTCGGTCAGGGTCTCCTGATAGCCGGTCATGCCGGTGGCGAACACCACTTCGCCCAGACTCGTGCCGCGCGCGCCGTACGCCCGGCCGATGTGACGGGTGCCGTCCTCGAGCACGAGGACGGCGGGGTCGTGGGTGAGGAGCGTCATGAGTCGGTTCCTGTCGTTGTCGTGAGGGCGCCCAGCTGTGCGGCGAGCACGCGGGCGGAAGAGTTCTGCGGCCGGAAGTAGGAGTCCACGAGAGTGTCGGGATCGATCTGCCAGGCGACGCGCACGAGGCCGTCCTTCTCGACGACCCGGTCGATCGCGACGGTGGCCTGGTCGACGGTGAGGATGCGGTCGCGTGCGAGGAAGAGTCGCGGCAGGCCGGTCAGATCCAGGGCCACCCCGGCATCGGTCACGGTGAGGTCCGCCCGCGAGCGGAATCCGAGGCCTTCGATCGCGAGGCGCTCGAGCGGCTCGTCGTGGCGGGTCGTCGCGACGTAGAGCACTTCGTGCTCGGCGAGGGTCTTCGCGCCGGACGGCAGTTCGCCGACCGGAGCCGCGAGACCGCTGTCGCGTCGTCGGCGGCGCGACCAGGCCCACACGGCGACGCCGATGAGCGCCAGCGCGACCGCGACGATGACCAGAAGGGCTCCTTCCCGGGTCATGCGCGCTCCCCGGGCCGGTCGAGCACTCCCCCGTCGGCGACGGTGACGACGCCGTCGTAGAAGGTCCAGCGCACGTCCCCCGGCAGTTCGCGTCCGAGGTACGGCGAGTTGCCGCTGCGACCGTGCAGATCGGATGCGGCGAAGACGGCGGACGACGCCGGGTCGTACAGCGCGAGGGATGCCGGCTCCCCCGCGGTCAGCGGTGTGCCGTGCCCCGCGAGCCGACCGATGCGGGCGGGGGTGCGGGACATGACTCGTGCCACGTCCGCCCAGGTCAGCATCCCCGTGTCGATCATCGCGAGCTGGACGACGCGCACCGCGCTCTCGAGCCCGACCATGCCGTTCGCGGCGGCGGGCCACTCGCAGGCCTTGGCCTCCGCGGGATGCGGGGCGTGGTCGGTCGCGACGATGTCGATCGTGCCGTCGGCGAGTCCTTCGCGGACGGCTCGGACGTCCTCTTCGCGGCGCAGCGGCGGGTTGACCTTGAACCGCGCATCGTATCCGCGGGCGAGCTCGTCGGTCAGCAGCAGGTGATGCGGGGTCACCTCCGCCGTGACCTGCACGCCACGGCGCTTGGCCCAGCGGATGATCTCCACGGAGCCTGCGGTGGACAGGTGGCACACGTGCAGGCGCGAGCCGACGTGTTCGGCCAGCAGCACGTCGCGGGCGATGATCGACTCCTCGGCGACCGCCGGCCAGCCGGCGAGTCCGAGTTCGGCCGACACCGCGCCCTCGTTCATCTGAGCGCCCTCCGTGAGGCGCGGATCCTGCGCGTGCTGCGCGATCACGCCGTCGAAGGCCTTCACGTACTCCAGGGCGCGGCGCATGATGAGCGGATCCCACACGCAGAAGCCGTCGTCGCTGAACACCCGGACCCGCGCACGCGAATCGGCCATCGCGCCGAGCTCGGCCAGGCGTTCGCCCTTCTGCCCGACCGTCACCGCGCCGATCGGCTGGACCGTCACGAACCCGGCCGCCTCACCGAGGGCGAGCTCCTGCTCGACCACGCCGGCCGTGTCAGCGACCGGCGACGTGTTGGGCATCGCGAAGACCGCGGTGTAGCCACCGGCGGCCGCCGCGCGGGAGCCCGTGAGGATCGTCTCCGATGCCTCGTAGCCGGGCTCGCGCAGATGGGTGTGCAGATCGACGAGCCCCGGCAGGGCGATCAGGCCCTCGGCGTCGATCACCGTGGCGCCGGCGCGGCTGAGTCCGCGACCCGTCTCGGCGATGCGACCGCCCTCGAGGACGAGGTCCACGGCGGCGGCGCCCTCGATCGCGGCGCCGCGGATGAGGATCGTCTCGGTCGTGCCGTCCGGCTGGGTCATCGTGCGTCCTCCCGTGCGTGGTGCTGCGGATCGCGTTCTCCCGCCAGCAGCAGGTACAGCACCGCCATCCGCACCGAGACGCCGTTCGTGACCTGGTCGAGCACCGTCGACCGGGAGGAATCGGCGGCTTCGGCGGAGATCTCGAGCCCGCGGTTCATGGGGCCGGGGTGCATGACCATGCTATCGGGGCGAAGGGTCGCCAGACGCCGCGCGTCCAGTCCCCACCTGCGGGAATACTCCCGTTCAGTGGGGAAATACGCCGCGTTCATGCGCTCGAGCTGGATACGCAGCATCATGAGCGCGTCCGGCTCGTCCGCGATCGCGGCGTCGAGGTCGAACAGCACGCGCGCGGGCCACGCCGTCACGTCGTGCGGGATGAGGGTCGGCGGGGCGACGAGCGTCACGTCCGCTCCGAGCGTGTGCAGGAGCCAGACGTTGGAGCGGGCGACGCGCGAGTGCAGGATGTCCCCCACGATCGTGACCTTCACGCCGTCCAGGTCGCGACCCCGGCTGTCCGCGCCGAAGCGGCGCTTGCGGATCGTGAAGGCGTCCAGGAGCGCCTGCGTCGGGTGCTCGTGCGTGCCGTCCCCGGCGTTGACGACCCCGGCCGTGATCCAGCCGCTCGTGGCGAGCGTGCGCGGTGCGCCGGACGCGCCGTGACGGATCACGACGGCATCCGCCCCCATGGCCTGAAGGGTCTGCGCCGTGTCCTGCAGGGACTCGCCCTTCGAGACGCTCGAGCCCTTCGCCGAGAAGTTGATCACGTCGGCGCTCAGGCGCTTCGCTGCGGCTTCGAACGAGATCCGGGTGCGGGTGGAGTCCTCGAAGAAGAGATTGACGACGGTCTTGCCGCGCAGCGTGGGCAGCTTCTTGATCTCGCGCTGCTGCGTATCGGCCATGTCCTCGGCGACGTCGAGGATATCCAGGGCCTCCGCCCGGGGCAGATCGTGGGTGTCGAGGAGGTGCCTCATGCCTCGGACCCCTCGATCGTGACGAACTCTTCGCCGTCGACTTCGGCCAGGCGCACGTTCACGCGTTCGTCCGCCGCGCTGGGCAGGTTCTTCCCCACGAAGTCGGGTCGGATCGGCAGCTCGCGATGACCGCGGTCGACGAGGGTCGCGAGGCGCACCGCCGCGGGTCGGCCGATGTCCTGCAGAGCGTCGAGCGCCGAGCGGATGCTGCGCCCGGAGAACAGGACGTCATCCACGAGGACGACGACCCTGCCGTCCACGCCGCCGGCGGGGATCGAGGTCGGCTGGGGCGAGCGCGTCGGATTCCGGTGCAGGTCGTCTCGGTACATCGTGATGTCCAGTGCGCCGACCGGGACCGAGGCGCCGCTGAAGTCGCTGATGAGTGACGCGATGCGGCGTGCCAGGGCGACGCCCCGTGTCGGGATGCCGAGGATCACGATGTCGTCGGGGCCGCGATTGGACTCGAGGATCTCGTGCGAGATCCGAGTCAGGGCCCGGGCGATGTCGGCCTCATGCAGCACGGTGCGCGTGCTCATCCGCCGCTCCCTTCTCCGCCTCACAGGACGGGGTTAAAGGTTGCTGTGATGGTTCGAGTCTAGCGGGACCCGCGATCAGGATGCCGCCGACGACACCGTCTCGATCACCCGGCTCGCGCGGATGGGGTGGCCCTGCGAGGTGAGGCACTTGCCGGAGTCCAGGTCCCACTTCCAGTCGTGCAGGCTGCACGTGAGGACGCCGTCCTCGATCTTGCCGGTCTTGGACAGGTCTGCCCTCAGGTGGGGACACCGGCGCTGCACGACCCACTCCTCGAGCTGGATGTCCTCCGAGACATCGGACTGCTCGGCGTACCAGTTCTCGACGTACTCGATGCGGTCGCGCGACAGGCACTTCAGGAACGTCGTCAGCAGCTCGTTGAACTTGCCGCTGCGCCCGACCGCGAACTGCATCGACAGGAAGATCGAGTTCGACCAGTCGATCTCATGGTCGCGGATGTTCGTGGACACCAGGTCGGCCGGGATCGTGTACCAGTAGATGCACTCCTCCCCCGCGTACTCGCGCACCTTCGCCTTCGGGAAGTCGACGACCATGTCCAGCTCGCCGATGCGGAAGCGGACGTTGCCGCCCACGCCCTCGCGGAAGATGCGGCCCCGACGCAGGAGCGGCTCCCACCACTCCTTGATCGCGGCGAGCATCTCCGCCGGCGGGATGACGTCCGCGCGGGTGGCCTCCTCGTCGGCGATCTCCGCCTGCCGACTCGCCTGCTGCTCGGCGAAGTAATCCCACCGGTCAGGACCGAACATGCGCTCGATCTCGGCATCCGTGTACAGCGTCTGCTCGACGCTCAGCTCGCCGTGCGTCAGCTCGACGACGGTTCCGGAGATGAACAGGTGTCCGGTGTGGGCGGGCGATTCCTGCTGCAGCCGCTCGAGGAACTGCGTCTGGCTCGTGAAGATCGCGTCGCCGTCCTGACCTTCCCAGTTGTAACGGAAGAGCTCGTCACGGAGGAACATCGGCGGGCCCGCCATCGGGAAGACGTGCGGGGCGTCGACGCGGTCGACGTAGTGCATCGCACGCTTGTGCTGCGCCTCGCGCTTGAGGTGGGCGAAGTTGCGCTTGGCGTCCTGCGGAAGGTCGTAGACCATCGGCCACCAGATCGCACCGGACACCTGCGTGAAGTAGGCCTCCGGGCGGGAGAAGGCGAAGAGCCTGTCCATGTCCAGCGGATGCGAGTCGTTCTGGTTGAGGATCGACGCGGTGCCGTCGTCCACCGACAGGCTCGAGTCGCCGATCGGGCCGTCGCTGGGCGCACGCAGCGGGTTGACCATCATCTTGAGGTCGCCGCGCTGGATGATCTCCCCCGCGTGCGTATAGAGGATGTTCTCGAACCCGAGCCGGCGCAGGTCCTGCTCGAGCTCATCGGTCGGATAGTCCGGCAGGAGCACCTCGATGTCCTTCGGCACGTAGGTCTCCAGCAGCCACGGATCGAAGTGGTCGCGGTGCCGGTGACTGATGTAGAGGAAGTCGGCCTTGCCGTACTTCTCCCAGTCCAGCCCGCGGTTGTCCGGGAACGGGAACCACGAGCCGAAGAAGGCCGGCTTCACCCAGGGGTCGCAGAGGATGTTCCCTCCCGCCGTCTCGATGAACATTCCGGCGTGGCCGAGGCCCGTGATGCGCATGCTCGCTCCTTCCCCGGCAAGTCTACGAGGCGCTCTGACGGCGCCCGACGGAACCGGCCGTGCATATCGCCGATCAGTCGGCGAACAGGCCGCGGATGTCGTCGGCGGTCATCGCCTGCCCGAACAGCGCGTCGTCGTCCATGACCGCCTGGAGGAGGCGCGCCTTGCGCTGCTTCAGCGCCATGACCTTCTCCTCGATCGTGCCGTCCGCGATCAGGCGGTAGACCATGACGGTGCGGTCCTGCCCGATGCGGTGCGCGCGATCCACGGCCTGGGCTTCCGCGGCGGGGTTCCACCACGGGTCCAGGAGGAAGACATAGTCGGCTTCGGTGAGGGTGAGGCCGAATCCGCCGGCTTTCAGGCTGATCAGGAACACCGGTGCGTCACCCTCGCGGAAGCCCCTCACGACGCGGTCGCGGTCACGCGTCGACCCGTCCAGCCAGGCGTGATGGATGCCGCGCTCGGTGAGCCGATCGGCGGCCAGCTGCAGGAACGAGGTGAACTGGCTGAACACGAGCGCGCGGTGACCCTCGGCGATCACCGCGTCGAGCTGATCGAAGAGGGCGGAGAGCTTGCTCGGCGCGATGTGGGCGTGCGCGGCATCCACGAGGCTCGGAGCGAGACTCATCATGCGCAGGAGCGTGAGCGAGCGGAACACGATGAACCGGTTGCGGTCGAGGTCCTCAAGGAGCCCCAGTACCTTCTGCCGTTCGCGCTGCAGAACGGTGTCGTACAGTGCCCGGTGTGCGGCGCCGAGCTCGACGTGCACCACCTGCTCCTGTTTGGGCGGCAGCTCGGGAGCGACCGCTTCCTTCGTCCGGCGCAGCAGGAACGGCCTGATCCGCCGGCGCAGGCGCGCGAGGCGTGCCGCGCGATGATCGCCGCCCTCCTGCGTCGTGGGTACCTTGCCCTGTTCGATCGGCCCGATGTACTCGTCGCGGAAGCGCCGCGCGGAGGCGAAGAGTCCGGGGGCCGTCAGCGCCAGGAGCGCCCACAGGTCGGTGAGGCTGTTCTCCAGCGGGGTCCCGGTGATCGCGAACGTGACGTCGGCACGGAGCGCCAGCGCCGCCTGGTAGGCCTTCGTGCGCGGGTTCTTCACGAACTGCGCTTCGTCGAGCACGAGCACCGACCAGTCCACGGCCGCGAACTCCGCCTCGTCCAGCCGCAGCAGCGTGTACGAGGTCACGATCACGTCCGCGGATGCCGCGATCTCACCGACCGACCGCCCCCGCACGCCGCGCGTGGTGTCGGCGACACCGACCCGCAGCCCCGGCACGAACCGCGCGGCCTCTTCGCGCCATGTGGCGAGCACCGACGTCGGTGCGATCACGAGCACGGGGCGCCGCTCGCCCCGTTCCCGGCTGTGCGCGATGAGCGCGAGCATCTGCAGTGTCTTGCCGAGGCCCATGTCGTCGGCGAGGATCCCGCCGAGACGGTGCTCCCACAGGAACGCCAGCCAGTCGAAGCCCGCGCGCTGATACGGGCGCAGCTCGGCACGCAACCCGTGCGGCAGGGTGGCGTGCCCGATGTGCTCCACATCGCGGAGGCCCTCGAGCGTCGCGCGCCACGCGACGGCCGGGAGGGCTTCGTCGGCGACGTCCTCGAAGTCGTCCCACAAGTCGATGCTGCGCCGGCTGATCCGAGCGCCCGTCTCCCACTCCGCGAGTTCTCCCGCCTCGGCGATCAGGTCCTTCAGTCGTTGCAGGGCGGGGTGGGTGAGGGAGAAGTACCCGCCGTCGCTCAGCAGGAGCGTGCGCCGCCCCCGGGTGAGCGCCGTGAACAGTGGCGCGAACGGGATCGTGCGCCCGTCGATCTTCACGATCACCCCGAGGTCGAACCAGTCGGGGTCCGTGCTCTCCACGGTGGACACGGTCACGTGCGGGTCGCCGGTGAGCTCGCGGTACCGGGGCCGGGTGCCGAGGATCGTGACGGCGACGTCGGCGAGCCCTTCGACCTCGGGCAGCAACCGTGAGGCGAACTCGGCGGCCTCCACACCGGCGAGGGACCCGCGCGTCGCGACCGGCTCAGCGCGATACGAGCGCCACACCCCCTCGACGCGCGCTCGGATCTCGGCTTCGGCGTCCGCGTCGTCCTGGGCCCCGGGCGGGGCGTCCAGGCCGCGCTCCTCGCGACCGGGGTATGCCCAGCCGAGCGCGTAGTCCAGCCGGTGCGCGGGTGAGAAGCGCACCGTGACGTGCAGCTGCGGGCGGTCCGGCCGGGGCAGATCGATGCCCGGAGCCTCGACACGGACGCTCCGCAGCATCGGGGGCAGGTGCTCGCGGACGAACTCCTCGGCGTCATCGGGTGGCACGATGACGCTCTCCGTCGCGCGCAGCAGCGCCGGAAGCGGGTCCGCGAGCGGTGCCTCGGCGAGGGTCAGCGCGATGCGCTCCCGGCGAACCGTGAACCGGTAGACGCCGGAATGCCCGATGGGTCGTACTGCGGACGGCTCGATCGGGTCACCGTCGATCTCGCCGTTCGCCGACAGGCGCAGACCGTCGTCCTGGCGATCCAACCGGATGCCGACTTCCGCGCTCCGGGCGATGTCCAGGTCGAGGTGGCGGACCGTCGGCACGATCGCGATGTGCAGCGACGATGCCGCGGCGAGGTGGCCCCACAGCAGGGCGGATTCGATGTCGTCGAGGGTGAGCCAGTCGCCGGCATCCGCGAAGCCGCCGATCATGCGCATGTCGCGACCGATGCTGTGCAGCTCGACGAACCATCGCGCCTGCTCCGCCGCGAACCGGTGTCCGGGGCGCCGCAGGGTGTCCCAGGACACCGTGCCCTTGATCCAGGAGAGAGAGCGGGAGCTGCGCTCGAGCGGACGGAGGCCGACCATCACGTCCGTGCCGTGTCGGTCCAGGCTCCGCGCCGTGGCGGTCTCGAGGCGGATCGGCGCCCAGGGCGAGCTGCCCCGTCGGACGCGTTGACGCAGCTCGATGCCGAGCGCGAGCGGGACGCCGGGCTCCGCCGACGGCGCGGCGAGAAGGGACCGCCAGGGGGCGGCTGGGGTGGACGGCGCGTCCGCGCCGCGCGCGAGCCGGTTGGCGGCCAGGAGCGCCGCCACGACGTGCTTGCATCCGCCCGAGACCGGACACGTGCACATCGTCGAGACGATCGCGTGATCCGGCCGGCGAGCGTCCAGGACGACCGTGCAGCGGTACGGGCGCGCGGCGGAGCCGTCCACGAGGGCGGTCAGAACGGAGGATGCGGCATCCCATGTCACGCTTCGCACGGCGCCGCCGTGGAAGTAGCCCGTACCGCGCTCGAACGATCCTGCGTCCGTCGACGCCCGGATCTGGGCGGGCTCGACGAGCGGGGGGATCATGGGATCCATCCTGTCCGAGGGCCCGGACGTCCGTCCGCCCGGCTCAGGACGAGCGCGCGATGCGGGCGAGCACGCCGTGCACGAACGCGCCGGAGTCGTCGGTGGAGAACTCCTTCGCGAGCTCGACCGCCTCATCGATCACGACCGCGGTGGGCACCTCGTCGTTGTAGAGGATCTCCCACACGGCCATGCGCAGCAGCGCACGGTCGACGGCGGGCATGCGCGCGAGCGACCAGTCCTTCGCGAACGTCGTGATCTGCTCGTCGATCTCGTCCTGGTTGTCGATCACGCCGTCGACGATCTCGCGCGCGTACAGCCACGAGGCCTCGCGGGAGGGCTCGCTCGCGGCGCGCTTGGCCTCGGCGGCGAGTGTGACGCCCAGGGCATCGCCGCGGATGTCGGACTGGAAGAGGATGTCGAGGGCGCGCTTGCGCGCCTTGGTGCGCGCGCTCACCTCAGTTGACGCGGCCGAGGTAGTCACCCGTGCGGGTGTCGACCTTGACCTTCGTGCCGGTCTCCAGGAACAGCGGCACCTGGATCTCGTAGCCCGTCTCGACCGTCGCGGGCTTCGTGCCCGCCGAGGAGCGGTCGCCCTGCAGGCCCGGCTCCGTGTACGTGATCTCGAGCACGACGGACGCCGGCAGCTCGACGTACAGCGGGTTGCCGTTGTTCAGCGCGATCTGCACCTGCTGGTTCTCCAGGAGGAAGTTCGCGGCGTCGCCCACGACCGTGGCGGGCACCGTGAGCTGGTCGTAGTCGGCGACGTCCATGAAGACGAAGCCCTCGCCGTCGTTGTACAGGTAGGTGAAGTCGCGCCGGTCGACGTTCTCGATCTCGATCTTCGCGCCCGCGTTGTAGGTGCGGTCCACGGTCTTGCCCGAGACGACGTTCTTGAGCTTCGTGCGCACGAACGCCCCGCCCTTGCCCGGCTTGACGTGCTGGAACTCGATGACGTTCCACAGCTGGCCGTCGATGGAGAGGACGACGCCGTTGCGGATGTCTGCGGTGGATGCCATGGCTGAGAGAGTCCGTTTCGTGAGGGAATCCTGTGGCCGCGATGCGGCCCGACGTTCGATTCTACGGGATGCCGCGCACCGCCGCCGGGAAGAGCGATGGCGCCGACCGCGGACTCAGCCGTCGGCGCGGCCGGTGATGACCTCGATGAGCCGGTCGACGGCCGTCGCGTATCCGGCGACACCCTCGCCCACGACGTGCACCACGGCGACGTCGGCGACGTACGAGTGGTGGCGGAACGGCTCGCGCTCGAGGACGTTGCTGATGTGCACTTCGGCGACGGGGAGGTCGACGGCAGCGAGGGCATCGCGCAGCACGACGGACGTGTGGGTCAGTCCGCCCGGGTTGATCACGATTCCGGCGCACTCCTCGCGCGCCGCGTGGATCGCGTCCAGCAGCACGCCCTCGTGATTGCTCTGCACCGCGTCGACGTCGAAGCCGTGTTTGCGCGCGGTCTCCGCGACGAGCGCCTCGACGTCCACGAGCGTCTGCGCTCCGTAGATGCCCGGTTCGCGCGTGCCCAGCAGGTTGAGATTCGGGCCGTTGACGAGCAGGAGGCGGCGAGGAGCGGTCACGCCTCCACCCTAGGCCTGGCCGCCGAGCGGTGTTGCGGAGATGTGCAGGATTGCGGATGCCGGGCCCGGGAGACCTCCGTCATCGTGCACATCTCCGTCATCCTGCGCGCGGTGCGATCAGCCCGCGACCTCCTGGTAGGCAGCGAACAGCAGCGACTCATCGGGCGCCTGCAGCACAGTGGGCTTCGCGATGTCGTCCAGAACGATGAAGCGCAGCATCCCGCCGCGGCTCTTCTTGTCCCGCTGCATGCTGGCCAGCAGCTGGGGCCAGGCGCCCGAGCGGTACGTGGTCGGCAGACCGAGCAGCTCGAGGATGTCGCGGTGACGCTGCGCGGCGGCATCCGGCAAGCGCCCCGCGAGGCGCGACAGCTCGGCGGCGTACATCATGCCGACCGAGATCGCCGCGCCGTGGCGCCAGCGGTACCGCTCGGCGTGCTCGATCGCGTGACCGAGGGTGTGCCCGTAGTTCAGGACCTCCCGCAAGCCCGCCTCGCGGAAGTCCTCTCCCACGACACGGGCCTTCATCGAGATCGCGAGCTCCACGCACCGGCGGAAGGACGCGGTGGAGGGGTCGACCGCCGCCTCGTGATCCGCCTCGATGAGGTCGAGGATCTCCGGGTGCCAGATGAAGCCCGCCTTGACCACCTCGGCGAAGCCGGCGACCGTCTCGTTCGGCGACAGGGTCATCAGCAGGTCGAGGTCGCAGATGACCGCGCGCGGGGCCCAGAATGCGCCGACGAGATTCTTGCCCTCGGCGGTGTTGATCCCGGTCTTGCCGCCCACCGCCGCGTCCACCATCGCGAGCACGGTCGTCGGGACCTGCACGACCTGCACCCCGCGGAGCCAGGTCGCGGCGACGAAGCCGGCGAGATCGGTGACCGCTCCCCCGCCGAAGCCGACCACGGCATCAGTGCGGGTGAAGTCGGACTGACCCATCACCTGCCAGCAGAACGCGGCGACCTCGACCCGCTTGCCCGCTTCGGCGTCCGGGATCTCCGCGAGAAGCACTTCACGGGTGCTGTCGGCCATGAGTCGCTCGCGCAGCGTCGCCGCCGCCGCGCCGAGTGTCGGCGGATGCACGACGAGCACTTTTCGCACGCTCGGTGCGAGCGCGTCCGCGACGAGATCGAGGATGCCGTGCCCGACCGAGATGTCGTACCCGCTCTCGCCCGGCACGGAGATGGTGGTCGTGTCGTTCATGTCTGCTCCTGTGCTTCGGGCGTCTCGGAACGCCGCACCCAGTCCACGACCTCGTCCACGACCGCCGACAGCGGTCCGGTGGAGGTGTCGAAGGCGACGTCGGCGCACTGCTCGTACAGATCTCGGCGCTGCGCGTAGATCCGCTTCCAGCGGGCGACCGGGTCGGCGTCCGTCAGCAGCGGCCGGTCTCCGCCGTGGATCCGCCCCGCCACGATCTGCGGCGAGACGGTCAGCAGGATCACACGGTGCGCGGCGAGGTCGGCTCGTGTCGCGGGGTCCAGGACGGCTCCGCCGCCGAGCGCGACGACCCCGCCGTCCCGCAGTGCCTCGGACACGGCGACGCGCTCGAGCTCGCGGAAGCGCGCTTCACCGTCGCGTTCGAACAGCTCCGGGATCGGCCCGTGCTCGCGCACGATCGCCTTGTCCGTATCGACGAACCCACGACCGAGCGCCCGCGCGACGCGCTTGCCGATGCTCGTCTTGCCCGCACCCATCGGTCCGATCAGGACGACGGCACCGCCGGGAGCGGCACCGGGCGTCCTACCGGCGGACATCGTGTTCGAGCAGCTCCGCATCGCTCGCGGACGCGGTCCGCAGCGTCTCGGGGATCGCCGCGAGGTAGGCCTCGAGGTTGCGGCGGGTCTCTCCCACGCTGTCGCCGCCGAACTTCTCCAGGACGACATCGGTCAGCACGATCGCGACCATCGCCTCCGCGACGACTCCCGCGGCGGGCACCGCGCACACGTCCGAACGCTGGTGGTGGGCCGACGCGGTCTCGCCCGTCGCGACGTCGATCGTGCGCAGCGCATGCGGCACGGTCGCGATGGGCTTCATCCCGGCGCGCACGCGCAGCACGGTTCCGGTGGACATGCCGCCCTCGGTGCCGCCCGCACGGTCGGTCGAGCGCGCGATGCCGTCGTCGGTCACGAAGAGCTCGTCGTGCGCGGCCGAACCACGGCGGCGGGTCGTCTCGAAACCGTCGCCGACCTCGACGCCCTTGATCGCCTGGATGCTCATGATCGCCTGCGCGAGCTTGGAGTCCAGGCGTCGGTCCCAGTGCACGTGCGAACCGAGGCCCGGGGGCAGGCCGTAGGCGAGGACTTCGACGATGCCGCCCAGGGTGTCGCCGTCCTTGCGCGCGGCATCCACCTCCTCGACCATGCGTGCCGACGTGTCCGCGTCGAAGCAACGCAACGGGTCGGCATCCAGTGCGTCCACGTCGTCGGGCGTGGGCAGCGCCGAGTCGTCCGGGACGCGGACGGGGCCGATCGAGAGGGTGTGGCTGACCAGACGGATGCCGAGCTCGGCGAGGAAGCCGCGTGCGATCGCCCCGAGGGCGACGCGGGCCGCCGTCTCACGCGCGCTCGCGCGTTCGAGGATCGGGCGCGCCTCGTCGAAGTCGTACTTCTGCATGCCCACGAGGTCCGCGTGCCCCGGGCGCGGGCGGGTCAGGGCGGCGCCGCGGCCGCGGGAGCGTTCAGTGAGCTCGACGGGCTCCGCGCTCATCACCTCGACCCACTTGGGCCATTCGGTGTTGCCGATGCGCACGGCGATGGGGCTGCCCAGGCTCGTGCCGTGCACGACGCCGGACGAGATCGTCAACTCGTCCTCTTCGAACTTCATGCGGGAGCCGCGTCCGTATCCGAGCTTGCGGCGGGCGAGATCGGCCTGGATCGCTGCGCGCGAAACCGGGACCCCGGAGGGCAGACCCTCCATGATGGCGATGAGTTCGGGACCGTGGGATTCGCCGGCAGTGAGCACGCGGAGCATTGCTCTAGTCTCCCATGACCGCCAGGCGCATTTCGGCGAGCACGGCGGCTTCGTCGGCGAGCTCCCGGTCCGGATCGCCGAGCACGAAAACCCGCACCTGCAGCAGGGCCTGGTGCAGCAGCATCCCGAGTCCCGACCGGGCCGGGGCGCCGGCGCGCTCCCATGCCTCGGACAGGGGCGTCGGCCAGTGTCCGTAGACGACGTCCATGAGCGGTCCGCCACCCGCCGCGAGGGCGTCGGCGGCGTCGGACGATACGGCGGCATCACCGGGGAGTGTGGCGATCGTGAGGTCGACCGGTGACCGGGCGGCGATGAACGCTGCCGAGGACACCGGGAGCCCCAGTTCGTCGCCGAGCACGATGAGCGGGTCGACCGCCTCGGGTCGGCGGGCGACGACCTCGACGCGGTCGACGCCGAGCTCGGCGAGCGCGACGAGCGCGGAGGTCGCCGTGGCACCCGCGCCGATGATGCGCGCGGCTCCGGCGGCGTCCCACCGCTCTTCCCGGAGCGCCCGCACGAGGCCCCCGACGTCGGTGTTGAATCCGACCGGTCCGCCGGGCTCGAGCAGGAGCGTGTTGACGGCGCCCGTGAGGTCGGCGCGTCGATCGCGGGTCCGCGCGGCAGCGAAGGCCGCACCCTTGAGCGGCATCGTCAGCGACAGACCGCGGAACTCCGGCGAGAGTCCGCCCAGTTCACGGGCGAATCGCTCCTCGGTGACCTGCCGGCGTCCATAGGTCCAGTCGAGCCCGAGCACGCGGTAGGCGGCCGCGTGCAGTTGCGGCGAGCGGCTGTGCGCGACCGGATCCCCCCATACTTCGAGGCGTCGGGGCTCGGCGTTCAGCATCCCGCGTCGGGATTGGCCGCGCACCACTGGATCCACTGCTGGGTCGCCCGGTTGTGGTCGGCGAGGTTGTTCGTGAACACCGTCTCTCCGGTGTTGAGGTTCACCGTGACGAAGTAGAGCCAGTCGCCGTCAGCCGGATGCATCGCGGCATCGATCGCGACGTCGCCCGGGTTTGCGATCGGACCCACCGGGAGACCCTGGATGACGTAGGTGTTCCACGGGTTGTCGTCGTACTGCGCCTCCGCGGAGGTGCTGACGGTGCCGTCCGCCTCGTTGAAGCCGTACTGCGCGGTGGAGTCCATCTGCAGCAGGCCGAACGTCTCCTGGTTGCTCGGGTTCAGACGGTTCTCGATCACCCGCGAGACTTTGTAGAAGTCCGTTCCCGCCCGTGCTTCGCGCTGGATGATCGAGGCGATCGTGAGGATGCGCTCCCGGTCCTCCGCCGGCACCCCGGCGCTGTCGAGCGACGCGATCGTGCGGTTCACGAGCGTGGCGATCACGTCGGTCGCGGTGACACCGGGGTCGAACGTGTAGGTCGCCGGGAAGAGCCAGCCCTCGAGAGGCTGTCCGCCCGCCGCCACGATCGCCGGATCGGCGGCGACGCCGTACACGGTCGGGTCGGCCACGGCGGCCTGCAGCTCTTCCAGCGGGATGCCGGTCCCCTCAGCCAGCAGCGGCAGGGACTGCTCGACCGTGAGCCCCTCACGCAGCTGGGCGCTGTTCTCCATCTTGTTGGCGGGGTCCAGCAGCGCCGCGAGAGCGGCCTCGGAGGTCATCTGCTTCTGGAGCTTGAACACCCCGGGGACGAACGGAGGGTTCTGCCCGGTGTCGATCAAGTACGCGTAGAACGCATCCGGTGTCTTGGTCACACCCGCCTCGAACAGGCTCTCCGAGATCGGCGAGCCGGTGTCCCCCGAGGCGATCGTGACGAATGCCTCGCCGTTGGCCAGGCCGTCCGCATAGTCCTTCGGCTCCTCCCAGCCCATCACTTCGCGGATCTTGTCCTCGTAGGTGGTCCAGACGTAGAAGCCCGTACCCGCGATGCCGCTGATCAGCAGCAGGACGACACCCAGCGCGATCCAGCCGCCGATGCGGCGCCGGCGCTTGTTCTTGGGCGGCGGGACGTCGCCGAGGCTGTCCGTCGTGTGCTCGCCGGTGAAGAGGTCCTCGAGCGTCGCGGTCGCGACCGACCGTGAGGGACGCGCCTCCTCCGCCGGCGCCGTCGCGCGGAGGGGCGCCGAGGTGGCGGGGGGCGCTGCCGCGGGAGCCGCGTGTTCAGACGGCGCGTGTGATGCCGGCGCCTCCTGCCGCGTCGCCGCCGCCCGTGCCTCGCGCCGCGAGAGCGGAGCGGAAGACCCGGTCGCGTTCTGCGTCGTCACCTGTTCCGACGCGCCGCGCTCGGCATCCGCTCCGGCGGATCGGCGTGCGCGGGGGTTCGGCAGCTTGCCGAACAGGTCGGCGAACGGGTCGTCGAACGGCGAGGGGGCATCGGGCATGTCAGACGGGCTCCTCGGCCGGGGGGACGGGTGATCCGGCAGGTCGCCCCGTGCTCTTCTCGACATCGAGAGCCTGCTGCAGCAGGACGACGGCCGCGACCTGGTCAACAATGCTACGAGAAGAACGCTGTGATCTGCCCGATTCCCGCAGAACCGCATGCGCGGAGACCGTGCTGAGTCGCTCGTCCACGAGCCGGACGGGCCGATCGGATGCCGCCGCGAGCGCGCGCGCGAAGTCGCGGGCGTCCGTCGTGGAGGCGGTGTCCTCCCCGCGCATGTTCAGCGGCAGCCCGACGAGCAGCTCCATCGCGTCATGCTCCCCCGCGAGGTCGAGGATCCGCGCCAAGGAGGCATCCGTGCGCGGGACGGTTTCGACCGGAGTGGCCAGAAGCCCGTCGGGATCGCAACGGGCGACCCCGACGCGCGCCTTGCCGACGTCGATCCCGAGTCGGACGCCGCGGCGGAACCCGCTCACGCGTCCTCGAGCGCGGCCTTCACGGCGCCGAGCGCCGTCGGCAGCGCCGCCGCGTCGGTGCCGCCGCCCTGGGCGACATCGTCCCGTCCGCCTCCGCCGCCGCCGAGCGTGGCGGCGGCGATCTTGGCGAGCGCACCGGCGCGCGCACCGGCCGAACGCGCGGCGTCGTTCGTCGCGACGATCACGACGGCCCGACCGCCGACATCGGCACCGACGGCGACCACGGCCGCGTCCGTGCCGAGGCGGTCGCGGATGCCGAGCGCCAGGGCGCGCACGTCGTCGGCCGACCCCGCGGATCCGATCGATTCGGCGACCACGCGATACCGGCCCACGGTCGCGGCGTTCGCGGCGAGAGCCGGGACACGATCGGCCAGGGCGCGCGCTTCGAACGCGGCGATCTTCTTCTCCGCGGCCTTCAGGCTCGCCGCGAGCTCGGCGATGCGCGTGGGCAGCTGATCGCGCGGGGTCTTCAGGCTCGACGTGAGCTGCGACACGATCGCGCGCTCGGCGGCCAGCTCACGGAACGCATCCTGGCCGACGAGGGCTTCGACACGACGGTTGGACGCGCCGACGGAGGACTCGCCGACGAGGTTCACGAGACCGATCTCGGCGCTCGAGGACACGTGGGTTCCCGCGCAGAGCTCGCGCGACCACGGGCCGCCGATGTCGACCATGCGCACGGTGTCGCCGTACTTCTCGCCGAAGAGCGCCATCGCGCCGAGCGACTTCGCCTCGTCGAGCGACAGGACACGCGTGGTGACCTCGAGGTTGTCGCGCACGGCGGTGTTGGCGATCTCCTCGATCTCGGTGCGCGTCTCGGGTGAGAGCGCCTGCCCCCACGTGAAGTCCAGGCGCATGTAGCCCGCGCGGTTCAGCGACCCGGCCTGGGTCGCGCTCTTGCCGAGCGTGTCCCGCAGCGCGGCGTGCACGAGGTGCGTCGCCGAGTGCGCCTGCCGCGCGGCGCGCCGGTTGACGGCATCCACGACGGAGGTCGCCGGCTGCCCGACACCCACTTCGCCCACCGAGACCTCGACCGTGTGGCTGATCAGGCCCGGCACGGGCTTCTGCACATCGAGGACCTCGAGCTCGTACCCGGGGCCGACGATCGCGCCCTTGTCGGCGACCTGACCGCCGGACTCCGCGTACAGGGCGGTGTCGGCGAGGATCACCTCGGCGATCTGGCCCGTGGTGGCGCGGTCGACCGACACGCCGTCGACGAGGATGCCGAGCACGCGCGACTCCGTTTCGAGTTCGGTGTAGCCGGTGAACACCGTCTCGCCCTGGGCGCGGTACTCGCGGTACACGCTCGTGTCGGCGAGCGCCCGCTTGCGGGAGCGCGCGTCGGCCTTCGCGCGGGTGCGCTGCTCGAGCATGAGCGCGTCGAATGCGGCGCGGTCGACGGAGAGCCCGGCCTCTTCGGCGATCTCGAGAGTCAGGTCGATCGGGAAGCCGTACGTGTCGTGCAGCAGGAAGGCCTCAGAGCCGGCGATCGTGGTGCCGCCGCTCTTCTTCGTCTGCGCGACCGAGAGGTCGAGCGTGGTCGTCCCGGCCGCGAGGGTGCGCAGGAACGTCTCCTCCTCGGCGAACGCGTACGCCGACAGGCGTCCGTACTCGGTCTCCAGTTCCGGGTAGACGGCTTTCATCGCGTCGCGCGAGGCGGCGAACAGCTCGGGGAACGTGGGGCCGTCCACGCCGAGCAGGCGCATCGAGCGGATGCCGCGCCGCATGAGCCGGCGGAGGATGTACCCGCGTCCTTCGTTCGACGGAGTCACGCCGTCGGAGAGCAGCATGAGGGACGAGCGGACGTGGTCGGCGATGATGCGCATGCGCACGTCGTCGGTGTGGTCGGCCCCGTAGCGACGACCGCTCAACTGCGCGGCGAGATCCAGGACCGGGCGCACCTGGTCGGTCTCGTACATGTTCTGCACGCCCTGCTTGATGAACGCGATGCGCTCCAGGCCCATGCCGGTGTCGATGTTCTTCTGGGGCAGCTCGCCCACGATGCGGAAGTCGTACTTCGAGGTGACGTCGTCGATCGCGTACTGCATGAAGACGAGGTTCCAGATCTCGACGTACCGGTCGTCATCCGTCGCCGGTCCCCCGTCGACGCCGTACGCGGGACCCTGGTCGAAGAAGATCTCCGAGCACGGGCCGGCGGGCCCCGGCAGACCGGTGCTCCAGTAGTTCGTGTCCTTGTCCAGGCGCTGGATGCGCTCCTCGGGAAGGCCGGCGATCCGTCGCCACAGGTCGAACGCCTCGTCGTCGTCCTTGTAGACGGTGACCCAGAGGTCCTTGGGGTCGAACCCGAGACCGCCGTCGGCTTCGGACGTGGTCAGCAGCTCCCACGCGTACGTGATCGCGCCCTCTTTGAAATAGTCGCCGAACGACCAGTTGCCGAGCATCTGGAAGAACGTGCCGTGGCGCGGCGTCTTGCCGACCTCTTCGATGTCGTTCGTGCGGATGCACTTCTGCACATCGGCCGCGCGGGCGTACGGCGCCGGCACGTCGCCGCTCAGGTACGGGATGAACGGCACCATGCCCGCGACCGTGAACAGCAGCGCGGGATCGTCCGTGACCAGCGAGGCGGAGGGGACGATGGTGTGGTCGCGCTTCTCGAAGTAGCGCAGGAATCGATCGGCCAGCTCTGCGGTCTGCATGGGGAGTCCTCGAAAAAGGGCGGCGTCCGTCGTGGACACCGCCTGATGGGTGGGGTGTCAGTCGGTGAGCTTGGTGGCGGCGGCGTCCGCGGCATCGCCGGCGGTGTTCGCGGCGGCGTCGACGAGACCGCCGATGCGCGCTTCCTGCTCACGGTAGGCGTCGCCGATGCGATCGGTGAACTCGGTGATGCGAGCGTCGACTTCGGCCAGCACCTCGTGCCCGCGGGGATCCTTGTTCATGAGGTGGGCCGCCACGAAGCCGCCGATCACACCCAACAGGAACCACAGCAGGTTTCTCATGACACCACTTCCTTCGCCGCGGGGCGCGGCAACCCCCATCGTAAGCGAGAACAGCAGAGGGCGCCGGGTGACCCCGGCGCCCTCTGCTGTCGTATGCGTCGTCCTTATCGGGCGGCGTAGTACTCGACGACGAGCTGCACGTCACCCGTCACGGGGACCTCTGCGCGCTTCGGGCGACGGACGAGCCGCGCCTGAAGGGTCGAGAGGTCGACCTCGAGGTAGCCCGGAACCGGGGGAAGCACGTCGGCGTGACCGCCGGCAGCCGCGACCTGGAAGGGCTCGGTGCCCTGGCTCTTGGTCTTGACGTGGATGAGCTGACCCGGCTTCACGCGGAAGGAGGGGCGGTCGACCGTCTGACCGTCGACCAGGATGTGGCGGTGCACGACCAGCTGGCGTGCCTGCGCGGTGGTGCGGGCGAAGCCGGCGCGCAGGACGAGTGCGTCCAGACGCATCTCGAGGAGCTCGACGAGGTTCTCACCCGTCAGGCCCTGGGTGCGGCGGGCTTCGTTGAACGTGTTGCGCATCTGCTTCTCGCGGATGCCGTACTGCTCGCGCAGACGCTGCTTCTCGCGGAGGCGGACGGCGTAGTCGCTGTCCTGCTTGCGCTTGGTGCGGCCGTGCTCACCCGGAGCGTACGGACGCTTCTCGAGGTACTTGGCGGCCTTGGGCGTCAGCGGGATGCCGAGCGCGCGGGAGAGGCGGACCTTGCGGCGGTCCTGGGACTTCGTGGGCACGGATGTGTCCTTCCAAAACGACATGGCCGCGTCTTTCGCGGACTCATGGACGTATCCCCGCCCCACCCTGCTCGGTGCGCACGTCGGGGCGCAGCGAAGGTGTGATGTGAGGAGGAGATACCCGAAAACGACGTTTCGAGCCGGTCAAGCTTACCAGATCGGGATCAGCCGCCGATGATGCGCCGGATCTTCTCGAGCCGCGCCTGTACATCGCGCTCTTGACCGTGGGCGGTCGGCTCGTAGTAGCGGCGCCCGCTCAGATCGTCGGGCAGGTACTGCTGAGCCACGACGCCGACGTCGGAGTCGTGGGGGTAGCGGTACCCCTTGCCGTGTCCGAGCCGCTTCGCTCCCGGATAGTGGGCGTCACGCAGGTGGGGTGGGACACGACCGAAGCCGCCCGCCCGCACGTCGGCGATCGCCTTGTCGATCGCGAGGTAGGCGGCGTTGGACTTCGCCGTCGTGGCCAGGTACGCGGTCGCCTCTGCGAGCGGGATGCGGCCTTCCGGCATCCCGATGAAGGCGACGGCGTCGGCGGCGGCGACCGCGATCAACAGCGCCTGCGGATCGGCGAGGCCGATGTCTTCGGATGCCGAGATCACCAGCCGCCGGGCGATGAAGCGCGCATCCTCCCCCGCCTCGATCATGCGGGCCAGGTAGTGCATGGCCGCGTCGACGTCGGAGCCGCGGATCGACTTGATGAAGGCGCTGATCACGTCGTAGTGCTCGTCGCCCTGGCGGTCGTAGCGCAGCAGGGCCCGATCGACGGCACTTGCGACGTGGTCGGCGGTGACGGTCGGCTTCTCGTCCGACGCGTCATCGGGCTCCGCGAGCGCCGCGGCGGCCTCGAGCGCCGTCAGTGCGCGACGCGCATCGCCGGAGGCCAGGCGCACCAGGGCGTCCCGCGCCTCGGGCGCGACGCTCACCCGAGCCGAGAGACCGCGCGGATCGGCGACCGCGCGGTCCAGCAGCATTGCGAGATCGTCGTCCGTGAGCGGCTGGAGCGTGAGCAGCAGCGAGCGGGACAGCAGGGGCGAGATCACCGAGAACGAGGGGTTCTCGGTCGTGGCGGCGATCAGCACGACCCAGCCGTTCTCCACACCCGGAAGCAGCGCGTCCTGCTGGGCCTTGGTGAAACGGTGGATCTCGTCGAGGAAGAGGATGGTGGATTGCCCGTAGAGATCGCGCTGCGTGAGGGCCTCCTGCATGACCTCCCGCACGTCCTTGACGCCCGCCGTGACCGCGGAGAGCTCGACGAAGCGGCGCCCGGACGAGCGGGCGATCGCTTGCGCGAGGGTCGTCTTGCCCGTGCCGGGCGGTCCCCAGAGGATCACCGAGCTCGCGGCGCCGGTCGAGACGTCGGCGCGCGCGAGCTGCACGAGGGGTGAACCGGGCTTGAGCAGATGGGACTGACCCGCGACCTCGTCCAGCGATGTCGGGCGCATCCGCACGGCGAGGGGGGTCTGGCCCTGGAAGAGCGCGGCGGAGGACACCGCTCAAGGCTAACGTCCGCGTCGGACGCGCGCGTTTGGCGGCCACCCCGGCGGACCGTAGGATCATCCCGCCCGGGAAGCCCGGGGTATGAAGGAGGTCCCGTGGCCACGGGTGGCAAGCAGCGCGACACGCGAGCCGAGCGCGAGCGGGCGCGGGTGTATCAGGCTCGGCAGAGCTTCCACGATTCGCTGGCGCGGCGGCGCCGCCGCGACGATCTGATCGCGGGCATCGCCGGAGGGGCACTGATCGTCGCGATCCTCATCGGTCAGACCCTGTACTACACCGCCGGACCCGGCGCCCCGTCCCCCGCGCCCACTGCGACACCGTCCACCAGCCCCTCGAGCACGCCGGTGCCCAGCGACACCGCGTCCCCGGACCCCTCGCCGACCGTCACGGAGTGACCCGGAGCTCCGGCGACCCGATGTCCGTCACGGATCGGTGTCGGAGCGCGCGGAGCCCGCGGCGCCGGGGGCGGCCCGTACTAGGCTGAGGAGCCATCCATACTCCCCCAGGCGGCGCGAGCCGCGATGAGGTGCATTCCGTGACTGCTGCAGCAGAGTCCACTCCCGAGAACCCGACCGGATCCGCTCCGACCGCCGACGCCGGCGAGACGGTCCGGCCCACTCCCCGGCCCGGTCCCGCGCGTCCCGTTCCCCGGGCCCCGCGAGCGGCATCCGCCCCGGCGGCGCCCGCGGGCGCGACCGAAGCCGTGCCCTCGGACCAGGAGCCGTGGGGTCGCGTGGACGAGCACGGCGTCGTCTCGGTGCGCGAGGCCGAAGGCTGGCGCGTCGTCGGGGAGTACCCGGATGGGACGCCCGAAGAGGCGCTCGCCTACTACCAGCGGAAGTTCACCGATCTCGCGGGCGAGGTGTCCCTCCTGGAGGTGCGTCACCGCAGCGGCGGCGCCCCCGCCTCCGACCTGCGCGCCACCGCCGACGCGCTGCACGCCAAGATCGACGGCGCGGCTGCGGTCGGAAACCTCGCTGCACTCGATGCCCGCGTCCGTGCGTTGACCGAGGAGCTCACCGCGGCGTCCGCCACGGAGGCTGCGGCATCCCGCCAGGCCGTCGACGACGCCGTCGCGGCACGCGTCGTCCTGGTGGAGAGGGCCGAGGCCCTCGCCGCGCGCGACCCCAAGACCGTGCAGTGGAAGCAGGCCTCCGCGGAGCTCGCGTCGCTGTTCGATCAGTGGCAGGCGCAGCAGCAGTCCGGTCCCCGACTGCCGAAGTCCACCGGGCAGCAGCTGTGGAAGCGATTCCGCGACGCCCGCGCGATCGTCGACAAGCATCGCCGTGAGTTCTACGCCGAGCTCGACGAGGCGCACAAGACGGTGCGCGATCAGAAGGCGCGGCTCGTCGAGAAGGCCGAGGCTCTCGCTCCGAAGGGCGAGGACGGCATCGGGGCCTACCGCGAGCTCCTGGACCAGTGGAAGACCGCCGGCCGCGCCGGCAAGAAGGCCGATGACGCCCTCTGGGCGCGCTTCAAGGCCGCCGGTGACGCGCTCTACGGCGCTCGCGGAGAGCGTGAGGCGGCCGACGCCGAAGCGTCCCGCGAGAAGATCGATGCCAAACGCGCGCTCCTCGTGGAGGCCCGCACGATCGCCGATGAGCCGGATCTTGCGAAGGCCCGTGCCGCGCTGACGGCGATCCAGCGTCAGTGGGATGAGATCGGGCGGATCTTCCCGCGCGACAAGGAGCGGGTCCTCGACGACGATCTGCGTCGCATCGAGACCTCTCTCCGCACGCGCGAGGAGACGGACTGGAAGCGCAACAACCCCGAGACCAAGGCGCGCGCGAACGACATGACGCGTCAGCTCACCGAGGCGATCGAGAAGCTCGAGTCCGAGCTCGCGGCCGCGACGGCGAGCGGCGACAAGCGGGCGATCGCGAAGGCCACCGAGGCGCTGGAGGCACGCAAGAACTGGCTGAGCGCGCTGGGCGGCTGACCTCACTCGCTCGGTTTGTCCACAGGGCGCCGGGAACGCCGGTCCCGGGCGACGCGCTCGGGCACAGTTGCTGTCATGGCCTCCCCGTTCCTGTACTTCCCGGGCGATGCCCTCTCGCTCGCCGAGTTGACGGCCGCGCGGCTGGACGGCCACACGGTGGATCTCGGCGACGCCTTCATCCCCGCCGATGCCGTCGAGACCCCGGCGCTCCGGGCGGGCTCGCTCGCCGCCCTGCTGGGTGACGTGCTCGCCGCGACGCACCTCAGCGCAGCGTGGGTGCACGGCGGTCTTCACGATCCGCCCGCCCGCCACACGGTGCAGCGTGCCGTGCCGCGGCGGCTGCACCGCACGTTCGGCCGACGTCTGGTCTACCGCGACTTGTGCGTCGAACCGGACGACCTGTGGCTCCTCGGCGGCGTATGGGTGACCCACCCGGTGCGCACGCTCGCCGATCTCGTGCGCACCGGTGACGACGAGAACGTGCGGGCCGCCCGCATGCTCGTGCGGGCGCACCCGGATCTGATCGAGCCCGCCCGGGCGCACTTGCGGGAGCGCCGCTCGCTGCCGAACAAGAAGGCCGCGATCGCGCTCCTGGAGGGCTGGGCGGCCGTTGGTGGCGAAGTGCTCAGGAGGACGTGACCCGGTACACGTCGTAGACCGCGTCGATGCGGCGCACCGCGTTCAGCACCCGCTCGAGGTGCACGATGTCGCCCATCTCGAACACGAACCGGCTGAGCGCGAGACGGTCGTTCGTGGTGGACACGGTCGCCGAGAGGATGTTGACGTGGTGCTCGCTGAGCACACGGGTGACATCGCTCAGGAGGCCGGAGCGGTCGAGCGCCTCGATCTGGATCTGCACGAGGAAGATGCTCTTCGTCGTCGGTGCCCACTCCACCTCGATCAGGCGTTCGGCGTCGTCCATGAGGGACTTGACGTTCGTGCAGTCTGCGCGGTGCACCGATACGCCGCTGCCGCGTGTGACGAACCCGACGACGTCGTCGCCCGGGACCGGAGTGCAGCACTTCGCGAGCTTCACGAGGATGTCCGGAGCACCGCGCACGAGGATCCCGGAATCGCCGCCGCGCGGCTGACGGGAACGCCCGACGTGCGGGATGTCGATCGGCCCGGTCGACGTGTCATCCGCGGTGACGGCCGCCGTGACCTTCTCGATGACCGACTGGGTCGACACGTGCCCTTCGCCGACGGCGGCATACAGTGCCGTGACGTCCTCGTAGTTCAAGGACCGGGCCACCTCGGAGAACGAGTCCTGATTCATCAGCCGCTGCAGCGGCAGGTTCTGCCGGCGCATCGCGCGCGCGATCGATTCCTTGCCCTGCTCGATCGCCTCTTCGCGGCGCTCCTTCGTGAACCAGCCGCGGATCTTGCTTCGGGCCCTCGTGCTCTTGACGAATCCGAGCCAGTCCTGACTGGGGCCGGCATCCGGATTCTTCGAAGTGAAGACTTCGACGACGTCGCCGCTCTGAAGTTCGGACTCCAGCGGCACGAGGCGGCCGTTGACCTT